>CAYVQP010000021.1:47298-57038 GCA_964452775.1 uncultured Ardenticatenaceae bacterium | reverse complement strand
GGTCTTCTTTACGTCCTGGTCTCCGGTGAGTTTACCCTTGAGACCTACGGGGTTTTTCAGTTTACAAACCCCGTAGGTCTATTTGACATCCTGGTCTCCGGAGCAATCGCTTTTGAGACCTACGGGGTTATTCTGCAGATAGGCATGCCGCTTCGCCGCAGCATCTGAAAAGCAATACCCCGTTATCTTAGCATAAATCCGGCTTCCCGAAACCGCCTCCAACCGGCGCGTGATCGGGGGCAAGGGACATCCCGCCGGCCTATCGATCGGCGGAAAATGTAAACTATTTTACATTTTCAGTGTATCGAAGTTACCTGTTGCAGGCAGCCGGCAACGGCTAAAATCCTCTCGTAATCTTTAATTGATAACCAATTCCCTCCTTTTTTCTCCTCTTCCCACAGAGAGCCTTGCATGACGCAAGGCTTTTTGTGTTAACGAGGGGCAACTCCCATATGGATCAGTTGCTCTTTGCCGTCTACTCCAAAGATCTGCGCGACTATCGCCGGCGAGCGGAAGCGCTGCGTTGCGGCCTGGAACTACACATTTTCAGCGAACCGTCTATTCTTACGGGGTCGTTGGAAGAGACGATCAGCGCTTACAAGCGGCAACTCAAGGGCTTCGCCGGCCCGATTGGTTTACATGGCGCGTTTTATGACCTGATGCCCGCCAGCCTGGACCCCGAGATTATCGCTGTGACCCGCCGGCGCTTTCGACAGAGTCTGGAAATCGCCGAACAAGTGCAAGCGCGTTACGTGATCTTTCACGCCAATTATCTGGGCGGGCTGCGTTTGCCCAATTACCGGCATGGCTGGCTGGAGCGGCAAATTGACTTCTGGATCCAATTTACTGAAGAAGCCGCCGCGCATGATCAGATCATCCTGATGGAGAACGTCTGGGCGGACGATCCGCAGTTGCTGGCGGAGATCATGCAAGCGGTAGAGCGCGATAACTTCAAGGTATGTTTGGATATTGCCCATGTGGCCCTACACTCTAGCCACGCCCTTTCAGAGTGGCTGCGGGTTCTCGGGCCATATATCTACTGCTGCCATATGAACAATAACGATGGCGAGCTTGACCTGCATTGGCCGCTCAACAGGGGCGTAATAGACTATGAGTTGGCGCTGGCGGCTTTACGTACGTTGCCCCTCGCTCCATTAATGACTCTCGAAATGAGCAGTTGGGAAAGTATCACAGCCAGCCTGAGTTACTTCAACCTGAGCGACCCGGCATGAGCGGGCAGTATTCATTCAGCCAGTATCAACTGGAACCCCAGCCGCATAAGGCCACGGGCGCGACAATCCGGCTTGCCCGGCCTGGTGACGCCGCGTCTTTCTACGCTTCCTGCTACCGCAACCTGGAATGGACGCAATTTACAAAGCGTTTCGACTCCAGTCTATACCGGCAATCAGCGGGTAAACTGTTGTATCTGGTGGCTGACACCGGCGGCAGGGTTATAGCCGGCGGCAAACTGGTTTCCTATGACGGCTACCTGGAGATCGCGGACCTTATGGTCTCTCCCGCCTGGCGCAATCAGGGGTTGGGGACAGCCTTGATCACACTCATGCTCAACATCGCCGCTGAGCTGAAAATCGGCGACATTGAGATCGGCGTCCTACAGCAGAATGTGCGCGCACTGGCCCTCTACCAGCGGCTGGGCTTTGTGCATGACCGTGAGCTGAGCATGCCGGGGAAGCCGCCCGCTTATATCCTTGTATATGCCAGCCAGCCGGTCTGTGCCTCAGAGCCGGGGGCATAAACGAGCCTGACCAATTATTCCGGCAACAACGGCCGCAACAATTGGCCAGGCTCAGTAGTGCCGCGCTGACAGCCTACGCCACCCGGGTGGCTATCCACCACGTCGTGCCGCCAGAATCCTTTACTCCGCCGCGCTTATCCTGATCATCTTTCTTAACCGGCTCCTGAATAGAGGTTGCCCCGGCGGCAAGCGCTCGCTGATATGCGGCATCCACGTCCGGCACATAGACATGCACGTGCGCCGGCTGGGAAGGCCATTGCTCCACGCCATCCGCCAGCATCACGACTGAGTCATTAATACGCACGTCGGCGTGCATGAGCCTCCCATCCGGGCCGGGATAGCGGTGCAATTCAACCGCACCAAACACCTGTACCAGAAAGTCAATCGTACCACTGGCCCCATCCACAATTAGATAGGGCGATACCGTGCCGTAATTGTCAGGCATACAAGACATCGCTGTGCATCCTCACTTATGGGTATCAGCCGCCGGCAATGGCCCCAAGGATCCGAAACGGTTCGCTGCCCGATGCCACTGCCTCCGGCAGGAGCGCATCCGGCGACTCAAGCGACAGGTCTTCCCGGCAGGCAAAGAAGCGTAGGAAGGGCCGGCGCTCTTTCGTGACGTGATCGCGGATCGTGCCCCGCAGCATCGGGTAGCGCGCCTCCAGCGCGTCCAGAACGGTGCGCTGCGTGACCGGCCCTTCAACTTCCAGCTGCACTTCTGCGCCCACGCCCGCCAGGTTCCGCAGGTGGTGTGGGATAGCCACCCGGATCATGGCAGCGTCTGCACTTCCACCGACAACACCGCCGGCAGATTGTAAACTATGGCGGACCAGCTATCGCCGGCGTTGTTCGAGGCGTACACCTGACCGCCGGTGGTGCCGAAGTACACCCCGCAGGGATCGAGCGAATCTACCGCCATCGCATCCCGCAACACGTTGACATAGCAATCGCGCTGCGGCAGGCCGGCGGTCAGCGCTTCCCACTCGTTCCCGCCGCTGCGGCTACGGTAAACGCGCAGCTTCCCCTCCGGCGGATAATGCTCTGAGTCGCTCTTGATGGGCACCACATACACCGTCTCCGGCTCGTGCGCGTGCACGTCAATTACGAAGCCGAAATCGCTGGGCAGGTTGCCGCTGATCTCGTACCAGGACTCGCCGCCGTTGTCGCTGCGCATCACATCCCAATGCTTCTGCATGAACAGCACATCCGGCTGCGAGGGATGCAGGGCAATGCGGTGTACGCAATGGCCGACCTCGGCCTCCGGGTCCGGGATGTATTCAGAATGTAAGCCGCGATTGATTGGACGCCAGCTTTCGCCGGCGTCATCGCTGCGGAATGCGCCCGCTGCTGAAATAGCTCCGAAGATGCGGCCGGGGTTGCCTGGATCGAGCAGGATGGTGTGCAGGCCCATGCCGCCCGCACCCGGCATCCAATCAGATCCTGTGCCGTGACCGCGCAAGCCGGGCAACTCCTGCCACGTCTGCCCGCCGTCCGTCGAGCGAAAGATGGCGGCGTCTTCTACCCCGGCATAGACGGTATCCAATTCGGCGAGGGATGGTTCCAGGTGCCACACCCGCTTGAACTCCCATGGGTGGGGCGTGTCGTCATACCATAGATGGGTGCCGGTCTTGCCGGCATACACGAATTCATTCCCCACGGGCGCCCATGTCTTCCCCCCGTCGTCAGATCGCTGAATCACCTGCCCAAACCAATCGCTGACCTGTGAGGCGTACAACCGATTCGGGTCTAACGGGGAGCCTTTCATGTGATAAATCTCCAGGCCGCCGAAATGAGGCCCATTGACCACCCATTTCTCGCGTTTGCCGTCGGATTCCAGGATAAATGCGCCTTTGCGCGTGCCAACCAGGACCCTTACGCTGCTCATGTTCACTCCTTTGTATCAGTCTGGATGTGTAGCGGTGCTTTCCTACAGAAGAGCCGTACGAATCACATTATAGAACGTATATTCTATTTGGTCAATCGTTAGAGAACTCAATTTTGCGGCGCACAGATTGCTATCGCTGTTCTCTCGTAGTAGAATTGAGTTTCTACTGTGATTTTAACTTCGCGGAAGTGACCATCATTCGAGCAGTCACCGCCCTATTGCCTCTTTGCAGGTTGTAGTGCATGTTGTTGAATAGTTGGAGTCAGCCGGCGCATCCCTGGCCGGCCCAGATCATCCCTCAATTTGGCGAACTTGGTCCCGCCGGCATAGCCATCTTGCTCGGCTTGTTTGTTCTGCTCGCCGCCGGTCTGGCGGTCGCGCTGTTCATGCTGGTCAGGGCGCGGCGCAGATCGAAGTCCGCCGCGGGTGAGATCGCTGCAGTTCAGCCGGCGGTAACAGCGACAGAAGAGAGCAGCGAAGAGACGAGTGAGGCGTCGGTCCCGCCGCCCGCAGTCGTAACAACGCCAGCTGCTGCCCCCACGCCCGTGCTGGCCAGGTTGTTTTCCGCGGAAAGCCGGCCGCTGGAACCGGATTTCGCCCAGGCGGTATCCGAAACACCGGATGAATGGGTCATTCCTGATCGCGCTATTGGCGAGGCTTCAGCCGTCGCCGGCTTGCTGGCTGAAGTGGAAGCGCGCCACCATTTGGAAGAGGTGAACCAGTATGTACTCCTGCAATATGGGGATATTCGCGAAGAGCCGGGGCGAGTTGATCTTTCCTGGTACACCACCGGCGGCCCGCGCAACATCTCTATTGCGGCAGCAGCGGATGAACGCGAACTCATAATCAACGGTATTCCATTCGATGCTACCCCGGACGGCATGCAGAAAGGCGTTGTCGCCTACCTGACAGGTCTCGCCACTAGTGTAGCGCCGGAAGCAGTTTAGAGATTTCATTTAGCTACCTGAATCTGCCCACAAATACCTCAGGGCGTGATCCACTTACGAAATGGCTCATTCGCAAACCAGCTGAAACACCCCGTAGGTCTCAAGCGAGAACTTACTTGAGACCTACGGGGTGTTACGAATCTTGCGCATGCACCACTAAATGGTCCTCTCGCTAAATCTTTACGGAAACCCCGCAGGTCTTGCTGTGCATGCTCCCTCGGCGGTAGACCCGTGAAAGACCTGCGGGGTTTTTGTCCTAAGTTAGCGAGAGAACCACTAAACGTCAGGAGAATAAATAATTATGGGTATCATGAAACCCCCGGTGCTGTCTGCTCTTGAGCAGCCTGCACCTGAACAGCCTGCCGGTCGCCGGTCCGTTGTCAACGACTTCGCCTTTGTGGTTGCAACGCCGAACGGGACCGGCAGCCAGACCTCCAATCTGATCTTACTGCGGGCCCTCTTCAAGATGGGCATCCCGGTTAACGGGAAGAATATCTTCCCCTCCAACATCCAGGGATTACCAACCTGGTACCATATCCGCGTCAGTCATGAAGGACATGTCGCCCGGCGCGAGACGTCCGAGGTGCTCATCGCCTTTAACGAAGCGACCATTGCCCGGGATATTCAGATCCTGCCGGCCGGCGGCGTGTGTATTTACAATTCCGACTGGCGAGGGACGCCGCAGCGGGACGATATCACCATGTACGGCATCCCGGTGCAACACTTCCTCCAGGCCGTAGAGGCCAAGGGCAAATCTCGCGACCGCTACACCAACATGATCTATGTCGGGGCGATGGCGCAGATTTGCGGCATCGAGCTGGAGGCCATTGATGAAGCGCTGATGTATCACTTCCGTGGCCGGCGCCGAATCGTTGACCCGAACATGGATGTGATCCGCCTGGCCTACGATTGGTGTGCGGAAAACCTGGAGCCACAAGAGCATTATCGCGTCGAGCGCATCGCCGATTCGATGGTGACCGACCAGATGTTGATCACCGGCAACGAAGCGGCGGCCCTGGGCGCTCTCTTCGGCGGCGTGAGCCTGGTGGCCTGGTACCCGATCACCCCTTCTACGAGTGTGGTGGATGCGCTAAACGGCCACATGGACCTGCGTCGCGACCCGGAAACAGGCGAGAACACCTGCGTGGTGGTGCAGGCGGAGGACGAATTGTCCGCCATCGGTATGCTCATCGGCGCCGGCTGGGCCGGCGCGCGGGCTATGACTGCCACCTCCGGCCCAGGCATTTCGCTGATGGCAGAATTTGCCGGCCTGGGCTATTTCGCCGAAGTCCCGGCGGTCATCTGGGACATTCAGCGCGTCGGCCCCAGCACGGGCCTGCCGACGCGCACATCGCAGGGCGACCTGCTGTTCGTCTACTTTCTGGGCCACGGTGACACGAAGAATGTGATCCTGCTGCCGGGAACCGTGGCGGAATGTTTTGACTTCGGCACCACTTCCTTCAACCTGGCCGCCCAACTTCAGACGCCGGTCTTTGTGCTCAGTGACCTGGACCTGGGCATGAACACCTGGATGACCCCTCCCTTCGAATATCCGCAGGAGCCAATCGTGCGCGGCAAGGTGCTCTCGGCGGAAGACGTGGCGCAGAATGGTTTTGCCCGCTACAAGGACCTCGATGGCGACGGCATCGGCTACCGCACGTTGCCGGGTAACGAGCATCCGCTGGCGGCTTATTTTGCGCGCGGCACCGGCCACGATGAGAAGGCTCGCTACAGCGAAGATCCGCAAATCTGGGCGCAGAATATGGACCGGCTGACGCGCAAGTTCGAGACCGCCCGCCGGCTGGTGCCCGAGCCGGTTATCGAAGAGGTGGACGATGCAGCCTTTGGCATCATCGCCTTCGGTTCCACGCTGCCGGCCATTGAAGAGGCTCGCTACCGGCTGGCGAGCGCCGGGATCAAGAGCGATTTCCTGCGCCTGCGGGCTTTGCCGGCGCATGACGAAGTGCGCCGCTTCATCGAGCGCCATGAACGAGTATATGTCATTGAAATGAATCGCGACGGCCAATTGCACAGCATCCTGACGCTGGATTCGCCGGATCTGGCTATGAGACTGCGGTCGATCGCTTACCTGGATGGTATGCCCCTGACCGCCCGCTGGGTCGTCGAGGCGATCATGGAAAAGGAGCAAACGAGATGAGTACAGTCACCCGAGGACGCCAGCGGGTCAACAGCATTGGCCTGGAGTTTTCCGACTATAAAGGCAGCCCTACCACCTTGTGTCAGGGTTGCGGGCACAACTCCATCGCCAACCAGATCATTCAGGTCGCGTATGAGTTGAGCATCCGGCCCCATGAAATCATCAAGTTGAGCGGCATTGGCTGTTCCAGTAAATCGCCGGCCTATTTCCTCGGCATGTCGCACGGATTCAATTCGTTGCACGGGCGCATGCCGGCTATCGGTACGGGCGCTCTCATGGCCAATCACACCTTGCGCGCTATTGGAGTCAGCGGCGACGGCGACACGGGCAGCATCGGCATGGGTCAATTCAAGCATCTCTGCCGGCGCAACGTGCGCATGGTCTACATCGTGGAGAATAACGGCGTCTACGGCCTGACCAAGGGCCAGTTCTCGGCCACCGCCGACGAGGGCCAGACCCTGAAGTACGCCGGCACCAATGAGTTCCCGCCGGTTGACATCTGCATGGAAGCGATTATGGCCGGCTGCGGCTTCGTGGCCCGTTCCTTCTCCGGCGACGCCTCCCAGGTGCGTGAACTGCTGAAAGCCGCCCTTAGCCACCGCGGCACGGCCGTGCTGGACATCATCAGTCCCTGCGTCGCCTTCAACAATGAGGATACCTCCACCAAGAGCTACGGCTTTGGCAAGGAGCACGCCGAGCGATTGCACGAAATCGGCTACGTGCCTGTGCGGGATGAGATTATGATCGAGGAGTATGGGCCCGGCGAACTGCGCGTGGTCGAGCTGCATGACGGCTCCGAAATCCGGCTGCGCAAGCTGGACGTGGACTACGACCCCACCGATCGCGAAGCTGCGCTGGTCCGCCTAAACCGCGCCGAACGTAATCAAGAGTTCATCACCGGCCTGATCTACTTCAATCCCGATCGACCCGGCCTGGCGGAACTGAGCAATCTCGGCGATGTGCCCCTGGCGCAACTGCCGGATGAGAAACTGCGCCCTTCCCGAGAGAAGCTGGCGGAACTGCTTAACCGCTACATGTAACTCGCCCCGGTACAGCAGGTAATTAAAAAGTGGAGACGTCTTACGCCTCCACTTTTTTTGTTTGCCTGCCGCACCTTGTGACTTGCTTGCCATCCTTACCCTACGGTAAGATACAGGCATTGGTTAGCAGGTGAGGAGGGACGATGCAATTCGGCTTATTTGAAGAACGGCCCAAGTACTACGCTTCCCTGGATGAGCTGGTCGCTCACATGATGACGATGACCGACGATCCGTTGCATGCCGCCGGCACCAATGTGGTCATCTATCGCGGCAACCCGCAGGCCCGGCTGATGATCGTGGGCGAAGCTCCCGGCCCGGAAGAGAATCGGGTGGGCAAGCCGTTTGTGGGCCGCGCCGGACAATTGTTGGACAAGATACTGGAGGCCGCTCACTTCGACCCTGAGCAGGACGTGTTCATCTCCAATTCCGTGTTCCGCCTGCCGCCGGGGGAGGATGTCAATTCCTTTCGCAAGCCCACGAAAGAAGAGATCGAAGGCTATCGCCCCTATTTGCTGGAGATCATCCGCCTGATCGATCCCGCCATCATACTGCTGACCGGCAATGTGGCCGCCGAATCCCTGCTCAATTTGACCGGCATCACCCGTCTGCGCGGGCAGTGGCACGCCTGGCACGGTCGCTGGGTCATGCCCATCTTCCACCCCTCCTACCTGCTACGCAACCCGTCCCGCGAACCCGACGGGCCGAAGGCGCTCACCTGGCACGATATTCAGGAAGTCCGGCGCAAATACGATGAAATAGTGGGCAGCCCATGACCGGCAGAAGCGGTCACCGTCACGAATGAGCCATTCCGATAAAGCTGCCCTGCGTGGGGAGCCGGGCTATGTGTGGCGTTCCGGACAGGAACGCCGGCTGCATATGATCCGGCAATGGGCCAATCTCGCCGGCCGCATCCTGGATAACGGCTGTGGATTGGGCACCTATCTGCAGGCGTTAACCCCCTATTCCGAGCAGCGATTCGGCATCGAGATTGAGCACGAGCGTGCGGTGCAGGCCTTAGCGCACGCCACCGGCATTGCCCTCGCCGCAGCCGAAACGCTCCCCTTTACAGCGGACACCTTCGACTTCATCTTGAGCAATGAGGTCATCGAGCACGTGACCGACGATGCCCAGTACGTGCGTGAAATGGCGCGCGTCTGCCGGCCCGGCGGTCGCATCCTGATCTTCTGTCCCAACCGCTGGTATCCCGTGGAACAGCACGGCATCTATTGGCGCGGCGAGTATAAGTTCGGCAATATCCCGCTGGTAAACTACCTGCCCGACGCGTTGCGTAACCGGCTGGCTCCGCACGTGCGCACTTACTCAGCCGGCGCATTGCGCGCTCTGTTTGCCGATCTACCGGTGCGCGTGATCGAGCACACGCGCATCTTTGGCGGCTACGATAACATTGAGCGGCGCTACCCGCGAGCCGGACGCCTGCTCAAACGCCTGCTCTACGCTGCTGAAAAGACCCCTCTTCGCGTGTTCGGTATTTCACACTTGCTGGTACTGGAGAAGCCGGCTGCCGGTCCGGATATCCCTGCACAATCAAGATAGTGAAGATTGGTCAACTTTTCTCCGCCACTGAGTAAGATTCACTATACCAATTCGCTTGTCCCCACTTTGGCGCCCGCATACAATTGAAGCCGGGATCACAGAGACTCGAACGAGCAAAGAGTTCTCATGAGTTGAGGGATAGAGATGTAACCCGATTTTCCAAATCGGTATCGAAATGAAATTTCGATTTACAGGAGATGTGTAACCCGATTTTCCAAATCGGCATCGAAATGAAATTTCGATTTACAGGAGATGTGTAACCCGATTTTCCAAATCGGCATCGAAATACAATTTCGATTTACAGGAGAAGCGTAACCCGATTTTCCAAATCGGTATCGAAACACAATTTCGATTTACAGGAGAAGCGTAACCCGATTTTCCAAATCGGTATCGAAAC
>CAYVQP010000021.1:45226-47198 GCA_964452775.1 uncultured Ardenticatenaceae bacterium | reverse complement strand
ACAATTTCGATTTACAGGAGAAGCGTAACCCGATTTTCCAAATCGGTATCGAAACACAATTTCGATTTACAGGAGAAGCGTAACCCGATTTTCCAAATCGGCATCGAAATACAATTTCGATTTACAGGAGAGATGTGAACAATGGAGAACGGCAAGAAGAACGGTGCGCAGGGTGAAGTCGGCAGCGAGCGCGTGAAGCGCGGTCTGGCCCAAATGTTGAAGGGCGGGGTGATCATGGACGTGGTGACCCCCGACCAGGCGGTGATCGCGGAGGAAGCCGGCGCAGTTGCCGTGATGGCCCTGGAGCGCGTGCCGGCCGATATCCGCCGCGACGGCGGCCTGGCGCGCATGTCTGATCCCGGTCTGATCAAGGAGATCATCGCCGCGGTCAGCATCCCGGTGATGGCCAAATGCCGCATCGGTCACTTCGTCGAGGCGCAGATCCTGGAAGCGATTGGCGTAGACTTCATTGACGAGAGCGAGGTATTGACTCCGGCGGATGAGGCGCACCATGTGCTGAAGCACAACTTCAAGGTGCCCTTTGTATGCGGCTGCCGTAACCTGGGCGAGGCGCTGCGCCGCATCGGGGAAGGCGCGGCCATGATTCGCACCAAGGGCGAAGCCGGCACCGGCGACGTCGTCGAGGCGGTGCGCCACGCCCGCGCCGTGTTGGGCGACATCAGACGATTGCAGCTGACCCCGGACGAGGAGCTGATGGCCTATGCCAAGGAAATCGGCGCACCCTACGAGCTGGTCGTTGAGACCAAGCAGTTGGGCCGGTTGCCGGTGGTCAACTTCGCCGCCGGCGGCATCGCCACCCCAGCCGACGCCGGTTTGATGATGCAGCTCGGCGTGGACGGCATCTTCGTCGGCTCCGGCATTTTCAAGAGTGGCGATCCCGCTCGCCGCGCCCGCGCCATTGTAGAGGCCACCACCCACTACAACAATCCGGAGATCCTGGCCCGCGTCAGCGAGAAGTTGGGCGAGCCGATGGTCGGTATTTCCGCCAGCACTCTGTCCAAAGAGCAGCAGCTCGCCGTCCGCGGTTGGTAAAGTGATAGGTGTGGTGAACCGCGCGGTTCACCACACCTCCCCCCTTTTTGTGGAGAGTTGATGAAGATCGGCGTCCTGGCCCTGCAGGGGGCGTTCATTGAACATATCAAGATGTTGCGGTCGCTGGGCGTCGAAGCGGTGGAGGTGCGACTGCCGGCCGATTTGACCGGCCTGGACGGGCTGATCATTCCCGGCGGCGAAAGCACTACCATCGGCAAACTGGCTGTCCTCTACCACCTGATGGAGCCGCTGCGCCAATTTGCCGCCGAGAAAGCCGTATGGGGAACGTGCGCCGGCATGATCTTCATGGCCCGGGACATCGGCATGGACCAGCCCCTATTAGGCGTGATGGACATCACCGTGGAGCGCAACGCCTTTGGCCGACAGGTGGACAGCTTTGAAGTGGGGCTGGCGGCGCCGGTGTTCGACGCTGCCATCGGCGATATACCCTTCCCGGCCATCTTCATTCGCGCGCCGCGACTGGTCAGCGCGGACGAAGACGCCGGTGCGCATATCATTGCCCGCCTGGCAGACGGCACGCCCGTCGCCGCTCAGCAGGGCCATCTGCTGGTCACCGCCTTTCATCCCGAGCTGACCGGCGACTCACGCTTTCATCAATACTTTCTGCAGTTGGTCGCCCGGCAGGCCGCCGGCGAGATTGCCTGATTCACCCCTGAACCGCCTGACTGCACGCCTGCCCTGTATGCAATCCTTGCAGCTCCTTCCGGGGACCCTGCGAGGGCAAACACATTCCACAAGAGCTGCGGGGTTTGCGCCTCCCTGCTGAGAGGTCCACTTTAATGCCGCCCATGCAAATTGAAACTCGCTATCAAGAGGCCCTGGCCTACCTGTACGGCTTTATCAACTACGAACGCAAGATGACCGATGTTTACGCGCCGGAGAAGATGGATCCGGCCCG
>CAYVQP010000021.1:0-45126 GCA_964452775.1 uncultured Ardenticatenaceae bacterium | reverse complement strand
CAGCAAATCGAGATCGTCCGCAGTCCGGAGCCGGCCTGCGCGCCCGCCGGCAGCCGCTTCCGGGTTCCCTTAGCCGGCGACTTTCAGCGGGAGAATGCGCTGGTAGCTATCGCCGCTCTGTGTCAGGCCGGCCGGCATTTCCCATCCATCACCCTGCCCGCCATGCAGCGAGGATTGGCCCAGGTCTTCTGGCCCGGCCGGCTGCAAACGCTGGTCAGGCGCACCGGCTCGCCTACCGTCCTCATTGACTGCGCCCACAATCCGGATTCTGTCGCCCGGCTGGCCGCCGCCTTGCAGTCGGACTTCAGCTATGAGCGGCTCTGGCTCGTATTGGGCTTTTCTGCTGACAAGAATATTCATGAGATGCTGAGTATCCTATTGCCGGCGGCGGCCGGCGCTATCATCACCGGCGCTGATCATCCGCGCCGGGCTGCGCCGGAGGAGGTAGCCGGCATGGCCGCTGAACTCGGGTTTGACGTGGCTACCTACCCGGACGTGGCGCAAGCCGTGACGGCGGCGGTCGCAGTCGCCGGACCGGCCGACCTCATCTGTATTACCGGCTCCATCTTCGTGGTTGGTGATTTGCTTAATCGTTGGGACAGTCTACAATCGCTTTTTTAGCCCCATGTGGATGTGACAACCACCTGAGTGGTTTGGCTCGCAAGGTTTCTTTGTACACCCCGCAGCCCCTGGGGAGCACATTCGTTCTGGAGTAGAGTCCAGACAGAGTTGCGGGGTTTTGTCCACTGAGGCGATCAGGGATTAGATGGACCAAGACGACTTTGAATACATGCAGTTCCCCGACCTGCTGGGAACCATGGACTTTGGTGAAAAACGCGTGAGCAGAAAGAAGGGCGACGAGGAATCGGTCGTCGAATGCCCTTTTCTACCGCTGCGCGACATGGTGCTTTATCCGCAGATGGTGGTCCCGCTCTTTATTGGCCGGGATCGCTCGCTGGCTGCCCTGCAGGCAGCGCTGGCGAACGGCGAGAACTTGATTGTGGCTGCCCAGCGCAACGCCGATGAATCCAATCCGGCTGCCAAAGACATTTACGACGTCGGCACCGAGGTAGCGATCGGGCGCACCTTGCGCATGCCGGACAACTCCAACAGCGCCCTGGCCCAGGGCCGGCGCAGGATGCAATTGCTGGAGTTCACGCAGTGGGAGCCGTACATCCGCGTGCGGGCGCGCGCTATATACGAACCGGAGAGCTGGCAACCCAGCACGGAAGCCCTCATGCGGGCCGTGATGGCCTCCTTTGAGCGCATTGTGGACCTGAATCGGAGCCTACCGGAAGACGCCTACACCTACGCCATCAACATTGATGAGCCGGGTTGGCTGGCTGACTTCATCGCCTCTACCATGAATCTGGCTGTCGCCACCCGGCAGGACATCCTGGAGACGATCGATCCCAACGCCCGGCTCCACAAGGTGAACACCGTGCTCGCCCGCGAACTGGACGTCCTGGAACTGGAAGACCAGATTCACTCCCGCGTACAGGAGGAAATGGATCGCTCGCAGCGGGAGCACTTCTTGCGTGAGCAGATGCGCGTCATCCAGGGCGAACTGGGCGAGATGGACATCTTCGCGCAGGAGCTGGACGAGCTGAAGGAGACGTTGTTGGCCAAGGCGCTGCCGGCTGACGTGCGCGCTCGCGCCGACAAAGAGGTAGCCCGGCTACAGGCTATGCCGCCCATGTCGCCGGAAGTCGGCATCATCCGCACCTATCTCGACTGGATCCTGGACCTCCCCTGGACCGAGGTATCGGAAGACAACCTGGATGTAATCCACGCCGCCCAGGTGTTGGAAGAAGATCACTACGGCCTCGCCAAGGCCAAGGAGCGTATCCTCGAGTTCATCGCCGTCAAGCAGCTCGCCCCCCAGCAGATGAAGACACCCATCCTCTGCTTTGTCGGCCCACCCGGCACGGGCAAGACTTCCATGGGCCGCTCGATTGCGCGGGCGCTGGAGCGTGATTTCCTGCGCGTCAGCCTGGGCGGAGTACGCGACGAAGCAGAGATTCGCGGCCATCGGCGCACCTATATCGGGGCATTGCCGGGGCGCATCCTGCAGGCGATGCGCCGGGCGGGAACGGTGAATCCGCTGTTTGTCCTGGACGAGGTGGACAAGATCGGCCAGGATTTTCGCGGCGATCCGGCAGCCGCCCTGCTGGAAGTGCTGGACCCGGAACAAAACAAGGCCTTTGTAGACCATTACTTGGACATTGATTACGACCTGTCTCGAGTCCTGTTTGTGGCCACCGCCAACACACTCGACCCCATACCGCCGGCACTGCTAGACCGGATGGAGGTGGTTGAGTTTCCCGGCTACCTGGAAGAGGAGAAGATCGAGATCGCCCGCCGCTTCCTGATCCCGCGGCAATTGAGCCAGCACGGCTTGAACGAAGACGGCCTCCATTACGAAACCGACGCTCTACAGACCCTGATCCGCGACTACACTTACGAAGCCGGCGTGCGCAATTTCGAGCGCGAGATCGCCAATATCTGCCGGAAGGTCGCCCGGCGCGTGGCAGAGAAGAAGCGTTATCCGCACCGCATCCGGGCGGAAAGGCTGGCCGACCTGATCGGCCCTCCGCTCTTTACCAGAGAGGCGCTGCGCGAAGAAGATGAGGTCGGGGTCGCCACCGGCGTCGCCTGGACGCCCAGCGGCGGGGATACGATGTTCATCGAAGTGAACCTGATGGCCGGCAAAGGCACGTTAACCCTCACCGGCCAATTGGGCGAGATTATGCAGGAGAGCGCGCAGGCGGCCATGACTTACACCCGCAGCCGGGCGGAGGCGCTGGGTATTGACGACAGCGTCTTTGAGCAGATTGATGTGCACATCCACATCCCGGAAGGCGCGGTGCCCAAGGACGGCCCATCCGCCGGCGTGACCCTGGCCACGGCTCTCATTTCCGCCTTCACCAACCGGCCGGTGCGCCGCGAGGTGGGCATGACGGGCGAGATCACCCTGCGCGGGCGGGTGTTGCCGGTTGGCGGAATACGAGAGAAGGCGTTGGCGGCGCGGCGAGCCGGTGTGCACACTTTCGTCATGCCCCAGCGCAATGAAACCGACTTGCTGGAGATACCCAGGAAGCTGCGCCAGGGGATGAACTTTGTGCAGGTGGCGCACATGGAAGAAGTGCTGGAAGTGGCACTTCAGCAGCCGCTGGTGGAGCCGGAACCGGTCATTGACCGGGTTCTGAAGCGCGCGGCCGCCGATGATGGCGTTACGGACGCGGACGACGAGTCATAGACATTCCTGCTTGCTGAGGCATGATCACCAGCTTCAGTAATCCCCTGGTCAAACGCATCAAGCGCCTCCGGCAGAAGAAACACCGGCAGCAAGAAGGTGTTTTTCTGGTAGAGGGCATCCGCCCCGTCCTGGCAGCCATCGCGCATCAGGCCGGCGTTGAGATGCTGCTTTATGCGCCCGAACTGCTGACCAGCGCCGCCGGAATGGCGGCTGTCGAACAGCATCAGGCCGCCGGCAGCCAGGTCGTCGCGCTGGCCGGGCCGGTCTTCGCCGCCATCAGCGAACGCGAACATCCGGTTGGGCTGGCGGCCATCGTCCGGGAAAATCTGCGCCCGCTCTCCGGCTTGCGAGAGTTCGTGGCCCCGGACGCCGTCTTCGCCGCGCTGGTAGAGGTCTCCGATCCCGGCAATCTGGGCGCTATCCTGCGTACCGCCGACGCGATCCATGCCGGCGCAGTGATCCTGGTGGGCGATACGGTGGACCCTTACCACCCAACCGCAGTTAAGGCCAGCATGGGCGCGGTCTTCTCCGTGCCCCTGGCTGCCGCGCCGGCGCCGGCGGACCTGTGGGAGTGGGCCGGCGAGAACCGCATGCACACCCTGGCCAGCTCGGCCCACGCCCAGAGCTTCTACCGCGAGCCGGAAATGTATAGTTTCCCGCTCCTGTTGTGGTTGGGCAGCGAGGGGGAGGGCCTGCCGGAGGCCGTCCTGAGTCGCGCGGATCATCAGGTTTATATCCCCATGCTGGGCGAGGCCTCATCGTTGAATCTGGCCGTGGCCGCCGGCCTGCTGCTCTATGAGGCAGCGCACAACCGGCCTCCGGCCAGCCCTACCCCAGGTTGACAGTTTATACTCCCTGGACTATCCTCCCAGCACAATGGCCTATCGCAGCACCGACAAGACCCGCCAGAAGAAAGACGCCAAACGGACGGCCATGATGCAGGCCGCCGTGCAGGTTTTCGCCGAGAAGGGCTACCATGCCGCCACCGTGCGCGACATTGTGCAGGTCGCCGACGTGGCCATCGGCACCTTCTACTTCTACTTTCCTGACAAGGAAATGCTGTTCACCTATCTCTTTGAGGAGACAGCCGACTTCCTCTTGCAGGCAATTGGACAGGCGGTGCGCGGTCGCAGCACCTTGCCGCAACAGGTGCGCGCCGGGGTTCAAGCCTATTTGAACCTGGCTATCTACGAGCCGGCCGCCATTCACTTGCTGCTGCTGGGCGGCATCGGCGCTATCCCCTCCCTGGCAAGCAAGCAGGATGAGTTTCGCGAACGGATGATTGCTATCTGGCAACGGCCCCTGGAAGCAGCGCTGGCCCAGGGCTTGATCATGCCCCAGAACACTCGCCGATCCGCGGAGGCCCTGGCCGGGGCGATTGATGAAGTCGTGCTCAACGTGATGAGCAGCCTTGATCCCGTGGCGGAAGGACAGGCAGCCTTCGAAGATCTCTCTCTCTTCGCGTTGCGCGCCGTCGTATGGACCGGGGCGTGACCAGCACCAGCCGGCTCAAGCAGCACTCAGTTGATTACACTACCAGCGTGGCCCGCCGGGCGGCGACTGAAGTAACCGCCTTTCTTTATGCCGTCTGGTCGCAAACGGTCGCCGTGCACAACGTAGAAGATGACCCGGCCTACCAGGAGCACGACATTGACCTGCTGTGGACCATTCTGGAGCGGGATAGGTTGCGCATCATCCCGGTAGAGGTTAAGGGGGATCGCTACCACCAGACCGGCAACTTCTTCTTTGAGACAGTCAGCAATGAGGGTAAGGGCACAGCCGGCTGCTTCCTCTACACCAGAGCGGAATGGCTGTTTTATCTCTTTGTGGAGATTGGCGATCTCTATTGTCTGCCGATGAGCGTGGTCCGGCCCTGGTTCCTGGCCCAATTGGAGCGCTTTAGCGAAAAGCGCACCAGCACGCCGGTGGGCGGGGAGAGCTATGTCACCGTGGGCCGACTGGTGCCCATCGAGACCCTGCTGGACGAAGTACGGGACGTGATGAAGTTCCGGAAGGTGGGCGAGAGCTGGCAGCAAGTAGACGCGGCGACCCAGCTCCGGCGCTGACATTTGCCGCCGCCAACCGAATCCCCCGCAACCCACTCAATAAACAGCGATGGTGGATCCGGCCGGCTCCTTCGTAACCTCAATCCGGTTCGGGAAAGCGTCGCGCAACTCGTCAATGTGCGTGATCACCAGGATGCGGGCGAAGTCGTCCTGAATGGCGTTGATCGCCTCCACCAGCCGCTGCCGGCCAAGCGGGTCCTGGCTACCGAACCCCTCATCAATGACCAGCGTCTGCAGCCGTGCGCCGGCCCGCCGGGTCAGCAGCCGCGACAGCGCCAACCGCACCGCAAAATTGACCCGGAACTGCTCTCCTCCGCTGTAATTCTCATAGGGGCGCTCGCCGGCGGCATCGCTGATCAGGATATCCAGCGTCTCCGCCAACGCCTCGCGAGTTTTCAGCGGCTGTTGGGTCCTGATAGTGACGTGCATATCTCCGCCGGTCAATCTCTCCAACAACTGGTTGGCGTCATTCTCGATTTCCGGCACCGCCTGTTCGATCAATAGCGCCTGCACTCCATCCCGCCCGCAGGAGCTTTCCAGCACTTTCAGCCGCTGGATAAGCAAGGCCTGCTTGCTGCGCTCCTCCTCCAGCTCTTGTCGTTGCGCGCGGACGCGATCCAGCACCGCCAGCCGCTGCTGGGAGGCGCCGACTTTGCGATTAGCGGCCAGCTTCTCCTCGCGCAGCTTCGATACCGCCGCCTCAGTCGCCGGCAGCTCGCCCGCGTCAGCGCCCAACAGGGCGATTTGTGCGTTAGCGTCCTCAAGTTGTCGCTCCAGGTCCCTTACTTCCTTCTCCTGGGCTGCTATCTGTTCGGCCAGGTCCGCCAGCCCCTGATCAAGGGGCTTGATCGCCGCCTCGGCTTGCTTCAGCTCCTGGTAGCGGTTCGGAGCCGCGGCCAACTGGTCCAACTCCTCTTTGGCCTTTCGCTGACTGGCCGGCTCATAACCCAGGGCGGCGATCTCCTGGTCGCTGTCCGCCAGCGCCTTCTGCGCCGCAGCGTCAAAATCGCCGGCTTCTAACCGCCGGCTGACCCGCTGCAGTTCGATAGATTCTCGCTCCCGCCAGGCGACGAGAGCGCGATCAATCTCTGCCAGCCGGGCCTCTTTGCCGGCTAACTCTTCTTGCGCCTGCTTATATGCTGCTTCCTTACCGCGCTTCTCCTGCAACAGGCGCTGTAAGCCGGCGACCGCCTCCTTCTTCCCGGCCAGCTCCCGGTCATCGGCCAATTCTGTTTCTAAATCCGCGACTTGCTGTGGGCCGTCTTCCTGCCACTCATCCGTTTGGCGCGTGATTTCGTCGAGCCGAGTCTGCGCCATTGCGCGGCGCTCTTGCTGCGTCTGAAGATCTTTTTCCAGCCGGCCGGCTTGCTTCAGCGCTTCGGCCAGCGCCTCGATCTCCTTTTCAAGGACTCCGACCCTGGAATGGTCGGTTCGATAGCGGTCGCCCTTCTCTGCTCCGTCGCGGTGTAGTTCGGCCAGCACTTGCCGGCGGTGCGCTTCGCTGAGATCCTGCCCACAGAGCGGACACTGCCCGCCGGTCTCCACTTCCAGGCGTTCAATGCGCTCTTTGAGCGGTTCCATCTCGCTGCGCAGCCTGGACATTTCCTGGCGCAGATTGTCTCGTTCGGCCAGCCCGGCAGCGTGTTGTTGCCGCTGCTCAGATAGGGCTGCCAATTTGGCGCTTAAATCGTCGCCAGCAGCAATGGCCTGCTCCAGGTTCTTGACTACCGCCGTCCTTTCCAGTTGCAACCCGGCCACTCGCGACGCTTCCCCGCGCAGCCGGGCCAGCCCCTTTTGCTTAAGCTCTCGCTCTCCTTCCAACTGCTGCAATGCCGCCCGCGCATCGTGCCAAAGCTGTTCCTGCTCGCTCAATTCGGCCAATTGTCCGGCCAACTCCCGCAGTCGTTCCCCGGTCGCGCTCTGTTGCTCGAGCAGCGTGACGCGCTCTTGCGTCATCTGTTCAATGTTGCTTGCCTGCCGGCGCAGCGTCTTCTCCTGCTGCTCAAGACCGCTGCGGATGCGCTCGATTGTCAACTCATGCGGGCGTCGCGCCTGTTGCAGGACATTCAACTGCGCTGCTTTGTCCTGCCAGAATTGCCACCGGCGGGCGGCTTCCTCATACTCCTGCTGAGCGGCTTCGATAGCGGGCGCGTCTTGCAGGATTTCGGCGAGATTGTCACGTTCTACCTGACGCCCCGCGCGACTCTTCTCCAACCGGGCCAGGCTCGTCGTCTGCCGATCCAGCATTTGCCGGAGTCCCTGGGCCGCCTTTTGCTGTTGGGCCAACGCCTCGGCCACCCGGCGCATGTTGCCCAACAGCGTCTCCATACTGTCCAATTGCGCTGAAATCGCCTCAAACTCCACCTGGGCCTCGGCGAGCTGGCGGCGGCGTTCGTCCTCTTCCTGCAGTTCACGATCAAGCTCCGCCTGCCGGCCATCAAGCAACGACAACCCGTTTTCCTCTTGCCGGCGCCAGGCCCCGGCCCGGTCGCGCCATTGGTCCCAATCGCTCACCCCCAGCAGTTCGGCCAATATCTCCTTGCGCTTCCCCGGCGTCTTGGTCATGAATTCATCCGCCCGGCCTTGCAGCAGAAAGCTGGCGTTCACAAACGTGTCATAGTTCATGCGCAGCAGGTCGGTAATGGCCGCCTGCGTATCGCGCAGCCTACTCTCCGTCAGGGTCTCCCATTGCCCGTCACCTCCCTGGAATTGCAGCTCCAGCTCGGCTGAGTGAGCATGTCGCTTGCGCCGGATCACGCGATAGCACATCCCCTCCAGCTCAAACTCAAAGCGGACGTCAGCGTGCGCCTGATTGATGATCGCCAGTCGATTGACCACGTCATCATCACTGCGGCTGCGGCTGCGGCCAAACAGCGCCCAGGTCATTCCGTCCAGGATGCTCGACTTGCCGGCCCCGTTTGCTCCTGCGATGCAGGCCAGGTGAATACCGTTGAAATCGAGGACCGCCGTCTGCCGGTAAGAAAGGAAGTTGGTCAGCTCCAGTCGCTTTGCGATCATTCTTGTTGCCCCTGGTCTCCCGGGACCTTATGCCTCCCGGCCGGCAAACAACTCCTGGGCCAGCGCCTGTAGGGCCGTGATCTCCTCTTCCGCCAGCCCCTTTGAGCGCCAGTGAATCAGCAGCAGCTCCTCACGGCCTAATGACTCGACGCCGGCAATGTCGCCCAACCGCGACCGCCTTTCCACCGTACGCTGCTTCTGAATCTGCACGCTGAGCGCCTGGTCCAGGTATTGCAGGATAGCGGCCTCGTCCAGCAGCGCCTCCCAATCATGGGGATAGCTGATCTGCACGCGGCAGACGGCGTCGCGCACTCTGGCCGGAGGAGGCAGCTGGCTCATTACATCTACCATAAAGCTTTCCGCGGCCTTCGGTTCGACCTGAATATCCAGATAGGGGCGAGTGCGCAACGGGTAGAATTCCCAGTTGGTCCGCCCTTTGCTGACCTCAGCCAGCACGAAGCCCTTGCGCTCGTTAATCTCGCCGAAATCAACGCGCTCTATGGAGCCGGGATAGACAATCGGCGGATGTACTCCGCCGTTCAACTCCTGGTGCTTGTGGATATGACCGAGAGCGACGTAGTCAAAGCGGTGATCGCGCACCACCTGCCCGCTGAGCACCAACTCCTGTCCCAGCGTGACCATCCGCTCCGTGCTGAAAGCGGCTCCATGTACCGAAGCGTGGGCCAGCAGAATGGTGGGCAAGTGCGGGTCCAGCGCCGCCAGTTGCTCCTCCACCCATTCGCCGACGATGTTTTCCGCGTCGGTGTACATCTCCTCGGTCGACTTGCCGGCTTCGCTCACATGGCGCATCAACTTACTGCGCGAGACCCAGGGAATTGCCAGGATCTGCAGCGGGATTCCCAGCACCTCCGGCCCGAGCACCATGAAGTCGTCCGCCAGATGCACATATGGCACGGCCAGCGTGCCGAACTCCTGCATGGTATGCGCCCGGCCCAATGCCGGGGCCACATCGTGGTTGCCGACCAGCAGGACGGTGGGGATCTTCGCCTGCGACAGGCGCATGATGCGCTTGCCCCATTCCCGCTGGAAGGTGGGTTGTGGGTTGCGATCCTTGTAGGCGTCGCCGGCAAACAGCACCAGCTCCACCCGCCGCTCAATCGCCGCCTCGACAATCTGATCCAGGGCGTTGAGGAAGTCCATCACCCGGATAGGCAACCCCGTCTCCGGGTCGTGTCGCCCCCAGTTGGCCATGTCTATGTGGGCATCCGCAAAATGCAGGAGTTGAATCACCTAACGCTCCCAAGCGTGCAATCAAGTAGCCCGCAGGTCTCTCTCTGATCTGTAGCAGGGCAATAAAAGCTCAGCCGGACCTGCGGGGTTTATGCGAAAAGCTCAGCCAGAAGTCCATTTGGATTGGCGCGGCTATTGCGGCGCAATCACGATCCGGTACGGCGACTGGGCGACGAATGTGGTTATCCGCTGCACCAGCGCGTAGTAGAGACCCGGCGTAAGCAGAAACGACGTGGCATGCTCATCCTGGTTGCCGATGCTGGTGCTGTAGCCGACCAGGAACTTATCTGAGTTATACAGATACAGATCGTAATCGCTGCCGTAGGGAATCTCGGTCACCGAGGCGCGCACGACCATGTTGTATGGCACATGGAAGGCGAAGAAGTCGTGCCAGTCGTCGTTCAGTACAAAGCTGTCGTTGCGCGGGTCGTTGAGACCGATCGGCGTGGCCGTTTCCAGGGTGTCGTTCGGCTCATACCCGTCCACGCGCTCCATGCGCACCGCCGGCAAGATCTGGCCTGTAGGCGGGATGTACAGTGACTCGACCAGCGGCACGACTCCCCAGGTGCCCGTGGCCACGTTAAATGTCTCACCGCCAAAGACGTAAAGCGTATCGCCAACAAACGCGCCCCGCGCCCAATCCCGCGCCGGCGCCCGCAGATCGTAGCGCGAATCCCACACCTGCCAGGTGTTCGTCGCCGGGTCGTACACCTCGGTCACTGTCAGGGGAACCTGCACGTTGACGCCGTTAACTTCCGCCACAGTTGTACCGCCAAAGACATACCAGCGACCATCCGGGCCAATTGCGCTGCTGCCGCCATAACGATTGAAATTCAGCGCAGCGATTGGCGACCATTGGCCGGAGATATTGCTGTAACATTCGGCATCGCTGAGAGAACGGAGCTCGCCATCGTCCTTGGTAATGCCGCCGGCAACGCAGACCTGCTGCTCCGTACCGAAGTTTGTCTCGCGGGTGACGGCAGCAGCGACGTGGGCGTAGCGGGCGATTGACATATTGGCCAGCACGGTGTTCCAGACGCCGCTATGCCCGTCCGCGCTCGGCGCGAAGAAGAGCAGATGAGCGACTGGCTCTCCCTGGTCCTGCAAGAATGAATTGTTCGCCGGCGGCAAGACGCCGCCGGTCAGGAAATACCCATCGGTTTGACCAACCCTCATAGAGACGGCCTGCGACCAGGCATATGGCTGCCCATCCAGGAGATTCCACGGCACTGGATTCGTGTTGGCAAACCAGGCGCCGTTGTAGGGGACATTTGGTATATTGGGGTCAAAAACCCAATGGGTGCCGTCATAAGCCGAATTGTTGCCCACGTAGCCGGCCGGCACGTAAATGCGCCCGTTTACTACCGCTGCCGTGGTGTTGGAATAGCCGGCCCCTACCATGGGCATCATCGGGGCCCACGTGCCTGTCGGCGCATGATAGCGATCCACGGATCCGTCGCGCGTGGGGAAATCGCCGGTCACCGCCGTCTGTCCGGCAATAACGTAGATGTAGTCGCCTATCGCCACTACTGCCTGGCGGCTGCGCGGTTTCTCCCAGGTAGTGGAGGCCTGCTCCTGCACATCCCATAGCGTCTCGCCCTCATCAAAGGTGACCGAGATGCGCAGCATGGCCTCGTTGTTCACCGCAAAGTTCCAGTCCACCACCTCGATGTAATAGTTATCCCATTGCCGGACGAATACCTTGATGCGAGACTGGAAACCCTGGGCGTCATCGTTGCAGGAGATGAGGGTCAGGCTGTTACATTCGCCAAATGGAGCGTCGCTGCGATAAAGCGCCACCACCGTGTCGTAACTGGTCTCAAAGTTGGATGGGTCCAGCGTGGTTTGAATATCTACCACCCCGCTCTGTAAGGGGAAGAAGCGATACCACACCGACCGGTAGCCCTGTACACTGGGGGGAGCGCCGAACATGCACTGGCTGATATCGGGGTCTGTCGGGTCGGTGGTCATAAAATTAGTGGGCAGGACGTCACCGCCGCCAACCGTACCATCGGGATTCGCCAGCAGCGGAGCGTCAACGCAATGATCCGCGCCGGCTGCCGCTAACACATTTGGCGGCACCTCCTCCCGTTCAACCTGCTCCAGTTCAAATGGAAGCACCCACGCGCCGTCAACCGTATCCAGCGGCATAAGGTCTTCATCAATAATTGTGGATCGATCCCGGCTCTGAGCCTGGACAATCGCCGCTGTGCCTACCAGAGCGAGCAACAACAGCAGCAAGGATCGGCGCATTCACATTCCTCCGGCCAATTTCGACCCATTGTACACCCTTTGACCAGAATCCCGGAAACTCTAAGTTTCCGGGATTCTTCAATCAATCATGCACTTTGCCGAAGCTAACCGTGATTGGCAGGTCTCCCGCCGTCAGTGTGCGCACCATCAGCCCTTCCCGGCCGGCCGGCGTCGCCTGATCGGCCGGTTGCAATAGGACAGCCAGGGTCTCGTCCTGAATGTACCCGGCGAAGTTCCGCATCGCCTCCGCAACCTCTCCGTCCGCCTCATAGTACAGCACGATCCTGTCCGTGATCTCCAGGCCCACTTCTTTGCGCAGGCTGTTCATCGCCCGGACGAGATCGCGCGCGTACCCTTCCTGGCGCAACGCCGGCGTCAGCTGCGTGTCCACCGCCACGGTGATGCCCCGATCGCTGGCTACCGCCAGACCGCCCTTTGACTCCGTCTGTACGACCACCTCTTCGGCATTTAAGGCAATCTCACTGCCGTTCACCATGACCGTCACTTCGCCGGCCACCTGTAGTTGGTGAGCCACCCAGGCGGGATCAAGGGCCAGCAGCGCCTGCCGCACAGCCGGAAAGTCGCCGCCCAGCTTCGGGCCCAACAACCGGTTGTTCGGCAGCACCTTGTAATTCACCAGCTCGCCGACTTCTGAAACGACCTCCAGTTGCTTCACATTGATCTCTTCCGCGATCACGTCCGCCAACTCCAACAGGTCATCTCGCTCGCGCTGTGTAGCCACATTGACTCGCGCCCTGGCCAACGGCTGGCGCAGCTTGACATCGGCCGCGCTGCGGGCTGCCCGGCCCAGACCGGCGCAGGTGATCGCCAGGTGCATCTTATCCAGCAGCCGGCGGTCCAGGCTCGCTTCATCGGCCTGCGGGTAGAAACAGTGGTGCACGCTGGCCGGGGTGTGCTGATCCTGAGTGCGCACCAAATTCTGATACATCGCCTCCGCGGTGAAGGGGATCATTGGTGCGAGCAGTTTACTCAGCTCCACCAGCACGTGGTACAGGGTCGCGTAGGCCGCTTCCTTATCGGCGTCGGCTTCGCTCTTCCAATAGCGCCGGCGCGAGCGGCGCACATACCAGTTCGATAGGTCATCCAGCAGGCTTTCCACGGCGATGGTCGCCCGCTCGGCGTCATAATTCTCCAAAGCGTCGGTCACGACCAGCGTCGTCTCGTCCAGTCGCGCCCGGATCCAATCATCGAGTTGGGCGTTGGCCGGCAACGTACTGACCACGCGCTCCGCCCCCGGCTGCCAGTTATCCAGCCTGGCATAGGTGACAAAGAAGGAATAGACGTTCCACAGAGTCAGCATGAAGCGCCGCCGAACCTCGTCGCCGCGGTGATAGCCGAACAGCAGGTTCTGCTGCGGCTTGTGATTCAGATACAGCCAGCGCATCACGTCTGCGCCCATCGTGTTCGCCGCTTCGTTGAACTCGATGGCGTTACCCCACGACTTGTGCATCTCGCGTCCATCTTCCGCAAAGAGCAGCGCGTAGCCCATGATGGTCAGGAAAGGCGGCCGGTTGGTCAGCACTGTGCTCTGGGCCAGCAGGCTATAGAACCAGTTGCGGAACTGGCCGGGGAAGCTCTCCGAGATGAAGTCCGCCGGGAACCACTCCTTCCAGTACTCCGGCTCCTCGCGGAAGTGCAGCGTGCTGAAGGAGACGATGCCGGCATCCAGCCAGGGGTTGCCCACATCGGCGATGCGCCTGGCCTTGCCGCCGCACTTCGGGCAGGCGATCTTCACCGCGTCAATGTAGGGCCGGTGGGGCGTATGGCCGGCAAAGGTCTCCCAGCCTTCGATCGCCCGCTCTTCCAACTCCGCCTCACTGCCCACCACGTGGAAATGATTGCACATTCTGTCTTCGCAGACCCAAATGGGCAGCGCCAGCCCCCAGTAGCGCTTCTTACTGATCATCCAGTTCTGCATATTGTGCAGCCAATCCATCTCGCGATCGTAGCCAAAGCCAGGAATCCAGCGGATTTGGTCCACGACGTCCATGATCTGGTAGCGCAGACTGGCCGCCTTCTCCTCGGCAGTCACCTGCTCGCGGGGCTTGTCGTACACCACACCCATATCTACAAACCACTCATCTACGAGCCGAAAGACCAACTCCTGGCCGCAGCGCCAGCAGTGCGGGTAACGGTGCGAGTAGCGTTGCTTGCGGTAGTACAGCCCCTTCTCGCGCAGGTTAGCAAAGATGTCGTCCGCCACGCCGGTCACATGCCGGCCCGTCAGCCAGGAGAAGCCGTCCACATAGTTACCGGCTTCGTCCAGCGGGGCGACCACCGGCAGGTCGAATTCCCGGCTCAGGGCGAAGTCCTCCGCGCCGCAGCCGGGGGCGATGTGCACGATGCCCGTGCCTTCCTCCTCGCCGACCTCTCGCCAGCTGATCACCCGGTGGGCGTAGTCGTGCGCCCGGAACGTATCCGCGGCCGCCGGCAACTCGTCGAACGGCCCGGCGTACTCCCAGCCGACCAGCTGCGTGCCGCGCAGCTCATAAAGCACCTCGTAATGGCCGGTCAGAGTGTTTTTCAGCGCCCCCTTGGCCAGGTAATAGTTCCAGCCGTCCTCGTGCGCCACCTTCACATAGATCAGGTCTGCGCCGACCGCCGCCGCCACATTGCTGGTCAGCGTCCAGGGCGTTGTCGTCCAGACCAGCAGCGCTTCGTTCGCGGCCGCCGGCTCATCACCCTTGCGGGTCAGCGGAAAGCGCAGAAAGACGGAGTCGTGCGCCACTTCCTTGTAGCCGTCGGTGACGATCTCGTGCTGGCTGAGGCCGGTGCCGCAACGATGACACCAGGGCATCACATCGCGCCCCTTATACAGCCAGCCCTTCTGATGGCATTTCTGCAGGAAGCCCCAGATCTGGTAGTTGTTTTCGTCGCTGAAGGTGAAGTAGGAGCCGCCCATATCCGGCATGCCCAGCCGGCCAATCACTTGTTCCACGCTGCCGGTCACCGGCCCCCGCGGGCCCTGCACCGTCACCTGTTGGCCGGCGTCTTCCGCCAGCAGCCGGCCCAGTTGGCGCAACAGATCGGGATCGTTCCAATCCATCCAATAGCCCAGCCGGATTGATTGCTCCGTCTGCACCGCCGCATAATCCAGCACCCGCCGCTTGCACAACTTCACAAATTCGGCCAGACCGAAGGCTTCGATATCCCGCTTGCTCTTGAAACCCAGCGCCTTTTCCACCTCAACTTCCACCCACAAACCCTGGCAATCAAAGCCGTTCTGCCAGCGCTGGTTGTACCCTTGCATGGCGCGAAAGCGCTGATAGACATCCTTGTAGGTGCGGCCCCAGGCGTGGTGGACACCCATCGGGTTGTTGGCCGTGATCGGCCCATCGAGAAAGCTCCACCGCTTGTCGCTTCCGGCCCGTAGCCGGCGCAGCTCGTTGAAGGCGTCGCTTTCCTTCCAGAAGTCGAGAACTTCCTTTTCCATGGCCACAAAATCCGGCCTGTTTGATACGTCTCTAAAAGCCATTTTGCCTGCTACTCCGTTCTGTCGTTTTCATGAGTGCGCCGCGTCACTGTGCACCAGCTGCGGTTAGGGCGACCGGGCCGTCCCTTCCCATCAGCTCGCCGGTTCTGCCGGTCCGGTAATTCGTCACATGGTTTTCCACCAAAGCGCACGTGGTGTGTCTGCCGGATCAGCAGCTCGTCGCGTTGCGCCTGCACCGGCCAACCCTGCTCATTCAACCAGACCATCCTCGTCTGGCCCGCCCAGCGCAATGTGAGCGGCCGCGCGGCGCAAGGTTGCCCCTGAACGATAATTTGCTCCGGCGCAGCTTCTTCGCGTCGCACCGTCGTGGCCAGCAGCCCGAAATCCATCTCTTTATCCAATGTCAGTCCCGGCTGCTCTTCCGCCGAAAGGCAGCCCGCCAGCGCTCCCAGTCCGGCCGCCGCCGGGAACCAGAAGCAGAAATGTTCAGCCGGGGTCCACGCCTCCTCGCGCCGCTCGCCGTTCACCTCCCGGCTGAGCGTCACCTGCTCTCGCTCAAAGAGCACGTTGCCCTGCACCCGGTAGCCGGGCCGGAAAAAGCGGAACATCAGTCGCTCCGGCGCGCCGGCCGGGTTCGAGAGTAGATGATAGAGATAGCTGTCGCCGCTTTCCGCCGCCCGCGCATCCAGGTCCACCCGCAGTATCCGGTAGCCGTCCAGGGCTTCGGTCAATCGCCAGGTTTCCACCGCGCCGGTGGGTTCATCGCGCCGGTAGTAATGAAACCGGCCGGCAGCTACCGGCGTCTCATAGGCCAGTTCACGCACCAGGAATCGCATTGCTCACTGTTTCCAACCGCCTACTCCGCTAACCTGACGTAGATGCGCTTATTGATCTTCCCTTTGCTCTTGTAGTCGGCTATCTCGATGCGCCCGACTTCTCGCGTGTTGGCCACGTGCGTACCGCCGTCGGCCTGCAGGTCCAACCCCACAATTTCCACCGTGCGCACCTCGCTGATGCCCTCCGGCAGCAGGTTGATCTTGGTGCGAATCAGGTCCGGTATCTGGAAGGCTTCTTCGCGCGGCCATATCGCCGTCCGCACCGGCCGTTCAGCGGCCACCTCTTCATTGACCGCCCGCTCTATCTCCGCTACCAGCTCCTGGCGCATCGTCTCGAACTCGAAATCCATGCGCCCGTTCAGTGGGTCCATGTTGCCGCCGGTGACCTGCGCGCCGTAAACGCGCCAGACGACGCCGCAGAGGATGTGCATCGCCGTATGCGTGCGCATTAGCTGATAGCGCCGCTGCCAATCGAGCTTGCCGTTGACCGGCGCGCCAATCGCCGGCAACGATTCTGCGTCAATCAAGTGCACCGGCCGACCCTGTACCCATTTCACGCCGGAGACCACCCACTGCTGATCGCCGGCGGACAGCCAGCCGCTATCGCACGGTTGCCCGCCGCCGCCGGGGTAGAAGGCGCTGCGGTCCAGCACAACCCCGTTTTCGACATGGTCCAGCACGCGGGCTTCGAACGCTTGCAGATAAGCATCCTGTAGGTAGAGCTTTTCGGTCACTGCTTGTCTTCCTTTATCCAAACAAAAACGCCTTCGCCCATTATGGGACGAAGGCGCTGCTTCGCGGTACCACCCATATTCCCGGCAGTTGGGCCGGGCGCTCTGTAGACAACGCCGCGCCAAAGTCCTTTGGGCGAGATTGTCGCGATCCCGATAACGTGGGACGAACCCGGCCCGGCTTACTCAGCCGCTCGTCATGCAGACAGCGCGACCGTTCAGTGGGCGGCTCCAGAGGGATTTTGGGCCGGCGATCTACGCCTGACTTCCACCGTCTCAGGCTCGCTAGGCAGAAGCGCCCGGCTTACTCGTCTCTTTCAAAGCCGTTCTGGGGCAGATTATGCCAGAGGAAGATGGGCGTGTCAACAAGGCAGATCACGGTTCAGCGAGCCGGAGCATACCTCGCTCACCCGGAACCTTCTCGTCTGCCGAGACTCTCTGCCAGGATGGATGTTACCAGCGAATTCATGCTGACACCTTCCTGCTTCGCCCGCATCGCCAGCCGGGCATGAATGCTCCGGGGCACGCGCTGTATGAACTTGCCGCTATAGCCTCCCCCGCTATCCGGTTCCGGCACAGGCATATTCAGGCTTTTCAGAGCTGCGATTGTCTCCGCCTCGCTTTACAACACCTGGCGCTTGTGATAACCTCCGGCCAGAATCGCCGGCGTTTCCAGAGTGTAGGGTGGGTCAAAGTCCGGCCAAGGCTCAGTAGACACAAGTGTATGTCAGAACGCGCGACAGTTGTCTGCATAGAAGATGAATTGGAGATCATCGAGTTGATCAAGCAGATCCTGGGTCGGCGTCGCATTGATGTCATAGGGGCCTTCGGCGGCAAGGAAGGGCTGAAGCAGATCGCGGCGGTCCGGCCGGACCTGGTCTTACTCGATTTGATCATGCCGCAGATGGGCGGCTGGGAAGTGTTCCAGACCATGAGGGCAACCGCCTCCATGCGCGATATCCCCGTGATTGTGGTCACAGCCCGCGCCGAGCCGATTGACCGGCTGCTCGGTCTGCACGTCGCCGGTGTCAATGATTACATCGCCAAGCCCTTCAAGCCGGAGGCCCTGGTGCAGAGCGTGGAGAATATCCTGGCAACCCAGCATAATTGATGTTAAAGAAAAGCCCCTATCATTCACGCATCGAGCCTTTGTGCCTCAGCTACGACTGGCGGCGTTGGGCCGGCTATGTGGTGGCCAGTAAATATGAACTGACCCACGAACGCGAGTACGCCGCCATTCGCAACGCCGCTGCCCTGATTGATGTCTCTCCGCTATACAAGTATCTGGTCGCCGGCCCCGACGCCGGGCGCTTCCTGGACCGCGTGCTCACCCGGCACGCCAGCCGTTGTGTGGTCGGGCAGGTGATGTATACCACCTGGTGCGACGAGCACGGCCAGATGCTGGAGGACGGCACCGTCTCCCGGCTGAGTGAAGACAGCTACCGCGTTACCGCCGCCGAGCCGAATTTGCGCTGGTTCCAGAACAATGCCGGGCGCTTAAATGTGACTATCACCGATGTCTCCGACGAGACGGCCGCCCTGGCCGTCCAGGGGCCGCGTTCCCGTGAGGTGCTGCTGCGCGTCGCCGGGGAGCAGCTGGCCGGGCTGCGCTATTTTCACTGGCAGCCGGCGGTCATTGCCGGCCGGCCGGCCACTATTTCGCGCACCGGCTATACCGGCGATCTCGGTTACGAAATCTGGTCGCCGGCCGCAGACGCCGAAGCCATTTGGGATGCACTGGTTGAAGCCGGTGGGGACTACGGTCTACTGCCCGCCGGTATGCTGGCCCTGGACCTGGTGCGTCTGGAAGCCGGCCTCATCCTAGTTGACGTGGACTACACCCCGGCGAACAAGGCCATCATCGAAGCGCAGAAATCCTCTCCCTTCGAGGTCGGGTTGGGCTGGACGGTTGATTTGCAGAAGCCGGGCTATTTCATCGGCCGGTCAGCGCTGGAGGCGGAGAAGCGGCGCAGATCGGAATGGGCGCTCGCCGGTCTGGTGATCGAGTGGGAATCACTGGAAGAAGCATACGAGCGGGTCTCGCTCCCGCCGCAGGTGCCGCACACCACCTGGCGGCAGAGCACTCCCCTATACGACTCCCGCGGGCGTGAAGCCGGCTACGCGACCAGCGGCGGCTTTTCCCCCATGTTGAAGCGCTACCTGGCGCTGGCCACCCTGCGCAGCGCCTATAGCGCCCCGGGAACTCGCCTGGAAATGGAGATCACGGTCGAACACATGCGCCGGCGAGCGCGAGCCACGGTGGTCAAGACCCCCTTCTTTGACCCGCCGCGCAAGAAGTCAGTCCCAACCGCAACCGTCGAGAGAACGAAATGACGAAAGCGTATGATGTGATCATCATCGGCGGCGGACACAATGGGCTGGTCGCCGCCGCTTACCTGGCCCGGGCCGGCCTGGACGTGCTGGTCCTGGAGCGCCGTCATGTGCTGGGCGGCGCGGCGGTGACAGAGGAGATCTACCCCGGCTTCAAGTTTTCCGTTTTCTCCTATGTGGTCAGCCTGCTCAGGCCGGAGATCATCCGCGATCTTGACCTCACCCGTCACGGACTGCAAATCCTGCCCCTGGAGAGCACCTTCACCCCCATGGAAAACGGCGACTACCTGGTGCGCTGGGCCGATCATGACCAGACGGTGCAGGAGTTGATTCGCCACTCTCGCCTCGACGCGGAGGCATACGACGAATATGGCCGCCTGATGGCGCAGATGGCGAAGGCGGTCAAGCCCATCCTCTCCACCGTCCCGCCGGACATCAGTTCATTTGACCTGCGCCAGTGGCGAGACCTGGCCGGCCTGGGTCGCCATTTCCTCTCTACGGGCGAAGAGAAACTCTACGCGCTGGTAAAGCTGATGACCATGAGCTCGGCCGACTTCCTGGACGAGTGGTTCGAGACTGAAGCGCTGAAAGCGACCATGTCGGCCAGCGGCATCATCGGCACCTTCCTGGGACCGCGCTCGCCCGGCACCGCCTATGTGCTATTGCATCATTACATGGGCGAGTTAGACGGCGTCTTCCGCGCCTGGGGCTTTGCCCGCGGCGGCACCGGCGCGATCAGCAACGCTATCGCCGGCGCGGCCCTTCGCTTCGGCGCCGAGATTCGCACGGAAGCCGGCGTCGAGTCAATCCTGGTGGACAACAATGGGCAGACCACTGGCGTCGCGCTCACCGGCGGCGAGGAGATAAAGGCCGGGGTGGTCATCTCCAGCCTCGATCCCCGGCGCACCTTCCTCCAGCTGGCTCCCGAGCGCTGGCTGCCGCCGGAGTTCGTGCGCGCGATTAAGAACTTTCGATTTCAGGGATCGTCCGCCAAGGTCAACCTGGCTCTGGATGGATTGCCGAACTTCACCAGTTTGCCCGGAGCCGGCCCTCATCTGCTGGGCGCGATCTCCATCAGCCCTACCTTCGATTATCTGGAGCAGGCCTATGACGACGCCAAGTATGGTCGCTTCTCCCGTCGCCCATACATGGACATCATCATTCCCTCGCTCATCGATCCCGGCATGGCCCCGCCCGGCAAGCATGTGATGTCCATCTTCGTGCAATACGCCCCGTACCACCTGACGGAAGGCCACTGGGATGATCAGCGGGAAGCGCTGGGCGACGCCGTTTTGAACACGCTGTCTGAGTTCGCCCCTAACATCAAGGACATTGTGCTCCACCGGCAGGTGCTTACCCCGCTGGACATCGAGCGCATAACCGGCCTGAGCGAGGGCAACATCTTCCAGGGCGAGCTCTCCCTGTACCAGCTCTTCTTTCTGCGACCGGCGGCCAAATGGAGTCGCTACCGCACGCCGATCTCCGGCTACTACCAGTGCGGCTCCGGCACGCATCCCGGCGGCGGCATCATGGGCGCGTCGGGGCGGCTGGGCGCGCTAACTGTGCTTGGCGACCTTTCCGGCAGCCGCCGGCTGACGCCGCGCGAACCCGACAGCTGAGACGATAAGGAACTCTTATGCGCGTTCGTTTCTGGGGCGTGCGGGGCACTATTCCGTCGCCCGGCCCGGATACGCTGATTATCGGCGGCAATACTGCCTGCGTTGACGTGCTCACTTCTGACCGGCAGCTAATCATCCTGGATGCCGGTTCGGGAATCCGTCTGCTGGGAAAGGACTTGACGGCCGGCAGCCAGGCCCGCAACGCCGGGACCCGTATCGCGGGCGCGATTCTGATCAGCCACACTCACTGGGATCACATTCAGGGCCTGCCCTATTTCCAACCCATCTTCACCCGCAACAACCGTTTTGTCGTAGTGGGTCAGAAGCGCGTCGGCCAACGACTGGAAGAGATCCTGGCCCGGCAGATGGTCGAACCCTATCTGCCGTTTGACTACAAGACCTTGCCGGCCGATGTGCACGTAAAAGAGGTGGAGCACGGCGAACGCTTCATCATCGGCGACGAGACGGTGGTCACAGTGGCGGCGCTCAATCATCCCGGAGGATGTCTCGGCTATCGCATCGAGAACGCCGGCGCGACGTTTGTCTACTGCACGGACACCACCCACGCAGGGTCTGTGCCCGAACCCAACGTGGTGGAACTGGCCCGCGGGGCGGACCTGCTTATTCATGATGCTTTCTTCTCGTTGGAAGAAAGGGCGCGCCTCGCCCATTGGGGGCATAGCAGTTGGCTGGAAGCGGCCGAGGCGGCTGTGGCGGCGGACGTGAAATGCCTGGCTCTCTTTCATTACAATCCTGATGCCGGCGACCGCTATCTGCAAGAGGATGTTCTCCGGCGGACGCGCGAGGTCTTTCCCAACACCATCCTGGCTCGAGAAGGGCTGGTAGTTGAGTTGCCCTTTGCCGCCGCGCCGGGCGACACGCAGTGAGCGCCGGCGCAGTGATCTGGATTGCGCAAAGCAGATAATGCTCTAAAATTGCCGGCATTGAGAGGCTATTGCTCTGGAGAGGATATTCTTGACGCAGTCGGTGCTTGTCGTGGACGACGAACCCATGGCGCGGATGTTGCTGCGTCTCATGTTGGTGCGGGCCGGTTTCGAGGTCATCGAGGCCGAAGACGGGGCCAGTGCGCTCAGGCTGGTGGCAGCCCGCACACCGGACGTGGTCATACTTGATGTGATGATGCCCGGCATGGATGGCTTCGAAGTCTGCGAGACCTTGCGCCGTTCCAGGAGCAAAGAAGAACTACCTATCGTCATGCTTAGCGCCAAGACTGATCATCAGAGCATCCGCCGGGGTCTGGATATTGGCGCAAACAGCTACCTGACTAAACCTATCTCCCCGGAGATCCTGACCAACCACGTTTTAGAGGTCTTGAGTTCTGGGGCTGAACACGGGTCCGGATATAATACAGGCTCAGTTTGATTTCTGGTTGGGAGGATTTTATTAGATGTTGGCCAAACGGATCGGCTTAATCGTCGTCTCTATGATTCTTGGCGGCTTGTTGACCGCCGCCATTTGCGTCTTCATCCTGGGCACAACAGTGGCAGAGTTCGGCATTTACTATTTCTCCTATACGACCCTGTCTCTCGGTCTGGCAATTACCTTCATTCTGGACAAGTTCGCCGGGACGAATTTGCTGCCGAAGTAAGAGGTCATCTCAGCAGTTAAGGGCAATACCCCGCAGCTCTTTCACGGATTCATTGCTGGGTGACTCTATTCTGCGAGACCTGCGGGGTCTCCCAGGGGGTTAAAGTGACCGCAACGATCATTGACGGCAAGGCCATCGCCGCCAAAGTGCGCGAGCAAGTGCAACGCGGCGTGGCCGCTATGACAGAGAAACACAATTACGCGCCCGGCCTGGCAACCGTGCTGGTGGGCGAAGACCCGGCTTCGGCCACCTATGTGCGCACGAAGCAGAAGATGTGCGAGGAGCTGGGCATCCGCTCCGTCGGCCACAAGCTACCTGCCGAGACAACGCAGGCAGACTTGCTCAAACTGGTGACCGAGCTGAACGCCAATCCCGAGGTGAACGGCATTCTCGTGCAGTTGCCGTTACCCCGACACATCAATGAAGAGGCGATCCTGAATGCGATCGATCTGGAAAAGGATGTAGACGGCTTCCACCCGGTGAACATCGGCCGGCTGGCAATGAAAGGGCGCGACCCGCTCTTCATCCCCTGCACGCCCTACGGGGTGATGGTATTGTTGGAAGAAAGCGGCACGAAGATCAGCGGCGCTGAAGCGGTGGTGCTTGGACGCTCAAACATCGTGGGGCTGCCGGTGGCCATGTTGCTCCAGAAGGCCGATGCGACGGTCACCATCTGCCACAGTCGCACGAAAGACCTTATCGGCCATTTGCGGCGCGCGGACATCGTCGTGGCGGCGATCGGGCGGGCCGAAATGGTCACCGGCGACATGCTGAAGCCGGGCGCGACTATCATTGACGTGGGCATCAATCAGAAAGCGGACGCCAGCAAAAAGAGCGGTTACCGGCTTGTCGGCGACGTGGACTTTGAGTCAGCCTCGCAGGTCGCCGGGGCGATTACTCCGGTACCGGGCGGCGTAGGGCCGATGACCATCGCCATGCTGATGCGCAACACGCTGCACGCCGCCGAGATCGCGTTGGCCGGGCGCTGACGACGCTCAAGGGGTTCAACTTCTGGCAGAAATTGAACTTCTCTCCAGAGCTATATGAACCGATAAAAGACCTGGTTACTGAGGAACCAGCCCCGCTCGCTCAGCCGGAGCTTTTGTCCCTGTACTTCCAGCAACCCCCATTCCAGCAGCTGCTCCACCACCGGCCCGTAAACCTCCAGAAAGCCGACTCCGAAGCGGGCGGCGAACGCAGTCAGGTCCAGTCCCTCTACCAGCAGACGCAATTGGGTGATCACGGTATCCGACATCGCCTCCGGCGCGCTCACCTGCCGGCACTCAGCCACCGCCGCCGAAAGGGGGAATTGGTCCGCTCGCCCCTCCGCCATTCGCCGGATATAAGTGCGCGGCTGCCGCACCACCGCATAGCGGTAGCCGCCGGCATGCCCGTGCGCCCCCGCACCCAATCCCAGATACTCCCCGTTGCGCCAGTAGGTCAGGTTGTGCCGGCAGGCATAGCCGGGCAACGCCCAATTTGATATTTCATAATGCTCGTAGCCACGCTCGCCCATCCAGGCGCAGGCTAACTGATATTGGTCCGCGGCCAGGTCCGGGTCCGGCGGCGCGAAGTCGCCCCGCGCCAGCCGGCGATGCATGGGCGTTCCCTGCTCAATGGTCAGGCAGTAAAGGCTGATGTGCTCCGGTCGCAGATCAAGCGCCGCCCGTAGACTCTCTTCCCAACTACTCAGCGACTGGCCCGGCACGCCGTATATCAGATCCAGGTTGAGGTTGTCAAAGCCGGCGGCGCGCGCCCAGGTAACAGCCTCTACCGCGGTAGCAAAATCGTGTTCTCGCTCCAGGAACGTAAGCTCAGTCGTAATTGCGCTCTGCACGCCGAAGCTGAGCCGGTTGACACCCAACGTCCTCACGGCCTCCAGATATGCCTGATCCACTGTGCCGGGGTTGGCTTCCATCGTGATTTCAACATCGGGCTCAACCGCAAAACAGTCGCGCACCCGGCCCAAGATTACGCCCATGTCCGCCGGCTCCATCAGCGACGGCGTTCCGCCGCCGAAGAAAAGCGTATGCGCGGCCCTCGGCCCTTCGGCGGCCTGAGGATCAAGCCCCGCCACCTGCATCGCTTCCTCCGCCAGAGCCAGCGCGTAACGCCCTTTCAGCTCGTCCAGGCTGGTATAGGTGTTGAAATCACAGTAGGCGCAGCGATGGCGGCAGAATGGAATGTGCAGATAGATGCTGAGTGAAGCGGACATCAGATCATCACCCGGATGGGGATACTCCTGAAACTATCGTCCCGTGGTGTGGGATGCATGGGCCGTGCGCTGCTTGTACACTGGTGCAGCATACCGTATCATAGCAGGCGAAGCAACACGCGCGGGTCATCAAGGTCGCGGTGTACCTTCGCTAACGTCGCGGGCCGGAAGTAGTTGCATCGGCCGAAACGATGATTGAACCGGCCCTGGAACGCGGCGATGAGGTTAGCGTGCAGGTCGCAGACGGTGTCCCGGCGGGCGCACGCCGCTTAGGGCGTGGAGGCTCAGGCAAGCAGATGAAGATCACAGTTGAGATGGCAGGTCGTGAGCAGGAACTCGAAGTCGAACAGCGGGGAGACAGCCTGCACATTCACTTTGAAGGCAAAGAAACCGTGGTCCGGTTGGTTCATTCAGAGGACGCCGGCTTTGTCCTGGAGTACGACGAGCCTCACGGCGACCATGTTCGCCGCCGCCGATTGCGCGCCGCCGGTCACGCCGCCGGCGATGAGCGGCAATTGTGGGTTAACGGCAGCCTGCTCCGCTACCGGCGCGTCCGCCGGCGCGAGGGCAGCGCTGCGGGCGCCGGCACCGGGTCGCTGGCCGCTGAGATACCCTCGGTCGTCTCCGAAATACTCGTAGCGCCCGGCGACGTGGTAAGCGCCGGCGACAAGCTGCTGCTGCTGGAATCAATGAAGATGATCTTGCCCATCCAGGCGCCGCATGCCGGCGTCGTCGCTGCCATTCATTGCGCCGCCGGTCAGGCCGTCCAGCCGGGCATACCCCTGGTGGAGATCACGCCCCTGGAGAAGGGAGATTAGCGATTGCAGAACAGGCCGGTCCGGCGACGGCGCAACCGGCCGACGCTTGATACACTGTCGCCTGCTACAATGCCCACACAACCATGAGTGAGATGCGATGAACAATCAACGCCTGGCCCGCCTACAACAAGAAATTCCCGCCCACGGACTGGACGGCATGGCCCTGATGCCGGGACCCAACATGGTCTACATCAGCGGCATCCAATCCCACCTGAGCGAACGCCCAATCCTGCTCTTCATCCCGGCGGACGATGAGCCGGCTATCATCATCCCCACCCTGGAGGCAATGAAGGCGGAGGCGGCCGGTGTCCTGCCGGACCGCATCTTCTCCTGGAGCGATCAGGAAGGGTATGCCGGCGCTTTTCAACAGGCCTGCGCTCAACTGGAGCTTTCCGACTATTTGTTGGGCGTGGAGGCGCTGCGCATGCGCGTGCTTGAGTTTGAATTGTTGCAGCGCTTTGCCCCCGGCGTGCAGATGACCCATGCCGAGCCGGTGATGGACGCCCTGCGCTTGCGTAAGGACAGCGGCGAAGTAGCCGCCATGCGCCGGGCGGTGAGAGTGGCCGAACAAGCATTGGAGCAATTGTTGCCCAGGATTAAGATCGGCCAGACGGAAAAAGAGATCGCTGCCATGCTGGTGCAGGAGTTGACCCAGGCCGGCGCGCAAACTGTCGCCTTCAGCCCGATCGTCTCCGCCGGCCCAAATGGCGCTTCGCCGCACGCCGTGCCGACAGAGCGACCCATTCAGAGCGGCGATCTGCTGGTGATTGACTGGGGCGCGTTCGTTGATGATTACCCCTCGGACATTACGCGCACCTTCGCGGTTGGCGAGATCAACGCCGAGTTCCAGCGCATCTATGAGGCCGTGCGGCAGGCAAACGCGGCCGGCGTAGCCGCCGCCGCGCCGGGCGCCAGCGGACAGACAATCGATCGCGCTGCCCGCGCCGTCATCGAAAAGGCGGGCTACGGCGAGTTCTTCATTCATCGCACCGGCCACGGCCTGGGCCTGGAAACCCACGAACATCCATCCATCGTGGAAGGCGAGACGGAAGGTCTGCCGGCCGGCGCGGTGTTCACGGTCGAGCCGGGCATCTATTTGCCTGGCCGGGGCGGCGTACGCATCGAGGACAACATCCTGATCACCGCCGATGGGCATGAGGTGTTGACCAGCCTCCCGCGCCATCTCATCCAGGTGGGTTGATCTGCAAGGATCCCCGGACACTATTCATGCGCGATAATTTCAGGGTCTGGCCGGCGCTGGCGATTTTGCTATTGGCCCTGCCCTTACTCGCCGCTTGCGGCCTGTTTGCGTCCGATCCCGGTAATACGGCTACCGCCACGTTACCCCCGCCGCCGGCCCAACCAGCAAGCACAACCCCCTTGCCGGACGCTTCGGTCGAATTAGTGGGGACGCCGTCGCCGCCTACCGGCTCGCCAACGATGGCTCCGCAATCAACGGCCATGCTCACGCCGGCGGCCGAGCAATTCCTGCCCATCGCCATCGGGCCGCTGGCTACTGCCACCCCCACCGCATCGCCTACCCCGCTGCCCACACCCACGCCGGTCATTGATTTCACGGCGGTGCGGGCCGAGCTGAACAGCCAGGGGCAAGAGCTTGGTTTCGCCAAGATCGGCTTCCATGTCGGCCCTGGCGGCAATCGCGACGGCCTGGGCGACTGGATGCGCCGGCTGGATGCCGCCGGCGCGCCCTTCTTCCTGAAGAGCGTTGATGACGCCGGCCCGCTGCTGGAGGGCCTGCGCCTTGCGGAGCAGAGCGGCGTGCCGCACACCCTGGTTTATCGCACCAGCGGCGATCATCTGGATGTACCTGATTACAACCTGCCGGCGGCAGAAGCGGCCCGTCTCCACTGGGAGGCGCACAAAGCCGCCTTCCCGCCGGAGCTGGACCCCGGCCGGGTGTGGCTGGAGACGATTAACGAGGTAGACGCCAATCGCTCGGAATGGCTGGCGGAGTTTGCCCTGGCGACGGCGCAAATGGCGTTGGCGGACGGCTATAATTGGGCGGCCTTTGGCTGGGCTTCCGGCGAGCCGGAGCCGGCCGATTGGGAGTCGCCGGCAATGCTGGAGTTCCTGCGGCTGGCGGCGGCCAATCCCGACCGTCTGGCAATTGCCCTGCACGAATACAGCTACACGGTCAACGACATCGGCCATGAATACCCTCACAAGGTAGGCCGCTTCCAGCAGCTATTCGAGGTGGTAGATCGGCATGGCATCCCCCGGCCAACGGTGCTGATCACCGAGTGGGGCTGGGAGTACCAGAATGTCCCGCCGATGGATCAAGCGATGGCAGATATTGCCTGGGCCGCCGGCCTGTACGCCCCCTATCCGGAGATTCGCGGGGCCGCCATCTGGTATCTCGGCCCCGGCTTTGCGGACATTGCCGACCAGGCGCAACGACTGATCGCGCCGGTGACCGACTACACGCTCGGCAACTACTTCGTCATCCCTCTGCCGCCGCAGATTGCCCCCATTCAGCCGGAGCAGTATATTCCCTGAAATGAACCCATTAGCAGCAAGATGTGAAGCTGGATCAGCGGCATCGCTGACAGATTCTGACGAAGCGGCTGCCTACCTCAATGCGGCTCTCGAAGAAAACGGTCAGGAGCTATTGCTGCTGGCGTTGCGCGACAACGTAGAAGCGCGCGGCTGTTGAGTTAGAACCGGCTCAGCGCTATTCACGCCCGCCCTGGGCCGTCTTGACGCCCCCTCCGGCTACCAGTACAATCCCCACCATCATCACAGGAAGAGAGATTGCCGCTGACAGGTCATTCGCTCGAGTGGCCGCGGCAAAGACAACACATGGAAGAAGCAGCCCGAAAAGATTTCAACTATGGCGGCCAGGCGGTCATCGAAGGGGTGATGATGCGCGGCTCACAGGCGCTGGCCATTGCGGTGCGCAATCCGCAGGGCGAAATCGTGGTGCACACCGAGCCGTTGGACAGCCGCATCTACGGCGGGCGGATCGCCCGCATCCCCTTCGTGCGCGGGCTAACCCTGTTGTGGGATGCGCTCGGCCTGGGCATCAAGAGCCTGATGTTCTCCGCCGATGTAGCCCTTGAAGAGGAGAAAGAAGCCGGCCAGGAAGCCAAGAAGCCCGTATTTGACGGAGCGGCCGGCTGGGCAACCGTCGTGTTCTCCCTCTCCCTGTCCATCGCCCTCTTCTTTCTATTGCCGGCATTTGTGGGCGGCCTGTTTGAGCGCTGGTTTGGCATCAGTCATGTTGCTGCCAACCTGGTCGAAGGCATCATCCGCCTGTTGCTGCTGATCGGCTACATCAGCGGCATCAGCCTCATGCCGGATGTGAAGCGGCTTTATGGCTATCACGGCGCGGAACACAAGACGATCAACGCCTACGAGGCCAATGCCGAGCTGAACCCGGCTACGGTTGCCGGCTTCTCCCTGCAGCACCCGCGCTGCGGCACGGCCTTCCTGTTGACTGTGGTAGTTATCTCCATCCTGGTCTACAGTTTCTTCCCGCCGATGGGTATCGCCCTGCGCCTGTTGTCGCGCATCGTGCTCTTGCCGGTCATCGCCGGCATTGCTTACGAGTTCATCCGCTTCACAGCCAGACACCAGGATAAGCGCGTCATCCGTTGGATCACGGCCCCGAATCTGGCTTTGCAGCGATTGACTACCCGCGAGCCGGATGAAACCATGTTGGAAGTAGCCATCGTAGCCTTTGAGCGGGTACTGGCCTATGAGCGCGGCCAGTCGCCGACCTACCAGCCGGCGGCAGCCATTATTGTGCCTGCGCCGGCCGATTAATTCAGCGCATCGATTCGGGTTAGTCACAGCGCAAATATAAAGGCGAAGGGCGTGATGACAGGCGGAGCGACAGGCAATCAACCTACAGCGCAAGCAAAAAGCTATGCCGCCGCTCGCAACATTGCCGGCCTGGAATACTACGCCAACTGGGAGATTGATAAGGCCGTCGCCGCCTTTTCCGAGGCATCATCCGCTGATCCCGACAACCCCGAATACCACCTGAATCTTGCCCGCACCTATGCCCGCGGAAGCAACTATCAGGAGGCCGTCAAGTCGTTAGGCGAGTACCTGCGCACGGAGACCAACGAGAACATCGCTGAGCGCTACCAGCGACTCTTCTCCTCCGCGTTGGATGAAGTGGAAACGATTCTAATTGATCGCACCGCTGAGTTGGGCCTGCCGGTGCAGCAGACCGGCAAGGCCATCCAGATGTGGCTGGAATATCGCATCACCCTGGGCCGGCAGACGCTGGAGATTCAGCAGCCGGCCGAATGGGCCGCCGCGCTCACCCTGGCCATTTGCAAGATCAACTTTCTGCCCTTTTCACGCGCCCAGATCGCGGCGTTGTACACAGTCTCCGAAGAACAATTGAAGCAGAAGAGCAACGAGCTGGTGCGGGTTCTGGACCTGATGCCGGCTGATTATCGTTATTTCACCGGCGAGAATAACCCGCTGGATAAGTTAGTAGAAGCGGCGCAGATGCTCGATGACCTCTACGACCGCTTCCAGGATCAATGATCATCGATGAACCTGGCAGGTCTCGCCGGCGATCCACTCCGGACCGCCGGACGCGACAAGACCTGCCAGGTTTCAAGGTCAGCGAACGAAACAACCCATAAGCAAGGTTAGGAGAAATGGCTAGAAACAAGATTGCACTATACGGGGCCGGCAACGTCGGCGCGACGACAGCCCACTGGCTGTCACAGATGGAGCTTGGCGATCTGGTGCTATTTGACATCTTCGGTCAGGTGGCCGCCGGCAAGGCGCTCGATCTCTACGAATCCGGCCCGGCCCTCAATTTCGATGGCTCAATTACCGGCAGCAATGATCCCGCCATTATTGAAGGCGCGGATATCGTCGTAGTCACCGCCGGTGTGCCGCGCAAGAAGGACCCCGTCACCGGCAAGTTCCCCAGCCGGGATGAGTTGGTGAAGATCAACCAGGATGTAATGACCGAAGTGTCCGAAAACATTAAGAAATATGCGCCGGACAGCATTGTCGTCCTGGTAACCAACCCGCTGGACGCCATGTGTCACGTGGTAAAGCACGTCACCGGCTTCCCCCGCGAACGGATCATCGGCCAGGCCGGCGCGCTGGATACCGCCCGCTACAAGACCTTCATTGCCATGGAGCTGGGCGTCAGCGTGGAGGATGTGCATGGCATCGTCCTGGGCGGCCACGGCGATACGATGGTGCCGCTGCCCCGGCACACATCCGTCGCCGGCATCCCCATCCTGGAGTTGATTAGCCGGGAGAAATTAGACGCCATCATCCAACGCACCGCGCAGGGCGGCGGCGAGATTGTCGGCCTGCTCGGTTACAGCGGCTATTACGCCCCGGCAGCCGGCACCGCCATCATGGTGGAGTCAATCCTGAAGGACAAGAAGCGCGTCATCCCCTGCGCCGTCTATACCGAGGGCGAGTACGGCTACCGCGACTTGTTCATCGGCCTGCCCTGCGTGTTGGGCCGGGGCGGCGTCGAGCACATCATCCCCATGGAGCTAAACGAGGAAGAGAGAGCCAAACTGGACTATTCGGCCGAGGCAGTGCGGGTCGTGGTGGACGTGTTAGGCTACGAATAGCTCCCGTCTATCGCCCGCTAACCACAGCAGGCAGAAAACTCAAGCCACTGTGATGCTGATCGCTGGCTGGCTGATCGCCTCTCATTGTGAATAGTATGGAGCAGTTCGCAGTTGGCGGAAGAGAGTAGCAGGATACGTTTCTCAGGTCATGCGCTTGATCAGCTAAGTCGGCGTGGCGCAACTGAGGGTGAAGTTATCCAGGCCGTCAGGGGGGCGGAGTGGGAAGCGGCCGATCGGGGCAGGCTTGAGTGTCGTTACAATTTTGCGTTTGACGCAGAATGGAACGGCACTTATTATACTACCAAGCAAGTGCGCCCCATTTTTGTGGAAGAGGGTAGCGAGATTGTAATCGTAACCGTTTACGTTTACTTCTTCTAATGAGGTTAGCCGATGAGAATCAGCTATGATCCAGAGGTTGATGCCTTGTACATCCGCTTTCTGGACACAACAGTCACTTCTCGGCATCTGGCTGAGGGTATCGCCGCTGACTACGATGCGCAGGGCCGGCTGGCGGGCCTGGAAGTCCTGGACGCCCTGCAGCGCCTACAGGAGCCGCAGATATTACGAGAGGTAGTGCTGGAGAACGTGGGCATCAGCGCCCCTGTGTGAGCCACCCGGCCTATTGGCGCGGGTACACGACTGACGTGCCGCTCACGCTGGACCTTTCGGGAATCTTCCTGCTTCCTACACGATCAGATGCTCGTATAACATATCCAGGCTCAGCCCCGGCACAACCGTCTCATTCGTCTGCAGGGTCAGTCCGGCGGCGGCAGCGCCCAGACGCATACAATCGGTAACCGGCAGATCGTTAAGCAAGCCGAAAACGACCGCTGCCGTCAGCGCGTCCCCCGTGCCGGTACTGTCCGCCACCTGGCCGTATCTCGGTGGGATGTAGCCGTATTCATCCGCGGCAGCATAGACCAGCCCGAAGTTTGCCAGGGTAACCACCGCTATCTCAACCCCTTGTTGCATCAGCTGCAGCGCCAATTGCTGCCCGGTCTCTAGATTGTGGCCGGTGAATTCCTGCCGGCACAGCACCGCCGCCTCGCGCTCATTCGGCACTACCAGGTGTAATTGGCTCAGGTAAGGCAGCAGGCGGTGCGCCAGCCGGGTAGAGGAGGGATCGGCCGAAATCGGCTTCTCAAATTGGCTGGCCAGCCGGATCACTGTTTTCATGCTTTTCGGCAGCAGACTGCCGTCAAAAATGACCATGGCGGCGTCGCGAAAGAGGCTGCGCCGCTGGTTCAAATATTGCGGCGTCACCAGCTCCATCACCCCGACATCATCGAGCGCCATCGCCAGCGAACCATCCTCTTCCAGCACGGCGATGTACGTGCCCGTGCGCGCCCCCGGCACGACCAGCACTTCGTCCACGTTGACCCCGGCTTCAGCGGTCTGTTGCAGCAATTGCCGCCCCACGCTGTCATCGCCGATAGCGGAAATAAGCGTCACATCCGCCCCCAGGCAGGCTAGATTTTCCGCCACATTGCGGGCAGTTCCCCCTCGACTTGACCGTATCCGGGCGGGGTTCGAAGTTCCCGGCTCGATCCCCGATAACGGCTTCCCCTTCACATCCATGAGCGTGCCGCCAACTAGCAAGACATGACCATCCATCCTCTTCTCTCCTCGGCGCGGCCGGCACACGGGCTGCCTCAGGCGACTCCCGCAGACGCCGCTATCGCGCCAGATTGCGGAAGAATCCGACTACGGTTCCCAGCACCATTTGCGGTTGCAGTTGGATACGCCGCTCTTCAGCCACTAACAGCGCTAACTTGCCGCTCTCCGGCTCCTGTACTACCTTGCCGGCAGACACGTTCTTCCATTCGCCGGCCTGTACCTGGATGCTGCCCGCCTGCTCATGGCTGACAATGATTGGATCATGCTCAGCCGGGTCTCGTGCAGCCGTATCCACCAACAACCAGTCTCCGGCTAACAACTCCGGCAACAGGGAATCGCCTGTCCGACTTGCCACACAGCAAACAGTGATCCCTTCCCGGGAGTGAAAATAGTGTGGGTCCGGCGCATCTGCGCAATCGAAAGTCATCGCCGGTATTCCAGCCGGCGGATTGACAACCGGCGATCCAGGCTGAGCAGGTAGGTAGCGAAAGAAGCCGATGACCTTGCCGATCTGGATGGGCTGCTCGGGTCCGACCTGCTGCGCTTCTGCGGCCCCGATATCAACCTGCAACTGCGCACCGTTTTGACCCGTAACCCGGCCAAGAGAGAACCCCGGCCGGCTGCCGCGTTCGGCGCAATCTTCCGCTAACCTGACATCGCCATCGAGCTGGTTCTCCCCGCTGACGCTGCCGATAGCGACCAGGTCCCCCGTATTGTAATTGCTTTGCTGCCTTTTGACGATCAGCCAATCGCCGGCAGCCAGTTCGGGCGCGATATCTTGTGCTTCAGCGGCCCGGGCTACGCAGAAGAGGACGTAGCCGGCGCGCACCTGGAAGTAGTAATGGTGCGGCTTCGGCGGCAGCGCCCTGATCAGCGCCGGCGCGGGTGGTCGCACGACTGTCCCGGCGCTCTGCTCAGCATCAGCGCCTGCGCGCATGACAGGGGCGCTTGAAGCCGGCTCCGCGACCGGCGGCGAAAAATTGACCTGCGGAGCATGCGGTTGGGTCGCCCGCAGCGTAGGGCTGACGATGGGCGCCCAATCTTCCATCACCGGCTCGGTAGGCGAGGACGAGCCGGCCGGAGGAGGTGAAGTTGACCCGGCCGGGGGAGGTGGAGTTGGCGGCAATGGATAGGTGCGCCGGCGCTGGCCGGTGGGTACCGTATTCAGGCGAGTGGTCACCTCTTGATCCAGGTCGGCCTGCAGGTTGCGCTGCGCCTCCTCCAGCGCCGCTTCCAGCTCATCCAGGAACAGGTGATCACGATTCTCGCGGGCATCAAATCCACGCACGCCGAGCAGCCGGCGCATCGAATGGGTCTTTGCCTCAACCTCTGAGAAGGAAGCCAGCGCACCCTCGAAATCGTAGTCAAGCTGGCGCATACAGCCCAACGCAAAGAGAGATAGGCAGGCCAACGGGCGGTTGTTCCCCCGCAACGCTTCCCGGCGCGCCTGCTCAAAGTGCTGGCCCGCTCCCGACCATTCCTGCCACTGAGCCTGATATAGGCCTGTGTGGAACTCAACCACCGCGATCTGTTCCCGGCTGCCGGAACTGACTGCAATCCGCCGCGATTGCTCGAGTATGCGCCGCAACGCCGGCGCTCGCTGCCGGGGAGCAAATGGAGGTAAGCCGGAAACGGCGGGTAAATCAAGCATCTCCAGCAGCTGCTGCAGTAGATTCACGTCCGGCGAACCGCCCTCAGGAAGATCAAACTCCATCATGCCGTCCCTTCTGCAGGATTGGGTTGCGTGGTTTGCTCGGGGCGTGGGGCCGGCTGCGTTTCGGCGTCAATCGAATCGCGCAACTCCTCCAACTGCTGGATAAGCGCCGCTCTGGCCGGTGCGCTGATCTGCTGCGAAACATTAGCCAGCCGCCCCAGTGTATCTACAATACGCAGGGCGACAATGCGCCGGGTAACTTCCTCCCCGTACTGCTCTTGCGCCTCTTCAATGCCCTCAATGATCGCGCTGACAATCATTTGCTCAGCCTCGCGCCGGGCCTCGGCCATCTCTGTAATCGCCCGCGCCTCGCTTTGCGCTTCCCGCACCCGGCCCTGCTTCTCCCAAAAAGCGCGCCAGGTCATGATATGTTCGCCCGTCATCCTGGCGTCCACGGCCAGCACCGGCCCCAGGCGCAAGTTCAGCAGATGAATGCCCGTGCGCCCACGCTGGAGGGCGAATTGAGCAGCGTGCAGAACCTCGGCCAACAGTTCAGGGTGCGGTTGTTGGTCCGGCTGGTCGGGGGCGAACAGCTCATCGTATCGCAGGGCGCTGATCCGCTTGCCCAGCTCTCCCTGGGCGATGATCAGCGGCAACTGCTGCCAATCGTTGATCTGCTTGCCCTCGTCATCCAGCACCGTCTTCACATAGGCAGCCATCTTCACCGCATCCGGCCCATATGGAAAGAGCGCCGTTGTGGTTGGCCGGGTTACGTTATCACCCTGGGCAGAAGGCATTGTCGCCGCTGGAGGCGACTCCAGCACGGCGTCATTGCTGGCAATGCGAAATGTGACCGCTACATTCATGGCGACCTGTAGACCGTCCCGAGTGACGAAACTCTGCCGGCCCTCACGCTCATGTTGGCGCAGATCAAGGAGTGAATGGATATACTCATAAGCGCCCAGACGTTGCGCGCCGGAGCCCAGCACGCGACAAAAACGACCGTTTGATTCCGTCACTGCCGCCAGAAAGCCGCCGCCAACCAGGATACTGCCCGGCCCGCCTACCCGTAGCCAGGCGTTCTCATTGCGCAACTTTTCAAAGTCCTCTCGGGTCACCCTGACCGGGGGGTATGTTTTGGGGGCCATAAGCTGAAGTACAACAATCGTTAGCGTCGTCGCCACAAAGATAAACAACAAGAATCCGAAGAGCAGTTCAGCCGTCGCCGCTCCGCTGCGCAACATGAAGTAAATCACCGCCATCCACAGCGCCGGGAAGGCAACCAGTACAATAGCGAGCACGCCATATACCAGCAGCCGTTGCCCGGCCAGGCGCGCCATCCGGCCTGTTCCATGCTGCTGTCGCTGCAAATAATCATTGGTGATACTTACTGACAGGTAGATAAACGTTACCCACAGAACCAGCAGGAAAATGATCAGAAAGATGTAATAGAGTTGCGCTGTACTGGTAATAGGCGGCTGCGTGATCTCCACAATAGCCACGAACAGGGCCAGCATGCCAAAGAAGGCAATCGGCGCGGCCAGGATCAGGAAACGCATGGGTCCGGCAGGCGCGCGACTGGTGGTTGGTGCTGCAGCCGCCGACGATCCCTGGCGTTCGGCTGCCCGCAACCGTCCCAGAAAGCCGGCGGCCTGCTTCTGCGTTGCGAAGCCATAAAACTCCTTCATGAAGCCGGTTGCCGTCTGGCCCGCGAAGTAGAGACCTACCATCAGTGGGCCGGCGATGTGTAACAACACAAGCGGGTTAAACAGGTTAATGATCAGGCGGAAGAACGGCGAAGCGGGCTGAGGTAAGAGCGGCACAAGCGAGCGAGCATTGATCCATTCAATCCAGCTAACCGGCCCCAGCAGGTTCACATTCTGTACCAACACCCCGAAGAACCAGTAGACGATCACATACAGCGCAAGGGCGGCTGCCCACCAGGGCAGGCGGTAAGGGCGATAAGGGTCCCGGCAAGAGCGGTCGTTTGACTGCGGCGTCTCCTCAGTCATGTCCTCGTGCCGCCTCCCTGTTCTCCATCGCCGCTCATATATTGCTTCAGGTGGCGAGTCAGCTCCTTGATCACCGCCGACGATTCGGCAGCCGCGACTGAATCCGCTTTCTGCGTGGCGGCGGTCGCCGGCGGGCTACCGTTGCCGGCCAGTTGATCCAGCGCCTCACTCAGGCGCATTACGATCACCTCGCTCAATTCCGCGCCGGTTGCCAGATGAATAGTGTTGATCATTTCGGTCAGTTCGTGGATCAAATCCAGTTCAGCTCGCGCGCGGGCCGCTTGCTGTGTCAGCAGCGCCTCCTTCTCCGCCTCAGCTTCATGCTGGCGCTGGCGCTGCTTCCACTCAGACCGCCAACTTTCGATTCGCTGCTGCATCACTTCCGGCGGCGGTTCCAGCTCCGAAAACGTCGCGCTTAGCACCTGCAGTGGGTTCTCAGAGTCGCGATCAAACTCAAAGATGGTGTGCATGTCGCGCTGAAATTGGCCGGCAATCTCATCCCGAATCTGGACGATGGGCGCGACAGTCACCTCTTGCAGCGGCGCGCCGGCCGGCTGGTATAGCTGGTCCATGCTGTATTGTGAGATCTCCCCTACCAGGGCGGCGGCGACCTGCGGACACAGCCGTTCGCTCCAGGGTTTCTCCGCTTCCACATCCAGGCTATTCGCATACAGCAGGCGGTAAATCGTCTCCGGCGAATATGGATAAGGGTACCCATCAGCCGTAATCTCATCGCTGCCGGGCGGGCGGCGGACGCGAAAGAGCGTGGAGACAAAGGTGTTCAGCGGAATGCCGTCGCGGGTCACCGCCTGCGCCGGTTGCCGCCGGTATTGCAAGCGCAGGTCAATCGCCTTCAGGATGTGCTCCCCACGATCCAGACGCACGTAGCCCGGCCCGGCTGCCCGCGTAACGCCCAGGCCGCGTCCAATAGCCAGCGCCAGGTGGCTGGGTACAATACCCGCTCCATAGGCGCCGAAGCTCTCCGGCACATTGGCCGGCGGCGGTTGAAAGGAATGGCCCAGCTTTTTGCGTAGCCCGGCCGGAAGCCAGCGGACAGCGTGAATAAACAGTAGTCTGGCGCCCTCCCGGGTGGCAACATACCCCTTTTCCGCTTCATCGCCGGCTCCATGCTCTGCATCGGGCGGCAGCACGTTGCGGCTCGACCCAATCAGGTACAGGCAATAGGTGATGAAGATGCCGGTCAGCCACACGTAGCACACCGGCAGGCTGAACCAGAACTCCTCCTTGTTCCCCAGCAGCAGGCCGGCCGCGAGACTGATCAACACGCTGACCAGCGCGTATCGTAGCTCCGGCTGGAAGCGGCTCTTGGGTTCGGCCGCGGCCTGGGTACGCTTCTTCCTTCGCCTCCGCCTGCTCAAATCTGCTCCAAGTCGGTCAAGCTACGACCGTTGACTGGCCCTTCAAGGTTGGTATAATTACTCTCTACTGTGGGCGGTTAGCTCAGTTGGTTAGAGCGCTACGTTGACATCGTAGAGGTCACAAGTTCAAGTCTTGTACCGCCCACTAAATATGTATCGCCATTCCCTCCACGTCATGCGCCGCTTCCATCAGGGCCTCGCCCAACGTGGGGTGCGCGTGCACATTGCGGGCAATCTCCTCGGCGGTCAGTTCCGCGTAGCGGGCCAGGGTCAACTCCGGCAACAGCTCCGTCACATCCGGCCCCACCAGGTGCGCGCCTAATATCTCGCCGTAACGTGCATCGGCGATGATCTTCACGAAACCCTCTCGCTCGCCCAGACCCAGCGCCTTGCCGTTTGGCTGAAATGGAAATGTGCCGACGTTGATTTCATAGCCGGCTTCTCTGGCTTTGGCTTCTGTATAGCCGAAGCTGGCTACCTGCGGCACGCAGTAGGTGCAGCGCGGTAGCATCCGGTACTCCAATGTGATCGTGGGATGGCCGGCAATCGTCTCCGCGGCGACTAACCCCATCGCAGAGCCGTGATGGGCAAACATAAATCCTTCCGGGGCCACCACATCGCCAATCGCGTAGATGCCGGGCACATTGGTGCGCATGCCGCCGTCCACATTGATTCCCCGCCACTCATTCATCGCCACGCCCAGCTCTTCCAGCCCCAGCCCCTTCACATTCGGCACGAAGCCGGCGGCGACCATTACCTGATCTACCTCGAGCACACTGCCGTTGCTCAGCGTCACTCGCACGCCATTCTCCGTGCGCTCCGCCTGCATGACCTTCGTCTCCAGGTGGAAGTTGACCTTCAGCTTGCGATAGGCCTTCTCCACAACCGCGCTCACATCCGGCTCCTCATTGGGCAGCAGATGGGCCAACATCTCCACCAGGGTGACCTCGACGCCGTAATTGGCCCACACATAGCCGAACTCCATGCCGATTGGCCCGGCCCCGATGATCACCGCCTTCTTCGGCAGCGTATCTGACATGATCGCTTCCAGGTAGGTGATGATCCGCTCGCCGTCTTCCTGGATGCCGGGGATGCTGCGCGTGCGGGCGCCGGTGGCGATAATGACGTTATCGGTGCTGATCGCCTTCTCCTCGCCGCTGTTGAGCGCCACGTGGATTTGCTGCGCGCTGACCAACCGGCCGGCGCCTTCGAAGACGTCCACGTTGTTCTTGCGCATGAGAAAGCCCACGCCCTTCACCAGCCGGTTGGATACCTGCCGGCTGCGTTCATAGGCCGAGGCATAGTCCAGCGTCAGGTTATCAAAACTGAAACCGAACTCCTTTCCCCGGTTTTGCAGCGTGTGGGCGATCTCCGCGTTCTTCAGCAGGGCTTTAGAAGGAATGCAACCAACGTTCAGGCAGACGCCCCCCAGCGATTCCTTCTCGATGATGGCTGTCTTCAATCCCAATTGGGCAGCGCGAATCGCAGCCACGTAGCCGGCCGGCCCGGCTCCAATAATCACCACGTTATAGTCATTTGCCATGAGATTCTCCGTCGCTTGTGCGGCTTGGGGTCGCTGAAGATTAGCCCGAGATGAGCAGCCGGATCTTGTCAGCCGGATTATACCGTATCCGATTGATGTTGCGAAACCGCCGGTACGGGGGCAGCATCAATCGGCGCGATGGCCCTGCCAAAAGTGTGGCCGGATAAAAGCGACGTGAAGCGTTTAACACCCCGCCGGCATTCTCGTTATAATGCTGCGCATGGGTTTTCCAACATGGACCTTGTGGGGCATGGGTCTGGCTGCTCTGGCCGCGCTTTTGCTCATTGCCCTGGCCTATTTAGCCCAGACCCCCAGCGCTCTGCGCCGGCTTGAGCTGGACATTTACCGGCTGGATTTACGCGTCCGCGCCTTCACCGGCTACGCTTTCGCCCTGTTGCTGCTGGCCTTTGGCTTCTTCCTGGCCGGCGTGCCCCTCTCGCCGGGCGGGGCGGACAGCTCAGATGTTGGCGGGACGGTCGTTGTGACCGAGAGCGCTGCCGTCTCGACGGTGTCCGGTGCGGGCGGCAACCCCGCCGCTCCGGCGGGCGCTTCCACAGATCCGGCCCAGCTCTCGCTGACCATTACGCCGGCCGCGACATCCTCCACCCCGGTTAGCGGCGCGTTTGGCGGGTTGCCGCCGGCTATTGCCACCAGGGCAGCCGAGTCAACGGCCACCGCTGCCGGCGGGACAGGGGAGCCGGCGCCTGAAGATGAGACCCCCGGCGTAGAGGGCGAGGATACCGCTGGGTCCGAAACGCCTACCGCGCCCGCGGCAACCGCCGCCCCCTCGGCCACGCCCACCGAAACGCCAACCATCACTCCATCCCCTACGCCGACCGTCACCCCCACGCCTACGGTGACTCCCACGCCTACCCAGACGCCCACGCCCATCGTCGGCGAAACAGCGCTGGTTAACGGCGATGGCGGGAGCGTATGGATCTATCGCTCGCCCGGCGGACAGCAGCTCGCACTGGTGACGGACGGGGAGATCGTCATCCTGCTGCCGGGGCACGCCAGCCAGGGCGGCGTCTTGTGGCAGGAGGTCATGACGGTGAACGGTGTCAGCGGCTGGATTGACGCCAGCTTCCTGATTTTCGAAGAGACGACATAATCCGCCGGGGCATAGTCACGCTGCCTACTGCCAGCCCTCAATCAAATCCTTAACCGTGGTCACAAAGGCGTCCGCCGTCGCGCCGTCCAGGATGCGATGATCAAAGGTCAGGCCGACGTAGGCCATGGGCCGGATGGCAATCATATCGTCAATGACCACCACCCGCTTCTGCACCTTGCCCACCCCGAGAATGCCGCATTGCGGCTGGTTGATGATCGGGGTGGCAAACAGGCTGCCGGATGTGCCGTGATTGGTCAGCGTAAAGGTCCCGCCCTGCACGTCTTCCGGCAGCAGCCGGTTGGTTCGCGCTCGTTCGGTAAGATCATTGATCTTGCGGGCCAACCCCAGCAGGTTCAGGCCGTCCGCGCCCTTGATCACCGGCACGATCAACCCCTGGGGCACCGCCGCCGCCATGCCCACGTTCACCTCCCGCTTGAGCACGACGCCTTCATCGCTCCAACTGCTGTTGGCCATCGGGTGCTCCTTCAGCGCCCGCGCAATCGCCGCCACGATGTATGCGGTCAGGGTCAGCCGGGCGCCGTCATGGGCATAGGCCTTCTTGTTCGCCTCGCGGTGGGCCATCACAACAGAGAAATCAACCTCAAAGATGGTAGTCACGTGCGGGCTGGTGTGCTTGCTGCGCACCATATGCTCGGCAATAGCGCGGCGCATACTGGTCATCGGCAGTAGTTCGCCGGGAATAGCGACCGGCGCGGGCGGGGACACTCGCGGCGCGGGTGGTAGCGGCGTAGACGCCGGGACAGCCGGCTTTGCTGCCGGTTCCACTGCCGGGACGGGGGTTATCCGTTCCTGCGTCCCCAGGTAAGCCAGCACGTCCTGCTTGGTTACCCGGCCATCGCGGCCGGTGCCGGCAATCTGGCTCAAATCTAGCTCGTGTTCGGCCGCCATCCGGGCGACCACCGGGCTGATCCGGGACGGGAAGGGACCGCGCGTCGCGCCGAGGGCTGATTGCGCTGCCGCGGCCTCTTGCGCCCCGCCGCCGTTGGCGTGCGAGACGGCGCTCTCCATCTTCTGTCGTCCATCGCCAGCTTGCGCCGCCGTTCCTTCGCCCGGCTGCTCATCCGGCCGGCCGATAAAAGCCAGCACAGTGCCCACCGGCACTGTCTGCCCCTCGGGAACCAGGATCTTTAGCAGCACGCCGGACGCCTCCGCCGTCGCTTCGGTGGTCACCTTGTCCGTTTCGATCTCCAGGATCGGCTCGTACTCCTCCACCCGGTCGCCTTCCGCCTTCAGCCAGCGGGCGATCAACCCTTCGATTACGCCCTCACCCAGGCGCGGCATTACGATCTCAATCGCCATGGTCACACCTCGCTAACGATAAAAGATCGGATAGCTGAGCGGGTCAGCTTCGTGCATGATCTCATAGATGGCCTCAAACAACTCCTCCGTGTTCGGCTTGGAGAAGTAATCGCCGTCCGTGCCGTAGGCCGGGCGGTGCGCCTTGCCGGGCAGGGTGCGCGGCTCGGCGTCCAGCCAGTAATAGCCGCCCTGTCTCTCGATCACTTCCTGCATCATGTAGGCGCTTGTGCCGCCCGGCACATCTTCGTCGGCAAAGACGATGCGGTTGGTCTTCTTCAGCGACTCCAGGATGCGCCCGTGAATGTCAAACGGGAGCAAGGACTGCACGTCAACTATTTCGGCGCTGATGCCCACCCGTTCCAGCAGGCCGGCGGTTTCCAGAGCGACGCGACACATGGCCCCATAGGTCACCACGGTAATGTCGCTGCCCTCGCGCAACACCTCCGGCTCGCCCAGCGGCGTGCGAATTTCGCCGATATTCTCCGGCAGTTTCTCCTTCAGCCGGTAGCCGTTCAGCACCTCGACAATGATGCCCGGCTCTTCCGCCTCCAGCAGCGTGTTGTAAAAGCCGGCTGCCCGGGTCATGTCGCGCGGAACCAGCACGTGCATGCCGCGCACCAGGTGAATCAACCCGGCCATCAACGAGCCGGAATGCCATATCCCCTCCAGCCGGTGGCCCCGGGTGCGCACAATCACCGGCGCTTTCTGCCCGCCCTTGGTCCGCCAGCGCAAGGTGGCCAGGTCATCGGACAGGATTTGCAGCGCGTACAGGATGTAATCCAGATATTGAATCTCAGCTATTGGGCGCAGGCCGCGCATCGCCATGCCGATGGCCTGCCCGATAATCGTCGCCTCGCGGATGCCGGTATCCGCGACGCGCAGCTCGCCATATTTGGCCTGCAAGCCGGCAAAGCCCTGATTGACGTCGCCCAGCTGACCTACATCTTCGCCGAAGGCGATCACCCGCGGATCGCGCCCCAGCGCGGCATCAAAGCAGGCGTTCAGGATCTCAAAGCCGCTCAAGACCGGCGCGTCCGGCGCATAACGCGGCTTTACCTCGCCAACCAGCAGGGCAGAGTCGTCCTGCTCGCTGTACAACTGCGAGTTGTAACGGTCGGCGTTTAGCCGGTCCTGGGCCTGCTTCCACTGCACAAGTACTTGCTTAGTGGGATTCGGCTCGTCGCGCAGGGTCAGGAACACTTCCCGCACCGCCTGCAGAATATCTTTACGAATCGGCGCTTGAAAGCGCGCCAGCGAGCGCTGAATCCGGGCCAATTCCTCGGCAAACTTCGACGTGGCCGCGATCTCATCAATGATCTCGCTTACGTCCTGCACCTCCTGCAGGATGGGGGCCTGATAGGCGTTCCAGGCGCGGATGCGAATCGCCTCCACCTCTTTGCGCGCCTCGCGCTCCATCTCCGCCAGCTCAGCTTCGCCGGCGATGCCGTTGGCGATCATCCACTCGCCCATTTTCTTGATCGGGTCCCACTCCAACTCCCAGGCCAGCCGTTCGGCCGGCTTGTAGCGCTCGTGGCTGCCGGAAGTTGAGTGGCCTTGCGGCTGCGTCATCTCGATGACGTGGATGATGGACGGCACGTGTTCGGTCCGGGCCACCTGGGCTGCTCGGGCATAGACTTCCACCAGCGCTGGATAATCCCAGCCGCAGACCGTATAGATGTCATAGCCGCCCTCGATTCCCTCCTCTCGTTGGAAACCGCGCAGCAAACTGGAGAGGTCTTCCTTGGTAACCTGGTGCCGGTTGGTGACTGAAATGCCGTAGCCGTCATCCCAAATCGAAAGCACTACCGGCCCCTGCAACACGCCAATCGCGTTGGCTGCTTCCCAGAACAACCCTTCGGCGCAACTGGCGTTGCCGATGATGCCGAATGCGATCTCATTACCCCCCTTTGAGAACTGGGTCAAATGCGCCAGCTCCGGCAGCTCCCGATAAAGGCGTGAGGCATAGCCCAGACCGACCAGGCGCGGCATTTGCGAGCCGGTAGGCGACATATCCGCCGCCACATTGATCATCTCGGTTTGTATCCGCCAGCTGCCGTCCGGGTTCAGCATGCGCGTCGCGAAGTGGCCGTTCATCGAGCGCCCGGCAGTCGCCGGCTCAGCCTCCACATCCGCATGCGCGTACAGTTGGGCGAAGAACTCGTCCAGCGTATGGATCCCCAGGGCCATCATTAGCGTCTGTCCGCGATAGTAGCCCGAGCGGTAATCGCCGTTACGGAAAACCTTCGCCAGCGCCAGCTGGGCGACTTCCTTACCGTCACCGAAGATGCCGAACTTCGCCTTGCCGCTGAGCACTTCCCGCCGGCCAACCAGACTGGCCTGCCGGCTCTCCAGCGCCAGGCGATAGTCGCGCAGCACTTCCTCGTGACTTAATGTGACCTGGTCAAGTGAGATTTCCTGGTCTGCTTTCTCGCCTATCATGAATATTCTCTGAATCGCGCCGATATCAGCGCGTCCCGCCGGCTCGCTTCATTAACCGTCACAGCCGGCAACCATCGTCACGGCACAAGCACTACTGGCTGCTATCCAACGGCGTAACAGTAAAGTTGTCAAAGCCGATCCGCACACCGCCCTCGCCAAGCGTTTCCACCAACAAGCCGATATCGCCCTCAGTCAGGGTAGAGTCTGAGACCCGGCCCACTTCTTGCCCGTTGACGGAGAAGATCAGGTTGCCGCCTTCCGCCTGCACACGAAGGGTGTTTTTCTGGTTCAGGCCGGTGAGCACCGCCGGTGATTCTACCCAGCCATCGCCTACCAGGGGGACCACCTCACCCTCGCAACCGTCCGAGCAGCGACCAATCCAGACAAAACCGTCGCCGCTGACTTCGAAGAGATAAAAATCATCGGTGTCCGGATTGGCGCGCAAGACCATTCCATAGCCGTTGTCCAGCGGCCCTTCCAACTGCGTGGCTTCCACCTGGTAAACGCCGTCGCCAAAGGACTCGCCGGCTGTAGACCAGAATAGGCCCAGATCAGACTTCACCAGGAGTTGGTATTGCCCGTTGGTTACGCTCCCTTCCGCATCCGCATCACTGCCGGTTCCCCATCTGCCTTCGGAATCGAAGGTTTCTTCATAAGGGCCGCCGAAAGGCCCACACGCCAGCGCCGGCAGAGCCAGGAGAGCTACCAGCGCCAATGGCCACGTAAATAGACGCAAACGCGCGCGTAAAGAGTGCATTGGTACTCCTTCTGAAAAAACAATGAAGGGTGGGAAACCACCCTTCACAACTATACCACAAGCCAAAGAATGCGTAACTCAGCGAGCGGGCGGCAGGCACGAAACAAACCCCGTAGCTCTCAGGCAAGGTCTCGCCGGAGGCCATGATCGCAGTGAAGAGCTACGGGGTTTTTCTGTTAGATTGCGAATGAACGACTAAGTGGCCTTCTCGCTAACTAAGGACAAAACCCCGCAGGTCTTTCACGG
>CAYVQP010000020.1:16217-57629 GCA_964452775.1 uncultured Ardenticatenaceae bacterium | reverse complement strand
GCCGTTATCCGGCGATGGAGCGCAGCGCGGTCACCGGCGGCTACGCCAGCCTGTACGCCATCACTCCTGACTGGCACCCGCTGGTTGATGAGCTGATCCCCGGCAGCGGCTGCTTCATTTGCGCCGGCTTCAGCGGGCACGGCTTTAAGTTGGGACCGGCGGTGGGCGTGATGGCCGCCGATCTGCTCACCGGAGCCGGCGATCCGCTCTTTGACCCCCACCCGTTCCGCCTCGCTCGCTATCAGCAAGGAGAACCTGTGCGCAGCCTATACGACTACAGTATCGTCGGTTGATGGCTACTTGGGTCCGGCCGGCGCAGTCCGGTGGAGACAGGCTGCAAGTCTACCTGCTACAGAAGATTGACATTTGTTGCCGCTTATTGGGGAGCCACTTCATGCGGTGATGTACTTTGCCTTAAGTAAGCGCTGGTGAGCGATTGCCCGGCGCTGAGCAGCTCTCTTGGCGTACCTTCAAAGAGTACTGTCCCACCCTTATGCCCACCTTCCGGCCCCATATCAATGATCCAATCGGCGTTCTTGATAATCTCCAGGTTGTGCTCGATGACGATTACGCTGTTGCCGGCGTCTACCAGGCGGTTGATAATGGCCAACAAATGGCCGATATCGGAGATGTGTAGGCCGGTGGTAGGCTCATCCATAACGTAAATACTGCCCTGTTTGTGTAGCTCGCTGGCCAACTTGATGCGCTGGCATTCGCCGCCGGAAAGCGTGCTCAGCGGTTGGCCCAGGGTCAGATAGTCCAGCCCCACGTCGCTCATTGCTTGCAGCCGGCGCGCCACCTCCTTCAGCTTGAAGAAACCCAGCGCCTCCTGCACCGACATGCCCAACACATCCACGATTGATTTGCCCTCTAATTTATAGCCCAGCACCTCATCCTTAAAGCGCTTGCCGTCGCAGACTTCGCACGGCGTCTTGACCTCGTCCATGAACGCCAGCTCGGTATAGATCACCCCCAGCCCCTGGCAATTCTCGCAGGCGCCTTTGGAATTGAAACTGAAGAGCGATGGGCTTACCCTGTTGGCCCTGGCAAACGCCTTGCGAATGTCGTCCATGATGCCTGTGTAGGTGGCCGGATTGGAGCGGCTGGAAACGCCGACCGCCCTCTGGTCTATCACGATTGCGTCCGGGTGCTCATGGAGAAAGCTCTGGTGGATGAGCGAACTCTTGCCGGAGCCGGCCACGCCCGTCACCACAGTCAGTACACCCATGGGAATATCCACGTTGACGTTTTTCAGGTTGTTGGCGTGGGCATTACGGATCGGCAGGCTGCCCCTGGCCGGACGAAAGCTCGACTTGACCGGCTCATGCTGATCCATATGCCGGCCGGTCAGCGTGCCGGCGTGGAGCAGCTCCCCGTAGCTACCCTCAAAGACAATCATTCCCCCCTGCCTGCCCGCCAGCGGACCGACATCAACCACATGGTCAGCGACTTTAATCACCTCCGGGTCGTGCTCAACCACGAGGACCGTATTGCCCTTGTCGCGCAGCTTTTGCAGTAGCTCATTCAGCCGGTGCACGTCGCGCGGGTGCATACCGATGCTCGGCTCGTCGAAGATATACAGCACGTCCACCAGACTGCTGCCGAGATGCTTCACCATCTTGATGCGCTGCGACTCGCCTCCCGACAGGGTATCCGTTTCGCGGTTCAGGCTGAGGTATTCCAGGCCGATGTCAATCATATGCTGCAGCCGGCTGGTCAGGGCAGCCACCACCGGCCCGGCTGCCGGATCGTCAATTGCCCGGACAACCTCAATCAGGTCGTCAACCTCCATGGCGACCATATCGGCGATGTTATAGCCATTGATCTTGCAGCTTAGCGCCGTCTGGTTCAGTCGCGCTCCTTTGCACAGCGGGCACAACCCCATGGTCATGAACGGCTCAACGCTCTTCTGCGTGCGTTCCGAGTATGTTTTCAGGTCGCGGGCGATGTACTTGTTCGTGAATCGGGCCACAACCCCTTCCATGGTGAGGTTGAACGCCTTAGCGCCCACGCCCATTTTCACCTTGTAGGGTTTGCCGTACAGGAGTAGGTCTAACTCCTCCGGCGAATAGTCGGCCAGCTTCTTATCGTTGTCGAACAGCCCGCCCTCCATCAGGGCGTTCCAGCCCCAACTGTTGACCGCAAACTCCGGGAACAGGACGGCCCCTTCCCTCAGCGACTTCGAGCGGTCCAGCGCCCGCTCCAGGTCCACGCTGATCTTGCGTCCCATGCCGTTGCACTCCGGGCACATGCCGCCGGCCAGGGTGAATTCGCGTTGCTCCGACTTCCCGCCGTCCATCTCAATCTCCACCTGGCTGACCGCGCGCACGGACGGAATGTTGAAGGAGAAGGCGTTGGCTGTGCCGACGTATGGTTTGCCCAGCCGGCTGAACAGCACCCGCAGCAGCGTGTAAATGTCTGTTATTGTGCCTACCGTCGAGTGCGAGCCGCCGCCGAGGTGCTTCTGATCCACCACAATCGCCATGCTCAGGTTTTCGACCGCATCGGCGTCCGGCTGGGCGTAGCGGGGCAGGAAGCTGCGCACAAAGGTGCTGAAGGTCTCGTTCAGTTGCCGGCGCGCTTCCGAGGCGATGGTGTCGAAGACGATAGAGGATTTGCCGGAGCCGGATACGCCGGTGAAGATGGTGATCTTCCGCTTCGGAATGCGTAGCGATACATTCTTTAGATTGTTTTCACGAGCGCCGCGGATCTCGATGTATTCCTGATAGTCTCTGGGCATAATATATTCCTTCTGATCAAATTATAGCACAAACGTTCTACCCCTGTCAGGAATTTCAATGGCAGTATCCTTGCGATTGGCGGCTCCGGCATCCGTCGCGATGATCACCGCGCGTCGCCATTGGCGGACGGAGTTGACCAGCCAGACAGCGCTCGCCCGGCTGAGATCCTCGACCCGCACCACCTGCTCGCTGATTATCCCCTGCTCTAATAGTTCAGCGCGCATCGTCCCGGGCAGCAACCCGCTGCTCAGCGGCGGCGTCACCAGCCGGCCGTCTATCTCCAGGACCAGGTTGGCAATTGTGCTCTCAGTCACTTCGCCGCGCTCGTTCCACAGCAGTACGTCATCCACCGCCGGATTCTCGGCCTGCGCGCGCCGGTAGGCGTCCTCGTAGGCCTCTCGCCGGGTAGTCTTGTGGTAAAGGAAGCGGCTGCTCGATTGCACCGGCTCGCGGGCCAGCGCCAGTCGCGCCGGCTGTTCCGGCTCGCCGGCTGGTAGGGCAGTCGCCTCCAGGCTGATTGCGCCCTGTTCATCTACCAGCAGGCGAACCCGGGAAAGCTCTTGCAGCGTGGATGCGAATTCGGCCAGCCGGCGTTGCAATGCCCCCTCATCCAATGGGATATCGAAATACTCCGCCGACCGGCGTAACCGCGAGCAATGCCGGTCCAGCAGGTAATACCCACTTCCCGGCTGCCAACGCATCGTCTCCAACAACCCAATCGGCGGCAGGCGCATGGTCAAGATGCGGCTCTTTGTGCGGCATTCGGCATACTCGCTTTCTGCTTCCGAATCCCAGACAATGCCGCTGCCCACCCCGTAGACGGCTCGCCCGGTGGCCCTGTCAATCTGCACGGTGCGAATAGCGACGCTGAACTGCGCCTGCCGGTCCGGCGCGATGTAGCCAATCGCGCCGGTGTAGATGCCGCGCGGCGCGCTCTCCAGTTCGTGAATGATGCGCATGGTGGCAACCTTGGGCGCGCCGGTGATCGAGGCGCAGGGAAACATGGCCGAGAAGATGTCCGTCACCGGCGCTTCTGTCTCTGCGGTGACGGTGCTGGTCATCTGCCAGAGGGTGGGGTAACGGGCGAGGTCGAAGAGCGAAGGCACGCGCACGCTGCCGGAAATCGCGATCCGGCCCATGTCATTGCGGATCATGTCCACGATCATCACATTCTCCGCCTGATTCTTCTCCGAGTTGCGCAGCCATTCTGCCCGCTCGCGATCTGCGTCCAGCGTCGGGCCGCGTTTGACGGTGCCCTTCATCGGCATGGAGACCAGCGTCGTACCATCCAGGGTGAAGAAACATTCCGGCGAGATGGAGCAGATGATGTGCTCGCCGGTATCCAGGTAGGCGCCGAAGCGTCCGCGTTGTGAGCTGTGCAGGTCGCTGAGCAGGGCCAGCCCATCCCCGGCAAATGTTGAACGCAGCCGGTAGGTGTAGTTGACCTGGTAGCTCTCTCCCCGGGCGATGTGTTCCCTGATGGTCGTCACCGCCCCGGCAAAGCGGCTCTTTGAGACGGATGGTCGCCAGGGGGTCAACCGGTAACCGCCGCCGGTAGCCGGCGGTAATTCGAAGGGGACTGCCTTCTCAAAGAGGCCGAACCAGAGCAGCGGAAAATCGCCGGGTGGGTGGCAGCGCAAGGCGGCATCAAAGGCCGGCGCAGCCTCGTAGCTGAGAAAGCCGGCCGCCGTCAGGCCGGAATGATTGACCGCCGACTCGAGGTATTGTAGGGCCGGCAGCACCCCGGCGATGGTTGAGACGCTGACTACTTCCCGCAAACCCTGCCAGCGCAACCACTTGCCGCTGCGGCTGTCCTGAATCAGGTACATATTGTTGTTCGCTGGAGATGACATATCTATCGCGTATTGTGATCGCATACTGTACGGGCCTGCGGTGGGGAATTATCTTTCGCCGCTATGTTGCCGTCAATCGGAGCGTACCTGTTGACCCCGGCCAATATCGCTCCATAATCCAGACCCCGTAGGTGTCACGAACAGCTACGGGGTTTTCTGAACATCGCCAAGGATGGAGGTAATAGTTGAAAGGAATTGAGGCGTTTGATGAGGTGCGCCGGCTGATCATCGTCGCCGCGCACCCGGATGACCTGGAAACGTTGGCCGGCGGCACAGTTACCCTGCTCGTGCAACGCGGGGTGCAGGTCTTCTCGGTCAACTGCACCCTGGGCGATATCGGCACGCAGGATACCGGCCTGACCCGCCCGGCGTTGGCCGGCGTCCGGCTGGCGGAAACGGAGGAAGCAGCCCGTTTGCTGGGCATCAGCCGCGCCTTTAACCTGGGCCACCCTGACGGTGAGTTGGCGCCGGACCTCAACCTGCGGGCGCAAATCGCCCGGCTCTACCGGCTTACCCGGGCCGACACGCTGTGTACCTTTGACCCCTACTGGGCGGGCCAGATTCATCCCGACCACCGGGCGGCGGGGCAAGCGGCGCTGGATGCCTACATGCCTTCCAAAATGCCCCTGTACCGGCCCGAGCAACTTAACGAGCCGGAAGCCGGCCTGGGGTGCATCGAGCGCGTCTTCCTATTTTCTACGGACCGCGACCCGGATGTGCTGGTGGACGTGGGCGCGGTCTACCCGCAGAAAATCGCGGCCTGTGTGGCGCACCGCAGCCAGTTTCCAGAGGGCGAGGAAGACCTGGAGTGGATGAAGGAGATGGACGGCGAGAATGGCAAGCCCGCCGGCATCCCCTACGCGGAATCTTTCAAGCAGTTAGCAATCTGGTAAAGGAGTGAAGTAGTGAACGGCGAACGATTCATACAGCAAATGGCTCACAACGCCGAAAGCATTCACAGCCTGACCGCCGGCGTCAGCGAGGAGCAGGCGCGCTGGAAGCCGGACCCGGATTCATGGTCTATCCTGGAGGTGATCAATCATCTGTATGATGAAGAACGGCAGGATTTCCGGGTCCGGCTGGACTATATCCTGCACCGCCCCGGCGAAGAGTGGCCGCCCATTAACCCGCCCGGCTGGGTGACCGAACGACAATACAATCAACGAGAGCTAGGCCCATCGGTAGACAATTTCCTGCGTGAGCGGCGATACTCTCTCGAATGGCTGCGCGGGTTGGTCGAGCCGGATTGGCAGAAGGCGGAACAGGCGCCCTGGGGGCCGTTTCACGCCGGCGACATGTTTGCCGCCTGGGTGTCGCACGATCTGCTGCACCTCCGGCAACTCATCGAGCTGCACTATGCCTGGACGGCGCAGGCCGTCGCGCCCTATCGGGTAGATTATGCCGGCGATTGGTAAGTGGTCCTCTCGCTTGACCTTTACGGAAACCCCCGCAGGTCTGGCGAAGTATGCTCATCCTGCGATGAACCTGTTGAAGAGCTGCGGGGTTTTGCCTTCAACTTGCGGGAAGACCGAAAAGGCGGCGTTCGTATGGCGACGATAGAGGCCAACGGCCGGCGCTTTGTCGCCCGAGCCATTGTTTTTGACAAGGATGGCACCCTGGTTGACATCCACCGGCTCTGGGTGCAGCGCACCTGGCAATGGATCGTTGAAATGGCGGCGAGATGCGGCGGCGATGCGGCGATGCAACAGGATTTCTGCCGGACGTTGGGGGTGGATATGCAGGCGGGCCGGCTGATCGCGGAAAGCCCCGCCGCTGTAGGTACTTCCGAGGTGGTGGTCACCTTGGCTGCCGGCGTGATGTATCGCCATGGCCGGCCCTGGCACGAGGCTGCCGAGATCGCCCGCTCCACTGCCGCGCGAACCATCCTGGCTCCCACTAAAGACGGCGAGCTGCAGCCGTTGGGCGATGTTGCGAGCGCCATTGAGCGCTTCGTGCAGGCCGGTCTGACGCTGGCGGTAGCTACCGGCGATGACCGCTGGATGACCGAGTCAAACCTGACGGAGTTGGGCGTGCGCCGGCACATGTCGGCCTTGCTCTGCGGCGATGACCCTGCCCCGCGCAAGCCGGACGCCGGCGCGCTCTCCTGGATCAGCGACCAGATTGCCATCCCAACCGGCGAGATGGTGATGGTCGGCGATGCGGCGACGGATATGCTGGCCGGGCGCAACGCCGGCGCGGCCGGTTGCATCGGTATTCGCGAGGGGGCCGGCGACCCGGCGCTGCTCTCCCGGCTGGCCGACACGGTCGTGGACCGTATTGACCAGATTCGAGTTATCAACTCAGGGCCTGCGTAGCTTCCTGCGTATCAACGGCAGAAATCAATCGCCGTCTGGGCCAGGATGTGCGCCAGGTCGAACACCGATTGCAACTCCACCCATTCCTCGGCGCTGTGCAAACCATGTCCTATTGGGCCGGCCAGGACGGTGTCAATACCCGCCGCGCTGAGAATGGCGGCGTCGGTCCAGAATGTTTGCCCGGTATGCGCCGGCTTGCTCCCCAGCCGGCCGGCCATCGCGGCCTCCAGAGCCTGCACAATCGGCGCATCAGCCGCTACCTCCAGCGGTTCACGCAGAAAGGCGGGGGTCACCCTGGCCTGGAAGGTCGGATCCTCCCCGGCAAGCTGGTCAATGATGGCCTGCAGTTCGGAAGTTGCCGACGCTTCCGTTTCGCCGGGAATGGTGCGCCGCTCGACCTGCAACAGGCAATGGGCGGCATAAACGCTGATCTCGCTGCCGCCCTGAATCTTAGCCGCGTGCAACGACGGCGGGCCGGCCAGCGGATGGGCCGGTCGTTGGCGTAAATCACGTTCCAGCCCCTCCAGCCGGGCGAGGAAACGTCCCATACGCATATTGGCATCAATCCCCTCCTGAAAACGACTGCCGTGCGCCGCCCGGCCGAACGTCTCCACGTCATACCAGATAAAGCCGCGGTGGGCGCGACAGAGGGTCAAATCGGTCGGTTCGGTAACGATGGCCGCGTCGGCGTGCACCCGGCGCACGAGCTCTTCCGTGCCAATGCTGCGGTACTCTTCGTCCGCCACCGCCGTGATCAGCAGGTCGCCGGCCGGGATCAAGTCGCTGTCAATCAGAGCTTTGGCCGCGCCGATCATGGCCGCCAGACTGCCCTTCATATCCTGCGCCCCGCGCCCATACAGCCGGCCGTCGCGAATGTCGCCGGCAAATGGGTCGCCGCTCATCCCATCCACCCCTACCGTGTCCATGTGCGCGTTCAACAGCAGCGAGCGACCGCTGCCGGTTCCCCGCAGTCGCCCGACCACATTCAGCCGGTCCGGCTCCAGCGCATAGACGGCGACCTCCAGTCCCAGTCCCCGCAAACCCTCAGCCACGTACATGCCGATCTGGTATTCGCCGTTGCCGCCCGGCGTCAGCGAAGGATTGATTGAGTTGATCCGCACCAGTTCCTGCAATGTGCGGGTAATGAAAGCCTCGTTGACCTGAAGTTGATGTGAGTTGCTCATGCTCAGGTTGATCTCACCAATCATCTCGCGTCGCGCCGATGGCCGGTGCGGTAGACCAGGGCGCGAAACAGGCCGGGAAAGAAACGCTGCCCAATGAACGCCAGCCGCAGCGTGAACGGGATCACCACCACCCTGGGTCTCCGGACAATCGCCTGCACAAGCGCAGCAGCCACCTGCTCCGGCGTGAGCGTGGGAAAGAGGATGCTGATGCGCGGTAATCGCTCTTTGCTTTCCGGATTGCTGATGAAGTACTCCGACGAGACCAGACCAGCTACCAGCAAGGTGGCTCGCAGGGGCGTGCCATGCAAGTCCGCCCACAGCGCTTCGCTGAAGCCGCGCATCGCCCAGCGGGCGACGCTGTAGGCGACGGCTCCCGGAAAGGCCACATAGCCCGCCGGCGAGGTGACATTGACAATCTGACCGCTTCCCCGGGCCAACATGGCCGGCAAAAAGGCGCGAGTTACGGTGAAGGCGGCGATGTAGGGCACCTGCATCATTTCGGCCGCCTCCGCCGGGGAGGTCTCCTCCAGGCTGAGATAGCGTCCGGCCCCGGCATTGTTGACGATCACATCCGGCGCGCCCACTTCGTCCTGAATCTGCCGGGCCGTCAACAGGGTTTGCGCCATATCAGCCAGGTCTACCGGGTAGACGTGCGCCTCGCCGCCCGCCCCTCGAATCCGCGCGGCCACCTGCTCCAGCAGTTCCAGCCGGCGGGCCAGCATGATCACGCGTGCTCCTTCGCCGGCCATCGCCGCTGCCGCGGCTGCGCCGATCCCGCTGGATGCGCCGGTAATCAGGATACTTGTTTGGCGGAGTTTCAACGCATACAACCTGACAGATTGGAACGGGCTGGCGGCATTAAATGGCGAAGGGGTCGGGTTCGCCGGCGTAGATGTTATCCAGGATCTTCATCTCACGCTGCTGGATCATCTCCAGGAAGGGTTCAGCGCCTCCCATCTCTTTGAAGGCCGTAAAGCCCCGCTCGAAGAAGCTGTGCAGTTCCGACCAGCCGGCTAACTTGGCCGGAGTGCGCGCCAGCCGCAAAGCGCCGCTGATCAGCGGCCGGTGCACCAACCAGTCCACATCCCGGCCAATATCAACAATCAGCTCGATCTGTCGCACCCGGTCAGGATAATTGTCGCAAAGCCGGTAAGCCTGCGCATAAGTGGCTGCCGTAATTTCGATCTCTACCTGCAACTCCTGAACCAGCTTAATGAGTAGCAGTTCATCCAGTTCCGTGGTCAACTGGTTCAGTTCGAAAAGCAGGCGTAACGTCTCGTTTACCCGTGATGGCAGGAAGCGGTGCATTGAACTGTAGACATGCTTCATGTCCAGGTCGCGCTGGCTGAAGTCTCGCGGAGCATAGATGTCGCTGAGAAAAAAGTGACAGGCCGGGCCAAAACGTGGGCTGGCTAGCAGGTCCTGATGCGTGCGCTGCAGCCGGCGGCTCTGCCATTCGCGCAGCATCTTCATTGGGGTCGCCAATGACCGGCCGGCGACCGACTGCCGTTTGCCGGCCAGCAACGGGTTCATCCGGATGAACGCTCCGGCGATATTGTCTCTCTCGGCGTCGCTCGCCATCCGTCGCTCTCACTTATCCGGGCGCATATCGGGCCCCGGGCGTTCTGTCGCGAACACCCCAGGCCTGTTGGCGCTGCCGGATTCATCGCACAATCGTCTTGTTGTGTTCTCAATGTTACTCGACCAATCAAGCCCCGACAACGGAGGAAGGAATCGCCCGATGGCCGGGAGTGCAGCTTGCCCGGTAGGATGCACTGCCGCTATACTCTGCCGGCAGGTCAGAGGCGGCCTGTTGAAATTGTGTGATTTCGCCGGACTGGCATGGTCCGGCAAGCGTGACGCTGGGAGTAGAGACTCGAATGGACAGGCGGATACCGGGCGCGCGCACAGTTCCCATGACGGCAATCCTGATAACTGCCGGTCTGCTCATTCTCTGGCTGGCGGCCTGTTCGTCCAACAGCGAGGTAGGAGCGTTGCTCACCGGGCCGACGCCGGAAGACAACACTGCCGAGGCGTTTTCAACCGCGACCGCTCCCGCCGGCACACGTTCCGGCTCTGAAGTAGCCACACCGCTTTTCCCCGTATCAAGCGCTTCCTGCGAATACGGGGCGGCCCTGTTGGCGGACATCTCCACAATTTCCGGCTCTACCCTCGCCCCGGGTACGCCCTTTGCGCAGACATGGCGCATACAGAACTCCGGGACCTGTCCCTGGAACCCGGGCACCATCATGTTCTTCGCCGCCGGGACGTTGCCGGGGATCGTCAACCAGGTCAATGTGCCGGCCACGCCCCCCCAGGGTACCGCCGATGTGACGGTGGGTTTCATCGCGCCGGATTTGCCGGGCGAGTACACCAGTTTCTGGCAGTTGCGCATGTCAGACGGCCTGGTGCTGGATGACGTCTTTTCGCTGCGGGTCGTGGTTTCGACAGAAACGCCGGCATCCACCGCAGCGCCGGAGCCGGAGCCGGTATCCACCCCGGCGCCAACCACGCTCGCGCCGCCGGATGCGCCCGCTACTGCCCCGCCCGCGCCGGCCCCGACCAGCACGGAAGCTCCAATACCGACCGCTACTGCTGAACCGCCGGCGCCGGGCGGCTGGTTTGGCGAGTATTTCAACAATCCCAACATACAGGGAAATCCGCTGACCACGCGCATGGATGCCGAGATCAACTTTGACTGGGGCACCGGCGCACCCATGGCCCTGATGCCTTCTAACCGCTTTTCCGTCCGCTGGACGCAGCGGCTAACCATGGAGGAGGGGAACTACACCTTCTATGCCCGCAGCGATGACGGAGTTCGCGTTTGGGTGGATAACAGGCTGATCATTGACGAGTGGCTGCCGGTGCAGGATCAAACCTTTCAGGCTTCTCAGTCGCTGTCAGCCGGGCAACATGATATCCGCGTCGAATACTATGAGGATATACAGTTTGCCAGGGTGCAATTCTGGTGGGAAATGGGCTCGGCCTTCCTTAACTGGCGCGGCGAATACTTTAACAACGAGCAGTTAAGCGGCAGCCCGGCGATGTTGCGCGATGACCCGGCAATCGCCTTCAACTGGGGACGGGGTTCCCCAAGCGCCAACATCAGCGACGATTCCTTCTCCGTCCGCTGGACTCGCACGCAGCAGTTCCGGGCCGGCAACTACCGCTTCCACGTCATGATGGACGACGGCGCCCGGGTATTTGTTGACAACACGCTGGTCATTGATGCCTGGCAGACCGGCAATCTGCGCGAGGTAACGGGCAATATCAGTCTGCCGGCGGGCAACCACTTCCTGCGCGTGGAATATTTCGAGAGTAGCCTGGAGGCGGCGGTCTATTTCTGGTGGGACAGCGGCACAACCTATCCGGATTGGCGCGGCGAGTATTGGTCCAATCAGACCCTCTCCGGCTTGCCTGTGCTGACCCGCAACGACCCGCAAGTCAATTTCAACTGGGAGTTTAGCTCTCCCGCTTCGGGCATCCCCGACGACCATTTCTCCGCTCGCTGGGCCAGATTCCAGAACTTCGACTCCGGAACCTATCGCCTGAATGTCGAGTCGGATGACGGCGTGCGCGTCTATGTGGACGGCAACCTGGTTATCGATCGCTGGTACAACGGGCCGGCCGACCAGACATTCTCCGCCGACCTGGTGCTGGGGGGTAGCCACGCCATCATCATCACCTACTACGAAGACCGGGACATGGCCTCCATTCGCTTTTGGATCGACCGCATCGGCGATGCGCCGTGAGCGGCTGACAGCTACCCGCCGGCAATCGTATCCGCTTGCCTTTGAAACAGGGTCACATCCGGCTCCTGGCTGAGGTTGCCGGTGTGCATCTTGTGGCTCTCCGGCGCGGGTGAAGGCTCATCGCCCGGCGCGTGAAAAGCGTATTCCACACCCTTCCCAGACGATGGAAGCGTCCCGCCGGCCAAATCGGCGACGAAGAAGAGCGCCGCTTCGCCGCGGGCCGGAAAGGTGTGCACCGCGCTCAGCGCCTGTAGGCGCACCTCTAGGCCCGTTTCCTGGTAGGCGGCGCGGATGGCTGTGTTCCAGGGCGCTTCCCGGTTGAGCCGCAAAGCCCCAGGGAGCATCCAGGTCTGCTGCCCTTGCCGTTTCAGCCACAGAATCTCTCCGGCCTGGTTGCGGATCATCGCGTAGGCGGAGACCTGCCAGAGGGGCGGCGGGATGAACGGCGGACGGCGCAGCAACCGCCGGCGCGCATTGCGAGAACCGTATATCACTGCCCGTACCAGCCGCACATGTGGAGGCAGCTTCGTCTCGTACCAACGCGCCGGCCCGCCGGCATGGTTCAGGTCCCTCTGCAGCATCAGCCGGTGCATGTTAAGCATCGGCCGGGGCGGTTCCGCGCTGCGAAAGAAGCCGACCCGGGGGGATTCGGCTGAAGGCGCCGGCTGTCCGCCGCGCATCAAGCAGCGAAATACAAAGGTGAGCGCATCCTGGGGAGAGTCCGGCCTGAACTGCAGGGCCACCAATCGCACGGGCAGCACCTTTACGCCGGTCTCCTCTTCAGTTTCTCGCGCCGCCGCTGCCGGGGGCAGTTCGTCCACTTCCATCCCGCCGCCCGGGGGCGCCCAGGTGCGTGAATCATCGCGCTGGATGAGCAGGACATCGTTGTACTCATTGGTGACGAGGCCGCTGGCGTAAAATCTCATTCTCGTTTCCTGGTGCGCCGGCCCTTACTCTACTCCGATCGCCCAATCTCGTCACCTGAACATGATATAATCCGGCAGCAGCCTCCATCGGACTGCGCACCAGCTGCGCCGGAGTTTTGCCAGCGATGTCACCATTTGAGCAATTGGTCCGCCTGTTGAGCGAACCGGCGGGCAGCATCGCCTACCACCTGCTGACGTTGTTCGCCGTGCAGGCGACCGTAGCCATTGCATGGTGGCAGTGGCGGCGAATGCGCCTGGCCGGGCGGCCGGACTACTTTGCCCGGCGACTGCTGATCGCCGGCAGCGGCCTGCTGCTAATGCGCCTGGCGGTGCTCTTGATCGCGCTCTACCTCTCCAGCCGGGGCGACGCCGCGTCCTCGTTACCTGTCCTGCCCCTTCTGGAGTTGGCGATGAACGCCTTTTCGCTGGTGCTGATCGTCTGGGCGCTGCTGCGATCGCCGCCGGCTGTCCCGCGCCTGACCGATGTGCTGGCGATCCTTTTTTCTCTGCTGATTGCTATCCTGTTCATCTCGTTCTACTGGTCATGGCAGCAACGCGCCGGCATCGCGCTCTCGTCAGGCAGTGGTCAGGCCATCATCTGGAATATGCTGCAATTGAGCATTGCCGGGGGCGGTATCCTCTGGTTGCTGGCTACTGCCGGCATGGTCCATCCGCTGCGCCTGATCCTGCTGGCCGCTCTCTTCCTGGCCTATCTGCTGCAATTATGGAGTTTCGTATCCCAACAGGATGGGGCTGCGCCCGATTGGGTCCGGCTGGGTTATCTCGTCGCTCTGCCCCTGCTGGCTGTCATCGCCTACCGGCATGTGTTGGGCAGTTTGCTGGATGAAACGCTCGCGCCGGTCCGCACTCCACCCGCGAGCGACGGCGCACTGGCGCTGGCGATGAAGCTGCTGGAGGCGCGCGGCCCCGCGGCAGTTGCCGCGGCCGCAGTCCCGCTGGTACTCCGCGAGACCAGGGCGGATGCGGCCGCCGTCGCCCTGCTGGGGCTTGACCCCGACGCTGAACTGACTGTGTTCAGCGGCCGGAGAGGAGCCGAGCAGCCAATAAGAATCGGCGGCTGGTCGCTCGAACGGTGGCCCATCTTCCAACAGATTGTTGAGCAGCGCAGACAGTTTGAGTTGCGCAATGCCGGCGCTGATGCCGGGCAGCTGGCGGAGATTGCTGCCACTCTCGGCCTGCGCGATCCGGCCGAGCTGATCGTGGCGCCTATTGACCAGGGGAGGCTGATATTGGGCGTCATCCTGATCGGCTATCAAGCAGCCGGTGTGGCGCCCTCCGCCGATTGGCAGCGCCGGCTGGATCTCTGCCGGCGGCTGATTGTGCGAGCCGTTGTCCGCGTCCCACCCACCTCCAGCGCCGGGCCGTCCGCGGCGGCGTCAAGTCAGTTCGCCAATCTCGTCCAAGAGCGAGATAATGCGTTGGCGGAAGCGGCGACGTTACGCACTCGATTACAGCAGGTCGAGACGCGCCCGCCCATTGATGAGCGTCGGGAAGATGAGGTCGTGGATAACACGGTAAACGCCGGCCCGGATAGGCAAATGCAGGAGCAGATGGGTCGCTTGCAGCGCGAAGTGACTGCCCTGCGCGATGCGCTCGGCAGGGGAGAGACGCCCGCAACGACCGTCACGCCGGCAGACGGCGGCTCTAACGCCGGCTGGATGGTGGAGACGATTGACCGCTATTCGGGCCAACTGGAGGCCGCCTGGGCGCGCGTTCATGAATTGGAGCAGGCGGCAGCGCCCTCTGCGGATAGCGAGCTGGTAGAGCCGGTCGCCGCCCTGGCGAGAGGGCTGCGTACGCCAATGACCGCAGTTTATGGCTGGGCAAGCCTACTGGCGGAGAGCGACGCCTCGCCGGAAAAGGCGATTCTCGCTCAGCGCCTTACCAATGACGTGGAGCGGATGGAGCGCAGCGTGCGCCAATTGATTGGGCTTGCCGGCGTACCGGCCGGGAGTCGCGTGGACGGCTCTGTGAATACCGTTGAGGAAATTGATGCGGCGATCGAGCGCGTGCTTTCACACGTACAGGAAAAGCGCCTGCTACTGCAACTGGAGATCGCGCCGCTTTTACCTCCGGCGGCCTTGCCGCAGCACGATCTACGCGAGATGCTGTCTCACCTGCTGGATTATGCCTGCCTGGTAACGCCGGACGGTGGGCGCGTGGCCTTAAGCGCGCACGCCGACGCCCTGGAATCGTCCGATCAGTGGCCGGCGCGAGAAAAGGAGCACTTTCTGCATCTGGAAGTCAGGAACGGCGGCAAAGACATTCGGCCGGCGGACGTTACCCGCTGGCTGGAATCGCAGGACGACCTCAGCGCTGCCGGGCCCCAGGGCTCCGGGATGATGCCGGCCGGGATAGTCGCCGCCAACAAGGTGATCTGCGCCGCCGGCGGTAGGCTATGGGCAGCCGGCGACAACGCTTCGGGTGGTGTTTTTTCCGTTCTGCTGCCGGTCTATCAGCCGGCGACAGCCGCTGCGCCGGCGCAATGGACTGGACGGTGACCGGCTTTCTCAACGTAGACAAGCCCTCCGGCCTGACCTCCCATGATGTGGTCAATCGCATACGTCGTATCAGCGGCACGCGCCGGGTGGGACATGCCGGCACGCTGGACCCGCTGGCGACCGGAGTGCTGGTAGTGGGCGTTGGCCGAGCGACGCGCCTGCTGGAGTATGTCGCCGGGCAGGTGAAGGAGTACCGGGGTGATGTGCACTTCGGCGTGACGACCGCCACCTATGACGCCGAAGGCGCTGTGACGGCCCGGCGCCCGGTAAGCTTTGACCGGGAGGAGCTGGAGGCAGCGCTGGGGCAGTTCCAGGGTGAAATCTTACAGGTCCCACCGATGTATTCGGCAATCAAGAAGGATGGGACCAGCCTGTACGTCCTCGCCCGGCAGGGAAAGGAAGTTGCCCGAGAGGCGCGACCGGTGACCATTTACGAGTTGGAGCTGCTGCATTGGGAACCGCCGGTCGCTACACTACGTGTTGTCTGTTCCACCGGCGCTTACATACGCTCGTTGGCCCACGACCTGGGAGAGAGCCTGGAATGTGGGGCGTATCTTTCCGCCCTACGCCGTACCGCCGTCGGGCGCTTCTCGCTGGCAACGGCTGTCCCCCTGGATTCATTGACTGCTGACAATTGGGAAACCTACTGCCAGCCGCCGGATGTGGCTGTGGCCCAATTGCCTATGCTACCGCTTGGACCTGATGCGGTGCGCCGGCTGGCAATGGGCCAGCGCATCCCGCGCCAGGCGGATGAGCTGGCCGCGGAGGTCGTGCGCGTTTACACGGATGCGGGGGAGTTTGTGGGTGTTGCCGTGCTGGAGGAAGGCTGCTGGCGCCCGAAAAAGATCTGGGCTGAGTAGTCGCCTGCAAACGCTCGCGGACTATGCCGGTTCAGGACGCTGATTCGAGCGCGGCCTTCAACATCGGTATGGCCTCCGGCTCACGCAACAGCCAGCGAGCCAATTCGTCATGGGTCTGGTCGCGCAACCAATCGCGATAGGTGTCGGCGGGGAGGTCCCTGAAGAAGAGGGCTACGGCGACCGGCTGCGTGCGCCACCAGGGTTGGGCGTAATAGGTTGAGGTGAGCACGCCGGGCAAGGAACCGCCCTTGTAACCCAACCAGGCCATCAGATTCTGGTTGGCCGGGAAGAAGGTGGGCCATTCCAGGTAGCGGCGGATGAGCACGGACTTCTCCCAGCTTCCCAGCGAGTTGCCGGCAATGCGCGCCATCAGATTCGCATAGTCTTGCGCGCTGCCCTGAGTATTCAGATTCTCCGCGAATAGCCGTTGGGCGCTCAGGCTGGGCCGCTGGGCGCGCGCACGCCAACCGCCAATTTCCTCTCGAAAGTCCGCATCGCCGGCGTATTGGGCGGTCAGATTCATCACTTCAATGGCATAGCGCCGGGAGTCGCCGGCCAACTCGCGTATCGTCGCTTCGTCATCCATCAACAGGAACTGCCCGATGAAGGGACAGGGAGCCGCCTGCTGCTGCATGCCCAGGGACACAATCGTCTGCTCAAGACGCTGCTGGCCAAGCAGCGCATGAAGATAGTCCGTGGCAGCATTTGAGCTGTACTCGATCATCATTCGGGGCACGTCTTCCAGGCGCACCGCCGGCGGGTCGCCCACCACTCGCTCCTCTGCCGTTAGCGCCTCCACGGCCGCCGGATGGGCGCCCAGGTCGGAGTTAGGCAGGTAGTACGCTTCCAGGTCGGCCAGCGGGACGAGCATTTGCGGGTCAAGGTCGCCGGCCATCACGGCGTCTACGTAGGCGATCAGGTGGATGATCTTGACCACCGAGGCCAGCGGCATGGGTGTGACCGGGTTCAAATATATCCCTTCACTCTCCTCGCCGACGCGGAACGTGACCAGCGCCACCTCTGCCGGCGCGCTGAGCATGCGGGCCACGGCCGGGCGCACTTCCTCGGGAAATTGGGAGAGATCGGCCTGGCTGTTCAGGGTGGTGGTCGTTGGCGGGGTGGCCGGCGCAATCGCCGGCAACAACAGGCCGCACATGCCGGCTGGGCCGGGCGTAATCGCCATCGTGGGCCGCGGTGTGGGTGAAGAGGTGGCCGGGGGCGCTGTAGCCGGGGATGCTGTGGCTGTCTCGGCGACCGGGTTTTCTGATTGGGCGAGCGGCGTCGTGAGCGGCTCCGGCAAAGCTGCCTGCTCCGGCGCACTTGCCGGCGACTCCGGCATTGCGGTCAATGTCTCGGGTGTCGCCACGAGCGGTGCATCGTTGCAGGCCGCCAACAGCGAGCAGGCTAACAGGCAGATGAGCAGAGCGAGGACGAGGCGCCGTAGCCCAATCGCTCTCTTCTTTCGCGGCGACATGGCCCCAATTCTAGGCTCCCGGCGCTGAAACACAATGGACAACGCCCACCGCGCCGCAATCCTCAGGGGAAGCTAATCGCGACTGGAACTGCGCCGGGCGGGCGCAGTGTCCTTGTTTGCGGGACCGGTGGCGGTCGCTATCAGCTCTCGAAGTTCTCGATGGCCGGGTTGAGCGTATCCAGCGCCTGATTCACGCTCTGGCGGGCAGAGGCCCACTGGTTGAAGGGGATGTTTCCACTCCCGCCGGCCAGGAAATCGGCGCAATTCTGTCGCATATTGCGCGCGCCATTGGTGAAGGTGGTGATCGCCGAGCGGTAGCTGCCGTGCGCGGAGACCGCTTCGCCGGTCAGACCGCTGTAAGTGGGGGCGTTGGCGATGCGGTCGTAGGTGTTCACCACGTCCTGGCAATTGACCGAGCCGGTGTTTACCGCATTGTCGATCATGCCGCCCATGCGCTGCAGATCAAGCTGCACGCTCTTCATGGAGGCGAGCAGCTCGTCGTCGCTATTTGTGGGCGGCGGGGGCGGCGGTGCAATTGCTGTGGCTGAGGCTGTGGTGGGAGCCGGCGTGGGTGTAGATGCTACTACCACAGACTCCTCCTCCGTCCAGATGGAGAAATCGGAGTAGCTGGTTTGTTCGCCGTCTACCTCGTTCCCCTCATAGAGACCGATGGCCACGGCAAAGTCGCCCGGCCCGGTGCGCTCGGAGAGGTCCAGTTGGCTGATGAACTCGTCGTTTACAAATAGATAGCCGGTGGCGCCCTGCGCCAGCAGGAGGACTTTGTTAGATTCGCCGACGGATGTGTTCAGGTTTTCCAGTTGACCTTCGGCGATCAGGTTGAAATCTGAACCCTCCTGATTGGCAAGGCTCCACAGGCCGTTGGACTCAATTGCCAGGCGTAGCTGGTTGTCAATCCCGGCATCGCGGAACATGAAGCCGACATCCCAGCTGCCGTCCAGACGACTGTAGGGTACGGCAAAGGTGGCTTCCGCGGCGAAATCGGCCACGTTGACGCCGGCATACTGGGCGTCAATGAACCCGTCCTCCGTGTGCGCCAGGCCGCCGGTGGATGGGCCGATCACCGGATCGACCTGCCTCAGTCGCTGGACCGTGTCGCTGGCGACGGCGACCATCTGCTCGGCCTCAGCGGTTGCCGCCTCGGCCACGTTCGTTGCCATAGCGGCTTCATCGGTAGCTGCGACGGCCTCGGCCGTGGCGCTCTCAGCCTCATCTTCGGCGGCCGCGATGGACGTGGCTGCCGCTGCGGCAGCAGCCGTCGCCTCGGCGGCGGCGGTTGCTTCGACGTCAACTACCTCTTCGCCGGCGCTCGTCGGGGCCGCGACCGTGTCCGTAGCGGCGACAACCGGCGTCTCGCCGGGCGGCGCGGTCGCTTCCTGTTCTGCCACCGCAGTGGTTGGCGTCTCTGCCTCTCCCCCCGGGATTAGCTGACCGAGTCCACCGAATTGAGTGAAGGCCACGAAGGCCACGCCGCAGCAGAAGAGCAGGGCAAACCCGGCAAGCAGCGGTAGCAGCATCTTGGAGAGGCTTCTACCTCCACCGTTGACTGCTTGAGGCGGGGGCGTGGTTGTGCCGGGCGGAGGGGTCTGGGGATAGGTGGCGGGCGGTGTTGAGGCAGATGTCGCTTGTCCCATCGCGCCGGCGGTAGTGGACTTAATCCCCGTGGGGACCGGCTCCACGATAGTCGCCGCGGCCGCCGCGGCTGCAGCGGTGATCGGCGGGCGCTCGAAGGTGCCGGTGAGGTCGTGCGCCATCTGGCTGGCGCTGGTGTAACGCTCGGTGCGGTCCTTGGCCATTGCCCGGGTGATTACCGCGTTGCATTCGGGCGGCAGATCAGGCCTGACCTCCAGGATTCGCGGCGTGGGATTGAGCACGTGGGCCATCATTAGTTTGGCCGGCGTGTCGGCGCGATAGGGCATCTGGCCGGTCAGCATCTCAAACAAGATCACGCCCAGGGCGTAAATGTCGCTGCGGCCGTCAATCTCCTGATCGCCGTGCACCTGTTCCGGGCTCATGTAAGCCGGCGTGCCCACGATGCCTCCGCCGGTCAGAGTGGCGGTCGCCTCGGATATCTTGACGATGCCGAAGTCAGCCAGGAAGGGATCGCCGTATTCATCGAAGAGAATGTTGCCCGGCTTCAGGTCACGGTGGACGATGCCCCGATTGTGGGCATGGTCCAGGGCCGAGCCGATGCGTTGCAACACGTGGGCGGCGTCCTCGACTGAGAGCGGGCCGCTGCGAATGCGGTCGGCCAACGATCCGCCGCGCATGTAGCGCATCACCAGATAGGGCTGGCCGTGATCCTCGCCGAAATCGTAAACCGGCACAATGGCGGGATGCTCCAGGGTGGCGATGGTGCGGGCCTCGCGTTCAAAGCGCCCGCGGAAAGAGGGATCGTGCAGGAACTCGCGCGGCAATACCTTCAGGGCTACCTCGCGACCAAACATTGGGTCCTGAGCGCGGAAGATGGTTGCCATCCCGCCCTTGCCAATGCGGTCCTGAATGATATAGCGTCCAAACGTTTGTTGTTCCATAGCTCTTGCACTTTGCCGCGCGGGGCGCGAGAAGCATGGGGTTGCTTCGCACCTGCCCTGACCTAACTCCCGGCAGACGGATTAGCGCCGGTCTCAATGGGTATCATACAATACAACTTCTATCTTATTCAATTCAGCTGCGCCTGCTGTATCCCGCATAACAGGCTATTCATGCCGCTCCCTGCTCGGGTCGTGTCAGTCTGACGGTGGGCTGGTCAGCCAATGAGCCGGCCGGCTCACTATCCTCGACGTGCACCACGACCACGCCGATATTATCCGCGCCCCCTTTTGCGTTGGCCGCGGCGACGAGGGCCTCAGCAGACTGCGCCGGATGTGTCGCCGACGCAATGTAACCGGCCATAACGGCGTCATCCTGCACCATCTCCCATAGGCCGTCGCTGCATAGCAACAGCCGGTCGCCGGGTCGCAGAAACATTGTCCAAAAGTCAGCCGTTACGTCGGGTTGAAAGCCTAACGAGCGGGTGATCACATTTCGCCGGGGATGCACGAAGACCTCCTCCGGCGCCAGCTGCCCCTCGCGCACCAGGTGAGCCACGTAGGAGTGGTCCTGGGTGATCTGTTTCAATTGCTGGTCGCGCATAAGGTAGGTGCGGCTGTCGCCGATATTGGCGACGATGGCCTGGTTGTCGTCCACCAGCACGCACGTGAGGGTTGTGCCCACGTTGCCGGCCGTCGCGGGATCGGACTGTCCATAGTCGTTGATGGCTTCGTTGGCCCCGTCAATAGCTATCTGTAGCCGCTTGGCGAATAAATCAAGCCGGCCTTGCTCCGCCGACCCACCGGCATCCGGAACTGGGGACGGGGTGGTCTCGTCCATGTCACTTTGCTGCAAGAGGAAATCCAATTCCTGGGAGATGGTCTCCACCGCCAGCCGGCTGGCTACTTCGCCGGCTTGATGGCCGCCCATGCCGTCGGCGACAATGAACAGGCCGCGCGTCTTGCCCAGCTCAGGCTCGCGCACATAAGCGAAGGTGGAATCCTGATTCACACTGTGCACCTGGCCGGGATCGGTCTTTGCTGCGGCGAGAAGTATGAGTTTCTGTTCCATCGTATGACACCCTGCGCGGCCGCCTTTCGCGACTGGATCTGGCCCACCACAGAAGATTTAGACGCCGGGCGCGATTATACGATCAAATGTGGTTTGCCCAAATCGCGCAAAACAGGCAACTCGGACAATTGCAACGCGATGGAAATGAGTTTTCCTGTGGCGGGAAAACTCTACGCGCCGACAGAGAACTGCAGGCCCCCTGCCTGCGCGTCAACCGTCACCTTGTGGCCGGCCCGGTCCGCCTGTTGCAGCAGGAAATCGGCCAACGGCTCGCGCAGGTAGCGACTGATGATACGCCGCAAGGGACGGGCGCCGTACTCCGGCTGGTCGTTCTGGCTCAGCATCCAGTCGCGCGCCGGCTCGGTCACGATCAGCTCCAGCCCCTGCTTTTCGGCCAGCTGGATCTCCTTCTTCAACATCAGGTTCAGGATAAGGCGCAACTGCTCCGGGGTGAGCTGGTGGAAGAGGATCACGTCGTCCAGCCGGTTCAGGAACTCGGGTCTGAAGAATGCCTTCACTTCCGCCATGACCAGTTCCCGCTCACGCTCTCCGATGGTGGGCGTGAGCATTTCCCTGGCCCCCAGGTTGCTGGTCATGATGATCACCGTCTCGCTAAAGGTAGCCATGCGGCCCTGGCCATCCGTCAGCCGGCCCTCCTCCAGGACCTGCAGCAGCACGTCGAAGACGCGCTCGTGCGCCTTTTCCACCTCATCCAGGAGAATGACCGCGTATGGGGTCTGGCGCACAAAGTCCGTCAGCTGCCCGCCGCCCTCGTAGCCCACGTAGCCGGGTGGCGCGCCGATCAGCCGGTTGACGCTGCCTTCCCCCTGATACTCCGTCATGTCCAGGGTCAGCATGGCGTTCTCGGAGCCGAACATGAATTCAGCCAGCGCCTTGGCCAGCTCCGTCTTGCCCACCCCACTCGGCCCGAGGAAGAGAAAGGAGCCAATCGGGCGCTTGGGATCGCGCAACCCGACGCGCGCGGTCTTGACTGACCGGCTGACCGCCATCACCGCCTCGTTCTGGCCGATGATCCGCTCGTGCAAATGGTCAACCATGTTGGCGTAGCGGCTCTGTTCGTCTGGACTGAGCTTGCTGACCGGGATGCGGGTCATCTGGCTGGCGGCGACCATCACATCTTCACTGTCTACCATGCCGTCGATTTGCGCCCCCGGCTGGGCCGGATTGTGGCCGGCAGCCACCATGCGCACAATGGCGCAGGCCCGGTCAATGAGTTGCACCGCCGCCGCCGGCAGGGCGACTCCCTTGATGTATTGATCGGCCAGGGCGGCCGCGGTCGCCAGTGCAGCCGGTTCCACCTCCACCTGATACTCCTGCTCCAGGCGTTGGCGATGAAAGGCCAGCATGGTGGTCGTCTCTTCGCGCCCGGCGGGCGGGACATCCAGCCGCTGCATATGCTCCCGGACCAGGCGGTGGGTGCTGATCAGATCATAGGCCGCCGGCGTGGCCGTGCCCATGATTACGTGTTCCTTCTCCACGATTGCTTTGTGCAATTCGCGGATGGCGGCCTCCGGGAATGGAGCGCGCAGGCGATCGGCGAAGAAACGCTCGATGCCGGGGACCAGCAGGATGCCGCCGCTGGCCCGGCGCAGACCCACGCGCATCGCCGTCAGCGGGTTCTCCAACAGGGCTGTTTCGCTGATTTGCACCAGCGAACGTAGGTCAGACGGCGCTTTGCCCTCTGCCAGCAGCTGCGCCAGGCTGTAGGCCAGCGTGCGTTTGCCGGCTCCCTCCGGCCCGACCAGGATCAGATGGCGCTGGCCGGCCAGCGAGAGCAGACTGATCAGCATCTGCAGGAGTTCGCTGCGCTGATAGACGGGCACGCTCTTGCCCTGCTGCGCTTCATGCACCCAATCATAAATTACGGGACTCTTGTCCACCGCCACTTCGTCCAGCGAGGCGATGACCGCTGCCTGCGTGACCCCCAGCCGCTGCAACACCCCGTAGGTGGTGACCTTGATATCGCACATGGCGGCCAGGGCGTGTCCGCTGCTGACCTTCAACTCGTCGCGGGCCTGGGCAATGCTCAGCCCTTCATCAAGGACGACCAGCAATTCCTCGCTGAGCGGGATATCCGCGCCGAAGTCATCGGTGAAGTTGAAGCGGGCGTTGCGCCCCGGCGTGTGCCGGGTCATCGTCTCCACCCGCTCCTGCAACTCGCTTAGCTTGAAGCCCCGTTGCTCTGCCAACCGGCTGACGATCTGATGGGCGGCGCACGCCGGATCGCCCAAAAACGTGCGCAGGAGCAACTGGGGAGTGAGCAACTCCAGCTTAAGCTCCTTCATCTGGCCGGCCGCGCTGGTCATCAGCGCGGACAACTCGGGTGTGGGGATGTTCGGGTTGAGCGTGCTCATTCCGGATGCTTGCCTCTGATTGCAAAAAGCAATCGGACTCCGATGGCGGAGTCCGATATTCGTCTAAATGGGACCTTATACCCGCCGTCAGCCGGCCTGACCCTTCATCTTCTCCTGGTCCTTCTTGATCAGCTCGCGCTTCAAAACCTTGCCGACCGTTGACTTGGGTAGCTCATCAATAAACTCGATCATGCGCGGATATTTGTAGGCGGCAAGCTGCTCTCTGCTGTAGGCCTGCAATTCATCAGCAGTAAGGCTGGCGCCCGGCTTGAGCACTACCCAGGCCTTTACCGTCTCTCCTCGCTTCGGGTCCATGATGCCGCCGACCGCCACTTCCAGGACTGCCGGGTGGCTGGCTATCACTTCCTCCACTTCGCGCGGATAGATGTTGTAGCCGCCGGCGATGATCATGTCCTTCTTGCGATCTTCGATGAAGAAATAGCCGTCCTCGTCCATGCGGGCGATGTCGCCTGTGTAAAGCCAGCCGTTGCGCAGCGTATTTGCCGTCTCGGAGGGCATTTGCCAGTAGCCCTGCATGATGGATGGGCTCTTGATAATCAGCTCGCCGACCTCGTTGATCCCCAATTCTTTCTCACCGGTTTCCGGGTCCACAATCTTTGCGTCTACCAGGGGAATAGGCAACCCGATGGAGCCAGGTTTGTTCAAGCCGTTGATCGGGTTGACGTGCGTGGCGACCAACGATTCAGAAAGGCCGAACGCCTCCACCAACTTGCCTCCGGTGAGCTTTTCAAACTCGCGCTTGGTGTCCTGCATTAAGGGGGCGGCCCCGGAAAGACAGATCTTGATCGAGCCCAGGTCGTACTTGCCCGCCGCGACATCGGGATTGCTGTTGATGGCAATGTACATCGCCGGCACGCCGGGAAACAGGGTTACCCCGTACTTGGTGATGCTGCTCAGCACATCCTTGCGGTCGCGCGGATCGGGAATCATGATCAGTCTGCCGGCTAACGAGGTAGTAAGAATCAGCCCGCCAACCAGCCCGTACACATGGAACAGGGGCAGCGCCATCAGGGTCGTCTCGCTGGCTTCGCTGACGGTGCCGGTCAGCCAGGCCTGCGCCATATAGGCATTGGAGACTACGTTGCGGTGCGTGCCCACCGCGGCTTTGGAGAGGCCGGTGGTTCCGCCGGTGTACTGAAAGAGAGCGATGTCATCACCTGAAACCTGTACGTTAGGTGCGGGCGCGTTCTTGCCGGAAGCCAGGAAATCCTGAAATGAAATGTCCCCCGGCTCCAGCGTTACACGATGGCCGCCCTTGTTCTCCTTGGCTACGGTGAATAGCAAACTGGTAATCTTGGGCAGGTACTCCTTGATGTTCGCCACGATAACCCGCTTTACATTGGTTTTGCCTGCCTTCTGCACCTTCTTCAGCTTGTTGTAATAAAGGCTGAGGACAATCACCGTTTCGGCCCCACAATCGGCAAGCTGGTGTTCTAATTCGCGCTCAGTATAGAGCGGGTTGGTAGCGATCACGATGCCGCCGGCTTTCAGGATGCCGAAGAAACTGATCACAAATTGCGGCGCGTTGGGCATGTAGATGACCGCCCGATCTCCCTTGCGAAAGCCGTTTGCCGCCAGCGCCGCTGCCATCGCATCGGTCAATTGATCGAGTTTGCGGTAGCTTATCTCCTTGCCCTTGAAGACCATGGCGGTCGCATCTGGATGTTTCTTTGCAGCGCGGGTCAAGAAGTCATGAATGGTGTGATCCGGCACCTCAATTTCGTGCGGCACCGCCTTATCATAACTCTTGAACCAGGGCTTATCGCCAATTGACGGACTTACGGAACTCATAGAAGCCTCCTCCTCTATTCACGCTGAACTGAAATCGCTCTTGCCGGGGAAGGCAAGGCATGATGGCCGGTCATGAAACGCATTAGCCCATGCCGCATTGCGTCAGAACTCAGTATATCATCAGGAGAGCCGGAGTGTCAATTCAGTGACGCCCTTCCATCAGTTTCTCCCATGTGGCGACTGAATTAGCCCAATCCGGCGGCTGTAGCCGGCGCAGCGCGGCGATCTCGGCGGAAACGTCATAGCGGACGTACACGTGCCGCGCCTGCCAGCGTCCGCCGCCCCACTCCAGGATGCCGTACTTGGCGCGCACATCGTCATCGCCCGGCAAGCTGACGGAGCTGATGTTGGCCAGCAACGTCCGGCCGGAGATGCGCAGATTGGGAAAATGAAGGTGCCCATACGCCACCGCCCCGGCGACCGTCTCGCCCAGCAACTGCGCCAGCTCTTCGTCGGTCTGGTGTACCTTGTCCATCCTGGCTTGCTGGGTTTCTACCGGCGGATAGATTACCTGCATCGTGTCCTGCGGATTGGCGTGCACCAGCAAAAGGGCGTCTTCCGGCCGGGCGGTGGGAGAGATGGTGTACCCAAACGGCAGCCGGCCCAGCCAGTCCAGGCTGGCCGGGCTTAACCGTTCCCGCGTCCATAGGGCCGTATTGTGGATGAACTGCCAGCGATCTCGATTGGGCGCGTTCTCCGGCACGGCCGGCGGCGTGCACGTCCATTGGTCGGTGTTGCCCACCAGGCAGATGTCCGCCGCGGTCCGAATTCGTTGCGCACATTCCTCGGGTCGCGGGCCCAAGAGACAGGCATCCCCGGCGAAGACCAGCACGTCGGCCGCCGGCTGCGCCGCAATATCGGCCAGCACCGCTTCCAGGGCGGTGAGATTGCCATGCACATCGGAGAAAACAATCACTCGCATATTGCACCTGCCGGAATGTCGCCGGCCGTCTTTGAATTCGGGCGATTGGGCCGGAGCCTCAACCTCCTGCTCCCCTGGGGCATTATAGTCACCGCCGGGCCTTCCGGCTACGATTTCCCTTGCCGTTCCTCCGCCAAAATCCGACGCAACTCTCCTCTGCGCCGCGCCCCCGACAGCGTCTCCAGCTTGCGCACTCCCAGCGGGTCAATTTGCTCGCGTAGCAGGAGCAATTCTTCCTCCGCCGGCGGCTCTGTGGTGGGGATAATCTCCGGCAACACTAAGGGGAAGCCGGTCTTCGCCTGCACCCGGCGCAACGGCACGCCGGGGTGCAGCGAGAGCAAGCGCATGCGCCCGCTACCCGGTTCAAAATCAAATTGACCCAGATCCGATACCAGGTAGCGTGGCCCACGGCCCGCCCGCCGCGCCGGATCATGGCCCAGCCCGCTGCGGAAATCGAGCGCCGGGACAAAGGTGTGCCGGCCATGTCGCGGCACATAGAGATAGACTTGCTCCTCGAACACGGTCACATCCGGGATGCCGCCCGATCCCGGCAGGCGCAGGGTGGGCTGCTCGTGCACGCCGCCGATGAACACGTTGTTGAAGTTACCGCAGGCATCCACCTGTCCCGGCCGGAAGAACTCCTTCGGTCCAAAGCGCGGCAATAACTCGCAAGCCGCCGGGACAAAGCCGACGCTCATCACCTCCCGGCCAATCCACAGTTGCTCGATGGTCGCCAGGCCCAACGGCGCCCAATCGTTGCACAGCGCCTGGCCGATGGCCGAGATGAAGCTGAGGTTGGGCGCGTGGGTCAGCTTGGCCAGCAAGTAGCCGGCGGTGACCAGCGGCGTGGCGATCCCCTGGGCCACCGTTTCACCGTCCTGGATTTGCCGGCTGATGCAAGCGCAAATCAACTCGTCAATCGAGTATTCCATCACCCCACATCCATCCCGACCCCAGGAGGAGTCATGGAAGTCAAGTGCTCCCGGAAGCGACCTTCACGGCAGGCATCCACGTAATCAAGAATGGCTTCCCCGGCCAGTGGATAAAGCGGATAGCAGGAGGTCGGCCAAGCCCCATAGGGGGCGGGCGCTACCATCGTGGTCGCCTGCCCCGGCAAATCATACGGCCCCTCCAGCCGCTCAACGATCTGTTCGGCGGTCAAAATCACTTTGCCGGCGGCCAGCGCCAACTCGAAATCAATGGTGGGATTGCCGCCCAGTTGGGCGTTGCCGCTCGGGTCGGCGCGCAACACGTGAATGACGGCGATATCCGGCTTGATGGCCGGGAACGCGGTCACTGACTGCCCGGTGTATGGATCACGAATCGTCTGCACATCGGGGCGCACCTGGAGCAAGTCGGTTCCCTGCCAGGCGCGACTGGGCATGAAACCCACCCCGGCCAGCGCCGCCCGCAGCCCGCAGGCAATACTGGCCTCGCTCTCCTCGATGACCTTCACCGCGCCGTTCTGCACCGCGCTGGTGAACATCGGCGCCAGCCCAAAGGATTCCAGCCCGAAATAGCAGGTGCGCGTCCGCGAGATCAGACCGGCCCCCACCAGGATGTCGCCGGCCAAGCCGCCGGTGAAGGCCAATAGGGTCAGCTCACGCGGCGGCGCTGCCAGGCCGGCCAGCGCGCGGGCAAAGGCCACGGGACGCCGGTAAATGGTCATCCCGCCGAACGCAATCATGTCGCCGGCCTGCACCAATGAAGCAGCTTCCTGCAAGGCTGCAAGCTTGTTCTGCATAATGAGATTTCCGGGTCTGTGCCGCTAGAGGGGTGACGGCAACCGCCCGCCTGGGCGTGGGTTGGCCGGCTACTGCTCGCGCTGCAGCACCAGCGCTACCAGATCGCACAACTCCTTGCGCGCCGGAGAAGGGGGAAGAGCTTCCAGGGCAGCCTCTGCACGCCGGGCGACTTCCACGGCCTGCATGCGCGCCACCTCCACCGCGCCGGACTCGCGCAGACGCAGCAGCATCTCTTGAATCGGATCGGCTTCCGCGGTAACCTGCCTTTGGTCAGCCCCGGCGACAACCTTGCGCCCATTCTGGGTCATCAGCGCGCCCATACCGTGCGCTACATCCAGGCCGGTGGGCTTGCCCAATGCTTCCGGGTCGCCGATGATGTCCAGAATGTCGTCCACGATCTGAAAGGTCAGGCCGAGATTGTGCCCGTATTCGGCCAGCGCCTCTACAACCGGCTCCTCCGCTCCGGCCAGGATAGCGCCCATGCGCGCCCCGGCCTCAAACAGGCTGGCCGTCTTGCGGGCGATGATCTGCTTGTATGTTTCGCGATCCAGATTGCCGGATTTCGCCGCCGCTGCTTGCAACGTCTCCCCCTCCACCAGACGCACGCAAGCCTCTGCCATGATCGCGTTGTAGGGCACGCCGTACGGAGCCATCAGCTCGTACACTTTGGTGAACAGGTAATCGCCCGTCAGCAGGGCAAAGGTGCGACCCCAGCGCGCATGCACGGTAATCCTGCCCCGGCGCAACAGGCTGTGGTCGTTAATGTCGTCATGCACCAGCGTCGCCGTGTGCACCATCTCAATCGCCGCCGCCAGGTCAACTACCTTTGCGATCTCTTTACCGCCGGCAGCCAGATGGGCCAGCAAGGTAATCCGCGGGCGAATGCGCTTGCCGCCCGATTCGACGATGTGGTGGCTCGCCTCATGCAGGATGTCCACGTCACTGCCAACGACATTGCGTAGCCTGCTTTCCACTGCCGCCAGTCCGTTTTCCACCGCTATGAGTTCCATGCGCCTGACCTTGTTCACAACTTTCAATATTTTTTGAACGCTTTATAACTTACACCATTATAGATGCTGGATCCGGCATAGTCAAGCCACTGTAACAGTGATCGCGGGGACCGTTTGTCCTGCTTTAATAATCGTTTGCCCCTGTTATAATCTCGCTACGACAGGAGCAGGCCGGATGAAATCAAGCCACGATACGATAGTAATATTGGACTACGGCTCGCAATACGCGCAACTGATCGCCCGGCGGGTGCGCGAGGCGGACGTCTATTGTCAATTGCTCTCCTGGCGCGCGCCGGCTGAGGAAGTCATGGCCCTCCAGCCCCGCGGCTTCATTCTCAGCGGCGGCCCGAACAGCGTGTATGATCCCGGCGCGCCTATCCTGCCGCGCTATGTGTTGGAAAGCGGCCGGCCCGTGCTGGGCATCTGTTACGGCATGCAGTTGTTGGCCCATCACTTAGGCGGTCAGGTGGCCGGCAGCCGGAAGCGCGAATACGGCCCGGCGCAATTGCGCGTCAAATCCTCCGATGACCCGCTGTTCCGCAACTGGCGGGCAGATGAAGCTGAGAGCGGCAATGATCCGGCCCGCGTCTGGATGAGCCACGGGGACAAGGTGAACGCCCTGCCGCCCGGATTCCACCCACTGGCCTACACGGAAGGGTCGCCGTTTGCCGCCGCTGTTGACTCCGCCGGCCTCTACTACGGGGTGCAATTTCACCCCGAAGTGAAGCACACCGCGCAGGGCGACCTCCTGCTGCGTAACTTTGTAGTCAACATCTGCGGCTGCCGGCCGGATTGGACGCCGGCCAATTTTATTGAAGAGCAGGTCGCCGCCGTCCGCGCACAGGTGGGGGCCGGGCGAGTAGTGCTCGGACTAAGCGGCGGGGTAGATTCGGCGGTGGCCGCCGCGCTCATTCAGCGGGCCATCGGCGACCAACTCGCCTGCATCTTTGTCGATCACGGTCTGTTGCGCCAGGGAGAGGCCGCGCAGGTGGTGGAAGCTTTCCGGCGCGAGCAGGGGATGCGCCTGATCGCCGTTAACGCCGTCGAGGAGTATATGGAGGCGCTGGCCGGGGTCCTCGAGCCGGAAGCCAAGCGGCGCATCATCGGTGAGAAGTTCGTGCGCATCTTCGAGAGGGAGGCAGCCAAATTGGGGCGGATCGATTTCCTGGCCCAGGGTACGATTTACCCGGACGTCATCGAAAGTGCGACCAGGGATAGGCCCGAGGCGCAGACCATCAAGACCCATCACAATGTCGGCGGCCTGCCGGAGAAGATGGGTTTTCAGTTGGTGGAGCCGCTACGGGAGTTGTTCAAGGACGAGGTTCGGCGCATCGGCTCACTGCTCGGTTTGCCGGATAGCCTGGTCTGGCGGCAGCCGTTTCCCGGCCCCGGGCTGGCCATCCGCTGCCTGGGCGAAGTAAGCTGGGAACGTCTGGAGCGCTTGCGCGCCGCCGACGCCGTCTTCACCGGCGAGTTGGCCCGAGAGGGGATGCTACGAGAGGGGACGCAGCAGGCATTTGCGGTGCTGCTGCCGGTGCGTAGCGTGGGCGTCATGGGCGACGGTCGCACCTATGAAGAGGTAGTGGCCCTGCGGGCGGTGACCACGGAAGATTTCATGACCGCCGATTGGGCCCGGCTGCCGGACGAGCTGCTGGCCCGCATAAGCCGGCGCATCGTCAACGAAGTCCCCGGCGTCAACCGGGTGGTCTACGATATCACCTCCAAGCCCCCCGGCACTATCGAATGGGAGTAGGCAGGCGCCATTGCAACGAACCATTGCCTGCCTCGTATAGGAACCAAGATGGAAATCCCCACAGGTGGCAGAGCGATCTTATAGCATTGGAGAAAAGCTGCGGGGCCTGTGGCGAGTATCGCTTTTGCTCTAACAAGTGACTTTGGAGGGTACAATGGATTACGGTCAACTCTTTTCACGAGCCTGGAAGATTTGCTGGGACAACAAATGGCTTTTCTTGCTGGGCTTTCTGGCGGCGCTGGGAGCCGGCGGCGGCGGCAGCTACAACTACCAGTTCGGCAGCGGGGATGTCCCGTTCGCACCGGGCGCCCTGTCGCCGGAGTTTCAACGGAACTTTGAAGCAGCCTTCGCGGCGGCAGTCCCACTTCTGGTTGGTCTGGCCTGCTTTGGGTTCATTCTGGCGATCGCACTCTGGTTACTGCGCCTGACCACGCAAGCCGGCATGATTCGGGCCGCCAACGATGCGGATGCCGGCCAGAAGATCGCCCTGGGCAAGGCCTTCTCTGATGGCATGCGTTATCTGCCGCGCTTCATCGGCGTCAACCTGCTGTTCTATTTGCCGCTAATTGTGCTGGGTGTTGTCAGCACGGTGATCTTCATCTTTACCTTCGCGGGTACAATGATCGCTTTGCTTGCCGGCTCCGGCACGGGAACCCAGGCAATCGGAGGCGCGGCTGGCCTGGGCATATTGTGCGTCTGCTTACTGCTCTGTCTGACCATCCCGCTGGGGATTGTAATCAACATTCTTTACCCATTCGCTCAGAGAGCTGTCGTGCTGGAGGGACAGGGTGTAATCGCCAGCGTCCGCCGGGCATGGGGCATGTTTAAGGCAAACCTGTCTGAAACGCTGGTGCTTATTCTGCTTTACATTGCTATCGGGATCGTGTTCGGCGTGCTTTCGGCCATCGTGATCATCCCGCTGGCCCTGTTAATCTCGCTGCCGTCCATGACCGGCGTCTTCTTCACCAGCAGCTTTGACGCCGGCAGTCTGATCTTCTCCACCCTTGGGCTGTTCATCCTCGGGGTCATTGGCGCGCTGCTGATGGCGGTCTGGACGGCATTCCGCTCAGTCTCCTTCACCCTGGCCTACGCTCAGTTTGCGGCCCGCACACCCATAAAGTAACGGATCGCGGCCCGCGTCAGCCGGGCGCCTGTTCAACAGGATTACACAAACCTCCGCCTCTTGCCCAATCTGCCCGTAAGCGGATAGACTGGGAGAGAAGCGGAGGTTTGTTGCGTATTGAATAGTATCAAGCTGGTCGGCGTGGATACCGGCGGCACGTTCACAGACTTCGTCTGGCTGGACGAGCATGGCGCGTGGCGGGTGCATAAGCAGCTCAGCACCCCGCATGATCCGTCGCTGGCAATACTTTCCGGCCTGGCCAACGCGGAAGCGACCCGCGGGCTGCCGGCAGATGCAGACCTGGTGCACGGCAGCACCGTGGCCACCAACGCCGTGCTGGAGCGGAAGGGGGCGCGCACCGCGCTGGTTACTACCGCCGGCTTTGAAGATGTGCTCGCCATCGGCCGGCAAAATCGCCCTGAACTGTACGCGCTGGTCCCGCAAAAGCCGCCGCCGCTGGTTCCCGGCGAATGGCGCTTCGGCGTACACGAGCGGGTCACGGCCGGCGGCGACGTGCTCATTCCGCTGGACCCCTCATCCCTGGCTGATCTCAAGCAAGCGTTGGCCTCCGGCGACATCCAATCAGTTGCGGTCTCATTCCTCTTTTCCTTCCTCTATCCCGGGCATGAAACGCGGGTGCGGGAGGAGATCGTCCGCTGGCAGGAGAACGGCGAACTGCCTCCTGGCCTGCTAGTTTCGCTGTCCAGCGACATCCTGCCCGAGTATCGCGAGTACGAACGCACGGCGACTACGGTGCTCAATGCCTACGTCGCGCCGCTGATGTCCGGCTATCTGCGCCGGCTGCAGGAGGAACTGGCTCCCCGGCGGGTGGCGGTCATGCAGAGCAACGGCGGGGTGATCAGCGCGGATACCGCCGGCGCTCAGGCCGCGCGCACCTTGCTCTCCGGCCCGGCGGGCGGCGTCGTCGGCGCGCGTTTCGTGGCCTCCAGGGCCGGCTTCGAGGAGATCATCACCTTCGATATGGGCGGCACCAGCACGGACGTCGCCCTCTGCCCGGGCCGGCTGCCCACCACTACTCGCGGAGAGATCGCCGGCCTGCCCTTGCGGCTGCCGATCGTGGATATCCATACGGTCGGTTCCGGCGGCGGCAGTCTGGCCTACGTGGATGCCGGCGGCGCGCTCCACGTCGGCCCGCAGAGCGCCGGGGCGAATCCCGGTCCGGCCTGCTACGGCCTGAACGACGACGAGCCGCGGGCTACGACGACCGACGCCAACCTGGCGCTGGGCCGCCTCTGGCCGGATCGATTCCTGGGCGGCGAGATGCGGCTGAACAGCAAACGTGCTCGACAGGCGCTGGCAGTCACGGCGACGGCCATTAGCGTTTCCACGGTGGAAGAGGCCGCCTGGGATATTATTCAGGTCGCCAACGCCACTATGGAGCGGGCCATCCGCCGCATTTCGGTGGAACGCGGCTATGACCCCCGGCGCTTTACCCTAGTGGCCTTTGGCGGAGCCGGCCCGCTGCACGCCTGCGATTTGGCCGGGCGCCTGCAAATACCACGCGTGCTGATTCCGCCCGCGCCGGGCGTGCTCTCCGCGCTGGGAATGTTAGTAGCCGCGCCGGCCAAGGATTACTCGCAGACCGTGATGATACGCCTCGACGAAGAGAGCGCCGCGGGTGTGGAAGCCGCACTCGATGAGCGTTTCCGCCCCTTGCAGGAGAGAGCGCTTGCGGAAATGGCTGCCGAGGGCTACGCGGCGGATCAACTCGTCCTCTCCCGCTATCTCGATATGCGTTACCTGGGCCAGTCACACGAGATAGGGGCGCCGGCCGGCGTGGCTGAGGCCGGCCACGAACTGGCCGAGCGTTTTCATCGGGCGCATGAGAAACGATTTGGCTACCGGCACGAAAGCGCGCGCATGGAGATCGTGACCCTGCGCTTGCGGGCGCTGGTCGCCCGGGATGCATTGGAGATGCCCGAACTGCCGCCGGCTGCCCAGGACAGTAACCCGCCCGCGCTGGAAGAGGGCGCGGTCTGGTTTGCCGGCGGCGCGCAACGATCCACTCTCTATGAGCGCGACCGGCTGCTCTCCGGCCATCGCCTGATTGGGCCGGCGATCATCTTCCAGTATGACACCACCACCGTCGTGCCGCCCGGCTGGCAGGCGGCGGTAGATGCTTACGGCAATCTGATCCTGGAGTACGGCCATTGAACCAGCCGATTCCCCTCGTTCGCGCCAAGCCGGCGTTCACGGTCGCAGAAGCACAGCAGATAGCCTCCCGGCTATACGGCCTACACGTGCAGGCGCGCGAGTTGACCGGCGAGCGCGACCAGAACTTCAGGTTACAGGACCCGGCCGGCAACGTCTGCTTGCTCAAGCTCGCCAATCGCCTGGATGAGCTGGCCCTGCTGGATCTGCAGAACCGGATACTCACTCACGTAGCTCGGCGCGATCCGCTGCTGCCCTGCCCGCGGCTGCTGGAATCAACCGCAGGGTTAACTATCGAACAGGTTCTTTCCAACGATGGGGTCCCGGTAAACGCGCGCCTGGTGAGTTTTCTGCCCGGTGCGCCGCTGGCGGAGGTCGTTGACCCGGAGCCGGGGCTGTTCTTTGCCCTCGGCCAATTGCTGGGCCGGCTGGACATTGTGCTGCAGGATTTCACCCACCCGGCCATGCATCGCGAGCTGCATTGGGACCTGAAGCACGGCTACGAAGTGACCGGCCGCTATCTCGATTATCTGGTCGATCCCGCCCGCCGGGAAATCGTGGAGCAAATCCGGCAAGAGTTCGCCGGGCAGGTGCGGCCCAACTTGGCGCAGCTGAGGCATAGCGTTATCCACGGAGACGCCAACGATCACAACGTCCTGGTCTCCGGCGGGCAGGTCAGCGGCCTGATTGACTTCGGCGATGCAGTGTATTCGGCGACTGTCTGCGAGCCGGCGATTGCCGCCGCCTATTTGATGTTGGGAACCGCCGCGCCGCTGGCTGCCGCCGCGCAACTGGTAGCCGGCTACGACTCCCACAACCCGCTCACCGAATTGGAAGTGACCCTGCTGTACCCGCTGATCCGGATGCGGCTGGCGATCAGCGTGGTCCTCTCCGCCTATCAGCAGACAATTGAACCGGCCAATCCCTACCTGGTGATCAGCGAGCAGCCGGCCTGGGAGTTGCTGGAGCGAATGCGGCACATCCGTGCGGCGGAGGCGGAAGGCATCTTCCGGCTGGCCTGCGGCCGGCACTACCAGCCTTCACCCGCGCCGGCCCGCTCGCTGCCAAAGGAACAACTCGCCGAAATGCGCCGGCAATATCTCGGCCCGTCGCTCTCCCTCTCCTATCGCCAGCCGCTGAAGATCGTCCGCGGCGCCGGCCAATACCTATATGACGAACAGGGCCGCGCTTACCTGGACTGCGTGAACAATGTCTGCACCGTCGGGCACAGTCACCCGCGGGTCGTGGCGGCGGCGAGCCGACAGATGGCGCTGCTGAACACCAACACGCGCTACCTGCATGACAACCTGATCGCCTATGCCGGAAGGCTGACTTCCTTGTTGCCGGAGCCGCTGCGCGTCTGCTATTTCGTCTGTTCCGGCAGCGAAGCCAACGAATTGGCCCTGCGCCTGGCCTGGAGCTACACGGGGCGAAAGGACGTCATCGTGCTGGACGCGGCCTATCACGGCAACAGCTCCACGCTGATAGACATCAGCCCCTACAAGCACAATGGCCCGGGGGGAAAGGGCGCGCCGTCCTACGTGCACACCGCGCCGCTGCCGGATCCTTATCGGGGGAAGTGGCGCGATTATTCGCCGGCAACGGGGATCCGTTACGCCGGGGAAGTGCAGACGCTGATTGAGGGCATGGGCGCGCCGGGTACGGCAGCCTTCATCGCCGAGTCGTTGCCGGGTTGCGGCGGGCAGATCGTCTTCCCGGATGGCTATCTGTCCAGCGCGTTTCAGTTTGTGCGCGCTGCCGGCGGCGTGTGCATCGCGGACGAGGTGCAGGTGGGTTTTGGCCGGGTGGGATCCCATTTCTGGGGCTTCGAACTGCAGGGGGTGACGCCGGACATAGTCACCATGGGCAAACCGATTGGCAACGGCCACCCCCTGGCGGCGGTGGTCACTACGCCGGAGATCGCCCGAGCATTTGCCAATGGCATGGAGTATTTCAATACCTTTGGGGGCAATCCGGTTGCCTGTGCGGTGGGCCTGGCGGTGCTGGATGTGATCCAGGAAGAAGGCCTGCAAGAGAATGCCCTGCAGGCCGGGGATTACCTGTTGCGCGAGTTGCAGGCGCTTGGCGATGCGCACGAACTGATCGGGCAGGTGCGCGGGAAAGGGCTATTCATCGGCATTGAGCTGGTCTTTGATCGCGGCAGCCTGGCCCCGGCAGCCGCCGAGACGGCTGAAATCGTCGAACGGATGAAGGAGCGCGGCATCCTGCTCAGCATTGATGGCCCGCTGCACAATGTGATCAAAATCAAGCCGCCGCTGGTGTTCAACCGCGGCGACGCCGAGCAGCTGGTGACGACGCTGGACGAGACGCTCCGCGCCCTGGAATAGCGATCCGGGGCGTCAGACCAGGTTACGGTTTTGGGGAGAAGCTGTCCGTCTGCTCATTTGGAATGTTGAACGAGATCGTCTAGGTCGGGCCGGCGCGTGACCAGGGAGCGCCGGGAGCTTGAAGCGCGCAGGTGTTAGCCGCTCCCGCAAGGGACCGGATCCTCCGGTCGCCGGGCAATCACAGGTTGAACTTGATGTTAATCACATCCCCATCCTGGACGATGTATTGCTTGCCTTCCTGACGTAGCTTGCCGGCGGTGCGCGCCGCGCCGATACTGCCCAGGGACATCAGGTCGTCATAGTGCACGGTTTCGGCCCGGATAAAGCCTTTGGCCAGGTCGGAATGGATCGCGCCGGCGGCATCCAGCGCGCTATCTCCCCGGCGCAGCGTCCAGGCGCGCACCTCGTCCTCGCCGACAGTGAAGAAGGAATGCAGGCCCATCAGGTCGTAACAGGCGCGGATGACGCGATTCAGGCCGGTCTCCTGAATACCGAATTCCTCCATAAACAGCAAGAGGTCCTCTCCTTCCAACTGGGCCAGCTCCGATTCCAGTTGCCCGCGCAGCCCGACGACCGCGCTGTGCGGGTACGGGTAATCAATTTCCGGCGGCTCCTGACTGTCTCCCAGGTTGATCAGGACCAATGCCGGCTTAAGGGTAAGGAAGGCGTAATCGCGCATCGCCTTCTCCTCCTCCGGGGTGAATGACAGGCTACGCAACGGCTGTTCGGCGTGCAGCACCTCTGATAGATGCTCGAACAACTTTAGATCCGCCTGGGCTGCTGCCCGATCGCGCAAAGCGCCCTTCTTTAACCCTTCCTCCAGCCGCTCGCGCTTACCCTCTACCAGGACGAGATCGTTTAGTAAGAGTTCGGCGTCGAGGGCGGTCAGGTCGCGGGCGGGATTAACGGATCCATCCGGATGGGGATGGCGTTCGTCTTCCCAGGCCCGCACGACGTGGACAAAGCCGTTCATCTGGGCCAGTTGATTCAGCAGCGGGCCGCTCAACCCGCCCGCTTCGCCCATGCCCTTTTGCAGGCCGGCGATATCCATGAACGTGATCCGTGCATGGGTGGTCTTCTCCGGCTTGTACATCTGCGAGAGCCGCTCCACCCGCTCATCCGGCACCTCGACGATGGCCGACAGCACCTCGAACCGCCCACCAACGCTCTGTCCGGTGGGGGCGGAGCTGCTGGTCAATGCATTGAAAATCGTTGTCTTGCCCGCTCCCGGCAGGCCGATTATGCCCAATCTCATGGTTACTTGATGCGATATCCTTCTGTTTCGTTGTTGAAAATCCAGGCCACCACCGCCCCGATCTCGATTGTCTCCGGCAGGTAAGTCTTCAAGGTCACCGAGGCCGTGCCCCGCTGGTTGAGCATGTGTTGCGTGCGCTGCATGCGCACAAATCGCTCCTGCCAGCACCTCAGATTATGCGGGCGCAGATCCACCCAGCCTTTATGCGCCCAGGAATCAATCGCTTCCGGCGTCAACTCGACCTCGCGGTGGATGCCTTCCGGGATGTTGATCACCGGCCCGCGTAAGATGTTATTGCCGTCCGGCAGCAGGATGGGCACGCCGATGGAGGTAATGGTCGTGCGTAGTTCATCATCTTGCATCAGCAGTTGGTAGAGCGACCCGGCGATCTCTTCCGCCGGCGTCTCCACAACGGCCTGCAGGGTACCGAAACCCATCTTCAGTAGGTGCGCCTCATAGAGCAGCTTGGACAGTTCCGGCGGGCCCAGTTGTCCCAGGGCCACGCTATGCGATTGCGTCTCTTGCTCGATGCGGGCCAGCTTATCCAGCGCGGTCTGGCGCAGCACGCCGGCGCGGAAGCTGGAGGGGATCACGTTGCTATCCATGCCGGCGACGATGTCGAAGCCGGTATTGCTGCCCTTGATCTCCAGCACGATGTGCCGGGCGATCTCTTCCGGCGTGACGGACTCCATCTGGTCCAGGCTGGTGATCGCCTCGAACTCCCCGCGGGCGAAGAAGCCGTTTTCGCCGGTGTCCACCCCCGCCATGCGCAGCTTGTCTAACCGCTCGAAACGATGGTCCTCGCCGCGCAGCACCAGCGAGTCTTCGAGCGACTGACTCACGTCCGCGTAGCGAAATTGGGGCCGGCCCCGGCGCTTGATCGTCTGGAAGCCGACGCCGCGATAGCCGATCAGGGCGGCCGGCTTGACCTCCTTCACCAGCGGGCCGTTGGGCGTGCGCGCCATGAGAAACATCAGGCCGGTGTGCGCGAAGGCCACCGCGTTCTTGCTCATCAACTGGGCGCTGGGCCGGTCTTCGCTGTGGGTGTAGGGGATGTTCAGTCCCATCCCACCGGTGCCGGTGGTGCCCACCTTCAGGTACAGGCGGGTGTTCACCGCGCACATCGCCTTATGGATCAGTTGCACGTGCCGGATCAGCTGCGGCACGGCCTGCGATAGCAGCAAAGTGGTCACATGCCGCTCAAGATTGCGGCCAAACTCCGGCAGCGCCTGCAGGTCTTCATGATCCACGATCTGGCGCAGCTCGCTCAGTAGCTCATGCGTTGCCAGGCTCAGGCTGTAAACATCCTGGTAGCTGATCGCCGTCGCCGTGTTGATGCTGTCCACGATCACATCCGGCCGGTGTTGCTCGATCAACTGCGCCAGGCCGGAGCGATCGTAGGCGTCCTGTATATTGCCGAAGATGTCTTCGAAGACGGCGTCGCGGCGGGGCCGGCTCTGCAATATCCGGCTGCGCCGCTCCAGCGCCAACTCGCGGCGCAAGAAGACATCTCCCCAGGCGCCCACAAATTGCACCCGGGGAAACTCCTTGCGCACGTCCTGCAAGAACTCGCGCACTTCGCCGCGGAAGAGGCTGGCGACAACGATCTTCTTTGGCTCCAGGTGGCGGGCGATTTCACGGGTGATTTGCGAGCCAACCAGCCCCGCGCCGCCCAGCAGCAGATACGTTTCGTCACGTTTCATTCGCGCTACCCTCCGGAAATAATTGCGCGCTGAGCTTCGCCTGCTGCACCGCGCACCGGCTACTCAATCTCCACCGCCAGGGCAACGGCTTCTCCGCCGCCCAGGCACAGGGATGCGATGCCGCGCCGGCCGCCTCGCTGCTGCAGGGCGTGGAGCAAAGTCACCAGGATGCGCGCCCCGCTGGCCCCGAGCGGATGCCCCAGGGCAATCGCCCCGCCATGCACGTTTACCTTCTCCCATGTCCAGGGCAGACCCTGCCGGCGCATATCTTCCCCGTTTGCCAGCGCCTGGGCGGCAAAGGCCTCGTTTAACTCAATCAGGTCAACATCCTCCAGCGACCAGGCCAATCGCTTCAGCAGCTTGGGTATGGCGCGCGCCGGCGCAGAAAAGATCCATTGCGGATCAACACCGGCGTGTGTATAGCCGGCGATGCGGGCTAATGGCCGCAATCCCTGTTGTTCGGCGGCCTGCCGGCTGGCCACTACCAGAGCCGCCGCGCCGTCGTTCAGACCCGGAGCGTTGCCCGCGGTCACCTGCCCATCCTTGGCGAAAGCCGGGGGCAGCTGGGCCAGCGACTCCAGGCTGGTCTGCAGTACATAGTCGCCGTTGCTATAGCTGGCGCGTACCGTCTCATCTACCTGCACGGTAGTTGTGCTCCCTTTGCGGCCCGGCAACACGACGGGCGCGATCTCGGCCCGGAATTTGCCGGCGGCGGTGGCTGCCGCCGCCCGTTCGTGGCTGCGCACGGCAAATTCGTCCATCTCTTCCCGGCTGATCTCAAATTGCCGGGCGATGAATTCCGCCCCGTCGCCCATCACCCAATCCTGCAGGCTACACCAAAGCCCGTCGTGCAGGATGGCGTCTTCCAATTGGGCCGAGCCGTACTTGTACCCCTGGCGCGCGCCCATGGCCAGGTGTGGGGCGTTGCTCATGCTTTCCATGCCGCCGGCGACATAAACGTCTGCTTCACCGGCGATGATGCCGTTGGCGGCGAGCATGACTGCCTTCAGGCCGGAGCCGCACACCTTGTTGACTGCCGCCGCGCCGACCGTATCCGGCAGCCCGGCGCCCAACGCCGCCTGTCGGGCCGGGGCCTGGCCCGCGCCCGCCTGCAAGACATGGCCCATGATGACTTCGTAAATGCCGGCGGGATCGATCTGCGAACGCTCGACCGCCGCCTGCACGGCAATTGCGCCTAACTGAGGGGCTGTCTTCTGGCTCAGCGCGCCCAATAAGCGCCCGGCCGGCGTTCGCGCTCCGGCCAGGATGACCGGGTCTCGTCCGCGCTTTTCTGTACTCTCCATTTCAAGCTCCTCTGAACAATAGTGGGATAGCCGCTTTCCGGGATAGGTAAAGCCGGCAGTAAAACTCACATTCAGTTGGGAAGTCGTCTTGACTGAAAAATCGGGCGGGGTGAAGCGCACCCTCAACTTCGCTCCATTATAACACACCCGCCCCGGCGACAGTCTTGCTGCGCGAGTCTTATCCGGCCAATAGGCGTTCCAGGAAGTCCGCGATGGTCGTGGCGATCTGCCCCTTGCCCACCGCTCGCTGCGGAGCCTCTCCGGCAACCGCCAGGTAAGCCACTTGCTCGCCGGCCGGGCCGCGCTCCTCGCCGCGATTGGCTACCACCGCCGCGTGTCCGCGCTCCAGTCGCTCATTGGCAATTGCCATCAATTCTTCGTGGCTCACCCCTTCCTGATACTTGAATGAGACCAGTTGCAGATCGGGGAAGCGCTGTTGCACATCGGCGATCACCTTGCGGGTGGGAACCAGCTCGATGGATTGCAACGCCCCGCCGCTGGGGGTCTTGCCGGGCCGGAAGTGCGCCGGGCGGTAGTCGGCCACCGCCGCCGAGAAAACGCCGGCCCGATATGGCTTCTCGTCCAACGCCTCGAAGATCAGCGCCGTGTAGTCGTCATAGGTGTCCGCCAGGCGATGGGGCA
>CAYVQP010000020.1:4659-16117 GCA_964452775.1 uncultured Ardenticatenaceae bacterium | reverse complement strand
CGCACGCCCATCTCGGTCAGCTTTTGCAACGATTCGGTCAGGATGCCGGTATGCAGGCTGCCGTGCATAGTTGGGGCGATCAGGATTTTGGCGCGCCCGGCCTCCATTCGCCCTAATGCCGAAGCCAGGGTGGCGGATACCAGCCCATCAGCGATCCCATAGCGCAGTTTGTTGATCGTGTTGTAGGTGGCCGGGGCTACCAGGTAGGCGGCAAAGGGGGCGCTGTCGCTGAGGTGTTCAGAGGCCGGCGTCAATCGGGTGATTACCGGGTTGTTGGTGCTCCAGGCGAGGGTGTCCACTGTCGTGTAGCGTAGGGCCTCGTCCGAGGTAAAGGCCACCACATCGGCCCCCTGCCGGCGCAGTGCACGGGCAATCAGCGGCGCTCGCATGGCGGCAATGCTGCCGGTGACCAGCAGCGCGATCCGCTTATCGGCCAGATGGTGTCCTTCCAACGGCACATCGTGGTCGCCTAAATCGGATGAGGGTGGTGGGGTGAACTGCCAATCAGTCATTGCTTGATCCCTGCGCCCGGCGATGGCGCCATGTACGCTTCACGGGCCTATTCGTCATCGCCGCTTGCCAGTCTAATTGTAACAACTACGGGGAACGTGGCACGCCGGCCGGATAGTCTGGCAGATGTTGACGAGAGATGTCAACATTATGCGGGTACAATGTGCGCTCTGGATGCAATCAAGCGGGAGATCAGGCTATGTCACAGGATGAACAAGAAGCGCGGAAGCGCCCAAGCGTTGGCCGGCCGGAGATACCGGAGGGGTATGGTATTTCGAAGAGCCAGGAAGGTTTGCTGGCCTGGCAGGAGGTAGAGAGGCAGCTCGAGCAGGCGCACAACTACTGGGTGTGCACCACGCGCCCGGATGGCCGGCCGCACGCCATTCCGGTTTGGGGGTTATGGCATGTCGGTCGCTTCTACTTCGGCAGCGATCCTGAAAGCCGCAAGGGGCGCAACCTGGCGGCGAATCCGGCGATTGTGGTGCACCTGGAGAGCGGCGATGATACCGTTGTCGTGGAAGGGGAGGCGGCCCGAATTGTTGACGAAGTGCTGCGCGAGCGGCTGCTCCCGGCCTACTTCGAGAAATATGGCGTAGAGGCGACGGTAGATTATGTGGTCAGTCCACGCACCGTCCTCGCCTGGCAGGAGCGCAGTTACCCCAACTCCGCTACCCGCTTTCGTTTTTCATAGGGCGAACAGTCGCCGGCCGGCTATGACTCGCTGAGTTGCTCTTCCTCATCCGCTTCTTCCGGCTTGACCGGCGTCGGGCGCATATCATGGCACAGCCGGCTGACCTGGTCGCCGTAGTTGGCGATGTCAATCGGCTCGCGGCGCATCACCCGCCGGTCGTGGAAATATTCGGCCACGCGCTGCTTGGTGCGATCTTGCCGGGCGAATATCTCCCAGGCCGCTTCTACCCCCAGGCAGGCCAGGTAGTAGAGGTCCGCCAGCCGGTCCATCAACGGGCGGAAGGGTAGGCTGGCGCTCATCTCGTCCATCTCCAGCAGGGCGTCCAGCTGGACGGTCAGGGTGTCGAGTTGGGCCAGGGCTTCGCGGCGCAGGCGGTTGAAACTCAGCGACTCCAGCATCCGGCGGAGCTGCGCCAGAAACGGTTTCTGCACCTGGTATCGGCGCATGTCGCGCTGTATCTGAGCCATCAAGACGTTATGGCTTCCCTCCCAATTCTCGTAGACCACGTTGTCGCGCAGCAGCCGGGGTAGGATGGAGAAGCTCTCAATGGCCCCATTGCCGCCCAGCACCTCGATTCCATACTGGATCACCTCGTGGGCCAGGACCGCCGAACGATACTTATTCAGGTTGAGAGCCAGGCGCAGAAAATCGCGCGATTCCGGCTCGCTCTGCCGCCCACTCTCCAGGTCATCCCACATCTTGATTATCCGCAGGGAGCCGGAGAGTATGGCCATGCCGTCCGTGCGCATCTTCGCCAGCACGTCCTGCACCAGCGGGAAGTGCACAATCGGCTGGCCGAATGCCCGCCGGTGTTGGGCGTAGCGCCACGCTTCCAGGTAGGCCCGGCGCGCGTTGGCGCTGCAACCAACCGCGTTAAAGATGCGCGAGGTGTTGATTACATGGGCCATCGTGTTGCGAAAACCGTGCCGCGTCTCGCCCACCTGATAGGCCAGCGCGCCGCGAAACTCCAATTCGCCGCTGGCCATGGAACGGGTGCCGAGTTTGTCCTTCAGCCGGCGAATGTGCACCTGGTTTAGCGAGCCACCCTCCAGCCGGCGGGGGACGAGGAACAGCCCCAGTCCAGACGTGCCCTCGCCCTGTCCCGGCACGCGGGCGGTGACCAGGGCCAGCGGGGCGGTGACGTTAGAGCAGAACCACTTTTCGCCGCGGATTAGCCAGCCGCTGGTCCCGTCCAGCGGCTCGGCGTAGGTCGCGTTCGCGCCCACGTCCGAGCCGCCCTGGATCTCGGTCAGGAACTGGGCGGCGTGGTAGTTGTGGTCGTAGTCCGGCTCCAGCAAAGGGGGCAAGAAGCGCTCTTGCAGGGCAGGCGATCCGGCAGCCTGTAACACCTTGATCAGGCCGGCGGTGCAGGCCAGCGGGCAATTGTGTCCGGCCTCGCCGTTTTGTGAGGAGAGGTAAAAGAGGGCCAGGCTGAGCAGGTTGTTACCCGGTTCCGCCAGCACCGACATAACGCCGGAGCCGTAGATGGCCCGTCCGGCCTGGTGGTAGCTGGGGTGAAAGGCCACGTCGCCGGTGTAGCGCCCGATGCCGTCGTAGAGTTCCAGCCGGGGCAGATTTTCGGTCAGATTGGAGATGCGGGCCGCCTCATTGATGATGGTAGCGCTCTCCCGGCCAAATTGGTACAGACGACCGATGTGTCCCTTGTAACGCTCCTCGCCCCAGTAGAACTCGAGAATACGCTGCAAGTTACGGTCAGCGGTGAAGAAGTTGTCGGGCTGAGCGTTGAGCCAGTTGGCCAGGATTTCCCGGCCTGAGTCAATGGCCGATGGGCTGTTGTCGCTTCCGTTCTCGTTCATGCGCAGGATCATAGCCCGTTGGGCGGCATCGGCAACTCGATTCTTTTAAGGAAACAGATGTGCTAAACGTCTTGTCGGGGCGTTGGGCGTATGTTATAATGCAAACCGCTTTCACGCCAAATATGGGGAGGATAATTGGGGGAAAACCCATATATGGCGTATCTGCGCAATCTCAACCTATCGCGCCCATATCTTCGGTATTTGTTGTATTGGCCCGCTTAACAGAGTTGTGGATCGGTGAACTGTCCCTATTGCCAGCATCGCAAGACGCACGTGATTGACACCAATCACGATAGCCGTGGCGGTATTCGCCGGCGACGGGTCTGCGCCAAGTGCGACCGGCGTTTCAGCACTTATGAGCGCCCGATTCTGGCCACACCTTTGTTGGTCAAGCGCGACGGCAGCCGCGACGAGTTCTCTCGCGAGAAGTTGATCGCCGGCTTGCGCGTGGCCTGCGCCAAGCGCCCGGTAGCCGCCGCGGACATCGAGCGCATCGCCGGCGAGGTGGAGGCCGAGCTACAACAGTTGAGCAAGGCGGAAGTTCCCAGCCGGCTGGTGGGCGACAAGGTCATCGAGAAGTTGAAGGAAGTTGATAAGGTAGCCTATATCCGGTACGCCATCGTCTACCTGCAGCTGGATGACCTGGAGTCGATCCAGGATGAGATACACAACCTGCTCAATGAGAGCTGACCAAATCAGAAGGCCGACCAGCGATCGGTAAATCAGAGCGCACAAGAAACGACGAATCTCGGAGGAAACAATGATTAAGGATCATCCGCCAACCAGCACGAAGACGAAGGCTGAACCGATAGCGCTCACGGAAAATGGGCGGGCGGTGTTGCAGCGCCGCTACCTGCGGCGCGGGCCGGATGGGCAGCCGGTGGAAACGATAGAGGAAATGTTCCGGCGCATCGCCCACCACATCGCCCTGCCGGATGCCGAGTACGGCCGCGACCCGGCCGAGGTAGAGGAGACCTTTTATCGCCTGCTGACAGAGCTGCGCTTCATGCCCAACAGCCCGACGTTTACTGGGGCAGGCACGCCGTTGGGCCAACTGGCGGCTTGCTTTGTGCTGCCTATTGACGATGATATGGGGCGAGCGCAGGCCGGCATTTTCCAGACCCTGCGCAACGCGGCCTTGATCCAGCAGACCGGCGGCGGCAACGGCTTTGCCTTCTCCCGCCTGCGACCGAAGGGCGCGCTGGTGCGCAGCTCAGCCGGCAAAGCAACCGGGCCGGTGGGCTTCCTGCGCGTCTATGACCAGGCTTTCGGCGAGATCGCCCAGGGCGGCACCCGGCGCGGAGCCAATATGGCCGTCTTGCGCGTGGATCATCCGGACATCCTGGAGTTCATCGCCTGTAAATCTAGCGAAGAGTCAATCACCAATTTCAATATATCGGTGGGGATCACGGATAAGTTCATGCGGGCGGTGCGGAACGATACCGACTTTGACCTGATCAATCCGGTGGACGGTCAAATATGGCGTACGGTGCGGGCGCGGGTGCTTTTTGATGAAATCGTGAAGCACGCCTACGCTAACGGTGAGCCGGGGATATTGTTCCTGGACCAGGCGAACCGGCAGAACCCCGTGCCGCACCTCTATGAATTGGAGGCGACCAACCCCTGCGGCGAACAGTGGCTCGGCCCCTATGAGAATTGCTGCCTCGGCTCGATCAATCTTGCCCGGCATATGACCCCCGACGGCCGGGTGGACTGGGAATTGCTGCAACAGACCGTCGAGGAGTCCACCCGTTTTCTGGACAACGTGGTTGACGCCAATGCCTACGTGCCGGCCGTGCCGGAATTGCGCGAGGCGGCCCTGCGGGCGCGGCGCATCGGCCTGGGCATCATGGGCCTGGGCGACCTGATGTATGAATTGGGAGTGCGTTACGGCAGCCATGAGGGACAGGCGCTGGGTGGGGCGGTAATGGAGTTCGTGCGCTACCACTGCATGCAGACGAGCATCCAACTGGCGGCGGAGCGCGGCGCTTTCCCGGCCATCGTCGGCAGCCTGTACGACCCGGATGAGTTGCAATGGACTGCGCCCCAGCCGCTGGTGACCAGCGAGCAGAGCTGGGGCCGGCCGGCGCTGGATTGGCGCGAGCTGACCCGCAATCTAAAGCGGCACGGCATCCGCAACGCCGCGCAGACCACTGTAGCCCCGACCGGCACAATTGCCACCGTCTCCGGCTGCGAAGGCTATGGCTGCGAGCCGGTCTTTGCCCTGGCTTACCTCCGCCACGTCAACGACGGCGGCAAGGATCTGACCCTGCATTACACCAGCCCGCTGTTTGAACGGGCGCTGGTTGAAGCCGGCCTCGACGACGCGATGCGGCAGGCAATTGTCGATGAGGTCGTGCGGGTCGGTAGTTGCCAGCACATCGAGGAAGCGCCGGAAGAGATTCGCAATACGTTTGTAGTGGCAGCGGACATCACGCCGGAAGAACATATCCGCATGCAGGCTGCCATCCAGGCGTTCGTGGACAACAGCATCAGCAAGACGTGCAATTTCCCCGCTTCGGCGACGCCGAAGGATGTGGCTGACGCCTATCTCATGGCCTGGGACCTGAAATGCAAGGGGCTGACTGTTTATGTGACCGGCTCGCGGGAGAAAGTGGTCCTGGAGACCAGAGCAACCCGGCAAGCTAAAGAAAAGAAAGTGGAGCAGCCCACCCTGTGGCACGAGACCAAGAAACCGCGGGCCAAAATGCTGCGCGGCGAGACGCATCGCATCACCACCCCCCTGGGGACCACGTATATCACGATCAACGAGAACGGCGACGACGATCCCTTCGAAGTATTCCTGCATGCGTCGAAAGCGGGAAGCGAAACGAACGCCGTCTCTGAGGCAATCGGGCGCTTGATCAGCTATACCCTGCGCCTATCCTCGCCCGTGGCCCCTCGTGACCGCCTGAAGGAAGTTGTTAAGCAGCTGAGTGGGATCGGCGGCGGCCGGCCGCTGGGATTCGGCGCTAATCGAGTGCTCTCGTTGCCGGACGGTATCGCGCAGGCGCTGGAAATGTATCTCGATAAGAATTTGCCGGACACCAAGACAAACGGACAAGGCCCAATGCTCGACGCCCGCCTGAAGTTCGGCGATCTGTGCCCGGAGTGCGGTGAAGCGGCGCTGGTTAACGAGGAAGGTTGTCAAAAATGCTATGCCTGCGGCCACAGCGAGTGCTGACCTGGTCCGAACATCCTGCTGGAAGAGCCGGTCAATACTACAGCGCAGATCGATTCTAAAAAGTGTTTGACAATTATCAACAAGTCCGCCATAATGAGCGACGACCTAGAGTTGGATAGCATGCGTGCCGACGGTGTAACCGTGGGGCTGTGGAACCAAAGCATCCAAACCTTAATTGTCGAACCCAGGCCAGTATTAGGTGAGCGATATGTTTTCGTCGGAATGGAAACGGGGGAAAAGAATGGAGAAGAACGAACGTCGTGTCTACAGCGCGCCGGCGATTGTCTATGAAGGCCGCATCGAAGCGCGGGCCGGCTCGCCGCCGCTCGGCTCAGGTGATGGCGAAAAGGACGCCGGCACTGGTTTTGACCCGGCCGATCTCTTTGGGACAAACGACTAGAATCGCACCGACCGCCGCATTGGCCGCGGGTGATTTGAGCAGCGCAAATCTTTGATTTGTCTTCTGTTATCATTGTAAAGCAGGGGCAAGGATCAGGTCATCCTTGCCCCTGCTGCATTCAGGGGAGATGGTTGGGCGAAGGGAAGGGCCACTCTCGAAAATCATGTGGGCAGTCGTTCGTGTCGAGCCAGTAGGGGAGTCGCTCCAGGCTTTGATTGGGTGGGGTAAGCAGGTTGCAGCTAACCAGGCCGGGATAAGCGCCGGATCCGTAAGACACCACATCAACAACGATACCTGCTGCGTCTCGGAGCAATACTTCATCCCCTTCGTTGCCCAATTGGAAGAGCGCGGCGGGATCTCCCCAGGCAAGATCGTCTATTAGCTCCGGCACGGCCGGGTCGGAATCAATGATCTCGAAATCAGGCAATGCGCCGAAGGCCGCCTGGAATGCGGCGGCGGTTATGGCAACGACCAGGGTGCTCTCCGGCTGAATGATCGCGCCCGGCGGGAAGCGGCGCACATCCTCAAAGTCATCCACATTGACCGCGTCGCCCAGACTCCAATTTGACAGGTCAACCGGCTGCAAGGTCGGATTGGCCAGTTCGACAAACTCGGCCTCGTCCGGGCCGGAAGGATCATAGACGATTTCGCTGATCACCACGTAGCGCGCCCGGCCCGACTGGCTCAGCGCCAGAGGTAGATAGATGAGCCGGGGCCAGTCCTGCCAGAATAGCTCAGCCAGCAACGCATAAGCGCCATTTGATTGCACCTGCAGGGCGACCTCGCGGTTGCCTTTCGCGGAGAGTTCCGTACCGTTGAGGCTACCCGTGTGCACCCAGCCTTTGCCCCCAATTTCAGCCAGGATCATCTTGTTGTGGATGCCCAGGCCGGTCGGGTTGCCCACTCTGCACTCCAAGTCCAATCGTTCCGTTCGAGCGACGCCGTTGACGTAATCACACGTTTCCGAGTTGCCAAGCTGTGGATTGTCAGCCGGGAAGTAACTGTCCAGCAGCAGGCGAACACGCGCGCCGCGACGGGCGGCCGCCAGGTAAGCTTCCAGGCGGGGGTTGGGATCACTGAGCGGATCGCTGCCGGCTACGCCCCAATGCGCCCTCTCCTGTAGCTGCTGGATCAGCAATGTGTCGCCGGCCCCGGCCCGGGCCAACAGCCCAAGTAAGCTATCCTCGTCGCGCATGCTGTTCTCGGGCGCTTGCACGACTTCAAACGGGAAGTGACCGGTGAAGGCGACCGGCCGGCTATATTGGACGGTGTAGGTGATCCCGCCGGTAAGGGTGATGGGCACGAAGCCGGGCGGCGGCGCGCCGTAGACCGGGTGATTCTCTGTCCAGCGGAAGAGGTCCTGATAAACGCCGGGCGCGAAGTCGGCGGCAAAGATCTCCGCCAGCCGGCTGACTACGCCGGGCGCGGTGGTTATCAGGAAGGTCCCCCGCCGGCCCCAGGTGCCGTCAGCCTTATCGTCGTCCGGCAAGCTGGCCGGGCTGAGGTTCTCGCTGCCGATAATTGCTCGCTGATTGTCTACTATGATGAACTTGGCATGCAGGTTGCGATAGCGGTCGGCAATGTGCGCCTGATCATCGGCGATCATGAACCAGCAAGCGCCGCCGGCTGCTTCAATGGTCGCGCAGACGTAACGCTCCTGGTCTGTCAGCCCGCCGGCAGGACTTCCTTCCAGCAGCACCGTGACGGAGACGCCGCGAGAGGCCGCCGCTGCCAGCGCCTCGCCGATGGCGACATGCTCCAGGGAGAGCGTTTCCATAAATAGTGTGGCCCCGGCGCTTTCGATTTGCCGCCGAATTGCCTCGTATGCGTTGTCCGGCGCGATTGCCACGGTCAACACGGCCGTTTCGGTAATCTGTGCGGTAAAGAAGAAGCGTTCCAGTTCCCAGCCGGGGTAGCGGACCCGGCGTCCATTGATGATGTCGTCCCGGCTCTGCGCCCAGTCCGCCGCTGTGTCGCTGTCAGCCATTATTTCGCCCGTGGCCTGCGCCCGCTGCCGATAGAGGAGCTGTCCTTCTTCGCTAAATAGGGCGCCAACGAGATAGGGTTCCACGGCCGCTCCGGACCAGCCCGGCGTGTTCGTGTCGCCGGCTTCGTAGACGAGCGCGTCCGCTATCCGGCCGATGCTGTCAATGAGCAACACCTCGTCGCCGCTGTTGGAGAAGCCGGGCCAGGCCGCGCCCAACTCCACATCCGGCGCGAAACCAAAGTGGCGTTGGAAGGCGTCGGCGTCGCTCGCCAGCCAGAGCGCCTGGCCGGGAGCGAGCGGCGGGAGGGTGGGCAAAACAGCCTCTTGTGTCCCATCGCTTAGAACCCAGCCGGCGAGGCTGACCGGCTCGGCGTCAATGTTGCGTATCTGCACCGCCTCATCCGCATCCTGGTTCTCATAGCCGTCGTACAACACCGCTTCGATGAGCAAGTTTGCCGCGACGTAACTCCAGGCGGAGTTTGGCTGGGCGGGCGTGCCGTTGAGGGGGTTGCCGGCGGCATCCAGGCCGTTGCGGATGACGCCATTGTTGTTTACCCAGTTGGCATCGCTGTCCCCCTCGACGGGATCGAGCCGTTCCATGCTGACGTAATTCGGGGCGGCGCTCCCGGCCGGCCACACACCGCCGTCCTGATTGGCGGAATCCACCAGCTGGCCCTGACTGTCGTGCAGCCAGAGTGTTTCGCCGCTGTTCAGCAGGTCGCCGCTGTAGATTTGATCGGCGGGTATATCGGAGACGGTGGTGTCGTCGGTCCGCTCCAGAAGAAAGAAACCGGCAGCAGGAAGTGTGCCAGTCAAGGCAATCGCCAATCCCCCATCGGCGTTTGCCAACTCCCAATCGGCGAGATCAATGGGTTCAGCGGTGTTGTTGAATAGCTCCAGCCATTCGTCCGCGCTGCCGGCAGCTGTGCCGCCCCAGGCTATTTCGCTGATGATGACCGCCGGGGGGCCGCCGGCTGCCGACGGCCGGGTCAATACAGCGCCCAGGAACAGCCACAGCGCAATTGGCAACAGGAGCACTGTCGCTGTTCGACCGATAGCACGCAGCACCACCCGCCATACGATGCGCCGCATCCGCTCTCCGGAGCAGGCCGTTAGTCCCTGGCCGGCTGATCAGATCAATTTGATTCCAGTTCGGGGATGATCAGCTTGTCGCCGGGCCGGATCAGGCCGGGGTACGGGCCGAGCTGCTCCTTGTTGGCTTCGTAGATCTGCATCCACTTCTCGCGAGTGGCTTCGCCATAGTATTGCAGCGCCATGTGGCTGAGAGTGTCGCCGCTCTTGACGGTATGGACAGCCAGCGTCTTGGGCTTCACTTCCACCGGTTCCGGCGCGGCCGCTGCCGGCATGCTCTTGGCGGCGGTGGGCGCTGAGCTTTGGCCGGCGCCGCTCTCTTCTGCCGGCAGGTGCTTGTCGCGGCTGGCGCCCATGATCTCCTTGGCGGCGGCTGACTTGCTGGATGCGGGCGAAGATGACCGGCCAACGCCGCGTTCTTCCTCCGGCAGGTTGCCGTCCCGGCTCTTACTGGTTGCCGGTTTGTTTGACTTCTCACCCGATGCTTGCTTGGTACCCTTGTCTGCCATGTGTCCTCCTCCTGCTGATTGGAATCAAGAATGGGGAATGCCGGCTACATTATAGCATCTTGGCGACGCGAAAGGTTAGCGATCCGCTGCCATTAAACCATTGATGTGGTTGCCGGCGGCTAACGAATGCGGGGATGCAGGTACATGGGCATGCCGCCCTTGGGACGCAAGGTGATCAGCGGGTTGATCTCTATCTTGTGGCCCGGCGCAAGCGACAACTCGTACCGCTGGGCAATCGTGACCAGCAGCAGCATGGCCTCGGTCATGGTGAAGGTGTTGCCGATACATTGTCGCGGCCCGCCGCCAAACGGGACGTAAGCGTAGCGTGCTCGCCCGGCCACCTTCTCCGGCGTAAAGCGCAGCGGGTCGAATTTCTCCGGTTCGGGCCAAAACTCGGGATGGCGATGCGTGAGATAGGTGAAGAGCACGAGAGAGGACTCCGGCTCCACGTAATAGCCGTCAATCTCGTCCGCCTCGTTGCCCCAGCGAGCCATGATGTAGGCCGGAGGATAGAGGCGCATACTCTCCTCAATGACCATCTTCGTGTAAGGTAAATCGGGCAGAGTAGAGATCGTAGCTGTCTCGCTGCCCAACACCTCGTCAATTTCGGCAGTCAGGCGCTGCCAGATATCCGGGTGTTGCGATAGAAGATAGAAGGTCCAACTTAGCGCGACGGCGGTCGTCTCGTGCCCGGCCAGCAACAGGGTCAGCACTTCGTCGCGCAACTGCTTGTCGGACATGCCCAGGCCGGTTTCCTCGTCGCGGGCGCTCATCAGCATGTCCAGCAGGTCATCGTGCTGGGCGTTGCCGGCCCGGCGGTCGGCCAGGATCGTATTCACGACGTCATCAAGCTGGCTGGTTCCATTGTTCAGCCGGCGCGTGCCGGGTAGGAAGGGGATGCGCAGGGCCAGCAGGGAGAAGGGCCGCCGGCTGAGCGTTGAGACCTGCTCGTTGACATCGGTGAATGCTTCGCCCACCGTACTTGCCGCCCCGGTGAGGTCAATGCTGAAAAGCGTCTTGCCGACGATCTCCAGGGTCAGGCGCATCATTTCTTCAGCGATGTTCAGCGGCTGCTCCAGGGGATGCGCCTGCCAGCGCTCCAGCATGGCCTGCGTGGCGGCGGTCATCGTGTCGCCAAAGGCGGCAATGCTGCGCCGGTGGAACGCCGGCTGAGCCAGCCGTCGCTGCCGCCGCCAGAGTTCGCCGTCGCTGGTAACCAGCCCATCGCCGATTACTGCCCGCAGCAGGGCGTTGGAGGGATTCGGCTG
>CAYVQP010000020.1:0-4559 GCA_964452775.1 uncultured Ardenticatenaceae bacterium | reverse complement strand
TCTCGCCGCCATCGGCGACGGCAGTCTGCAACGCACGTTGCATCTGGAGCACCGCCCGCCCGGCTACCAGCGGCCCCATCAGCGTTTGCTCGTCAAGGGGGTCGCCGATGGCGACCTGCCGGTAGGCGCGGACCAGCCGGGCGGCCAATTCCTCGGCGGCAGCGCGATGGACGATGATCCGCCGGATGGAGGTGCAGCGTTGGCCGGCGGTCCCGACCGCGCCGAAGAGTATGGCGCGGGTGGCCAGGTCCAGGTCAGCGTCATGGCTGACGATCACGGCGTTGTTGCCGCCCAACTCCAGGATGGTGCGACCCAGGCGGGAAGCGACTGTCTGGGCCACGCGCCGGCCGGTGGGGATGGAGCCGGTGAAGGAGATTAGGGGCAGCCGGTTGTCCTCAATCAGCAGTTGTCCCACTTCCGGCCCGCCGACTACCAGGTTAAACAGCCCCTGCAACCCATGATCCGCCGTGACCCGGTTGACCAGATGTTGCAATGCAATCGCCGTTAAAGGGGTCAACTCGGAGGGCTTCCAGATCATGGCGTCGCCGCAGACAGCGGCGATGGCCGCGTTCCAACTCCAGACGGCCACCGGGAAGTTGAAGGCGGTGATGATGCCGATCGGACCAAGCGGATGCCATTGTTCGTACATGCGATGACCGGGGCGCTCGGAGTGCATGGTCTTGCCGTAGAGTTGCCGGGAGAGGCCGACGGCGAAGTCACAGATGTCGATCATCTCCTGCACCTCGCCATGTCCTTCCGCGCGAATCTTGCCCATTTCCAGGCTGATCAGGTCGCCCAGCGGCTCCTTGTATTCGCGCAGCACGTTACCCAAATCGCGGACCAGTTCGCCGCGTCTGGGGGCCGGCACGCTGCGCCAATCATCGAAAGCGGCCTGGGCGGCGGCGACGACCTGGTCGTACTCAGCGGGGCCGGCCTGGAGGACGGCGGCGATCGGCTCGCCGGTGGTGGGATTGTAGGAGATGAGTTGTTTGCCGGCGGGGCTGCTAATCCAGCCGCCCGCGCCCGTGCAGGCCCCGGCGTTAACCGGTTGGATACCCAGATGGTCTAAGAGGTCTATAATGCTTCTCGTAGGCATGATTTTATCTCCGCACCGGCTGATCTGCAGAGGGGTTGCGCGCTACAATCACTCAAGGCAGCTTTGACCGGTTACCCAATATCCGCTATATTCTCTACCGTGAACTACACTCTGGATGCTTCACGGACCTGCTTTTCCCGGCGTTGAGCCGGTTGAAGGAGATCCCCCGTACGTTTACGTGAACGGTGTAGTTTTGTGCTGAGTGTCCTGGTCCCGGAGAGCGCAACTGCAGTTCGAAAACGGCTCTCAGGTATAGTAGGATATTACTGTCGCCGCGCTAATTGTGCCAGGGGAAGCGAGCGCCTACGAAGCCAGAGTACCATAGATATCATCTACCAGCTCGCACCATCAGGCTGCCCTCCACACAAGAATGTTTAACCGAGGAAAGGTTCTTCGGCAAGCCGGCTCTGATATGGCTGCCTGTTGGTCAAGTTAGTAATACCTGGAGCAACGACCGGGCGGAGCATTGCCCGGAGTCGTTAAGGTCTTGGAGTTAGTTTGAATGGCAATTCCCGATATTAAGAGAACGTTGTTTGGTGAGCCGTTCCCCACCAGCCAGGAGATCCACGAACGGCTGGACAAGGTACGCGGCTTGGCTGTCTTCGCCTCTGATACGATCAGCAGCAATGCCTATGCCACCGAAGCGATCATGACTGTGCTGATCGTGCTGGGCAGCGGCGCGCTGGTTATGACCATGCCGCTGGCAATCGCCGTGGCGGTGCTCGTCTTGCTGGTTATCTTCAGTTATATCCAGACAATCGTACACTATCCGGGTGGGGGCGGGGCTTATATAGTATCGAAAGACAATCTGGGCATGTACCCTTCGCTAATGGCGGGCGCGGCCCTATTGATTGACTATGTGTTGACCGTAGCGGTTTCTACCTCGGCCGGCGTCCGGGCGGTAACTTCGGCGTTGCCCGAGTTGTATGATTACCGGGTGATCATTGCCCTGGCGGCAATCGCGTTTATCACCTGGGTTAATCTACGCGGCATGCGCGAGAGCGGGACAATCTTTGCCTTGCCCACCTACCTGTTTGTGCTGGGCGTGATGGTGACAATTGTCATCGGCCTGGCGCGCTACAGCGGGCTGTTCGGTCTGGAACCCTTACCTTCGTTTCATGAGAGCGTCCCGGCGACTGCTTCACTGACCGGCTTTGCCTTCCTCTGGCTGTTACTTCGCGCTTTTGCCGGCGGCTGCACCGCCATGACGGGCATCGAGGCGATCAGCGACGGCGTCAGCGCCTTCAAGCCGCCGGAGTCGAGGAATGCGGTGATTACGATGGTGGCGATGGGCATCATCGCCATGGCGCTGTTTCTTGGGATCGCCTTTCTTTCGACCGCCATGCATCTGATTCCCACGGAACATGGTGAGAGCATTCTATCGCAGATGACCCGGCAGGTGACGGGCACCGGCATTATCTACTACTGGGTGCAAATCTTCACCGCCCTGATCCTGTTTCTGGCGGCCAACACCGGCTATCAGGACTTTCCCCGCCTGAGCAGTTTCCTGGCTAAGGACGGCTACCTGCCTCGCTGGATGCAGAATCGCGGCGACCGACTGGTGTTCAGTTCCGGGATTACCGTCCTGGCCGTCGTTTCGGCGCTCGTTGTGATTATTTTCCAAGCGGACGAGATCGCCATGTTGCCGCTCTATGCCCTGGGCGTGATGTTGAGTTTCACGCTCTCTCAGTCCGGCATGTCGCACTTGATGAGACGCATCGGCCGCCTAAAGCCGGGTGAAAGCGCCCATACCGGCATCACCACCATTCACTACGAACCCAGGTGGCATTGGAAGTGGGGAGTAAACATTGTCGGGGCGATCACGACGGGCATCGTCTTTATGATCCTGATGGCCACCAAGTTCCTGGATGGCGCATGGATCGTGGTGCTGGCCATTCCCATGCTGGTGTTTGGCTTCCACTGGGTCAACAAGCACTACCAGAGTGTGGCCCAGGCATTGAGCACCAGAGAGTTGGAAGAGGACGATCTGGCGGAGGTAGCCAATGTCGCCATCGTGCCGATGGCGGATGTGCATCGGGGCACGTTGCAGGCCCTGCAATACGCCCGGCGCATCGCCACGGACGTGCGCGCCGTCTGCATCGCCACCACGCAGGAGATGCACGAGCGGGTGGAGCGACGCTGGGCGCGCTTCCCGAAGCTGACCGAGGGCATCAAGCTGATCATCATTGACTACGATTACCGGGATATCCTGACCCCGCTGGTGGAATACATTGAAACGGTCAACCACGTGGAGTTTCCTGAGCAGCTGGTTACGATTGTAATTCCGGAGTTTGTGCCGGCCGAAACTCTTGGCCGCATTTTGCATAACCAGACTGCTAACCTGATGCGCCGGCATCTACGCAGTCGCGAAGACGTAATCGTGATTGATGTCCCCTTCCATATCCCTGGCGCGAATGAGCCTCACGCGGGAACGGCGGCTGACCAGCCGGCTGAGAAGGCGGCTGAGCAGCCGGCCGAGGAACAACCCAATCCTGGAAGTGAGCAACAGGGATGAGTTGCGTTGCGGGTAAGCGCTCCGGCCGGCGCAGGGTTACGCCGGCCGCTCGCCGGTCGTTGAGCCGGCATCGCCAGCGGACATTACCCTGCCGGCCATCCGGCTACGCTGCACGATGAAGATCCCGGCCAATACCGTCAGGCCGCCGATGATCTCGCCCAAAGATAACGTCTCATTCAACAATACGGCCGCAAGGATCGCCGTCAGTACGGGCTGCGCCAGGCCGGCGGGGGAGACAAGGGAAGCCGGCAAATAGCCCAGCGCGAAGCTGAAGGAAAACTGGCCGAAGACCTGCACGATTAGCCCCAGGCCCAGGAAGCAGAGCCAGGTGATCAGCGGATAGCCGAGTAAAGGCTGGTCGAGCAGGAGGGCAGCCAGGAGCAGGACAAGCATAGCGGATGCGCCGGCCCACCAGAAGCTGGTAATGGCATCCAGTTGTTGCCGGCTGCGTTGCATGACCAGGAAGTAGCCGCCGTAGAACATGCCGGCCAACATTCCCAGAAAGGTGCCTAATCCCAGCTCAAAGGCCTGTAATGCGTCGAGGCCCAGGACAAGCAATGCGCCGGCCATGGCCACGGCCAGGCCGGCCCAAAACATGCCGGGCGGCCTCTCTCGAAAGAACAGCATCGCTCCTAAGGCAACCCAAATCGGGGCGGTGTTTCCCATTAACGTCGGGTTGGTGGGGCCGCTTAACAGGATGCCGGTGTTCCAGAACAGCAGGTCTCCGGCGAAAAGCAAGCCGGCGAACGCGGCGATAGCGATTTCACGCCGGGGGCTACCCGATTGCGGTTGATGCTGTTGCTTGCCCCTGCGCCGGCGTCCGCGCCGGCGTCCGCGCCGCATGAAAGGCAAGACGAAGATTGCCTGGGCAATCAACATGCGATAGAAACCAGTGACGGCTCCCGGCGCGTTGGCCACGCTGACAAAGATGCCCGAAAAGCCGAGGGC
>CAYVQP010000019.1:1297-58713 GCA_964452775.1 uncultured Ardenticatenaceae bacterium | reverse complement strand
CGATGCTGCCGCTGATGCTGGCCCTGTTGGCGGTGTTGGCGGTGGGCTTCGGCCTCATCGCTCGCCGGCGGTCGTTGGCTGAGTAAACGCGAAACCTGATCAGGAACTTCGCAGCCGTTGCCGGCTTTGGCGGGCAGCGGCTGCGAAATCAAAAGAGGGCATCCCCGGCCGGGGATGCCCTCTTTACTTATTCCGGTGAAGTGTAGATATCTTCGTTAGCCCTTTATCGCGGCGCGCACCGCTGCGCTGCACTCCAGGAACTGGGGCGACTGGATCATCTCCACACGGCGCGGCCGGGCAAGCGGCACGGTGAGGCGATCGCTGATCTGTCCCGGCGAATCGTTCATCACCAGGATCTGGTCGGAGAGCAACACCGCTTCCTGAATGCTATGCGTGACCATGAAGACCGTCACCGGCCTGGCTTGCCAGATGCGCAACAACTCCTGCCCCATCCGCTCGCGGGTCAGGGCATCCAGCGCCCCAAACGGCTCGTCCAGCAGCAGCAACTCCGGCTGATGGATCAGGGCCCGCGCCAGGGCCACCCGTTGGGCCATGCCGCCGGATAGCTGGGCCGGGTAACTGCTTTCAAAGCCGGCCAGTCCCACCAGTTCCAGGAGTTCCTGCACGCTCTCGCCGTCCCTATGCGCCCCATTCCGGCCCAGCTCCAGCGGCAGGTGCACATTCTCGTATGCCGTGCGCCAGGGCATCAGGTTGTGTTGTTGAAAGACGATGCCGATGGGATGCGGGGTCTTTTCCGGCGGGTGTCCCCCGACGGTGACCGCTCCGGCGGTAGGCATTAGCAAACCGCCCAGGATGCGCAGCAGGGTGGATTTGCCTACCCCGGAAGGACCGACCAGCGTGTAAAAGTCGCCGGCCCGCATGGCAAAGCTCACCTCCTGGATGGCGTTTATGCCATCCTGGTAACGGTGGCTGACGTTGGCGACTTCCAGAAAGAGGCCGGCGTCCATTCCAGAATCTTGATCAGGGTTGAGGCTGCGGGATGAACTGATTGCTGTAACTCTCCTCCAGATCGCTCAGCGGCGCGTCGAGCAATCCCATCTCGAGCAGGATTTCCTCTGTCTGCTTCCAGGCCCCGGCATCAGTAAGGCCCAGGGTGTCCGCCTCCCATAGAGGTAGTGAAGCCTGCAGTACGCCCATCCGGCTGTCGTCCAGCCCTTCCACGTATTTCTTGCTGATCTCATAGGCCGCTGCCGGGTCAGCCAGCGTATCTTCCAGCCCGCGGGTCAGCGCGCGTAGAAAGCGCTCGATCAACTCGGGGTTCCCGGCGATAGTCGCTTCGTTGGTAACGATGCCGTTGGCTACCAGGTCAATGTAATCCCCGACCAGCAGCACGTTGACCTCTTCGCCAAGCGCGGCAAGCTGGATGGGCTCATTGTTGACGTAGCCGACGACCGCTTCTACCCGGTCTGACAACAGAGATTCGACCTGGGTAAAGCCGATGTCCTCAGCGCTCACGCTCTCCTGGCTGATCCCGTTGCCGGCCAACAGCCCGACATAGCCCACGTAGCTGGCCCCAAAGAAGCCCGGCAGGCCGACCGTGCGCCCAATCAGGTCAACCGGCTCTGCAATGCCGGCGGCGATCTTGCTGATCACCGCGACCGGATATCGCTGGAACCATTCGAAGACGTAGACAACCGGCAACCCCTGCGCCCGGGCCAGCAACACCTGCTCGCCGCTGACGATGGCCAGCGGCAGCTCGCCGGCCCCGACCAGCGCCATGCCGTCCGTCTCGAAGCTGTAGTCGAAGGTCAACTCAATGCCCTCGTCGGCGAAGTAGCCACGCTCCACAGCCACGTAGAAGGGCGCGTACTGCGGATCGGCGATATAGCCCATGGGCAGGCGCAAGGCCACCGGTTCAATGGTTGATTCCACGGCCGGCGTTACGTTGCCGGGGCTGGTTGCGGTTCCACTATCGCTATCATCCGTCCGGTCACAGGCCACTGCCAGCAAACCGATGAACAACAGGAGTACGAACATTACTCGAGTCATAAAATCCACCTCACAATTTCTGAAACACACCTGCCCGGCCTGACGGCGCGCCAGTCGGGCGGGCCCCTACTTTCCCTCGGTCTGCCAGCGCAACAGTCGCCGTTCCAGGAGCGCCACGGAGCCGTACAGCAGGATGGCAATCGCAGCCAGGGTAAATAGCACCACAAAGACGAGATCGGTCTTGAACTGGTAGCGGGCGGTGACCAGCAGGAAGCCCAGCCCCTCGCTCTTGGGCTGCACGAACTCGCCCACCAGCGTGCCGATTACGGCCAGCGTGGCGCCCACTTTCAGGCCGGCAAGCAGCACCGGCAGGGCTGCCGGCAGCTCCAACTTGCGGAATAATTGCCAGCGCGTGGCCCGCAGGGAGCGCATCAGGTCATGCAGCTCTGCCGGCGTCGAGCGCAGTCCGGCCACAAAGCTGACCAGCACCGGGAAGAAGACGACCAGCGCCGCCACCATGACCCGGCTCCAATAGGTAGAGCTGATCCAGATGGTCAGTAAAGGAGCAATCGCAATGATCGGAATTGCCTGCGAGGCGACCAGATAGGGAGAGATGAAGCGCTCGGCCATCCTGGAGTGCGCCAGCAGGTAACCCAGCGGGGCGGCAACCAGAATGCCCAGCAGCAGACCGGGGATCACCTCGCTGACGGTGATGAACGTATGGCGCAGCAGGCGGCCATCGCCCAGCACGATGAGAAACTGCCGCCATACGTCAGCCGGGCCGGGCAGAATGAAGCGGTCGTAACCTCCCAGGCTGGTGAGCAGCTCCCAGGCCAGCACCAGGATCAGAAAGGACAAAAGCACGCTCAGCCATACCGGCTGGCGGCGCAGCGTCTGCATAATTAATTCCCAACTGGGGGCAGGTAGCGTGGAAGCATTCGCGCGGACGACCGGCCGGGCGTATTCTCTGCCTGAAACAAAACGCCCCGCCAGAGTTGCGGCAGGGCATAGGAGCAGCATACGCGACCTACAGGTCTACCTTCTCCCATCCAGACTATTACTGTCGGCCCTGGATTTTCACCAGGTCAACCCCGGTCCAAAATGAGCCGGGGGTCGCGGGCTTGGTTTGCGATCACCTCACCGCCGGTCGGGAATTGCACCCTGCCCCGAAGGTTAATCATTCAATTGTGTAATCCGGCGCAATTATACTCGACCGGCGTCGGGCGGCAAACCGGGAACGCCTTGCCGGAGGTCCGTCAGGCAGTCATTAGATCATCGGCATAACTACCCTACTTGCCGGTCAACTATCAGCGTTCATTTCGCTGAATGACGGCAGATGCGCCGCTTTGGCCGATGCTGAAGTTCAGATATTATTCCCTCCAGTGGATGGAAGTAGTCCTTTGGCGCCCGATTTGCAGCGCCAGGCCGGCGCATGCTGCGCCGGGGACAGTTGTGTTGAATAGCGATGGCTGAGAACAAGGAGTAAATACACATGGAGATTGCCGGCGAATATACGTTTGACGCCCCCAGAGAAATGGTTTGGAATGCCCTGAACGATCCGGCGGTGCTGGGCGCGGTCATGCCCGGCGGGCAGGGTTTTGTAGAAGCTGCTGAGAACGAGTACACCGGCGTTCTCAACGTCAAAGTCGGGCCGGTGCAGGGTAAGTTCGACGGCATCATCAAGCTTTTCGATATCGTGGAATTGGAGAGCTACAAGATGGACGTGGACGGCAAGGGCGCGCCCGGCTTTGTGAAGGCTACCGGCGGTCTTACCTTGATCGATCAGGGCGAGCAGACGCACATGGTCTACGCTGGGGAAGCCCGCGTCGGGGGACGCATCGCCAGCGTCGGTCAGCGCCTGCTGGATGCATCAGCCAAGTCAATTATTCGCCAGAGCCTGGATGGGCTAAACGAGTACCTGAAGGCGCAAATCGCGGCCCAGCAGGCCATGGAAGCCGGCGGCGCGACCCATGAAGAGGCGATGCAGACCGTTCACGGCGCGCAGGTCTCCGGCTATACCCCGCCGTCCCAGGCAACGGTCGCTGTCAATCTGGCCCGAGACGTGGCCAAAGACCTCGTGCCCGAAGAATATCGCCCGCTGGTAGTCGCGGTCGCCCTGATGCTTGTCGTATTGTTACTCTGCCGGCTTGGCTGCCGGCGTAGCTGACAAAGCGAATTCCGGGCCGGCGCCGATGATTGGCATGAACGGGATCGCCGGAGTGCGCTCCCGGCCAGAGAGGGGAGACTACCGGCCGGTCAACAGATCATCAACGGCGGCGGAAAGCTGGGCCAGGTTGCGCACCGGATAGACGGCGTCACAGACGGGCACGTAATCCGGCATGTCGCTGTCGCCCGTGCCCCACTGCCGGGGGTTCTCCGGGTTCAGCCAGATCAGGCGGCGAGCGCGCCGCTGCAAATCTTTCATCAGATCGATGCGCGGGGAGTTGTAATTGTTGCGCCCATCGCCGAGGATGATCAGCGAGGTGCGCCCGTTGACCGTGCTCAGATGACGCCTGGAGAAGGTCTCCAGGCTGTGACCGAGGTCGGTGGCGTAATGACCGCCGGGCAGCATGGCCCGAATGGCGTGGAAAGCGTCATCCGGGCGATCCTCTTCCAACAGCTTCAACGCCTCAGGCTCGATCTCAGCCAGATCAGCATAAAAACCGAAGCTGCGAATCTTCGATACCTGGTCATGTAGCTCATAAGTCAGGCGGAGCATGAACTCCGCCGCCGACCACATTGAGTTGGAGACATCGCAGATCAGCACCAGGCTGGGCTTTTGCTTTTGCTTCTTGAAGCGCAGATCAAAGGGCACACCGTTGTGCCGCTGGTTGGCGCGAATCGTTCCCTTGGCGTCAAAGCGCCCCCGGCTGCCCCGCTTGCGGCGCAGCGCCGCCCGGCTGCGTAGTTGGGTGACCAGCCGGCGGATCTCTCGCCGGAGCTGCTCGATCTCCTCCGGGTTCAGGGCGTCAAAGGGCTTGTTCATCAGGTCCGTGCCGTGTATGCGGTCCGGCCGGTTGGCGCGATCTTCGGCGATCTGCAGGCCGACCTGTTGCGCGACCTGCTCCGCCAACGCATCGCGATTGGCTTCCACCACGCCGAGCAGCTTTTCGATCGCTTCCTGACTCATGCCCATCATCTGTAGCTGCTCGACAAGCTTACGCAGAAGCTCTTCCAGGTGACCGAAACCCATCTGGCGCAACATACGCCGGGTGACCCATTGCCCGTCCTGGGGGTTCCGCGCCCATTCCGCACCCGCGCGCCGGGCCAGCTCCTCTAATTCCTCTTTGGTCGGCCCATCGCCGCTGGTCAGCCACTCCATCAGCCGGTCCAGTCGGCCGGAAAGCGCTTCCAACGCCGCCTGCAGAAGTTGTTGGTCTTCGGGACTCATATCCTCCAGCGCGTTTTGTAGGGCCGGGCCGCCGCTGCCAAAATAGAGCGGGAAAAGCTGGTTGAAGGCGTTGAAGTCATCCGACTGCTTGACCAACGTGGCGCGCAGCGACTCGCGGAAGATCGTCTTATCCAGCACCCCGAGCGTTTCTACTGCTCGCAGCGCGTCAATTGACTCCGCCAGGGAGACGCGCACACCGGCAGCCCGCAGCCCGCGAATGAACTCGACGATCCTATCGTCCATAGCGCCCTTTGCGCCGGTCGGAACCGCCGTCGCCCATCATCCGGCGCGCCTTGGCTACGTCGCTCTCATACTTAAGCAACACGGTCAGCGTGTTGGTCAACGTCTCTTCGTCAATGGATTTGGCATTCAGCACGACCAGCGCGCGCGCCCAATCGAGCGTTTCGCTGATGCTGGGCACCTTCCGCAGATCCATGTTGCGCAGCTGCTGCACGACTTCCACCGCCTGGCGAGCCAATTCCGGGTCCAGCCCCGGCACCTTCAAACGCACGATATCCAGTTCGGCTTCGCGGGAGGGATAATCCACGTAAAGATAGAGGCAGCGGCGCTTTAACGCTTCGCTCAGTTCACGGGTGTTGTTGCTGGTCAGCAGCACCATGGGATCGTGCCGGGCGCTGATGGTGCCTAATTCGGGGATGCTCACCTGAAAGTCGCTGAGGACCTCCAACAGGAAGGCCTCAAACTCGACGTCGGCGCGGTCAATCTCGTCGATGAGCAGCACCACCGGCTCCTCAGAGGTCAGTGCGGTCAGCAATGGCCGGGGTAGGAGAAAGTTCTCGGAGAAAAAGACATCTTCTTCCGCCGCCAGCTTACCGGCTGCTTCGGCCAGACTGCTCGCCCCACCCAGGAAGTCGCGCAAGGTATCGTGCAGCAGTTGCGTGTAGAGCATTTGCTTGGCGTACTCCCACTCGTAGAGCGCCTTGCTCTCGTCCAGCCCCTCATAGCATTGCAGACGAATGAGAGGGCGACTCAACGCGCTGGCCCACGCCTTAGCCAGTTCGGTCTTGCCTACCCCGGCCGGCCCCTCCGCCAGGATTGGCTTACACAGCGATTGTGCCAGAAAGACAACCGTGCCAATCTCGTCCGACGCAATATATTGCTGCTGACCTAGCCCCCGGCAAACGTCGTTGATGTCCTTGAACATATGCTATATCCTCCGATGTTAAACACGACATCCCCACCCTCACCCGTGCGCAGAAATTGTAAAGCAGGGTCAGGCAAAAGTAAACTGTACGAATGGTTAGGAGTTCATTGCCGGTTACCGGCAACACCCGGCTGGTGGGCATCATCGGTTGGCCGGTGGCGCATAGTCTCAGCCCGCAGATGCACAATGCGGCCTTTGCTGCGTTGGGGTTGGATTACGCCTACCTGCCGCTGCCGGTGCAGCCGGCGTCGCTGGCAGCAGCCATACGCGGCGCGGCCGCCCTGGGATTTCGCGGCTTGAACGTCACTGTGCCACACAAGCAGGCCGTGCTGCCCCTGCTGGACGAGATTGACCCGGCGGCGCAGGCCATCGGCGCGGTGAACACCATCCGCTTCGACGGACCGGAGTCGGGCGACTATTCCTTGCCCATCTCACGCGGCTATAACACGGACTGGTCCGGCTTTCAGGCAGACCTGGCGGCGCTCGGCGTCGCCGTGGCTGGAGAAACGTGTTGCGTCCTGGGGGCGGGCGGCTCCGCGCGCGCCGTCGTATACGCCCTGGCGAGGGCCGGCGCGGAGGTGCACATCTTCGCCCGCCGGCCGGAGCAGGCGACGCAACTGGCTCAGGAACTGTCGCCCCATCTGGCGGGAGCGTCCCTGTCAGCGCACGATTGGCAAACACTGTACTCACCTCTGCCTGAGCCACACCTGATCGTGAACACCACGCCGGCCGGCATGCACCCCGCCGAAGATGCCAGCCCGTGGCCGGCCGATGCCCCTATCCCGGGCACGAGCTTTGTCTACGACCTGGTCTATAATCCCCCGGTGACGCGCTTTCTGCGGCAGGCGCGGGTAGCCGGCTGTTCTGTAGCCAACGGCCTGGGGATGTTGCTGTGGCAGGGGGCGCAGGCGTTTGAAATCTGGACCGGCCGGCGGCCCGATCCGGCGGTCATGCGCGCCGCGCTGGAGGCGACGACTCTCCCCTGAACTAAAACGCGCCCATCGGAGAGTCTCTCCGGCAGGCGCGTAAGCAAACTCAATCAGGAGGGAGCGCTAGATAGCCGGCGCGTCCTCATGTAAGCGGGCCGGCGGCTCGGCCGGCTCCAACCGTGTGAAGGTCAGACCGTCCTGGCCCAAGTCAATCAACACATAGTCGCCCCGGCTGAATTCACCCTTCAGCATTCTCACCGAGAGCGGGCTTTCTACATATCTTTGCAGCGCGCGCTTCAGGGGTCGGGCGCCGAAATCTTTGTCGTAACCCTGTTCCGCCAGCCAATGCTTGGCTGCTTCCGTCAACTGGATTTGCAGGCCGTGGTCTTCCAACCGGGCGGAGATCTCGTGCATTTGCAGATCGACGATCTGGATCACGTGCTCTTCGCTCAGCGGCTCAAAGATGATGATCTCGTCAATCCGGTTGATAAACTCCGGCCGGAAGGTGCCCTTCAACGCCTCTTCAATGCGCTCGTGGTCCTCCGCCTCATCCTGGCGCATGCCGGCAAAACCGAGCGCGCCGGAGCGCTTCACGAAGGCGGTGCCGACGTTGCTGGTCATGACGATCACCGTGTTGCGGAAGTTCACCACCCGCCCCTGCCCGTCAGTCAGCCGGCCGTCGTCCAACAGTTGCAACAAGGCGTTCCAGACGTCGGGGTGGGCTTTCTCGATCTCGTCAAAGAGGACCAGGCTGTATGGCCGGCGGCGGACCTGCTCAGTCAATTGGCCGCCCTGATCGTAACCCACGTAGCCGGGAGGGGCGCCGAATAGCCGGCTGACCGTGTGCTGCTCGCGATATTCGCTCATATCCACCCGCACCATCGCGTCTTCATCGTCGAAGAGGAATTGGGCCAGCGCCCGGGCCAATTCGGTCTTGCCCACGCCGGAGCTGCCCAAGAAGATGAAGGAGCCGATGGGCCGGCGAGGGTCGCTCATGCCGGAGCGGCTGCGGCGGATGGCGTCGGACAGGGCGGATATTGCCCGGTCCTGGCCGACTATTCGCTCGTGGAGCCGCTCTTCCATGTGCAGCAGCTTTTCTGCTTCCGTTTCCATCATCTGGCTGATCGGGATGCCGGTCCAGGAAGCAACCACCTCGGCAATATCGTCCTCGTCAACCGTCTCGTCGAGCATCTGGTCGCCCTGCCAGGCGTCTCGTTTGCTCTCAAACTCGCTTTCCACGCGCAGCCTTTCGGCCCGCTTGACTGCGGCACGTTCGTAGTCGCGGACGGTATGCGCTTCTTCCTCTTCGGCCAGGAGCGCATCCAGTTGCTGCTTCAGGTCCTTCAAGTCGCGCGGCAAGGTGTGCAGGGCCACGCGCAGCTTGGCGGCGGCTTCATCCATCAAGTCAATGGCCTTATCCGGCATGAAGCGATCGGTGACATAGCGCGCCGAAAGCCGGGCGGCCGCCACCAGGGCCTCATCCGCGTACTTGATCTGGTGGTGATTCTCGTAGCGGTCCTGCAATCCGCGCAAAATCTGGATCGTCTCGTCCACGGATGGCTCGTCAACGAACACCGGCGCGAAGCGGCGTTCCAGTGCGCTATCTCGTTCGATGTGCTGGCGGTATTCGTCCAGGGTGGTCGCGCCGATGCATTGCAGCTCGCCGCGGGCCAGGGCCGGCTTCATCATGTTGCTGGCATCCATCGCGCCCTGGGCGGCGCCGGCTCCGACTACGGTATGCAGCTCATCAATAAAGAGAATGATCTCGCCTTGCGCCTGCTGGATCTCCTCCATGGCCGCCTTCAGCCGCTCTTCAAACTCACCGCGGAACCGGCTGCCGGCGATCATCGCGCCCAGGTCCAACGACACCACCCGCTTGTTGAGCAGGTTCTCCGGCACATCGTTGGCGATGATTTGCAGGGCCAACCCTTCCACAATGGCGGTCTTGCCCACGCCGGCTTCGCCAATCAGCACCGGGTTGTTCTTCGTGCGCCGGCTGAGTACCTGGATTACGCGCAAAATCTCATTCTCTCGCCCGATGACCGGGTCCAACTTGCCTTCGCGGGCCAGGGCGGTCAGGTCGCGGCTGTATTTGTCCAGTGTGCGATAGCGGCTTTCCGCCTGCCGGTCGGTCACTCGTTGCCCGCCGCGCAGGTACTTGACCGCTTCCATCACCCGCTCGCGGGTAATGCCGAATTCCTGCAGGATGCGGGAAGAGGGCGTATTGCGCTCGCTCATGATGGCCAGAAACATATGCTCGGTGGAGATGAATTCGTCCTTCAGCCGGTTGGCCTCGCCCTGAGCCAGCTCCAACACGGTGCGAATGCGCGGCGTATAGAAGATTTGACCCGCGCCGCCGCCATACACGGCCACCTTGGGGCTATTGCGCAGCAGCTCGTCCAGGCGAGCCTTCAGCGCCGGCACGTCAATTGACAGATGATCCAGTAATTGCGGCACGGCACCCTCGTCCTGCTCCAACAAGGCCAGAAACATATGCTCCGTGTCAACCTGGGTATGTCCATAGCGCTGCACGATTTCGTACGCTCGGGCAGCGGCATCTTGTGCACGTTCAGTAAATCGATCAAAACGCATGGGTAACTACCTCACAACTCAATGAGTACAGGCTGACAAGTATAGCAGGCGACAATTGGATTTTTGTAAGAACCCGGCGACGGTCAGCCGCGTCTGAACCGCGCGAGACGAACATCGTTAAAGCACCCGGGCGCCATCTTGGTCGTACCCGTCTCCCCAGGCGAGGATCCGGCGCGGCGTAATTTCGACCAGCTTCCAGCCGGCGGTGTCATCGTGGCGAAAGTCCCACTCATATTTGTTGTAGAAGTGCTCGGCCAGCTGATCCGTCACGCGATAATCCGGGAAATACGCCGTGCCCTCGATGATGATCACCTGCATGGGATCCGGCAAAGCCAGGGCCACGCTTTGATTGTGGCGCAGGTTATCGTATTTGCGGGTCTCGGATCCGGTGGCGATATAGATCTTCTCGTCCAGCCAGATGAACCAGAGCGGCGCGAGATGGGGCCGGCCGGAGGGCCGGACGGTGGCCAGCCAGATCGTAGATTCCCGGCTCAAACGGGAGCTGAGCGACCGCCAACGGTCAATATTGCGCCTCACGCTCACTCTCTCTGGGGCGACAGGTTCTTGAAGGCTCCTGCGCCGTGGTTACGTAATCTTCTCGCGAACTCTACATGAAAACCCCGCAAGTCCTTTGTAGCAAGCTCGCGCTGCATTGGGCCTGGAGAAGACCTGTGGGGGTTTTGTTGCGGGCGATTATACTGGATGCAGGAATGATACAAAACGGCGGTCAGTTGGCGGAGTCATGTAGCCGGCCGTCGTGCCAATGCAGGGGAACCACTGGAAACGAATCCAGCAGTAACTGCTGCACCTGCAACGCCAGCCGGTCGGGCGATCCCGTCGTGTAAGCCTGCACAACAGCAGGCGTTGTGTTCGCTGACAACAATCCGTGTTGCTCAAGCAAGCGAGCGGTCTGCCGGACGACCGCCGGCGCGGGGTCAATCAGAGTCACCTGTGGGCCGGCGATGCGGCTGATCGCCGGGGCAACGAAGGGATAGTGAGTGCACCCCAGCACTAGGGTATCCACGCCGGCGTCGAGCATGGGTTGCAGACAATCGCGCAACAGTTCGTCAGTTTCCGGCGTCTCCAGCTGCCCGGCTTCGATCAGTTCGACCAGCCCGAGGCAGGGATTTTGGTAGAGGGTTACGTCGCGGGCGTAGCGCTCCATCAGGCCGGTGTAGCGCTGGCTGTCAAATGTCCCTGCCGTGGCCAGCACCCCCACCTTGCCGCTGCGAGTGGCGTTGGCTCCCGGCTTGACCGCCGGCTCCATGCCCACGAAGGGAAGGCCCGCAAACGTCTCTCGCAAGTAGCCCAACGCCGCGGCGGTAGCAGTGTTGCAGGCAATGAGGATCAGTTTCGCGCGCCGGGAAAGAAAGAAGTGTACCGCCGCTTCGCAGAACTGCTGCACTTCCACGGCCGGGCGCGGGCCATAGGGGACATGCGCCTGATCGGCCAGGTAGAGCAAGCGCTCACCCGGCAACAACTCCCTCAAATAGCGTAAGACTGAAAGCCCACCAACCCCGGAATCAAAGACGGCAATCGGGTCATCCGGGCCGGCGCCGGTCATGCATCGTGCCCGTTTCGAGAGGCGGCGATCAGGCCGGTAAAGAGATTCAACATCGGCGGCGCGACCTGCAGCAAGTTCTCGGGGTGCCATTGCACGCCGATGGCGTAGGGATGGTCAGGCGCTTCAATAGCTTCTACCAGGCCGTCGGCGGAATGGCCGGCAGCGCACAACTGCGGCGCCAGCTGCCGGATCCCCTGGTGATGCAGGCTGTTCACGGCGACCGTCTCGGATTGCAGGGTGTGGGCCAGAAAGGATGCCGGCTCGATGATTACCTCATGCGCCAGATAATTGCGTTCATGCCGCAGGTAATAGTCATGGGGCATAGCTCCCGGCATCTCGCTCTCGATATCTTCCCATAGGGAGCCGCCCATGGCGACGTTGAAGATTTGCAGGCCGCGACATATGGCCAACATTGGCTTCTTCCTGGCCACGGCCCGGCGAATGAGCGCCAACTCTGTCTCGTCGCGCATCTCGTCAACGCCGCGCAGCGTGGGGTGGTCGGGGTCCCCCCGGTAATTGCGCGGATCGACATCCCCGCCGCCGGGTATCAACAGGCCGTCAATCTTCTCAAAGAGCACTTCCAATTCAGCGTAATCCAGGCCCAGGGGGATGAGTACAGGCACGCCCCCGGCCTTGCGGATTGCCTGAGTGTACGAGGGCATCAACCCATAAACGTGAATTGGCGGATCTTGATCCGCAATCTTGTGATAGGTTGTGCATCCAATGATCGGCCGCGTAGCCATGGTCATCGTCTTTGATACAGGCGAGCCGGATTAGCCGAGGCGCTTTTCGCGCAGGCGGGCCGATTTGCCGGTGCGCTCGCGCAGGTAATAGAGCTGTGCGCGCCGGACGTGAGAATGGCGGTGGATCTCGATCTTCTCGATGAGCGGTGAACGGAGCAGGAAACTGCGCTCAACGCCGATGCCGTTGGAGGCGATGCGGCGCACGGTGAAGTTGGCCTGGTTGCCGCTGTTGCGCAGCCGGATGATCGTGCCGCGCACCAGTTGGATGCGTTCGCGCTTGCCTTCGACGATGCGTAGATGGACGGTCACGTTGTCGCCAACGCGCAGCTCGGGCAGTTGTTCGTTGTCTGGCGCCTCGAACTGTTTCAACAATAAGTCAGACATCAGGAGTTCCTCCGGAACGTAGCTTGCAAAAAGAGGGCCCGCGATGGCTGCGGGCCGAAGGCGAACTATAACATGGATTCGGCCCTCCGGCAAACGAAATTTTTGCCTCTTGTCAGCGGAAATAAGGTCTGGTATCATGTGCCCACAATCGAATAGGTAAGTTTCTTCTTATCCAGAGAGGCGGAGGGACCGGCCCGTTGATGCCTCGGCAACCGCTACCTGAGGGTAGCAGGTGCCAATTCCGACAGAAGCGACCCGTAATGGGTATATCTTCTGGAAGATGAGAAGTGGTTAGTGCAAAATGCGGCCCCTTCTGAAACTTCTAGAAGGGGCGTTTTCGTTCAGAAAGACGGCTCTTCGCTCTGGATAAGCAAGCGAAGAGCCGTCTTTTTGTTTGCATACCCTGACCCATTGGGTCTTTCGCAAAATGAGTGTAAGAACCCGCAGGTCTCTGCGGTTTCCATGCGGAGAACCACGCAGCTTCTCAGGAGAGATCATGACTACCCTCAACGCGCTAATTGAGAACCGAATTGATGAACCGGCGCTGGGTCCCCTCCCCACCGGCAACGGCACAAAGGCCGTGCACGGACAGACAACTGACCGCCGGCCAAACGCCCATCACGCGCTGATCACGCCTGTGGTGCAGACAGCCACCTTCACCTTTCGCGATACGGCCGATCTGTGCAACTTCATGGAAGCGAAGATGTGGGGCGGCGATTCGGAGATGGAAACACGCGGCGAGTATGGGCGCTACAACAGTCCGACGGTGCAGGCGGTCGAACAACGCATCGCCAAGCTGGAAGGGGGCGAGGCGGCGTTGCTCTTTCCCACCGGCATGGCGGCAGTGACCAACGTGTTGCTCTCGATTTTGTCCGCCGGCAGCCACGTCATCTTCACCGATGACTGCTATCGCAAGACGCGCCAATTCTGTCACACCTTCCTGCGCCGGCTGGACATTGACTCGACCGAAGTTCCGATGGGCGATTACCAGGCGCTGGAAGCCGCCATCCGGGGCAACACCCGGCTGATCATCAGCGAAAGCCCGACCAACCCCTATCTGCGGGTGGCGGACCTGGAGCGGCTGGCCGCCATCGCGCGCCGGCATCGCGTGAAGACGATCATTGATGCCACCTTTGCCACGCCGATCAACCAGCGCCCGCTGGAATACGGCATTGACCTGGTGCTGCACAGCGCCACCAAGTATCTGAGCGGGCACAATGACGTCATGGCCGGCGCCGTGGTCGGGGAGACGGGCCTGATCAACGCCCTGCGCCAATCGCAAGGGATGTTGGGCGGCATCCTGGACCCCCATGCCGCCTTCCTGCTGGAGCGAGGACTGAAGACGCTGGCCCTGCGCGTCAGCCGGCAAAACGCCACTGCCCTTACCGTCGCACGATACCTCGAAGGCCACCCAAAGGTGTCCCGAGTCTGGTATCCGGGCCTGTCCAGCCACCCCGATTACGCCGTCGCCGCCAAGCAGATGGCCGGCTTTGGCGGCGTGGTTAGCTTTGAGATCGCGCCGCTTGCCGGAGAACGTCCGCTGGATACCACCTCGCGCTTCATTGACGCCGTGACCATCCCCTACATCGCCCCCAGCCTGGGCGGCGTAGAAAGCCTCATCGAGCAGCCGGCGCTGATGTCTTTCTACGAACTCTCTACCGATGAACGCGAGGCAATCGGCATCAAGGATAACCTGGTGCGCTTTGCCATTGGCATTGAGGACGTGGAAGATATACTTGCCGACCTGTCTCAGGCTCTGGCATTGGTTTAGTGTATTCAGATTCCCGGAAATTGACTTTCGTGGACGCTCTGATTGTGAACGAAATTTCCGGGAATCTGGGTCGAACATCGGTTTAGTGTATTCAGATTCCCGGAAATTGACTTTCGTGGACGCTCTGATTGTGAACGAAATTTCCGGGAATCTGGGTCGACCAATTTCCGGGAACCTTTTCAAAGGAAAGTTAGCATGACGCTGGTGGTAAAATTTGGCGGCACCTCAGTGGGCAACGCCGCGGCGATGAAACGAACGGTAGACCTGATCGCGGGGGCCGGCGAGCGCGTAGTCGTCGTGGCCTCCGCAATGGGCTCCCGGCCGGTCAAGGTGACGGACCTGCTGCTGCAGGGGGCGCACTCAGCGCTAAGCGGCGACGCGGACAACTTCCGGCAGGTGGCCGACCTCCTGCGCCAGACCCATCTGGAAGCTATTGACGGCCTGTTGTCGCCGGAGCGGGAGCGCCAGCAGGTGATGGCCCAGGTTAACGCCATTATCGATCGCTTTCAGGCGCTATGCCAGGCGGTGCTGGTGTTGGGTGAACTGACTCCCAGGGCGCTGGACGCGATCAGCGCCATGGGTGAACAGATGAGCGTGCGCATCCTGGCCGCCGGCTTGCGCGAGAGCGGTCTCGCCGCCCAGGCCATTGATGCCACGGAGCTGATCATCACCGACGACAACTTCCAGGCGGCGACTCCGCTGTGGCCGGAAACGAACGCTGCCTGCGACCGCATCCTGCAGCCTTTGCTAGATCAGGGCGTGATCCCGGTGGTCACCGGCTTCATCGGAGCTACTCGGGAAGGGGTCACCTCTACCCTGGGTCGGGGCGGCTCCGATTACAGCGCCGCCATCCTGGGGCAGGCGTTGGCGGCGCGAGAGGTATGGATCTGGACGGATGTGGACGGGGTGATGACGGCCGATCCGCGGCTGGTGCCGGAGGCGCGTACCATCCCTGTTCTGAGCTTTCGGGAGGTGGCGGAGTTGGCCTATTATGGGGCCAATGTGCTGCATCCCAAGACGATGCGCCCCTGCGTGGAACACAACATCCCTCTGCGCATCAAGAACACCTTTCGCCCCGAGCACCCCGGCACGGTCATTGTGCAGGAAAACGGCAGCGCTAACGGCAAAATGAAAGCAGTCAGCGCCATCACCGGCCTGAGCCTGATCACCGTGGAAGGGCGGGGGATGATGGGCGTTCCCGGCATTGCCGCGCGTACTTTCGGCGCGGTGGCTCGCAACCAGGTGAGCGTGCTGCTCATCACCCAGGCTTCATCGGAGCAATCAATCTGCTTCGCCGCGCCGGCCGGCGCTTCCGCCGAGGTGCTGGCGGCCCTCGAAGCAGAGTTTAGCGTCGAGTTGCAGCGCCGGGATATCGATCAGGTGTGGGCGATGAGTCCGGTCGCTATCGTGACCATCGTCGGAGCGGGCATGCGCGGCACACCGGGTATCGCCGGGCGCATCTTCACTGCCCTGGGAGAAAAGGAGATCAACATCATCGCCATTGCCCAGGGTTCCTCGGAGTGCAGCATCAGTCTAGTCATCGAGGGGGATGCGACTGCCGCAGCCGTGCGCCAGATTCACACGTTGCTTTGACTCCATTTCGGATACGGCGGTAGTAGGCGTCGCCTGCTACACGGCGTTGCTCTGCACGCGCCCGACGATTGTCTGCAGGGCCTGAAAATGGGACCCCTTCCAATAGATATGCTCGCAATCCAGGCAGATGTGGAAGTCGTCGAAGTAACGGGCGGTGAGCGGCTCCAACCGGTGGACAATGCTCTCTTTCTCCACCGGCTGGAGTAGCCCGTTGCAGCGCAGGCATCGCCGCCAGGCGATAACGTCGCCGGCCAGGTCATAACGCCTGACCAGCGTATCCAGCTGTTCCAGCGGCTCCCGGCTGTGCAGGCAACAACCGTAGACCACCTCTTTGCGCATCAGCAGCCGCCGGTCGCGGGTGACCAGCACGCGCTCCTGTTCGGCGGAGTTCGCCGCCAGCGTAGCGTCATCGCAGTCGCTCCAATAGAGCGTGTCAAAACCGAGCAATCGCAGATAAGCTGCCAACCGGCCCAGGTGCACATCGAGCACGAAGCGCGGCGGGCGGGATATCGGCGGGCGCAAGAGAGCCGGCGTCGTCATTTCCAACGCGCTCATGTGCGGATAGACAGCCAGCCGGTCGCCCTTTTGCACCGGGTAATCAAAGCCGGCGAATTCTCCATTCGCCAGGATGAGCGCGACCTCTGTATGCGGAACGCCCAGCGATTCGATGACGTGTTTAATGCTCACCGGCCCATTGAGCGGGTAAGCAATTTCTTGCTGTCTCCTCTCCGGCGGCAAGAACTCGTTCAGCGTCGCATAGAAGCGCATCTTCGCTTGCGGCCGCTTGTCTGAGCGCGGCCTACTTTGCGCCGTCATCCTCAGCCGGTACGAACCTCAGCGCCGCCGAATTGATGCAATAGCGCATGCCGGTTGGGCGCGGCCCGTCCGGGAAGAGGTGGCCCAGGTGCGCGTCGCAGCGATCGCAGAGCACTTCGGTCCGGCGCATGAACCAGCTGTTATCCACTTCTTCGCGCACCAGATCAGGATTGGCCGGCTGCCAAAAGCTGGGCCAGCCGGAGCCGGAGTCATACTTCTCGTCAGAGCGGAACAGCTCCGCTCCACAACAAACGCACACGTAGCTGCCCCGGCCCTCGTGATGATAATACTCGCCCGTAAAGGCGCGTTCCGTACCCTTTCTGCGGGTGACTTCGTACTGCTCCGGCGTCAATTGGCTGCGCCATTCTGCGTCCGATTTGGTTACCCGTTCATCTTCCTGTTCCATTGCTTACTCCTTCCGGCGGAGGGACCTTCTCGTCGCCGCCATTCAATTGATTGATCAGAAAAACGCGTCGCCTACACCAGCCGGGTCGTCGCCGGTCGCGTAATATGCAACACAGTTGGGGTGTGTAAGGCTTCTCATGTCATGTGTATCTTAGGCCCGGCTGCGACAACTACCAAACAAGTATAATGGCATCATCATATAAATACGTAAATCATCTTAAAACCCCGCCGGCCACACCCGCGTCAATCGCGGAACGGACATATGAACCAGACCTACGGGGTTTGAAGAGCGACTCAGCGAAATAGCGGGTAAGCGAGAGGGACCAAAGAGACGCATTAATAGCGCCGTGGTCACGCGGCGGCCTGGACGGGGCTCCGGCCCGCGGTCAAAGGGCACAGCCAACTGCCCGGCAGACAGTTAATTGCCAGGATCCCTCTCGTCGAAATTGAGGCCACCCTTCGGGGTGGCTTTTTATCTGTACGCTTACCTGACAGATAAACCGGTCGTGGTATTGCCCAATTCGTCTCGTCCCCCAACCGCGGCCAGCTCTCGTTCCAGGTCAAGGGTGAGGATCTCCAATTGAGAAACCGGCAACTGTAGATTGAGATTGGCAATTTGGCGGTTGAGGTCTCCCGTCTCGGCGACCAGCTCGGCGTAACGTTGTCGCCACTTTACCCTTAGCGCTGCCGCGTAGGCCTCGCCCGGCGCGCTGCGGTAGCGCGCCTCGAATTGGCTCCAGGTGCGCCTCAATTCCTGCCTGAAGGCGGCGATCTTCTCCAGCAGGGAATTTCGCCCGGCGATCCAGGGCAGCGTGTAGTCGTTATCCTTCAACAGCTTGTAGGCCAGCTCACGATCGCCGGCGAAGGGATTTTTCTCATCGAGGGCCAGCGGCTTCCCCTGTCCGGGCAGATTATCAAACGCCCCCTTTGCCTGGGCGTCGTCAATGATCCGCTCTATCATGCTGCGCAGATCCTCCAGATTGCTTTCGCGCCGGAGACGAGCGGCCATGTCTGCGTCAGAGGACTTTTCGTATGGGTCGCGCATGTGGTTTGATTTTTGTTTACCGGGGCAGCGTGGATGCTATGCCTATTCACGCCCGTTGCGCGGCAGAGCCAGATAGAAGGTGCTGCCTATGCGTGGCAAGCTGACGAACCACACCCGCCCGCCATGGTGTTCGGCGATTGATTTGACGATGGCCAGCCCCAGCCCGTACCCCTTCTTTTCCTCCCCTTCAGCCGGCTGCGCCTGGTAGAAACTCTCGAAGAGGCGCTGCTTATCCGCATGCGCGATGCCGGGGCCGCGATCCTGCACGCTGAAGATGATCTCGTTTCCTTCGTGAATGGCGGACAGCATGACCACGCCGCTCTTTGGCGCATACTTGATCGCGTTCTCGACCAGGTTTGAGATAGCTCGTTGTATCAGGATAATGTCACCGATGGCATTGGGCATATCCGCGGCGACCTGCACGTGGAAGCGAATACCCTGCCGGCGACCCGGTTCGGCGTATTCGCCGGCCACCTTCTGCAGCAGTTCCCGGGGGACAATCGTGTCTTTCGCCAACACCCGCCCGGATTCCAGCCGGCGCAAGTCGAGCAAATCCTCAACCAGGGCGGTCATCTGCTCGATGCCGGATTCGATGCGCGCTAAATAAGTGCGTTGGTCGGAATTGAGGTCGCCGACCACGGGCATCATGGCGGCATAACCGGTCATATAGGTCAGCGGCCCACGCAGGTCGTGGGACACGGTGGCCACAAACTCTGATTTCAGCTCGTCAATCTTCTTCAGCTGTGAAATATCGTGCAGGACCGCCACCCGGCCCATCACCTGCCCCTCCCGGCTGAAGATGGTGGAAGCATTCACGATCAGGGTGCGTCCGTCTGCCAACGCCATCTCCACCCGGCGCGGGCGCTTGCCTTCACCCAGCAGCGCCTCCAGTAAGACCTCTGCCCGGATCACGTCGCCAACCGGCCTCCCGGCGACCGCCCCGGCCTGCAATTGGAACAGGCTCTCCATCGCCGGGTTGATCAGCAGGATACGGTCAGTCTGGTCGGTCACGATGACCGCATCCGCCGTGCTGGCCAGCACGGCCGCCAGCCTGCGCCGCCCTCCTTCCGATGTAGAAAACAGGCGGGCATTCTCCACCAGCCCGGCAGTCTGCCCGGCCAATGTGCGCAACAGGTCCCGTTCCTGCGCGCTAAATGAATGCGGCTGATCATAGCCGGTCCACAACATGCCCAGGAAGCGCCCTTGCGAGGTGACCGCGATTGCCGCCAAAGCCTGGACCGGCAACACCGCGTCCGGCGGCGCGCCGAACATCGCCCGTACTTCTTCCGGCGTTTCGGCGACGATGAATTGATCGGCATTTGCCATGATGGTCAGCCGGCGATCCAGCAGGCGCATCGTGTCCGCCGCCTCGCCGTCGCCAAAGATCAGCGGTTGTTGGCCGGCCGGGTTAAGCACTACCGCCCGCGCGCCGGCCGCTTGCCCACCCTGTCGCGCTCCCTGCAGGATGGCCGGCATCCCTTCACTCAAACTGCGACTGGACGAGACCTGCTGGCTGACATCCAGCAATAGCGACAGCTCGGAAAGCCGGCTCTTCATCGTCACGCGCACATCTTCCAGCGCGCGACCCAATTGGCCGATCTCGTCTGTGCTCTTCACGGGCACCGGCTCGTTCAGTGAGCCGCCGGCAACCAGCCGGGAAACGTCAACCAGTTCGCGCAACGGCCCCGCCACGCTGCGGCCGGCCATGACCATGTTCACCGCGTAGACGCCCATTACCAGCAGCAACACAGCGATGATCGGCCCGGCAATACGCAACGCCAGGGAGAGCACCGCTTCATGGGGAAGCGCGTAGATCACCGTCCACGGTTGCCCTTCCCCTCGTAACACGTAGACTAGGCGGCGGTCATGCTCGGCAAAGGTCTGGACCGAAACTGGACCGTCCGCTGAGCCGGCCAGCGCACCCCGGGCGAGAGCCGACGACCTGGGGCCGGCCTGGGCGATGACCTGTCCCTGATCGCCGAGCATCAGGGCCACACCGTTCTCGTCCGCGGCGAGGAGGTTGAGCAGGTGGGCGTCAACAACGCCGGCCGGCGCGCGCCCGATCAAGGCGCTGCTTCCCTGCCCGCCGACATCTGAAATCGGGACCACGACGCTAAGCGACGATGAGGCCTCTCCTGAACTTCGCGCGATGGCCGGTGCGCCGCGTCGCCGTGCGCCCGCCAGCGCTTCCAGCTCGCTGCTGCTCAGGCTGTCCAGCGGCCCGGCAGCCGGATTGGCCGCCAACACCCGCCCATCCGACTCATTTACCAGCAGCGCCTGCTGAAAAATCGTCCCGGCGCCGACCAGCTCGTTCAACGTCTTCAGCATCACGGCAGCATTCCCACTGCTCAGCGGGTCGCCCGGCGCGCCGTGGCTCTCAAATGCCTGCAGTTGGGCGCGAAGTTCCGGCGCGCCGGCGGCGATCCCCTGCGCAGTCACGGCCATGCGCTCGACAACGATTTGGCGGGCGATGGTCATCGCCGCGGAAAGAATGACCGCGATCACCAGTATGCCGATAGAAATACTCAGCAAGGTGAAATTTGCCATCAGCCGGCCGCCGATTGTGCGCGCCGATTCGGACGACCCGCTGGCCCGCCATTGCGGCACGCCGGTGAGCACGATCAACGCTGCCAATCCGCCGATCGCCGCTTCGACCAACAAGAAGGTTAACGCCGGCGCGAACCCGCTGAGGGCCAGGTCCAATGCCGCCAATAGGGTCACGTTGGTGGGGATATAAGCAATGGCAGCCGGGATAAGCAGCGGCGAAAGGAGCAAGACGCTGAATATGCCGGCCACAAATGGATTGCGCAACCACCGGTAAGCCGTATCCGGGAAGCGCTGGCAAAGGAAGAAGCCATACAGCGCGCCCGCAAAGGCGTAGAAGAAGGGATCATAAAAACTGTGCGAGTACGATAGAGCGTGGCCCAGACCGCCCAGCAGCCCGACTACCAGCGCCGGCCCCGATCCCAGAGTTGCCCCGGCCAGGAAGATTGGCGCGAAGATGAACGGGAAAAAGATCGCGATATCCTCCAGGTTGACCACCGTGAACGACCAGGGCAAGCCGGCTCCGCCCAGGAGGAACGCCAATACCGCCAGCAGACCCATCCCCAACCAGCGCCGGCGCGATAGCCCGGCAAAGTCTTCCCGAAAGCGGAGGAGCAGGTAGACAGAGATGAGAACGTAAAGGGAAAGCAGAATGTAGCCCGCCGGGGAACGGGAAGGCAGCGACAGATATGCAGAATTGACTATGCCCGATACTACTTCGCTAGGCACCAGAGCATTCCCTGTGGCTGGCAAACTACAATTATATGGACTCGCCCAATACCGGCCCCTACAAGCCGGCTGCTGCACCGGGAAAGATTATAACATTTGCCGGCATGCGGGGCAATGCTGCCAATCAAGGCCGGCCTCGTCTCGTCGTGTCACTCCTGGATGCGCTTTACGTTCCCCTGAGCGTTGACGCTCAGTTGCTCGCCGCTGCGCAGGGCGGCGAAGCTTGCCGGCGGGAGCACCACGATGGGCAATGGCCGGCCGTACAGCTCGTCTGCCACAATCGAGGCCAGCGCAAAGAAGGAGTCCCGCGTCGTGGTCAGGATGGCAGCCGGGGCGGTTCCGGCGCGGATTGCCTCCAGCAACACCGCGGTGGTAGTGGAGGACCCCCTCGTAAACGGCACCGCCAGGATGCGCCCGGCCGCATTTTGCCCGGAAAGCGGATGCCGGCGGTCGGTAACTTCGCCGGTCGTATGATCGTAGCCGCCCCAGAGGGATAACGGCTCGTTGGCGGCCAAAGCATCACCATACGCCTCGCCGGGGATGAGCGGCTCTCCGGCCCACTCCCGCGACGGACTGTCCGGCGGACCCGCATTGGCGAGCGCCGCCGCTTCACCCTCGCCGTAAACAGACCGGATCGAAACACTCTCCGCGCTGCCGGCCCACAGCGAATCGTCGCGCAGGACTACGCCGGCTTCCGCCGAGCGCACGCAGTCCGCCAGGCTGCCAAAGGTCACTTCGGTGTTGAGTAAGCCCGGCGCGTAGTAGGCGTATTTGGCCGAGTTCGTCATCAGCCGCGTGATGGAAGGCGGCAACATCGGCGTGGCCAGGATGCAGGTATCAACCGTGATCCGGCCGCCAAATTCCGCCAACGCCTGCACGTAGCCGGCTTGCCTGGCCAGATGCGCCATCGCCCGGCTGGAGGTGACCAGGAACTCCACCGCTGGATGCTTGCGTCTGCCGGCTAACAGGGGAGCCAGTTGGCGAAACTCCGCCAGCGAGAAGTGCGGGCTGCCCAGGATCACCATGTCCAGTTGCGCGCCCTCAGCAGTGGTCAATTCTCGCCGGGCGGCGCGCAGCTGGGCCATGCCCACATCGTAGACTGCTTGCGGCGCTCGCCCCTGGAACGCGGCCGAAAGCGTCGGCGCTTCCGGCGTGACGCCCACAATATGCAGCAGGGCAATGGCTCCGGAAGATGCGCCGGCGGCGCACAACGCCTTGAACTGATCCTCTGTGGGCGTGATCTCCAGGCCGCTCACCACCGGGATGAGATCGCCCGCCACTTTGCCAAGCAGGTGGCCGAGCACCGGGTAGAAGCTGTCGTCTTGCTGCAATTCCAGCGGCACATCCAGCAGATTGACCAGGAGCTGCCCGGCCCGATTCTCGCTCAGGTGCAGTCCGACCGCCGGGACCCGGCCGGTGATGGCGCAGCAAATATCCAGCAGGTCGGGGTAACGCTCCGTGCGCGCCCCGATCACGCTGTTGGCGAAGGCGATGGCATTGGACTCGCCCCAGGCAATTTGCTGCCCGAAGACGGGTTTCATGGCAGTCTGGTAGGGCGCGCAGGTCCAGGTGGGTAGGCAGCCCATTTGCCGGTAGGCCTCCATCTGGCGCTGTGCGTTGCCCGCCCAGCCGGCCGGCACGGCCCATTCCTGCCAGTGTAGCTCATCCAGGCCGCTGACATTAGCCGTCGCCGGCACAGCCACCTTCGCGCCCAGGGTCGCCAGCCGCTCGGCAAATTCCAGCCCCGCCTCCCCGATATAGATGGTGCTGTCTATGTGGGCGGCGGAGATATCCAGCAAGCGCTCCGCCCGGTAAACCTCCGCCATGCGGGCCAGGATGGACATCGCCAGCCGGGGGGCCGGACCCCGCCCACCTTCCAGCATGTCGCGATCTGCCGCACTCAGGGAGAGATTCATGACTCGCAGTTGCCGCTCTACTGTTGTTTGCCCGCCAACGTCGTCGAAGTCTACCACACCGCGAAGTGAAAACTGAGAAGCAAAGACTTTAGAAGCAAAAACTGCTATTGACAATCATCTTCGCCTGTTGTAGCCTGTGCCCATGCGATTCATTGGTGCGCTACCCGTCCCTAGCAGCCTTCGTTGCTCTGACAGCGAGGCAGTTGCGCATGGCTAGCTAACCCAAGCAAATCGAAAGAATCGCCATCCGCCTGATTGCAAACGCCTCGCCTGGTCGAGGCGTTTTTTGTTGCGGCGTACATGTGATGTATTTACAGAGTCTGTCACAAACCCCGTAGGTGTTACTTGCTGCTGTGGCCTGCGGCGCGATCGCACTTGAGACCTACGGGGTTTTTTTAAGGAGGTATTTGAAATGCGCATGAGCCAGTTGTTCAGCCAGACGTTGCGAGACGCGCCGGCAGATGTTGATGTGGTCAGTCACCAGTTGTTGATCCGCGCCGGCTTCGCCCGCCCGCTCGCCGCCGGCATTTTCAGCTACATGCCCCTCGGCCAGCGGGTCATCCAAAAGGTCAACGCCATCCTGCGCGAGGAGATCAACGCCATCGGGGGTCAGGAGCTGTCCATGCCGGTAGTCCATCCCGCCACCCTCTGGCAGGCCAGCAACCGCTGGTACGAGATCGGCGACGAGATGGGCAGATTCCAGGACAAGAACGGTCGCGATATGGCGTTGGCCATGACCCATGAGGAGGTGGTGGCGGACCTGGCGCGACAGGAAATCCACTCCTACCGGCAGTTGCCGCAGCTGATCTACCATCTGCAGACGAAGTGGCGCGATGACCCCCGGCCCCGCGCGGGCATGATCCGCGCCCGCGAGTTCACCATGCTGGACAGCTACAGCCTCGACGCCGATGAAGAAGGGCTGGATGCCCAATACCACGCCCACTTCCGGGCCTATTTTCGCATTTTTGGTCGCTGCGACTTGCCGGCCATCGCAGTGGAGTCGGATGTGGGCATGATGGGCGGCAAGCTGGCCCACGAGTATATGTACCTGACCCCCATCGGCGAGGACACGCTGCTCATCTGCGCGCATTGCGGTTTCAAGGCCAACCGGCAGATCGCGCCCTTCCGCAAGCCGGCGGCGGCGGCCGAAGAGCCGTTGCCGCTGGAGAGGGTGGCCACGCCGGACACCAGGACCATCGCTGACCTGGCCGCCTACTTGCGGATTGACAAATCGCGCACCGCCAAAGCGGTCTTCATTATGGCTACCATCATGAACGGTCAGGAGAGGGCGGAGCGGCTGGTCTTTGCCGTGGTGCGTGGGGACATGGAACTGAACGAGACCAAGCTGGCAAACGCCATTGACGCCAAGGCGTTGCGCCCGGCGCAAGAAGCGGAAATCCTGGCGGTGGGCGCTATCCCCGGCTATGCGTCGCCCATCGGCCTGCGCGATGTGTTGGTTGTCGTTGACGGAGCGGCGGCCGGCTCGCCGAACCTGGTCGCCGGGGCGAACGAGATCGGCTATCACCTGCGCAACGTCAATTATGGGCGCGATTACCGGGCCGATATCATCGCCGACCTGGCGGCGGCCGAGAAAGGGGCCGGCTGCCTGAATTGCGGCGAACCGCTCAGCGCCAGCCGGGGTGTAGAGGTGGGCAACATTTTCAAATTGGGCGTCCACTTCTCAGAAGCGCTGGGGGCCAATTATGTTGACGAAGACGGTCGCTCCCGGCCAATTGTGATGGGCTCTTACGGCATCGGCGTGGGCCGGCTGATCGCCTGCATCGCCGAGCGCCATCATGATGACCACGGGTTGATCTGGCCGGCGACCGTCGCCCCCTTCGATGTACAACTGGTAGCCTTGCGCGGCGGCTTTGAGGAGGCGGCGCACCTTTATGACGAGCTGCGCCGCGCCGGCCTGGATGTGTTGTTTGATGATCGCGATGCCAGTCCGGGGGTTAAGTTTAACGATGCCGACCTGATCGGCGCGCCGGTCCGGCTGACGGTGGGCCAGCGCTCACTCGCCCAGGGAGGCGTCGAGCTGAAACTGCGCCACGAGGACGAACGGACGCTGGTTGCCGTGGATCAGGCGGCGGCAGAGAGCCGCGCCCGGCTGGCGCAGCTAGTGGCGGCGATCAACGAGCGCGTGCACGTTCCGCCTTACCGGCAGTAGCGGCAGTCACCCGCCGCAAGCTTATTCATCGCCGGAAGGCGAGAACAACTCCAGCCAGGCGTTTAGCTCTTCGGCAGTCAGGTCGCCGCTCGTTTTCAGATCCGCCGGCGGGCGTGGGGGAGCAGGCGGCTTTTGCGACGCGCTGGGAGCTTTCGCCCGTCGCGGCGGCGGTGGCGGTGGGGCAGTTTCCGGCACGGGTCCGAAGAGCGCCAGCCATTCCTCGACCTCGGCGGCGGCCACGATTGGCTCTGTCCCTTCATCCGGGCGCTGAGCTTCCATCCGGGCTTGCCGTTCTTTCTCCAGCTGCTGCGTAAACTCCAGCGAGCTTTTCACCGGCATCTTTCGTTCCCTGGCCCGGGCGACGATTTGCTGATCGCCGCTGACGAGCGTGTACGCGCCGGGATGCTTCACGCTCTTGATGTGCAGAATAAGCAATTCATCCGCCTTGCGCCCGGCTGGAGCGAAGATGACCGCGACCTGGCCCTGCGACAACTCGCGTGACTTGCCGCCGGGGATGCCGCCGTCGAAGTATAGTGTGACCTGTCGCTTGCGCTCCGCAGCCGCCCAACTGCGCAACATCAGGATCAGCTTGATCTCGTCATTGGGTTCGCCCAGTTCTATCTCCGGCAATTGGGCGATGAGATTATGGCCGTCTATCAGGTAGTGCATGGGCTGACTGGTTGCTGCCCGGAGGCGGTCTCACCCCCGGATCGTTCAGGGAAGAGCCTTTTGGTCTACTTTTTGATCTCTAGATTGGCGAAGCTGGCGGCGAGTTTCTTGATGCCCACCGCCTTGAAAGCAACGGTGACTTCCTCATCGTTGCCGGTCGGCTTGCTCTCAATGACGATTCCCTCGCCAAAGCTGGCATGTTGCACTCGCTGACCGGTGCGGTATCGGGCGGCGGCGGGCGGCTTTTCGTTGTTGCCGGCGGCGTTCGTCTCCCGGCTCTTGGCTCGCATCAGCGGGTGAGAGGATATGTCCGGCGTGCGCTTTGCCGGCTGCGACGAATCCCAATGCCAGCTCCCGGCCTGGGAGATGGTCTGCTTCCGGCGATTGCCGGCGCCGTTCCCGCTCATCAGGTGGGCAGGTATATCGGAAATAAATCGGGATGGGATCGCCACTTCGGACATGCCGAAAAAGGTGCGCCGGAAAGCATGCAGCAAATACAGCCGGTCGCGAGCGCGGGTGATGCCTACGTAAAACAGCCGCCGCTCCTCGGCCAGTTCTTCACCGTCTTCCAGGGCGCGGCTGTGGGGCAACATGCCTTCCTCCAGGCCGGTGATAAACACGACGGGGAACTCCAACCCTTTCGCCGAGTGCAGGGTGAGCAGGGTGGGCGCGTTGGCATCCTCGGCTAGATTATCAACGTCCGAGACCAGGGACACCTGCTCCAGGAAGTCGTTCAGCGACAGATCGCCGGCTACCAGGGCCACATTGCGCAACTCCATCACGTTGGCCCAACGGTCCTGGCCCTCTTCCGTCCCGTCGTCGAGGTATTTTTGGTATTCGATTTGCTCCACAATCAGGTCGAATAGTTCGCCCACGGTGGCGCTATCGCGCACGGCAACCCAGGCGCGCAACATCTGGCCCACCCGGCTCAACGCGTTCAGCGCCCGGCCGGTGAAATTGTGCGCCAGGCCGGAATCGGAGACCAGGTGAAGCAGCGCTTCGGCGGGTTGCCGGCCCTGCTGGGCGCCCCATTCCTGCAATTGCTGCACCGTCTTCTTGCCGATGCCGCGCGGGGGCACGTTGACCATGCGCTCGAAGCTGACTGCGTCGGCCGGGTTGTTTACCACCCGCAAGTAGGCGAGGAGGTCCTTGATCTCCTTCCTGCTGTAAAAGCGGGTCGCGCCGACCAGCTTGTAGGGCATGCCGGCGCGCAGGAAGGCGTCCTCCAGCGCTCGCGACTGGGCGTTGGTGCGATACATCACAGCGCAATCGCCGGCCGAATGACCCTCTAACAACAGGCGCTGGATCGTGGTCACCACCGCATCGGCCTCGGCGCGCTCGTCGTAGGCCTCTTCCACAACGATCGGGCTGCCGCCGCTCCGCCGGGTAAAAAGGTCTTTGTCCACTCGCTCAGCGTTGCGCCGGATGACGGCTTTGGCGGCGTCCAGGATCACTTGCGTGGAGCGGTAGTTTTCCTCCAGCAGGATCATCTGCGAATCCGGATAGTGCTGCCGGAAGCGATGGATGTTGCGGAAATCCGCTCCGCGCCACTTGTAGATTGACTGATCGGTGTCGCCCACGACGAAGAGATTACGCCGGCGGGCCACCAGCCGGTTGAGCAATTCATACTGCGTCGTATTCGTGTCCTGGTACTCGTCTACGAGGACATGCTCATAACGCTCCTGGTACTTGGCCAGCACGTCGGGCCGGGCGTCAAAGAGCAGCACCGAGTTCATCAACAGGTCGTCGAAATCCATGGCGTTGTTAGCGACCAGGATCTCCTGGTAACGGGCATACACGCGCTGGGTAACGGCTGCCAGGTAGTTCTGCGCCTCATAATTCTGCGGGGTCACCAACTCGTTCTTGGCGGCGCCGATGCCGCCGCGCATGCGGTTGGGATGAAACTTCTGCGGGTCCAGGTTGAGGTCGGCCAGCGCCTGCTTGATGACCTGAGTCTGGTCATCTGTATCAAAGATCACGAAATCCTGTTCGTAGCCGGGTAGGTGTTGCGCTTCCCGGCGCAGGATCTGGGCGCAGGTGGCATGAAATGTGCCGATGGTCAACCCCTGCACCCGGCCGGCCAGCAACCGCTCCACCCGCTCCTTCATTTCGCGCGCGGCCTTGTTCGTAAACGTCACCGCCATGATTTGCCAGGGGGCGACGGCCATCTCCTCCACCAGATAGGCGACGCGATGGGTGAGGACGCGGGTCTTGCCGCTGCCCGGCCCGGCCAATACCAGCACCGGCCCCTTTCCGGCAGTTACCGCCCGGCGTTGCGGCTCGTTCAAGCCTTCGACGATGCGGTTCATGCGGGCATCGCCGCTGGTAGGGAAAAGTTGTCACGCATGGGGTTGCTCTCTCGATTAGCGGCGCTGGTCCAGGTATTGTAGCGCCAACTGCAAGCGGTCGTCTACCCCGGTCACTTCACGGGGGACGTTTTGCACCGCGCTCTGGGCCTCCACAATGCTGAAACCCAGGCCCGTCAGAAACTCAATCACGTCCGTGTCCACATCGCTGACCAGGGCCAGCGTGTGCGCCTCGGCCGCAAAATCCAATTTGTCCCGCAACTGGAACATGATTCGTTCCGCCGTTTTCTTGCCGATGCCCGGCACCCGCTGCAAGACGGCGCTCTCCTCCCGCAAGACGGCGCTCTTCAACACTTCCGGGCTGAGCGTGGAGAGAATAGACAGGGCCATTTTCGGCCCAACGCCGTTCACCTCCAGCAACAATTCAAATAGCGCCTGGTCCTCCTCGGACTCGAAGCCGTACAGCGACCACTCGGTCTCGCGCACGATCAGGTGGGTGTGCAGGCGGATTTGCCGGCCCACGCCGCCGGTGTTCTCCAGCACGGGCCGGGGGACGAAGACGCGCAGACCGATGCCGCCAACGTTGACAATTAAATCGTTGGCCCCAATTTTCACGATTACGCCGTGCACCATGGCAATCATACTTGGCGCTATTGTACTGGATTTGTGGTCTCGACTGCCAGCATGATGGCCGGTTCTCCGGCGAAATCTATTGTCGAAACCCCGCCGGTCTTGTTTGTCCCCGAGACCGGCAGGGTTTGTTACGACCTTAGCGAAAGCGTAGCCGGTCCTGGTTGGATTTGCGGGCCAATCGCTTTATGTTATGATTTTTGTCACCAGGACGGTTGATCACACCGGCGCGCCTGACCGGTAACGACCCGGCCTGATTTGAGTGATAGGAGGGGCAGCGCCGCACAATTGAGGAATATGGACGAGCAAGAAAAGAACAAGGCCGCAAAGTTCGGCGAACTGATTCACAAGGCCCGCCAATTCGCCGGTCGTTCCGTCGAGGACTGTGCGCAGCTTCTGGGGAGCGACCCGACGCACTTCGCCCAGGCGGAAGTCGGGGAGCGGGTGATCTCGCTGCCGGAGCTGGAAGCCCTGGCAATTTACCTGCAGGTTCCAATGGCTTATTTCTGGGGTAGCCGCGAGCTTGATTCCAGCCCGCCGCCCGACTTTCAGACGTTCCTGGCCCTCAGACGCCGGATGGTGGGGACGCAATTGAAGCAGGCGCGTGTAGCAGCGGAAATGAGCGTGGAGCAATTGGCGGAGAAGAGCGATCTCTCTGTCGAGACGATCCGGCAATATGAGGCGGCTTCGGAGGATATTCCGGTGCTCATCCTGGAGCGCATCTGCCGGGCGCTCTCGTTGTCCTTGGATGATCTGGTGTATGATGCGCGCGGTCCGCTGGCCCGGCACGAGCAGCAACAGAAGTATCGCTACAGCTTCGAGGAGTTGCCCCTGCCAATGAAGGATTTCGTTTCCCAGCCGGCCAACCTGGCCTACCTGGAGACTGCTCTGCGCCTGAGCGAGATGGATACTGCCCGCTTACGCCAGATCGCGGAAGGGATCCTGGAAATTACTCTCTAGCCGGCTCCGAGAGCCGCACTATCGGCATCCCGTCCCAGTGTCTTCCTCTTCCGACCTGTTGCCGCCCGGCGACACCGCCCTGTGAATCGTTCCGGCCGCCTGCTGGCGCCGCTAATACTGGTTGGCGCAGGACTATTGCTCCTGTTGTTGAGCATCTACTTCCGTCCCGGTGCGCAGTCGCCGGCTGTCACCAGCTCCCCGGCAATGGCGACAGAAGCCACGCGACTCGTTGAAACAGCGCAGCCGGTGGCCGGGATCTCCTCTTTGACGCCGCTGCCCACTTCCACAACCGTTCCGCCGGACGCCACGCGCACGCCGTTTCCTGCTCCTACAGTCGTAATGCCGATTGTCACGCTGCTGCCTCCTTTACCGACGATCCATGTGGAGCCAACCGATGTTCCGGCGCCCACCACTATCGCCCCGCCTTCATATCAGGGATGGGACAGCGCCGGCGTGTCGGCAATCCCCGAACTTGCCGTCGCCGCTCACCAGGCCGGACTGCCCTTCAGGCATTATTTCGACTGGATGCTTGACCCAACGCCTCTGCAGCCCGAGGGCGTGCGCTATTGGCAGATGATCCGCCTGAGCGAAGCCGGGGTGACTACTTCCTGGGAAGAAATAGAGGCAACTTTGGCGGCGCAACCGGGCGCTATCTGGATCATCGGCAACGAGCCGGATGTCATCTGGCAAGACAACGTTACTCCTGCCCGTTATGCAGAGCTGTATCACGAGGCTTACACCTTCATCAAGGAGCGCGATCCCGCCGCCCTGATCGCGATCGCCGGCGTCGCCCAGCCAACCCCGTTGAGATTGGCCTACCTGGATATCGTTCTGGACAGCTACCAGGCGATGTACGGCGTTCCGTTGCCCGTGGATATCTGGACCGTGCACAACTTTATCTTGCGCGAAGAAGCCGGCAGTTGGGGAGTGGAAATCCCTCCCGGCATGACCGATGAGTTGGCTATCCGTTATGAAATCAGCGAGCATGATGACATCGCCATCTTTGAGCAACGACTGGTTGACTTGCGCGCATGGATGGATGCCCGAGGATATGGAGACTATCCCCTGGCGGTCACCGAATTCGGGGTGATCATGCCGGAGGATTTCGGTTTTCCGCCGGAATCGGTGGCCGCCTTCATGACGGCCGCCCTGGACTATCTTCAAACTGCTGCAAACGACACCGGCTATCAGCCGGATGAAGGACGTCTGGTACAATGGTGGTTCTGGTTCATCCTTTATGCCCCGGAAGAGGGGCTGCGCACAGGGAATCTCTTTGATCCGTCGAGCGGGCAACTCACCCCATTGGGACAACATCTGCTGGAGCTTTCGCAGGATTACGTCAGCGATGATCGCTGACAGCGCGCTGTCGGCGCGTTTGCAGTGACACAGTTAGGTTGAATGGACGACGGTAGGCCGACAAGATTGCCCACGCGCACCAAGTTCATCTACGGGCTTGGCGATTGGGGCACATCGGCCGCTACCACGGCCCGTAATCTCTACTGGTTCTTCTTCCTGACCAGCGTCGTCGGTTTGGGAGCCGGATGGGCGGGTACCATCCTTTTAATCGGCCGCATCTGGGACAGCATTAACGACCCCTTGATCGGCACGCTCAGCGACCGGGTCAATACTCGCTGGGGCCGCCGGCGGCCATTTCTGCTCTTTGGCGCCATTCCCTTCGGGGTCACTTTTGTCCTCACTTTTTTCGTCCCGCCCTTTGAGAGCCAACTGGCAAAGGCCGCGTACTTCACGCTCGTCTACCTGTTGTTTGACACCCTCTACACGGTGGTCAACGTCCCCTACTCCGCCCTGACCCCGGCCCTGACCGACGATTACGATGAGCGCAGCGATCTGGCCGGTTGGCGCGTTTCCGTGGCGATTATCGCTGCTCTGATAACGGGCGCATTGTTCACCTACCTCGCCGAGGACGTGTTGGCTCCCTATTTCGGCGGTGTGCCGGAGGGGCTGCCGGCCGGCTACCTGATCACCGCCGCCATTTGGGGCGTTACCCTGGCGGCGCCTCTGTTGGTGCTGTTCGTCGCCGTCCGCGAGCCGGCCGAGCACAAGCCGGACACTGACCCACTGCATCCGGTGCAGACATTCAAGGAGGTCTTTGCTAACCGGCCATTCCGGCTGGCCGCCGGCATTTACCTGCTCAGCTTTGCGGCGGTGGACATCGTCCTGGTTGTCTTTATCCGCTACATGTTGGACTATGTGCGCATTGAGCCGGGCTTTGACAATTTCCTGCTGGGGGTATTGTTGGGTGCGGCGCTGCTCGGCATGCCGCTCAACGTCGTGCTCATGCGTCGCTTCGGCAAGCGCACGACCTATATGGGCACCATGGCCCTGTTCATCGTCATCTTGCTGTTTATCAGCCAGATTCCTCCCGGCGGACAGCAGCTAATGCTGATCGCTGCCTTCCTGGGCGGGCTGGGGTACGGCGCAGCCAGCGCTATACCCTGGGCAATCGTCGCCGACGTGGTTGAGGCGGATGAGTTAGAATCCGGCAAGCGGCGTGAAGGAGTTTATTACGGTTATCTCGTTTTCTTCCGCAAGCTCGCCGGCGCTCTCTCCGCGTTCGTGGTCGGCTGGGCGCTTTCGGCGACGGGCTTTGTCAGCAGCGATTTGGGGAGCGTCTCCTTGCCTCAGCCGGAGCCGGCCCTGCAAATGATGCGCCTCTTTGTCAGTGTGGTGCCGGCTGTGCTGCTCTTCCTGGCGGTCCTGGTCGCTGCCCGCTATCCGTTGGACCGGCAGCGGTACAATGAGATCCGGCAGCAACTCGCCGAGCGCCGGCGCGTCCTGGAAGAAGGATAGATGGCCGGCTTGCGCCTCTACCAGGTGACGGCTGCCGGGCCGCGGGAGTTGCCTCTATCGGCTGAGGAGAGCGACCGCAACGTGCACGATCTGCTGGACGATTTGCCGCTTGGCGTCTACACCTCATTTCGCACTTTCGAACACGACCGATTCCTCTATCTGGACGCCCATCTCGCCCGGCTGGACGAATCCATGGCGCTGCTGGGCTGGACGTTCCGTATTGACCAGGGACGCATATGCCGGGCGCTGGCCGAGAGTTGCCGGGTGTTTCCCCATCCGGATGCGCGTGTGCGTATAGATGTGCTGGCGGCCGCGCCGGCTCGCTGGGACTTGGAGCGCGCGGGAGACGAGGGTCGGGTCTTGTTGGCGCTGGCCCTATTTGCGCCGGTTCCTGCCCGCTGTTATGAGCAGGGTGTGGCCGTGGCCACTGCGTCAACCCTGAAGCGCGAAATTCCGCAGGCCAAGCAAGCGGGCTTTGTACTCGCCCGGAGGCCGTTTACTGAAGAGGGCCAGCGCTATTTTGAGCGGCTGCTGCTCGACGAAGACGGGCGAATCCTGGAGGGTAGCAGCAGTAATTTCTACGTAGTTTGCGACGGCATGATCTGGACGGCCGGCGCCGGCGCGCTGGCCGGGGTGGCCCGGAAAACTGTGCTGCGGATCGCCCATGAGCTTGGCCTGCCGGTGGAAATGCAGGCCTGGCCGCTGGCCGACCTGGGTGCTGTGCAGGAAGCCTTCTTGAGCAGCTCCTCGCGCGGGATCGTGCCCATCGTGCGCGTGGATGACCGGCTCATCGGAACCGGCCAACCCGGCGCGGTTACGCGCAGCTTGATGATCGCTTATGACAGACACGTGCAGGAGCATATTCAGCCGGCGGAGGCGTTCGCAGCCGCGCCGGGACCCGATAATGCCGGATGATGAGCGCAGTCAGCACAACGATCACTGGAGGTGATAGATGTTAAGTAAAGGTGAGATGGCTCCGGATTTTGAGCTCCTCGCTTCTGACGGGACGAGCGTGACGTTAAGCCAGTTGCGTGGCCGCCGGGTGGTGCTGTTCTTCTATCCGAAGGCCGGCACATCCGGTTGCACGAAGCAGGCCTGCGGCTTCCGCGATAGTTTCCCCAAGATTGAGGCCGCCGATGCCACGGTGGTGGGCGTCAGCCCGGACAAGCCGGCGGCGCTGGCCAAATGGAAACGGAAGGAATCGCTGCCCTATCTGCTGCTCTCCGATCCTGACCATGTAGTGGCGGATGCCTACGGGACCTGGGGCGAGAAGAGCCTGTACGGGCGGAAGTACATGGGCATCATCCGTAGCCACTTCATCATTGATTCCGATGGCCGGCTCGAAGATGTGCAGTACAAGATCAACCCGGAACAGAGTGTGGCGGAAGCGCTGCGGACGTTGCAAGGAGCGGCCTGATCAAAACAAAACGGCCCCATCATTTGATGAGGCCGTCTGTTTGCTGGCGGGAAAGTGCTTCCCGCCCAGTCGCCAAACCGGATTGCTCCGGCAGATTTGTTAGTTGCTGTTGACCGTGGTGAACACCACGCTGTTTTCGCCGCCGAACTCGTTCGCCTGATAGGCGTCGGCCGCCTCGTCGTTCATCCAGCGATCGCCGTCCAGCAGATAGCGGAACTGAACCTGTCCGTTAGCCGGCAGGCGCAGCTTGGTCTGGAAGGGGCCACTCTTCAACTGTTCCATCGGCATCGGCTTCCAGCCATTGCTCTCGGTGAGGAGCATGACCTTGTCCGCAGCCACATCTTCCAGGCGGAAGGTTACTTCCCATTCCTGACTTGACTTGAAGTATCGTTTCTTAAGCATGATTAATTTTCTCCGTGTTCTCTACGAAAGCCATTACAAATGGCTGACTTCTTTCAATTGGCACAAAAAAGATGCGCCCTGGGCGCATACACTGGAGAATTATACATAAGACAGGAGCAGGGTCAAGTGCAGCACCCCGAGCGAACGTGCGCCTCAGCGCTAACAAGCCGGCAACGCAGCTACGCCGGCAGTCACGGCGACTGCGTTTAAGTCGTGATGCGCTGCTAATTGATGGCTTCATACCACTGGCAAGATGCGGTCCGGCCCGACGATCCGGTCCGGCGTATGGCGGCCAATGTTTGCCAGAGTAAGCGCTAAATGAGAACTTGGCAAGAAGAGTAGGAGCGACCTGCTCCGTGTAGCCGTTGGCTGAGCAATGTATTGAACGAGCATAAGAGTCTGGTCTTTGTAGTGATGGGCGTATCCGGGGCCGGCAAGACTACGGTTGGACGGGCGCTGGCGGCGAGGCTAAACTGCCCTTTCCATGATGGCGATGATCTGCACCCGCCGGAGAACATCGCCAGGATGGAGCGAGGTATACCACTGAACGATGCGGATCGTGCGCCCTGGCTGGCAGACCTGGCTGGGATCATCCGCCGGCACGTGGACCAGCACGAAACGGCGGTAATCGCCTGCTCGGCATTAAAGCGGCGCTATCGCGATCAACTGCGAGTGAGCGACGATGTGCGTTTCATATACCTGGAAGGCAGCCGCGACCTGATTCTTGAGCGTTTGCGCGCCCGGCGGGATCATTACATGAAGCCGGAGATGCTGGACAGCCAGTTTGACGCGCTGGAAGCGCCGGATACAAATGAAGCATTCACGGTAAATATCAATGCAGGCGTAGACGAGCTGGTGACCAAAATCCTTGCGGCGAGGGCCGAGAAATAGCTAAGGGAGAATTGACAATGCAAAAGGCGGACATTGGTTTAATTGGATTGGCCGTGATGGGTCAGAATCTGATCCTGAATATGAATGACCACGGTTTCGTCGTCGCCGCATACAACCGCACCATCAGCAAAGTCGATCACTTTCTGCAAAATGAAGCCAAAGGAACCTCGGTAATCGGGACACATTCGTTGGAGGAGCTGGTGTCGGCGCTGAAACGGCCGCGACGGGTGATGATCATGGTCAAAGCCGGCTGGCCGGTGGACGCCGTCATTGAACAACTGATCCCCTTGCTGGAGCCGGGCGATATCATCATTGACGGCGGCAACTCGCACTATCCCGATTCCACTCGCCGGACTAAAGAACTGGCTGAGAAGGGCATCCTGTTCATCGGCGCGGGCGTCTCCGGCGGCGAGGAAGGGGCGCGTCACGGGCCGTCAATCATGCCGGGGGGATCGCCGGAAGCCTGGCCGCACGTCAAACCGATCTTTCAAAGCATTGCCGCCAAAGTGGCTGACGGCGCGCCTTGTTGCGACTGGGTAGGCGAGGAAGGGGCCGGGCATTTCGTGAAGATGGTGCACAACGGGATCGAGTATGGGGATATGCAGCTGATCTCCGAAGCCTATGACCTGTTGCGCCACGCTCTCGGCATGAGCGCTGAGGAAATGAGCGCGACATTTGCGACCTGGAACGCCGGCCGGCTGAACTCTTATCTGATCGAGATCACCGCCGACATCCTGGCCTTCAAGGATGAAGACGGCCAGCCGCTGGTGGACAAGATCCTGGATAGCGCCGGGCAGAAAGGGACGGGCAAATGGACGGCCGCTGAAGCCCTGGAGCAAGGCGTCCCGCTTACCCTCATCGGCGAGGCAGTCTTTGCGCGTTTCCTCTCCGCCCTGAAAGAAGAGCGCGTTGCGGCCGCGGCTGCGCTTGGTGGGCCGCTGCGGCCGTTTGCCGGCGACCGGGCCGCCCTGCTCGCCGGTGTGCAAGAGGCTCTTTACGCATCGAAGATCATTTCTTACGCGCAGGGCTACATGCTAATGCGCGCCGCCTCCGAGGAGTTCGGCTGGAAGCTGGCCTACGGTAATATCGCCTTGATGTGGCGCGGCGGCTGCATCATCCGCGCCGCTTTCCTGGACGACATCAAGGCCGCGTTTGATAACGACCCGGCGCTAAGCAACCTGCTGCTGGACCCGTTCTTCAAGGGGCAGGTGCAGCGAGCGGAGGAGGCCTGGCGGCGGGTAGTTGGGACGGCCGTGTCGTTGAGCATTCCGGTTCCGGCCATGTCCAGCGCATTGGCCTTCTATGACGGCTATCGCCGGGAACGTCTGCCGGCAAACTTGCTACAGGCTCAGCGAGATTACTTCGGCGCGCATACCTACGAGCGGATTGATAAGCCGCGCGGCGACTTCTTTCACACCAATTGGACCGGAGAGGGCGGGAGTGTAACCGCGACGACTTACGATGCGTGATGGTTGTCAGCCGGTCGAAGCCGCCTAAACCATGTCCAAACAGGTCACCGCATAGACATTTTCTAATGCGTGAATGCGGTGCAGCACGCGCACCAACTGGCGCGGGCCGGTAACGTCCATGATGAGCGTAATCATCGCCTCTCCTTCATGGGTGACGGCGTGGACCTCCGGCATATTGATGTATTCCTCGCTTACCAGTCCGGTGATCTCCTGCAGCAAGCCGGAGCGATCGAAGCCGTCAATCTGTATCTTCACCGGCCTTGCCTCCAGCAGACCTTCTTCTCCCCAGCCCAACTTGAGTGTGCGATCTGAGAACGGGTCAGCCGGCAAAATATGGCAACTCTCCTTGTGTACCGTAAGTTGCCGGTCAGTGCGCATGAAACCCAGGATGTTATCCCCAGGGCGCGGCGTGCAAGTGCGGCATATACGCACCTGTTTGCCGGCGGCGTTGGTAATGATGAACTGCTCGCCCTCCTCCGAACGAACCGGCACGCCTATGCTGTGGCTGGGCCCATGCTGCCAACCATCCACCAGGATGCGCGTGGCCACAGCCGTGGGCAACAGCTCTGCCTTCCCCAACCCGTGATAGAGGAATTCCGGTCTAGCCAGCCCGAACAGGTCAGCGATTGCCGCATGCGAGCGATGCTCCAGACCCAGCATGCGTAGCTCATCATCCAGTAGCTGTTTCCCTTCACGAACAGCCGCGTCGTCTGAAAGACGCCGGAACCAGCGCCGGACCTGCACCTTGGCGCGACTGGTCGTCAGATAGCCGAGGTCTTCGTCCAGCCATACCCGCTTAGGCCCGTTGCCGCGCAGCAACACTCGTACCCGGTCGCCGTCCTCCAATTCTCTGTTGAGCGGAAAACTGTGATCGTTTACCAGCGCTCCCCGGCATTGCGCGCCAACCTCCGTGTGGATGGCGTAGGCGAAGTCAACCGGAGTCGCCCCTCGCGGTAGCTGCCAGTAATCCCCTTTGGGCGTGATGACTCTGATCTGTCCCCCCAGGACATTCTCCATCACCCCCTGCACACCGAGGCCGGGATCGTGCGGCTCTGCGTTGATGTTGTCGCGGATGCCGGCGATGATCCCCTCTACGTGGCGATCGATCTCCTGCATATCGATTTCCGATGACCACATGGGCATGCCGATGGTCAACCACTTGGCCAGGACGCCAATCTCTGACAGCGTGTTCATGGTGAGCGTACGCAAATGCAATTTTAGCGGTCTCCTGGGATGGATGACCGTTGTGTGCAGCGATTGGTAAAGGTTATCTAGCGGGGAGGCGATGTAGTCGTCAAATGATTTGCGCACCGGTCGCCAGAGGGAATGCACATAACCCAGCGCCAGGTAGCAGGAGGGGATATCCTTCAGCAAAATAACCAGGCGCAGGGTGCTATCCGGGCGGAAGTCACGTCGCGGCCTGGCCTTCCGGAGGTCGCGAAGGCCGGCGAGCGGGTTCTCGCGCGAAGGAAAGATGTCAACTATCTGGATGTCCCGGCTGGTCAAATGGGCGGCAAGCTCACGACTGATCTCGCTGTAATCCATCTGTTGTTGGTAGTGCACTTGCTCCAACTGTAGTTGCAGCGAGCGAAATTGATCCGGGTACAGCCTCTCCAACGAGAGCAACTCCAGCTCGTTCTTAACCGCCCAGATGCCCAGCCGGTGCGCCAGCGGCGCGTACACATCGAGGGTTTCGGTCGAGTTCCGGCGCTGTGAGTCAACCGAGTTAGACCCAATCGTACGCATGTTGTGTAGACGATCAAAAATCTTGATGATTCCCACCCGTATGTCATTGACCATGAAGCCGAACAGCTTGTGCAGCGTGGCGCTACGCACTGCTTCCGGCGAAGTAGCATCGAGGCTGCCCTTGTCGGTCGCCGCCTCGAACTTGGTCAGGCCGTCAACCAGTTGCGCCACCTCGGCCCCAAAGAGTTCTTCCATCTGTTTAATTGAAAAGCTGGTGTCTTCGACCACATCATGTAGCAGGGCGGCCATCAACGTGACGGCATCCAACCCATACTCGGCCAGATAGAAGGCGATGGTCAGCGGATGGGTGATGTACGGCTCCCCGGAACGCCGGCGCACGTCACGATGCTGGTCGCACGCAAACTCAAAAGCCCGGCGAACTAATAACTGTTCGTCGCGATTCAGATAGGTGGCAATCAGCCTGAAGAACTCATCGCCCTCGGGCGTTATGTAGTGCGACATTGCGTATGATGTAAACCGGCCCGGCCACCTGAGCAGCTGGGCCTACTTAGAAAGCGGCGGCGCTTACTCTTTGGAGCGTACGCCGGCCGGCGCCTATCCGGATGGGGGCAGAAATAGAATTTTACTCCCGCCGTCTCCCGCGTTCAAGTGCGGCTCATTACATCGAATTATTGGCGGCTCGCGACCCCCGGGGATCGACAAAGCGATAGCCCACCCCGCGTTCTGTAAGAATGTACTTGGGGTTGGATGGGTCCTCTTCAATTTTCTTGCGCAGGTAGTTGATATAGAGCCTCAGGTAATGGGTCTCGTCTCGATATTCATATCCCCAGACTTTGGCCAGCAGCGTCTCGTGAGGCACGACCCAGCCGGCGTTCTGTATGAGGTGGTTCAGCAAGCGGTACTCGGTCGGGCGCAGGTCAATACGCTCGCCGTTCACGATCACCTGGTGGCGGTTGAAATCAACTGACAGCCGGTCATCAATTCTCAACACCGTTCGCGGGGCCGGGGCCGGCCATTCCGCCCGGCGCAAGACCGCCTGCACACGGCTGTTCAGCTCCCGGTGGCTGAACGGCTTGGTCACGTAATCATCCGCCCCCAACTCCAGCCCGTGTACGCGGTCCTCCTCATCGCCTTTCACCGTCAGCAAGATGACCGGCACCGTGGAGATCTCACGCAGCAGACGCAAAGTCTCAAATCCATCCATCTCCGGCATCATCACATCCATGATCACCAGGTCCGGCAAATGCTGGCGCATCTGCTCCAGCGCCTGAATGCCGTTGCGAGCCTCGATGACCTGATAACCTTCCAGCTCCAGGTTCATGCGAATAAAGCGGATCATCCGGGGTTCATCATCAACGACCAGGATGAGGCGCTGTTGAGGAGGTTGGAGCGAAGGAGGTACTTGTTCTAACATTTGCGACACCAGTGAACTAAAAACTGAAATTGACCAACACGACGGTGATGTTGTCATCGCCGCCGGCTGCCATCGCCCTATCTACCAGCCGATTGGCCGTGTCTTGTAGGGTGAGATCCTCGCGAAGCAACTGCGATATTTCCAGTTGAGGGACCGATCCCCACAGCCCGTCTGAACAGAGCAACAGCTTGCCGGCCGGCGGAAGATGCACGGTGAAAGCATCCACATCCACATCATTTCCCATTAATGCTCGATAGAGCAGGTTGCGATCCGGATGGCAGGCAGCTTCCTCAGCCGTCAATTGGCCCACCTCTTCCAACGCCTTGACCACTGAGTGATCGGTGGTCAGCAACTGCAATTGGTCGTTGCACCACAGGTATGCCCGACTGTCTCCCACGTGAAGCAGATGCAGACGCTGGTCAAGGACCAGCGCGCAGGTTAACGTGGTGCCCATTTCTGCGCCCGGCTCAGATGGGCGCAGGGCAGCATTGGCGCGCTCCGCCGCTTCTTCCATTACATCCAGGAGCGGCTGTTCGAGCGTCTGCGGTCCCTCTCTCAGCAAAGGCACGTATACTTGCTCGATAATGCTCTCGGCCATTGTGCGCGATACTGTCCGGCCGGCAAGGTGGCCGTTCAGGTGTCCGCCCATCCCATCGGCGACGATGAACAGCCCAAAATCAGGCAAAGGATCATAGCCGCCCGTCTGGGAGACAAAGGCTAGGCAGGCATCCTGATTGCGCTCCCGGACGGCGCCGACCTCGCTACGGGTCACGCAAAGGAGCGCCGGCTCATCTACCCTGCCCGCGGCCTCTTGTTCACTGTTTTCCGATGGGGGATTGTCCATAGCTCTCTGGCATTATCGAGCGGGGCCGGGTCAAGGTCGTTTGGTTAAGGGTCCCTGTTATAGTGAGCGTTCAACTATCGCGCAGCAATGATTATGAGCCAGTTGGCGTCATTAATCAAGTCGCGCGGCGGACCGCCGTCACTCGCTCCACCCCCATAGGCGCTCGCCGTTGCTGTCCTCAATCTGCGCCCACAGCTGCTCGCGCAGCGCCGGCAAGTCGCCAAAGAGCACCGCGATCTGCGAATGATAGGCCGTTGTCGCTTCCAGACGAGCTAGACGCGCCGGCATGGGTAGGGCGAAATGCTCCACCTGCCTTAACCCATCGCCGTCTACCAGCGTCCATAGCGCGCCTGGATCCCTCTGCACATACGGATAATCCTCGTAATAACATAGCCGCCGGCCAAAGCAGGCTTCGGCAGCCAATCGAACAAGCTGATGATCGACATGGTTGCCGATTCCCAGAGGGGCCGCTATCCGTCCGGCAACCGGCAGCTTCGCCATCATTTCCGCCAGGGAGTTGATCAATGGCTGTTCGACCGGATTCACCAACCCGAAAATGTCCGCTTCAGAATTGTAGAACGTCCGGCTGCTTAACGGATCGGTGCGATAAATACAATCCGGCAACGTCCAATGCGCGTATGCCGCCCCCAGGCGACGGCAGGCGGCCACGTCCTCTGCCCGGCGCGCCTGTACTACCTCGGAGGCCACCGGCACATCCGGCTTATCGGCCAGCCCCCAGGAAGTGTGCAGCAGGCGGGCAAATTCCGACAGTTCACCGCTCTCCGGCCAGCCGGCGGCGACGGTGACTATCAGCACCCGCTTACCCGCCGCCGTTTGCAAGTAGATCTGCCCACCGCAGGACAGGGCGGCATCGTCCAGGTGCGGGGAGAGGTAGATAGCGTCAAAGGAGTCAGCAGGGGTCATCGTAGCCGGTCATTGGAACTTTTCGCCTTTTCTTTATAATTGGTCACGCATGTCGAAAGAGTTGTCGCATCTCGATGAATATGGACGCGCCCGCATGGTAGATGTCGGCGACAAGGAGATTACCTCGCGCCGGGCCACGGCCAGAGGTTTCGTTGCCATGCAACCGGAGACATTGCGACTGATTATAGAAGGGAACCTGAAAAAGGGGGATGTATTTGCCGTCGCGGAACTGGCCGGCGTGCTGGCCGCCAAGCGAACCAGCGAGTTGATCCCTCTTTGCCACCCGCTGGCGCTCAATCACATCAGCGTCGTCTGCTCGCCGAACCAGGAGCTGAGCCGGATTGACATCGAAGCCAGCGTGCGGGTCAGCGGTCAGACAGGAGTTGAAATGGAGGCGCTGACCGCCGTCGCGGTAGCCGGCCTGACCATCTACGACATGGCCAAGGCCGTTGATCGCACCATGCAGATCTCCGCCGTCCGGCTGGTCAGCAAAGAGGGAGGCCGGAGCGGCGTCTTTCATGCGGAGTAGATGGACGTGACGGAGTTGCAGGTGCGGCTATTTGCCACGCTGAAAGATCGGGCCGGCGGCAGTCGAATCGCCGTGCCGATTGCCACCCCGACCACGGTTGACAAACTGTGTGCGGTGATCGGTACACGCTATCCGGCGCTGGCTCCGTCCCTGGCTTCGGCGCTGGTGGCGGTGAATCGAGAGTACGCCTTTGGCGACACAGAGATCCGGGAAGGGGATGAGATCGCCATCTTCCCGCCGGTTAGCGGTGGCGAAGGGTCGTTTCCCCATCCGGTGATGTTTGCCGTCACGACGGAGGCGGTAGACCTGAACGATATCGCCGCGCGGCTCACCGGGCCGGATGTGGGCGCTGTCATCTTTTTTCACGGATCGGTGCGAGGGGCCACCGCCCGCAGCGGATTGCCGGCTGAAACGGATTACCTCGAATATGAGGCTTACGAGGACATGGCCCTGCGCAAAATGGCCCAAATCGCCCATGAGATCTGGGGGCGCTGGCCGCTGGTCAGGGGCGTTGCCATTGTGCAACGGATAGGTAGATTAGAGGTGGGCGAAACGACCACCCTGGTGGCCTGCGCTGCCGGCCATCGCGATCAGGGCGCCTTCGAGGCCGCTCGCTACGGCATTGATCGCCTGAAGCAGATCGTGCCGGTGTGGAAGAAGGAAGTGGGCAGCGATCAGAGCGTTTGGATAGAGGGCGACTATCGGCCGACCAGCGCAGATGTGCCGTCAAACGTATCGCCGGCAGAGAGTCATGAGAGGTAGGAGAAGATGATCCGAAGGAGCGCCGCCCTGTTAGTGGGCATTCTTTTCAGCAGTATGTTCATGCTGGGAGCAATCCCAATGCAACAGAAGGCAGGGCCGTTATCTGTAGTGCCCTGGTGGGGGTGGCTGGTGATTATTGCCGTGGTGCTGCTGCTTATGTTTATCATTGTCATGCGCCAGGATTGGAAATCCGCGCCGAAACAGCGGGACGATAAGAAATAACACGCCTGGTCCCCTGGTCAATGCCCTACCCAAGTAGTAATCTACCAGCAGGATAGTCTGGAGCGACAAATGACGTCTGTAAATGGAAAACGGCGCGTTGTAGTGACCGGCATCGGCGCCGTGACCCCAATTGGGCACAATGCAAAGGATTCCTGGCGCGCAGTCCTGGCGGGAGAATCCGGCTTCGCGCCGGCAACCCTGATCGACGGCAGCATACACACCGTCCGGGGAGTATTCGAGGTCAAGGAGTTCGATGCCGCCGCCTATCTGGGAGCGCGCGACGCCCGCCGCCGCGACCGCTTCCAGCAACTGGCTACCGTCGCCGCCAATGAGGCGATGGCTCAATCCGGCTTGCAAGTCACCGACGCCAACCGTAGCCGCATCGGCATTGTGATCGGCACGGGCATCGGCGGTATTCAGACCCTGATTGAGCAGGAGCATATTCTGCTTGAGAAGGGTATGCGCCGGCTCAGCCCGTTCGGCATCACGATGATCATGCCCAATGGAGCAGCCGGCATGCTGGCCATTGACTACGGCATTCAGGGCCCGAGCACTACCATTGCCACCGCCTGCGCTTCCGGCAACGACGCCATCGGGCACGCCTTCAAGTCGGTGCGCTATGGCGAGCTGGACGTGGTGCTCACCGGCGGCACAGAGTCGATCATGACCTCCATTGCCGTGGGCGGCTTTGAGCGGGCCGGCGCCACATCCGCCAAAGAAAAAAATACGCCGCAGCCCTTTGACAAGAACCGCGACGGCCTGCTGCCCGGCGAGGGCGCGGCTATGCTGGTTATTGAAAGCCTGGAACACGCCCAGGCGCGCGGTGCGACCATTCTGGGCGAGATTGTGGGCTATGGGCAGACGACGGATGCCTTTCACATCACCGCTCCGGCTGATGGGGGCACGGGCGCTGCCCGGGCAATGGTCGTCGCGCTGCAAGATGCCGGCCTGACCCCGCAAGATGTTGACTATATCAGCGCCCACGGCACCGCCACTCCGCTGAACGACCTCTACGAGACGATGGCAATCAAAACGGCCTTCGGCGAGGCCGCCTATGATCTGGCGGTCAGCTCCACCAAGTCCATGACCGGCCACATCATGGGGGCCACCGGCGCGATTGAGAGCGTCTTCTGCCTGCTGGCCATTCGCGACCAGATTCTGCCGCCTACGATTAACTACGAGACGCCGGACCCGGATTGCGACCTCGACTACGTGCCCAATGAAAGCCGCCCGGCGAACGTGCGGGTGACGGTAAACAATGCCTTCGGTTTCGGCGGGCACAATTCGGTGCTGGTAATCAAGAAGTTTGAGTGAGATCGGCGGACTTTCGCCGGCGCAAGTGTTCGTTATGGAAGACCTGATCGCCCTTGAGGAAAAGCTGCAGACGGAGTTCTTCGACTACGATTTACTCCGCCGGGCATTGACGCATCGCTCTTTCCTGAATGAAAACCAGGGCGCCGGCGCGCAGGACAACGAGCGACTGGAGTTTCTCGGCGACGCGGTGCTGGATTTTGTCGTCGGCGCATATCTCTATCAGCGCTTCCCGGAGATGGACGAGGGCGAGTTAACGGCCCTGCGCGCTGCCCTGGTGCGCAGCAACTCCCTGGCCGAGTTCGCCCGCCAGTTTGATCTTGGAGCCCACCTGCGAATGGGGTATGGCGAAGAAGAAAGCGGCGGGCGGGAGCGGACCGCTACCCTGTGCGCCGCGTTTGAGGCCGTAATCGGGGCGATCTACCTGGACCAGGGCATCGAAGCTGTGCAACCGCTGGTGGAGCGCCTGGTAGGGCCGGCGTTGAATCACATTATGGCCGAGTCTCTGCATATAGACGCCAAGAGCGAGTTCCAGGTCTGGGCGCAGGGACAACATAACATCACCCCGCGCTATCATGTGGTGGCGACGGAGGGGCCGGATCACGCCAGGGTTTTTACCGTCGAAGTTCGCCTGGGAGACCAGGCGTGGGGAACGGGCAGCGGCCGAAACAAGCAGGCCGCGGCTCAAGCGGCGGCGCAGCAGGCGCTGGAGTATATTCGGGTATCCGGCAGCATTCTTCCACCGCCCCCTCTTCCGGCCATCGCGGTGGAATGACGCGCCTGCTGGTAACCGGGGGCAGCAGCTATCTCGGGCAACACCTGGTCCCGGCGGCAAGCGAGCAGGGAGCCGTCCACTACACATACTTCCAACATGATCCCTTGGGCCTTCCGGGCGGACGCAGGCTGGACTTGCGCGACGACGGGGCTGTTCGTAGCCTGATCCAGGCCTTGCAACCGGAGGTGGTTATCCACCTGGCCGGCTCAAACAGCGGCGGAGAGTCAATGGACGAGGTCATCCGGCTGGGCGCAGCACATATTGTGCGCGCTACCGCCGAAATCGGAGCGAGACTCATCCACATGTCTACGGATGTTGTCTTTGGCGGCGACCGCGCTCCTTACCGTGAAGAAGATGCGCCGGCCCCATTACATGCTTACGGCCGGGCAAAAGCGGCAGCGGAGGAGCTGGTGCGCAGCCATCCGAACAGCGTCATCGTGCGCACCTCGCTAATCTATGGGTTAGAGATCATCGATCGCGGCGCCGCCTGGATGGTTGAAGCGCTGCGCGCCGGGCAGCCGGTGACGTTGTTCACGGACCAGTTGCGCAATCCGATTCCGGCCCACGCCCTGAGCCGGGCCTGCCTGGAGTTAGCTGACCTTGACTATCGCGGGGTGCTGCATCTCGCCGGCGCGCAATGTCTGAGCCGGGCGGAGTTCGCCCTGAAAATGCTTGACTGGTGGGGAGTCAGCGAGCGCGCCGGGCTGCGCTACGGTTCCGGCGATCCTGAGCGCTGGCCGCGCAACTGCTGCCTGGATATCAGCCGGGCGCAGGCGTTGCTGCGCACGCCGCTACCCGGCGTAGATGAGTTCCTACAGGCGTTTTCTGCCCGGAAGAATCAAAAAACATAAAGAGCCGGCGATGATTAACGTGCTATTAACGTTGATCTGTTACACTGTTTTTGAACCTTAGAAAGGCCAATTTTTGGGAGCATTACACCTGTTTTCGTAGCTCTAGCCCCCTATTGACTTTTGGTTTGCAAGTATGCTATCCTGCTTCACTGCATCTGGATGTATGCCGGATGAGGAATGAGGAAGAGGAACAACCGTATATGTCTGATCTAGCCAATCCGTTTGACGATCTGGAGATCGTCAGTGCCCTCATGGTGGATGCAACGGAACGAGGGTACATCACTTTCGATCTGATTTTGGAAGCGTTGCCTGAAGTTGAGAACAATCTACCGCTCCTCGAGTCGGTTTTGGAGGAGCTACAGACGGCCGACATTCTTATATACGAGAATGAGGATGAGGCGCGGGAACAGCACGGCGGGGAGGATGGAGAGAATGAAGAGAGCCTCCGCCGGGAAATTCACGAGGCGCCGCTGTTCGATTTGAGCAACGTGCCCATTGACGATTCGGTTGGATTGTATTTCCGCGAGATGGGCCAGCAGCAACTGCTGTCCGCAGAAGAGGAAGTGCAGCTCGCCAAGGAAATTGAGGCCGGGCGCGCGGCGCAGGAAATGCTGGATGAAGGCGAGTTGGCGCCTGATGTGCGCGATGAGGTTGACCGGATCATTTTCGTCGGAGACGCAGCCCGCGCGCACCTGATTCGGGCCAATACCCGGCTGGTGGTCAGCATCGCCAAGAAGTACCGCGGCCGTGGCCTGCAGTTCCTTGACCTTATCCAGGAAGGCAATGTCGGCCTGATGAAGGCCGTTGAGAAGTACGATTACCGGCGCGGCAATCGCTTCAGCACCTACGCCACCTGGTGGATCCGGCAGGCGGTGACCCGCGCGCTGGCCAATCACGGGCGCACCATCCGCATCCCCGCGCACCTGGGCGGGCGGATCAGCAAGCTCTATCAGGTCGCGCAGGAACTGGAACAGGAATACGGTCGCCAGCCTACCGCCGAGGAAATTGCCGAGTTTATGGAATTGCCGGCTGAGCGCGTGCGCTGGATGTTGCGCACCAGCCGCCAGCCGGTGCACCTGGAGCGGCCGGTAGGCGATGAGTCCGACGCCGAGCTGGGCGATTTCATCGAGGATCACGAAGCGCCGCCGCCGGTCGAAACGGTAGCCCAGAAGATGCTCACCGAAGAAATCGGGGAGATCCTGGACCAGTTGACGCCGCGCGAAGCGCGCATTTTGCGCCTGCGGTACGGCTTGCAAGACGGTGAATCGCGCACCTTGAAAGAGGTGGGTGAGATGTTCGGTCTCTCCCGCGAGCGCATCCGGCAGTTGGAGAAGGAAGCGTTGCGCAAGTTGCGCCATCCCAACTTCGCCGGCCACCTACGGCAATACCTGAATTGAGGACGCCGGCCTGATGCCGGCCCGGTTAACGATTATCCAGCCCCTCCTTGTGAGGGGCTTTCCTTTTTTCCGCCGGCGGGCGCTCCCAGGCAGTACGCGCCGGCCCAAAGCTCAGCTATAATCCCGGCCTATGGCGATACTCAGCGCGACCGGCGTCGGCCAATCATTTGGCGCCTTTGACCTGTTCAAGGGCATCTCCGTCAGCATCCCCAATGACGGCAAGATCGCCCTTGTCGGCCCGAACGGCATCGGTAAGACAACGTTGCTGTTGATCCTGGCCGGCCTGAACACCCCCAGCAGCGGCAAAGTGCACCTGGCAAGGGGAGCGCGCATCGGCTACTTGCCGCAGGAATCGGCCGATGCTTTTGCCGACTTAGAGCGCACGGTTTATGCGGAGATGCTGGCCCTCTTCGCTGACCTGCGCCGACAAGAGGCCGAGCTAAGCCGGATGGAAGCCGTCATGGCGGATGGAGCCTTTACGGATGAGCTGTTCGAGCGCTATGGGGCGGCCCAGGAGCGCTTTGAGTTGGCCGGCGGCTACGACTATGAGTTGCGTATCCGGCAGGTGTTGGGCGGGCTTGGCTTTCCCGCCGACAAGTGGGCCCTGCCGTTAGGACATCTCAGCGGAGGACAAAAGACTCGGGTGCTGCTCGCCCGGCTGCTCCTGGATAGGCCGGACCTGCTGATCCTAGACGAACCGACCAACCACCTGGACGTGCAGGCGATCGAATGGCTGGAAGGTGCGCTCAGCGTCTGGGGCGGGGCGGTGCTCCTGGTCAGTCATGACCGCTACTTTCTGGACAAAGTATCCAACGCCATCTGGGAGATGAACCGCTCTGGCATCGAGAGCTATCGCGGCAACTACTCCGCTTATTTGCAGCAGCGACAGGAACGCTGGGAGCGGCGCTATGAAGAATATATAGCCTTCAAGGAGCGCATGGAGAAGGAGCTGGATTACGTGCGCCGCAACATCGCCGGGCAGAACACGCTGATGGCCAAAGGTAAGCTAAAGCGTATCACCCGCGAGCTGAAGGCGGTGCAGTCCTTGGGCCTGCAGGCGACCCTGGGCAAGAGCTGGAGCCAGATCAGCAATGAAGCCGAAATATCCGGCGACGACTGGGGTGTGGCTGAGGCGGCGCAGGCGATCAACGCCCTGCGCCCACCCTCCGGCAGGCCACCTCAGTTTAATCTGGCGTTGAAAACAGACCGGCGCAGCGGGCACATCGTGATGCGCACCACCGAGTTGGAAATCGGCTATCCCGGCAACCCGCTCTTTCGTTCCGACCCGATCGAACTGACCCGCCTGGAGTGCGCGGCGCTGATCGGGCCGAACGGGACGGGCAAGACAACCTTCTTACGCACGATCCTCGAGCGACACCCGCCGTTAGCCGGCGAAATACGCCTGGGCGCCAGCTTGAAGGTCAGCTATTTTGCCCAGGCGCATGAGTCGCTGAACCCTGAAAACACGGTGCTGGAGGAACTGCTCAACCAGAGGAACACCTCGTTAGGCGAAGCGCGAAATTACCTGGCCCGCTACCTCTTTCGCGGGGATGATGTGTACAAGAAGGTGAGCCTGTTGAGCGGCGGCGAGCGAGGCCGGCTGGCTCTGGCCCTGCTGGCTCGCGAAGACGCGAACTTCCTGCTGCTGGACGAGCCGACCAACCACCTGGACATTCCGGCGCAGGAGGTGCTGCAATCGGTGCTGGAGGAGTTTGACGGCACCATCCTGCTGGTTACGCACGATCGCTACCTGGTAAACAGACTGGCAACACAGATATGGGAGTTGACGGATGAGCGCCTGGTGGTCTTCGAAGGGTCATATGCTGAGTTGCTGGCGGAACGCGATCGCGAACGAGCAACAGCCAGGGAAACAGCGCCGGTGGTGGTTGAGCCGGCCGGCAACACCACTGGCCGGAAGCTGAGCAAAAACGAAGCGCGCAGACAACGCGAGAGTTTCGAGCGGCTGGAAAGCGAGATACATCGGCTCGAGGAAAGGCTTGATTGGCTGGCGCGAGAGATACAAGACGCCGGCGCATCAGACGCTTTTGACAGGTTACAAAGCCTGAGCATAGAATACGGCGCGGCCGAAAAAGAGCTGGAGACGCTGCTGCGCGCCTGGGAAGAAACGGCGGCTAAACAGTCGCAGCTGGAATCCGCGCCGCTAGAAACATGATCAGGAGAACGGGCGCATCATGAGCAGTCGTTGGCCGAATAAGCTTGTCATCGGGCTGACCGGCAATATCGCCACCGGCAAGTCCGCCGTCATGCGCTTTGCTGCCGAACGCGGCGCTTTGACCGTGGACGCGGACCAGGTCGTGCACGAGCTTTTGCAGGCGGATGCACCGCTGCAAACTGCGATCGCGGCGACCTTTGGCGAAGGCGTGCGCCGGCCGGACGGCTCAATCAATCGCGCCGCGCTGGGGGCAATTGTCTTCTCTGATCCGGTTGCCCTGCAAAAGTTGGAGGCGCTGGTTCATCCGGCGACAGGCCGCGAAGTGGACCGGCGGATCAACAATAGCAGCGCTGAGGTGGTCATGATCGAGGCGATCAAGCTGTTGGAAGGGAGCCTGGCCGCCCAGTGTGACCAGGTCTGGGTCGCCGATTGCACGCGCCGGCGGCAGATTGAACGCATGACCATCTGCCGGGGCATGACGGAGGAAGAGGCCGTCCTGCGCGTGGACGCGCAAAACCCGCAGAGCGCGAAAGTCGCCCGGGCTGACCTGATCATTGACACAAATGGAACCCTGGCGGACACACTCCGCCAATTTGAATCGGCCTGGAGCAGCCTGGCGCATAGCTCCCTTGGAGTCCATTGATGGAAAGTGTAAAGAATTGGATCGCGCGTCACCAGAGTCTTGCCGCCTGGTTTGTCCTCGCTCTGGGGATGATCATCATCCTCCTCTTTGAAGCGCGAGATGTCGGCCTGCAGGGCATGCAATGGTTCTGGCTTGTCCTGATCACGGTGTTGGTAGCCGGGGCCTGTATCTGGATCATCAGCTGGGGAGACGACGACGAAGCCAAAGAGGGTAAAGAGAACTGAGGCGCCTATCAGTTTCTGAACTGACAGCCACCTGAGACGCCTCATGCAAGAAATCGCTCCATTCTCCGACCGCGTAGAACCCATCCATGTGCAGGCGTTGCGCGAGTCAATCGGCGACCTGTTCGCCCTGACTGACACCACGCTTGATTACCCCGAACCTGGCTATGTGCGCTTTCGGGGCAGCTTCACCCGTGATCCGGCGGAGTGCTACGACGAGTTGCGCGCTCGCTTTGAGCTAATTGGTTTCACGCCCATGATCCGGCGCGAAAAGTCAGGGCTGGCGCTGATCGCCATGCCCACCGTCTTCAATCCGCCGCGCTCCAACCCCTGGATCAACCTGGTCCTGTTCATCCTGACTATCTTCACCACGCTCTATGTGGGGGCGCTGATGGACCCGGCCTACGTCTGGCCCGAGATCTGGCGCGGCTGGCCCTTCAGTCTCAGTATGTTGCTCATCCTGGGCGCGCACGAGTTAGGCCACTACTTCGCGGCTCGCGCTCATAATGTGCCGGTTACGCTGCCCTATTTCATTCCCATTCCCACCATCATCGGCACGATGGGCGCGTTCATCCGCCTGAAAGCGCCGGTGGCCAACCGGCGGGCGTTGCTGGACGTGGGCGCCGCCGGCCCGCTCGCCGGCCTGGTCTTCGCTCTACCCATTCTCTTCATCGGGCTGGCTACTTCTACCGTCGGCCCGTTGCCGCAGGCGGGTTATACCATGGAGGGGAACTCGTTACTCTACGCGCTGGCCAAAATCATCGTTTTCGGTCGCTTCTTGCCCAGCGCCGGCACGGATGTGATGCTCAACCAGGTCGCCTGGGCGGGGTGGGCCGGCCTGTTTGTCACCGGCCTGAACCTGATCCCCATCGGGCAGTTGGACGGCGGGCATGTAGCGTACACGCTGTTAGGAGATCGCGCCCGCCAGCTATATTGGCCCTTCATCATTGGCCTGGTCCTGGTGGCGGCGCTTACCCTGACCGTCTCCTGGGCGCTCTGGATTGTGTTGCTGATCGCCTTCGGCCGCGTCTACGCCCAGCCGCTGGATGACGTCACCCCGCTGGACCCGCGCCGGCGGGTAATCGCTATTCTTACCCTGTGCCTTTTCGTGCTGGTCTTTGTGCCCATTCCATTGCAGGTTGTGTTGCCCTGATTGGATCTCCCCGCTGGATGAGATTGCCTGAGTTTCCGTATGCAGCAACGAACTCAGGATTGGTCCCGGCGCGATGATGCCATTCGTTCGCCGGGCAGCGTTTGGCCTGGCGCGGGGACCACTGGGGCGTTATTTTGCCGGTTGGATATTTACGCATATGAGCTTCGTCATTCCCGTTCACCGGCTGCGCGAAACCGATAATTTGATGGCCTTTCACCATCCCAGTCCCGGCTACCCGCTGCACATCCTGCTCGTCCCTAAACGCCCGCTGGGCAGCCTGACGGACATCAGCCCAGCAGACAGCCCCTTTACGGACGATCTCTTTGCCGTAGTGCGCAGCCTTGTGGAGGAGTTTGACCTGGCAAACGCCGGCTACCGGCTGATCGCCAACGGCGGCGCTTTCCAGGAAGTGCCCCATTTACACTTTCACCTGATTGCGAACGTTACGCCGGTCATGCCGGCAAAGGAAAAGGAAGTTGATGCCGGTTAAGGAGGAAATCCACATGACTGCCATCTACGAAAGCCCGGCTGCGCTGTTGCAACAATTGATTCGCTTTGACACCACCAATCCGCCCGGCAACGAGCGACCATGTATCCAGTACATTGCTGATTTACTGGCCCAACAAGATATTAAGTGCACAATGCTGGGGCGCGATCCCGAGCGCCCGAACCTGATCGCCCGGCTGCCGGGTCGAGGGGATGCGCCGCCCCTATTGCTGTATGGGCATGTGGACGTGGTGACGACGGCGAACCAAGCCTGGGATCATCCTCCCTTCGGCGGGGAGTTAATTGACGGCGTCATCTGGGGCCGGGGCGCGCTGGACATGAAAGGGGGCGTGGCCATGCTGCTGTCCGCCTTCATGCGCGCCCAGGCAGAGGATCTGCGGCCCGCCGGCGACCTCATTCTGGCAATCGTCAGCGATGAAGAGAATGGCGGCAATTATGGAGCCCGCTACCTGGTGGAGAACCATGCTGATCACTTTGCCGGCGTGCGCCACGCCATCGGCGAGTTCGGCGGCTTCAGCATGCACCTGGCTGGCCAACGCTTCTATCCTATAGCCATCTCCGAAAAGCAGATCTGCTGGATGAAGGCTACCTTTCGCGGTCCCGCCGGCCACGGCTCTCGCCCCTTGCCCGGCGGAGCGATGAGCAAGATGGCTCGCTTCGTGCAGCTACTGGACAAGCAGCCGTTTCCCACCCACATCACGCCGGTAGCCCGGCTGATGGTCGAGCATATCAGCGCCGCCTTCCCGGAGCCGGTGCGCGGCCAGTTGCTGGCCCTGCTGGACCCGGCTAAGACGGATATGGTGCTCGCGGCCCTCGGGCCGGCCGCTCAGCTATTTGCCCCGATATTCCACAACACCGTCAGCCCGACGATCGTTCACGGCGGGGACAAAGTTAACGTTATCCCCAGCCAGGTGACCTTAGAGATGGACGGCCGGCTGCTTCCCGGTTTCACGCCGGATGCGCTGGTCTCCTTGCTCAAGGAGCAAGCGGGTGACGATTTAGAGCTGGAAGTAGTCGCCTATGACGAAGGCCCGCCGGCCCCGGACATGAGCCTGTTCGACGAACTGGCGGCCGTCCTGCGCGAGGCGGACCCTGCCGGTATCCCTATCCCCTACATGCTCACCGGCGTGACCGATGGGCGCTTCTTTGCCCGGCTGGGGATACAGACGTATGGCTATTTGCCGATGAATCTGCCGGAGGACTTTGCCTTTGCCAGCACCATTCACGCCGCCAACGAGCGCATTCCGGCGGAGTCGGTGCAGTTCGGGGCCGATGTTATTTATCGGTTCCTGAGGCGCTACTAGCAAGGTGACAGTCACTACTGTAAGTGACTGTCACCTGTCATGAGGCTGTGTTGGACTGGTATAGTGCGGGGGATAAGTCTCTGCTTGGTGTTGCTAAAATGTGTTTGCTCCAAAGGAGACGAACAGTGCCAGAATCATACTGATCGCGATCAGTATACTCAATACCAGCATCACCTTCTCTGAAGTCGTTCGCTTCCTCTTTCGCGCATTACTCTTCGCCATCTTGTTACTCCTGATGTGAAATATCTGACGAGATTCAGCAGTTAGTATATCACAAAAACGGCCTATCGCAGGGCCACGGTGCAATACCGGCTGTATTGCCGTTGACGAGTAGGGCGATTTTCAAGTATCATCGGTCCACGCTACCGGTCACGAGTTTAGCTTTCTGTCGCGCATATCGGAGGCCAGTTCCATGGAAATTACCAGTTCGCAGGCAACAGGGCGCGTGCCGGTCACCGTCTTTCATTTGAAAGGGGAACTTTCTGCGGAGGAGCCTCTAAAGAGCCACGCAGATGAGGCACATCAACAGGGGGTGCGCGACGTGATTCTGGATATGAGCGCTGTACCGTTCGTCAGCAGCGCCGGCCTGCGCGCCATTCATCACATCTACCTCCTTCTCCATCCTGACTTAGATGAGAAAAGCGTGCATCTGGGGATCGCCGCCGGCACATATCACGCCCCACATCTCAAGTTGGCCGGTCCCTCCAAGAAGGCGGTGAAAGTGCTGCAGGCGGCGGGCTATGACATGTTCCTCCAGATTTGCAAGAATGAAGCCGATGCAATTGCCTCCTTCTAGCCGGTGATTATTGCGCGTACCTTCAAGCCGTTGCCGATAGCGGAACTCTCAGCTGTGCGCCACTTTGTCGAGCAGGCAGCGAGCGGCATGGGGGCCGATCCGGATGCTGTTGACGAGCTGGTTGTGTCGGTCTACGAGGCTGTGGTAAACATCGCCTTACATGGGTATCAAGATGGCTCCGGGGAGATCGGGATAGCTGTGGAACGGCAGGGCAGCCGGCTGCTTGTGCGTCTGACTGATTTCGCGCCGCCATATGATCCAACCAGCTCCCCTGAGCCGGACATTTCAGTCCCGCTGGCCTCGCGGCGATTTGGCGGCATGGGCGTCCAAATGATGCGCGCCTTTAGCGACGAAATGTGCTATCGCCGGCTGCCGGGTGGGATCAACGAACTGACTCTGGCAAAAGATAATGCATTCCCGGCATAGTAGGCGACGCCAGGTTTACGACTTTGCGGCACACCAGACGCCGCCTGCATTCGGGCCGGCACAGGAGGATTGAGAAAATGCTCACTTCGAACGTGGAACAAGTACAGGCCAAGGTTCCGGTAACCATCCTGCGGCTCGCCGGCGAACTGGATGCGGCCAGCTATACGCGGGTCATTGAGCAGGCCGGGGGGTTATATGCCGCCGGCGCGCGAGACTTGCTCGTTGATCTCAGTGATCTGACCTTCCTGGCCAGCTCGGGCCTGGCCGCTCTGCACAGCGTGGCGCTATTGATGCGTGGGGAGACGGCCCCAGACCTGGAAGCGGGTTGGCAGGTATTTCACTCTATGGCCCGTGAGATTGACGCGCGCACCGGGATGGAAGCGCACTGCAAGTTGCTCAACCCGCAGCCCCGCGTGCGGAAGGCGTTGGCTGCCACCGGCTTTGATCGCTTCCTGGAAATCTTTGAGGATCGGGAAACAGCCCTGGCATCCTTCGGTTAGTTCAACATTAGGCAACGAATATGCCTCTGCCTCTGGAATGTATCACCCTTTTTCACCAACTGGAAGACCGTCTTAACATTCCGGCCGGTGCGATCATCCTGCATGAGGGTCAGCTGGGCGGCCACCTGTTTATGCTGTCGTCAGGCGAGGTCAGAATAACTCTGCAAGGCACGATGATTGATGATCTATTTGCCGGTGACATCTTTGGCGAGATGACCCTGCTCTCCGAGCAGACTCGCAGCGCCACAGTCACCGCTATCACGGATTGCGTCGTCATCCCTGTTGACAACTCGCAGTTCATGGCCCTTGTCAAAAGGTATCCCGGCCTGGCTGTAGAGATCATGAACATCATGTCAGAGCGTATGCGACGCTCCATGATGGCGGAAGTAACGAAGGTGCGCCTGGAACAAGATCTAGCGGTTGGGCATCAGATACAGATGAGTCTCCTGCCCGGAGAGGCGCCGCAGATCCCGGGCTGGGAATTTGCCAGTTTTTACCAGGCGGCGCGAGAGGTTGGCGGCGATCTATTTGATTACATCCCCGGCGCATCGGACTCCAGCTGCCTGAACATTGTGGTAGCTGACGTCACCGGCAAGGGCGTCCCCGCGGCCCTGATGATGGCCGTGAGCCGGACGATGATGCGTGCTGAGGCTCGCTATGGGCATGGGCCGGCTGCCGTCCTGCAGCGCACAAACGAAATGTTGTTTCAAGATAGCCGCTCGCTGCTCCTGCTGACGGCCTTTTTCGCCAGTCTGAACACTGAGAGCGGTGAGATGCGTTTCGCCACCGCCGGGCACGATCCGGCTATCTGGCTTTGCGGAGAAAACGGTGAAGTGCGCGCGCTGAGGGCGCGGGGAATGCTACTGGGCGCCTTCAGGAACATCCCAATCGAAGAGAGCACTCAGGCGATTGCTCCAGGTGACGCGGTGGTTTTCTACACGGACGGCCTGACTGAGGCGCGGAATGAAGAGGGCGGCTTCCTTGACCTGGAACGTGTGGAGGCCACCATTGCCGGCGCACACGGAGGAAGCGCGCAGGACATCGTGGACGCGCTGATGGCGGAGGTACACCGATTCACCGGCGACGAGCCGCAATCCGATGATCTGACCATCGTGGTTGTGCGCCGGTTGCCCTCTTAAGCGCCATCCTTCAACATATGGCTGAATTCCTTGCGCATCTTCCGCACCTTGGGGTCTATGACTACCCGGCAATACCCCTGGTTCGGGTTGTTGCGATAGTAATCCTGGTGGTACGCCTCAGCCGGATAGAACTCCGTCAGCGGAACGATCTCAGTGACGATGGGATCGCGGTACAGGCCGGCGGCGTTCGTTTCCGCCAGCGAGCGCTGCGCGATCTCCCGCTGTTCGTCGTTGTGAGTCAGAATAATTGAACGGTACTGCGTGCCCACGTCCGCTCCCTGCCGGTTCAGCGTCGTCGGGTCGTGCGTACGCCAGAAGACGTAGAGCAACTCTTCGTAGGAAATCACCTCCGGGTCAAAGGTGATTTGCGTCACCTCTGCATGGCCGGTAGCGCCCGTGCAAACGGCGCGATAGCTGGGATTGGGAACCTGCCCGCCGGCATAGCCGGAGACCACCTTTTCCACTCCTTTCAGGTTCAGATAGACCGCTTCCACGCACCAGAAGCACCCCCCGCCGAATGTTGCCTGCTCCAGATTCTTAGCCATGTGTCACCTCC
>CAYVQP010000019.1:0-1197 GCA_964452775.1 uncultured Ardenticatenaceae bacterium | reverse complement strand
CCCACGTCCGCCGCCCGCTGCCAGTTCTCGGCAAATTCACGGTCTTCATTTACCCCGTAGCTGACCCGAATCGCCACCCACTCTATGCGCTCATCATTTGCCACTGCCTCCCAATCAACTTTGCCCTGGTGGTGGCTGAGCAGAATGCCGAGCATGTGGCGTGAGTCCGGCCTGTCGAAGGTGCCCATCGAACCTTGCCCTGGTGTATAGTGGTTTACAGAGACTGCATGAAGATGCCGGTATAGTAGCGGAAACACGGCGATCGGGCCACTGTGCGCTTTCTGCCCGGCTTGACAAGCCGGCCCTTCGCTCTATAATGAACCACACAATTGAAATCCCAATGCAATGATTGGGACGAGTAACGCGTGAGACCGCGTCAGAGAGCGCCAGGCCGGAGGCTGAGAGCCGGCGCCGCGAAGACAGGCGTGAAAACCCCCCAGGAGCGATGCGTGGAACGCCCAACCGGCCAGTAAACGCATCCGGCTAGCCCCGTTACCGGCATCAATGAGGGCCGGCCGCCCAACCATGAGCGGCCTGCTGAATTTGGGTGGAATCGCGAGCGCCATCGCCCCAATTGGGTGGTGGCGCTTTTTGTTTGGATCATAGAAGCGGTGTCAGAGCGCAGTAAGGTAGCGCCTGATGGATTGGAGGTAAACAATGGCAATGGAAAACGGGGTTCCCTACAAGGAGTCCGAACTTTATCGTATCCGGCATTCGGCCGCGCACGTGATGGCAGAGGCGGTGTTGCAGCACTTCCCGGAGGCTAAACTGGCCATCGGGCCGCCGATCGAAGAAGGCTTTTACTATGACTTCGACCTTGGGAAAGACGAAAACGGCAAGCCAATCACGTTTTCGCCGGAGGACCTGGCCGCCATCGAAGCGACGATGATCGATCTGCTCAAGCAGAACGCTCGCTTCGAGCAGAGCAGCATGTCCGTTGATGAGGCGCTGGAGTTTTTCCAGGGTCAGCCCTATAAGGTGGAGCTGATTCAGGACCTGGCGGCGGGACAGGTGGACGAGAATGGCGAGCCGATCGCCGAGCCGGTGCAGGAAGTGGGCATCTTCCGGCATCGCAATTTCGTGGACCTGTGCCGGGGACCGCACGTCGGCTATACGTCGCAGATCAAGGCCAACGCGGTGCGGCTGCTGCGCACGGGCGGCGCGTACTGGCGCGGCGACGAAAAGCGGCCCCAGTTG
>CAYVQP010000018.1:50947-60921 GCA_964452775.1 uncultured Ardenticatenaceae bacterium | reverse complement strand
TACGTGGCGGGAACGACCGAGTACGAACAGCCGAATGCGACCGTGACCGGCATCGCGGACGGGCCGGGCAGCACCCTGCCGCTTACCACCCTGAACGGCGGCTTCACTTACCCGTTGGCGTTGGCGGTGGGCGACAGCTTCAAGATTCGCTTCCAGGTGACCATCAACGCTCAGCTGGACCCGCCGGACGACTTCTACTCCATCCTGAACGAGGCCCGGGTGACCGATGGCGTCTTCCGGCTGGAAGCGGACGCGGAAGTGCCCCTGGAAGAGCCGGTGCTGGGCGCGATCGGCAACTACGTCTGGTTCGATGAGGACGGAGACGGCGACCAGGATGCCGGCGAATACGGCATCCCCAACGTGACCATCGAGCTGTGGGAAGACACAGACGGCAACGGCAGCTTCGACACCCTGGTAGGCACTACCTACACGGACGCGGACGGCGGCTATCTCTTCCCCGGCCTGGACCCCGGCGACTATCAGGTGCGCGTGATCAGCAGCACCCTGCCCGATCCGGACGGCGCCGGCCCCGGCGGCCTGCACCAGACCTACGACGAGGATAACGGCACCGGGCCGTTCAGCTCGCCGCACACCACCAACGTCACCCTGGGCTCCGGCGTGGAGCACCTGACGGCGGACTTCGGCTACAACTGGGCCCCGCCGGCGGACACCAACAACCCCGGCCCCGGCGCGCTGGGCGCAATCGGCGACCGCGTCTGGTATGACCTGGACGGCGACGGCGCGCAAGACGCCGGCGAGATGGGCATCCCCGGCGTGCCGATGACGCTCTACTACGATTCGAACGGCGACGGGACCGTGGACGCGGTCTGGCCGGTGGACACGGGCAGCGGCCCCGGCGTGGCGGTGACGGACAGCAACGGCTACTACATCTTTGACCAGCTGCCCGCCGGCGTCTACGAAGTGGTGGCCAACGGCGGTGTGCCGGTAGCCGGCACGGTGCAGACGGGCGACCCGGACAACTACGGCGCGCCCTGCGTGACCTGCGACAACCGGACCACCACCCCCATCGTCCTCGGCCCCGGCGACGTCTTCACCTTGGCGGACTTTGGTTACGATCCGACGGGTAACACCTTCAACATCGGCAACCAGGTCTTCTTCGACGCCAACGCGGACGGCAACTTCGACCCCAACGGGCAGGACGGCCTGCCGGGCACGACCGCGGACAATGAGCTGGGCATCGCCGGCGTCTCGGTGTCTCTAATTCGAGACAACGGGGACGGCGTCTACAACCCGGCCGACGACCCGGTCGTGTCTACTACGATCACCGATGAGAACGGCCAGTACCTGTTTGAGGGTCTGCCGGCCGGCTCGCAGTACTTCGTCTGGGTAAACGACACCGAAAACGTAGTCCTCACCGACCTGGAGCAGTCATCGCAGCCGGCCGGCGTGGACGGCGGCGGGCCATGCGGGGTCTGCAACAACATGAGCCCGACGGTAGTAGCGGTCGGCCCGAACAACACGAACCAGGACTTTGGTTACACGCCTGCCGGGCACGACAATGGCGACGGTCTGATCGGCGATACGGTCTTCATGGATTACAACAACGACGGCAACCCGGATCCGGGCGAGGGCATCGAAGGCGTAGTCGTGGAGCTGTATGACGCCACCGGCTCTATCAAGCTGGGGCAGGCGATCACGGACGAGAACGGCAACTACTACTTCGGCGACCTGGATCCGACCGAGACCTACCAGGTTAAGGTCAAGACCAGCACGTTGCCGGGCGGCGGCACGGGCCTGGACAACACCGTTGACCCGGACGGCGGCTCTGACAGCGTATCCATCGTTGACCTGTCGGCCTCCCCGAACGGCATCAACCTGAACCAGGACTTCGGCTACGTGGCGGACGACGGCGTCTCCGGCAGCATCGGCAACCTGATCTGGAATGACATCAACGCCGACGGCAACGTCGATCCGGGCGAGCCGGGCATCTCCGGGGTCACCGTTGACCTGTACGAGGATGTAAACAACAACGGCATCGTGGATGCGGCTGACCGGCTGGTCGGGCAAACGACGACCAACGGCGGCGGCGCGTACCTGTTCGACGACTTGCCGCCGGGCAACTATCTGGTGGATGTGACCGACGATGCGGGCGTGCTGACCGGCATGTGGCATTCGCTGGGCACGCCGGGCGCGAACGACAACAGCCAGTCTGACCCGCACGCGGTGACCCTCGACCCGAACGAGGATTACGTGGCGGCGGACTTCGGCTACTACCATGAGCCGGCCGCGCTGGGCAACCGGGTCTGGATTGACCTCGATGCGGACGGCATCCAGGACCCAGGCGAAAACGGCATGGCGGGCGTTACCGTGTCCATGGAAATCACCTACCCGAACGGCGACGTGGTGCTCCTGACGACCGTAACCGACGCCACCGGCTGGTACAGCTTCGGCAACCTGCTGCAGGACGAGGATGAAGACGGCGTGGGCACCTATGCCACGCCGGGCGTGGGAGGCGGCGATGAGTCGTTCTTCGACATCTTCATTGACATCAACCAGCCGGCGCTGAACGGATGGATCGCCAGCCCGGTCGGTGCGGGCGGCAATGTGAAGCTGGACTCGAACGATCACAATGGCTCGCAGGGTATCACGCAGCAGGGTTCCAGCAACGTCAATTCGCAGGCTAACCCGAACGACGAGACGAATAACGCCTCGTACGACTTCGGCTACTATGATAACCCGACGGCCATCTCGCTGAGCGAGCTGAGCGCGGCGCAGGCCAGTGGTCCGGCCATCGCGCTGGCGGCGGCCCTGGTGGTGATGCTGGGCGCGACCGTGGTCGTGCTGCGGCGGAACCGCAAGGAGACCGTAGGCGAGTAGAATTAACTGAGTGACGGGGCGCGCCCGGGGCCCCTGCACCGGGCGCGCCCTTACCCGCAACTCCCTCGCCGGGCGGCTGCGGTCGCCAACACCTACGGGGTTTCCGAACACCCCGTAGGTGTTGGCGACGTAGTTGCCCGGCGCTTTTAGTTTCTTCCCCGCGTCGCCCCCGTCAAAGCGCCTACAAACGGTAATTTTCCCCCTGGTAAAGGTACATCTTTCCTATTACGGCGGTAAGGGTTTTGCTGTCTACTTATGTCATGCGGTCAAAGTGAGGATGCCTCCTGGAAGAGCGGGCGGGCCGCAAGAAATCTACGAGGAGAATTGCAAAATGAACACTCGCCATATAGGTGGCCGGGCGACCGGCCGGTATCTCGCGTCATCGCTCGTCATACTGTTCCTGCTCTTGCTGGGCGGGGCGCTGCTGATGCCCCGCGCCAACGTACTCGCCGGTGATGAGCAGGCGAACCGATCCGATGAGCCGGCCCAGTCAGCCGGCATCAGCGCCCAGGACATTGACGCTGAGATTGAGCGCACGCATGTTTCCAGCAGCCGGCATCTGGCCACGGGCGTGCTGGGCAACATGGAAGATTATCCGCAGTACCCGTGGCATCACGCCCTGCTGTCCATCGGGCACATCATTGCCTCCTATCAGAACTACGGCGGCGCCCCTTACTTCCACCACGGCATTGACAGCCGGGGGAACTCGGGTGAGGACGTGTTCACTTACGCCGGTGGGCAAATCGTGAACATCGAGAACTACCAGCCGGGCCAGGCGATGTATTGGGAGGTCGAGGTCCTGGACGCGGACGGCCTGCTGTGGGAGTTCCACCACATTGATCAGCCCTCCATTCCACAGTATATCTGGGACAAGTTCGCCGAATATCAGGCCGACCCGGTGAACGGCGGCTTTGTGGCCCCCGGCACGAAGATCGGCGAGATCGTCTACTGGTCGGTGATCACCTTTGGCGAGCGTTTCAACCACATTCACCTAAACATGTACGACGCCAACGGCTACATCAACCCGTTTGCCCTGCACACGCCGCTGGCGGACACGCAAGCGCCGGAAATCCAGGGCATAGGCATCCGCCAAAACGGCGTCAACATGACCGGAAACAGCGTCACCGGCCCGTACACGCTCTGGTTGCACGCGCGCGACCTGAACATGCACGCACAGTTCTACCTGCCGCCCAACTACACCTCCTTCTCTATTGACGGCGGGCCGGAACATATCGTGTGGGAGTTCAACAACCTTCCGGGTGGTTGGGATGACGAGGCCTACGTCAGCGAGTTCTTCGTCTCGCCCACCTGCGGCAACTACTCCTGTCGCGACTTCTACATTGATATGGGCTTTGACCCCGGGCCGGACTACGTCTTCCCGACGACCGGCGGCCAACACACGGTTGTGGTGACGGTCAAGGATTACGTGGGCAACACGGACACGGATAGCTTCACCTACACCGTGAACGGCCCGCCGGGAGGCGACGTCGTCTGGTCCGATGACTTCGAGACGAACAAAGGCTGGACCACCAATCCCTCCGGCACGGACACCGCCACCACCGGCCAGTGGGAACGCGGCAATCCGGAAGACACGAACTCCAGCGGGCCGAAGCAGCTTGGCACGACAGTCAGCGGCTCAAACGACCTGGTGACGGGCCGGCTGGCCGGCTCCGGCGTCGGCTCCTATGACATTGACAACGGCGTGACCAGCATTCGCTCGCCCAACATCACCCTGCCGGCCAGCGACGAAATCACGCTCTCCTTCAACTACTACCTGGCGCACACCAACAATGCCTCCTCCGCCGATTACCTGCGGGTGAAGGTGGTCGGCTCGACCACCACGACCCTGTTGGAGGAATTGGGCGCGGCGGATGATGATGACGCGGTCTGGGCGTTCCAGTCGAGCGACATCAGCAGCTACGCCGGGCAAACCGTCTACCTGCTTATCGAGGCGGCCGACGCTTCCGGCGGGAGCATCGTTGAGGCGGCCATTGACGATGTGGCCATTAGCGCCGAGGGCGAATTGCCGCCCAACAACCCGCCGACGGTGACCAATCCCGGCCCGCAGGCGAGCAACGAAGGCGCCTACGTCAGCCTGTACATCTCGGCGTCCGACCCCGATGCGGGCGATACGCTGACCTTCTCGGCGACGGGCTTGCCGGCGGGTCTGTCCATCAGCCCGGGCAGCGGCGAGATCTGGGGCACGCTCAGCTATGACGCGGCTGCCGGGTCGCCGTACAACGTGCAGGTGACCGTGACCGATGACGGCGCGCCGCCGGCGCAGGCCAGCACCTCCTTCTCCTGGACGGTGAACAACGTCAACCGCGCGCCGACGGTGACCAACCCCGGCAACCAGGTGAACAACGAGGGCAGCGCCATCAATCTGCAGGTGCAGGGCAGCGATCCCGACGGCAACGGCATCAGCTTTGTCGCCTCGGGCTTGCCGCCGGGCCTGAGCATGAACAACAGCGGCCTGGTCAGCGGCACGATTGACGCCGGGGCAGCTACCGGTTCGCCGTACACGGTCAATGTGACCGTGACCGACGACGGCGTCCCTCCGCTGAACGCGATGACCTCATTCCAGTGGACGGTCAACGTGCCTTCAGATCTGGGTACGGTATACGTCGGCTCAAGCTCCAGCGGCACGGTCGGCGGCGTGTCCTTTGGCTCTGAGGACATACTCGCCTACGACATGACCAGCGGCCTCTATGCGATGTACTTCGACGGCTCGGATGTCGGCCTGACCGTAAACACCGGCGGCTTCACCAAGCTGAGCGACGGCACGCTGCTGATCAGCCCGATCAGCGCCATTACCCTGCCCGTGGTCGGCTCGGTGGATGATTCCGACATCGTGCGCTTCACGCCGACCAGCCTGGGCGACAACACCGCCGGAACCTGGTCCATGTACTTCGACGGCTCGGACGTGGGATTGAGCACGAACGATGAGGACATAGACGCGATCCATGTCTTGCCGGACGGCAGCATCCTGATGAGCTTCCTGGGCAACGTCAGCGTCACCGGCGTCTCCGGCGTGGACGAAGACCTGCTCAAGTTCACCCCCACCAGCCTCGGTGCGACCACTGCCGGCACGTGGTCCATGTACTTTGACGGCTCCGATGTGGGCCTGAGCGAATCCTCCTACGAGGATGTCTACGGCGCATGGGTGGATGGCAGCAACGGCGACATCTACCTGACCGTCCGCGGCACGTTCTCGGTGCCCGGCGTCAGCGGCGATGGGGCGGACATCTTCGTCTGCCATCCGTCCTCCCTGGGCAGCACCACCAGCTGCACCTGGGGACCGGGCCTCTTCTGGGACGGTTCACTCTACGGCTATGGGGCCGAGGTCCTGGATAGCTTCTTCATCGAGTAAAGCCAGCCCGCGCTGAAGGGCGCGCGCTCGCCGTAATAGACCCCGCAGGTCTGCAAGAGCTGCGGGGTCTTTTTGTTCCTGCGCCGGAATCCGGTAAACTCTAGCGTGTAGCCGGGTGTTGTTCCAGAGAGGAACTCCGCCCCGGCAACAGTGGAGGATTGGTTGGCAGACGAAGGTAGCAACCGGGGGCTGGTTATCCTGTTAGTGTTTGCTCTTCTGGGGGCGCTGATCCTGCTGGGCACGTTGGTCGCCCTGGTGGTCATCCGGCTGGCAGACAACGGCAACGAACAGGTTGGCGCGCCCACGGTGACCCTGGGACCGGCGGTAACGGTGGTCGCAACCCTGCCGACGGGCACTTCGCCGCCGGCGATCGCCACGGCCACCCCACGCTCGCCGGCCACCCTGCCCGTGGACACGCCGGCGCCGGGCGCGCCATCCGCGGTGGTGACAGCCGAAAACGGGGTGAATATCCGCAGCGGGCCGGGGGAGGTGTATCCGATTCTCTTTGTGGCCCCGCCCGGTTCGACGGCGCAGGTGGTTGGGCGCAGCGAAGATGGGCAATGGTGGGCGCTGCAGGTGGAGGGTGCGCCAAACGACGTCGCCTGGGTGACCGCCCAATTTGTGGATGTCACCGGCGGCGACTCGGTCCCCATTCTGCCCGCGCCGCCGACCCCGACCCCGCGCGCAACGGAGACGCCGGAGCCGAGCGATACGCCGCCGGCCAGCCCGACGCCCTTTGCCAGCTTCAGCGCCAGCCGGACGGAGATTTTCGCCGGCGAGAGCCTCGTGCTCAGTTGGGAGGTGCAGAATGTGCTGGCGGTTTACGTCTATCCGCTGGGGGCGGACTACACGCTGTACGGAGCGCCGGGGGAGGGCGCGCGGGAAGTGCGGCCCATGGTGGACACGACCTACGAGCTGCGCGTCGTCAACCTGGACAATTTCACCGTGATGCAGCAAATACCCATTACGGTCAACGGGGGGCTGACCCGCGGGCGCTGGCTGCTGCTCGGCTACCTGGCAAGCCCGGGCAACTTTGCCGGCGTGCTGCCGGGGAGCGAGGTCAGCGCTACCTTTGCCGGGGGCCTGCTGAACGGTTCGGGCGGCTGCAACAATTACTCCGCCCAATATCGGGCCTACGAGAGCTTTTTGCAAATCGGCGCGATCGCGGCCACTCAGCTGACTTGCAATGAGCCTCCCGGACTGATGGAGCAGGAAGGTCAGTTCTTCAGCCTGCTGGGTAGCGCGGCGAGCTTTGAAATTGCCGGCGGGCAGCTGTTTGTGCGTGACGCCGCCGGGCAGACGATATTGCTGTTTGGGCCGGGTTAGCATGGCATCCCGGCCGAACGTCACGGATTGGGAGGACAGGAATGGATGACATCGGACCGGCCGGCGCGGCCGCAGATGCTTTGGCGACGGTGAGTCGTTTCTGGCTGGAAGTGATTGGCGCGCGAAATCTGGAGTTACTGCCGGAGCTGGTCGCGGCCGATTATCGGCTGCACCAGCCGGTAAGCAGCCCCGGCGCGCCGGTGGAAGGGCCGGCGCAGTTACGCGACTACTTGCAGCGAATTGTGGACGCCTTTCCGCGGGCCGGGGCGACGATTCGAGAGCAGTACGCGTTGAGCGAGAGCGCGGTGTTGACCAACCTGACGCTTGTCCTGGAGCCGCCCGCGGCGGGGCCAGATGGCGAAACGGGCGCAGCAGGCGACGGCCTGCCGGCCGGCAGCTACCACTGCGTAACGGTCAACCGGGTGGCCGGGGGCCAGCTGGCGGAGACGTGGCAGTTCTGGGAGGCGGCGCGGGCGGAGATAGAGCTAGAGCCGGAGATACAGGGGTGGAGCTGGCGCTGGCCGCCCTGGCAGTGGCCATGAGCGAGGCGGCCTGACGGAAGTTGCTGCAAGATGGCTACGAACGAAGCGACGCCGGCCGCCGGAGCGGACGCCGGCCATTTGAACACTGAGGCAAGGCACGCGCTGCCGTCGCGCCGGGCGGTAGCGGCGGCTCGGCTCGGCTGCATAGCGCTGGCGGCCGGGACGACGCTGCTGTATCTGGCGGCCCTGGCGGCTTACTTCACGCGTTTTCGCACCTTTGCGCACATCGGTTCGCCGGAGTTTCAGGAAGTCGCCCGGCAAAACCTGGCGGCGCTGGGGATGTCGCCCGAGGCCTATGCCGGCTATTATGTGCTGTTGAGCATCCTGTTCGTGGCCGGGTGCCTGGCGCTGGCCACGCTGATTATCGTCCGGCAGGGAGATGAGCCGATGGCGCTCTTCACCGCCGCCCTGCTGATCCTGTTGGGGCCGAGCTTCACCTATCCGGCCGGCGCATGGGAGTCCTCCTTGCCGGCCCTACAGCGGTTGCAGGGAGTGATTGGCGCGCTGAGCGTCAGCGCGATTATCATCTTCTTCTTCATTTTCCCCAGCGGACGTTTTGTGCCCCGGCCGATGAAATGGTTGTTGCTGGCTGTGACCGGCTGCCTGACCCTGGTAGCGCTGTTCGCGCCGGATAGCGGCCTGGACCCGAGCAGCTGGCCGGCGGCGGCATACGCCCTATTCCTGGCCATGTGGATTCTGCTTGGGGCGGCGTCGCAACTCTATCGTTATCGCCGGCTGTCAAACAGGCTTGAACGCCGGCAAACGCGCATGGTGGCGTTTGGCTTTGTGGCCGCGCTGCTCATCTCAACCGGGGTGGTGGTCGCCCAGGCGCTGATTCCAAACGTGGAGCCGGGAACGGTCGCCGAGCTGGCGGCCACGACGTTGGCGCTGGTCGGCATGGCGCTGATACCCCTGTCAATTGCCGGGGCGATCCTGCGCTACAATCTGTTTGCCATTGACGTAATTATCCGGCTGACCCTGATCTACTCGCTGTTGACCGCCGTCCTGGGGCTGCTGTTTTACCTGGCGGTGGTTCTGGCGCAGTGGCTGTTTGTGACCATCCTGGAGGCGGAGACCCCGGTTGAACTGGTTACAGTTGTCACCACGCTGGTGATCGCGGCGCTATTTACGCCCTTGCGCCGGCGCATCCAACGGGCCATAGATCGGCGCTTCTACCGGCCGCAGTACGATGCGCAGCAGACGTTAGCCCGATTTGCCCGCTCGGCGCGCGATGAGGTGAACCTGGATGAGCTGGCAGGCAAGTTGCTGGAGACGATTGAAGAGACGATGCAGCCGGCGGGGGTGGGGTTATGGCTGCGCCGGTAAATGAGGATGTCTGGCGACAAATGGACGCGCTGATAGCGGCGTGGGAAGAGCAGAACGACCGGCGCAGCGACTTCCCGCGCAACTAGTGGAAGCCAGATTGCCCGCGATGGAACAGCTCGACCAGCTGTTTGGGCCCACAGATGAATTGTAAGCTGCGCCTGCGCTACAGGCCGAGGAGTTGTCGCTTCTTGGCCCCGAATTCCTCGTCGGTGATGATCCCCTTTTGGCGCAGTTCGGCCAGGCGCTCCAGCTCGGTGATGTAGTCGGACTGAGCGTTACCCGGTGCGGCGTGCGCGCCGGCCGGGGACGCGCCCTCTGCCTCCGCTTCGATGGCTGCCATGTCCTCAGCGCTGAGTTCTTCTTCCTCAATGCCCAACTCGTCCATGGCCGCCTCAAGCTCTTGTTCAGTAAGCTGTTCGGCGGGCTTGCCGGTGTGCTGCTCAATCTGGTGGACGCTGCTCTGCCCCAGCTTGTAGGCCGCGCCGCCGACGAGCAGCATAGTGAAGCCGCCCACCATGAAGCGCCGGCGACGAAAGCGCCGTCCCATGGGCAACATCATCCGCCGGCGAGCG
>CAYVQP010000018.1:25235-50847 GCA_964452775.1 uncultured Ardenticatenaceae bacterium | reverse complement strand
GAAGCGCCGGCGACGAAAGCGCCGTCCCATGGGCAACATCATCCGCCGGCGAGCGATTCTGCGCACGGTGCGCCGGGCCGCACGCCGGCCGGCGACTCTTCCACCTCTTCTCATTTCGGTCTCTCCTTCGCCCGGGCGACCGGGCCCAATCGCGTTGGAAGCCTGGATTCCCAGTTTCCATTAACGGCGACCATATCACGGAAAGCTACCATGGTCGCCACGGCGCCCCAACCTCACGTTTCAGGCAAGGATCTGCTTACAATCACGCAGAATTCTGGTATGATTCAGAGTGTAAAGGCAGCGCACTCGCGGCGAATATACGCCGCGGTGCGGTAGCGCCAGCCATCGTGCAACTTTTGGGGATATCAGATGATATATTTCGCGATTCGTATCATCATCAACGCTCTCGCCCTGGCGATTACCATTATTCTGATGCCGGGAATGAGTATCCAGCCGGTGTTGCCGGGCCAGGTCGGGATCACGGCCAGCTACCTGCTCTTCGGCGTGCTGTTTGGCCTGATCAACGCCTTCATCCGCCCGCTGGTGCTGTTGTTTACCGCCCGGCTGTTGGTGCGCACCATGGGCCTGTTTGCGGTGGTGATCAATACCTTGCTCTTCGGTCTATTGGCCTGGCTGGCCCCGGCCTCGTTTGTCATCGAGTGGCCGGAGCTGGTCAGAGTGATCATCGCGGGCACGATCATGGCGCTGGTGCTGGCGGTGATGGAGGCCTTCTTTGGGCTGGACATGCCGGCCTTTCAAAGCCAGATTGAGCGCCAGTTTTATTGGCGTTGGGTAGGCCGGCTCTCCACGGGCCGGCGCAACCTGATCGCCGAGAACCTGCGCACCGCCCAGATCACCGAAACCATCATGCGCTATACGGGCGACATCGCGGTCAATATGACCCCGTTGGCCCGCTTCCGGCAGTTCATGCAGGAGCTGCTCTTCCGCGACGTGGACCTGGTGAGTACCCTGACGATGGAAGAGAAGGTACGCTACATGCTGCAGGAGCTGGGTCCGACCTTTGTTAAGTTCGGCCAGATTGTCAGTAGCCGGGCGCAAGAGCTGCCGCCGGAATGGAAGGCGCAGCTGGAGAAGCTGCAAAGCAATGTGCCGCCGTTCCCATATGAGACCGCGCGGGCCATCGTGCTGCGCGAGCTGAAGGACACGCCGGAGAATCTCTACGCCACCTTCGAGCAGGAGCCGTTTGCCGCCGCCTCCACTGCGCAGGTGCACCGGGCTACCTTGCATGACGGTACGCTGGTGGTAGTGAAGATTCAGCGCCCGAACATTGACGTAACCATCAAAGCGGACCTAAACGTAATCAACGACCTGACCAAGGCCATCCAACGCCGGCAGGAATGGGCGCGGGGCATGGATCTGAAAGGGTTGGTCGGTGAGTTTGGCGCGGCGATCCTTTACGAGCTGGACTATCGCAATGAAGCGTCCAACGTCCGCCTGCTGGCGAAGAACATGGAAGGGCTGGAGGGAGTTCACATTCCGACCGTCTACTCCGAGTTGTCCACGGACAAGGTGCTGACGATGGAGTTTCTGCCGGGGGTGAAGATCACGGATGTGGCCCGGATTGATGCCGCCGGCCTGGACCGGCGGACGCTGGCGCAAAACTTCGTGATGGCCCTTACCAAGCAGGCGTTGTTCGACGGCTTCTTTCACGCCGACCCGCATCCCGGCAACGTGCTGGTAAACCTGGAGACGGGCGAGATCGGCTTCCTGGATATGGGCCTGATGGGGGAGATGAACCGGATTCAGCGCATGGCGCTGGCCGACCTGCTGGTCTCGATGGTGCAGCAGGACGGTTACAGCATGGGCAAGGCGGCGCTTTACCTGAGCAAGCCGTTGCCGGGGTATAAGGTAGATGAACAGGCGTTCATCGAGGCGATGGAACGCTTCGGGCAGCGCTTTCTGGGTGTGGAGGGGGACATGTCTTACAGCTTCACCGCCCTACAAGACATCCTGCGCCGCTTTGGGTTGCGGCTGGACCCCAACTTTACCCTGGCTTTCAAGACGTTGATGCAGGCGGATGAATTGATTCGGGCGCTGGAACCTTCTATCAACCTTTCGGCCACTGCCGTCGCCAGCAGCAAGGTGTTGATGCGCGATCAGGTGAACACGGAGGCGATCAGCCAGATGGTGCGCACGCAAATTTCGCGCAGCTCACGGGAAATAATCTACCGGATACCGGACCTGGTGCAGGCCACGACCAAGTGGATGGACCAATATGAGAAGGGCCGGCTGAGCGTGCACATAGACACCAGCGACCTTTCGCCTCAGGTGGAGAAGCTGGACAAAGCGATGACCAAGAGCTTTGACCGGCTGCTGATTGGGCTGGTGCTGGCCAGCTGGCTGGTCGGGTCAGCCATCGCCGGCACTATTGATGTTACCCTGGGCGGAGTGGACCTGTCCGACCTGGCTTATTACATGTTCCTGGCCGGCACGCTGGTCAGCGCGTACGTGGTGATTTCGGCTATCCGGCGACTGAACCGAGGCAGCGAAGACGAGGAGTAGGGAGGATTCGATGACTATCTCGACTGCGTTACTTAATCTGTTGTTTTCGGTGTTGAGTGTGGCTGCGGGCGGGTATATCCTCCTGTTCGGCCGGCGACAGCTGTGGGCGTCACTGGGCGTCATCGGCCTGTTGGTAACGGCTACTGTGCTGGCCAAGTTTGTGGTCGGGGCGGAAGAGGCCCGGGACCTGGTGACGATGCGGGAATGGCTGTATATAGGTATCTCTCTGCTGGTCTGTTTGGCCGGGGTGAGCCTGGGTCGCGCGCGTCCGGCGCTGGCCGGTCAGGTTCTCGGGTTCCTGGCGGGAGCGGAAATCGCCCTGTGGTTCTTTGGGATTGCGCGATACCTGACAACTCTGGTAGGGGAGTTGCCGGAGCAGACGGCGATGATAGTCGGCATCTCCCTGGCCATTCTCGTCGGTCTTGGCGGCCTTTGGCTGGTACGTAAATCTCGTGACGAAGCGCTGATTATCATCACCATGCTAATTGGGGTTGAGCTTGTCCTCCGCGGCCTGCGGCTGGATAGGGATAGCAGCCTGACCGCGGTCATATTGCTCAGTCTCGGGTTGTTCAGCCTGGTGGTGCAGTATGCGGACTACTTGCGGGAACTGAAGGCGGACACGCCGCTCAGCCAGTACGTAGCGGATCGAGCGCAACGGGGGAGCGGGGAGCAGTCGCCGACAACTTGACTTGACCCCGCCGGCAGGGGTGACTATAATGCCGGTGAATTCGCGGGTGTGGTGAAGTGGTATCACAGTGGCTTCCCAAGCCTCTATCACGGGTTCGAATCCCGTCACTCGCTCCAGTTCGTTAATTGAGATGGCCGTTGCCCGACAGCCATCTTTTTTTGTCCCCTTCATACTCCATCCCTGCCTTTTCTAACCAAATCCGAACCATCTCTAACCAAATCCGAACCAAAATTTCTCAAATTGTATGTTATGCTAGTACCGAAGTACCAGGATAGTACTTGGGTACTATATAAGTACCGCAGTACTAGTTGTTTTTTGATGTTGACTTTGGGGCATTAGCCAGAGCTCCCCTTCAGGTTGGGAGTTCTTGGAGTCGGCAGCAACGCAGGTGGTGAGCAGCTATTGGAGGAGCAAGCTCAGGATGATTTCGTATTAACAAATCTTTGAGGCGTTGAGAGCGTAGCCCGTAACCGAAAACCCTTCAGGTCCGGCTCAGTGTCCCTGTCCTGCGAGGTACTTGATGAAGAACTACGGGGTTTGATGCGAGCTACGCATGGAATGCATTGGGCATGTCGAGATGAAATCTCGAGCTACAGAGTTGCGTCGAGATGAAGTCTTGACTGAAAGGAGAACGAACGATGAGTACTAAGAGGAAATGGAATGGCGGCCGGATTGTCGCCGTGGCGCTGGCCCTGGCTGTGTCTATGCTGCTGGTCGCCGGCATTGCCGAGGCCTATCCCGATCCGTTGCCGCCTATCACGGTAGCCAGTATCAGTACCGGCAGTTCCAACAGCTTTAGCCATACGGTGCCGGCCGGGAGCGACCGGCTACTGGTTGTCTCAGTCATGACCGGCAGCGAACAATCAACCACTTCGGTCACCTATAATAGCAATCCGATGACGCCGGCGGTCGCAGCGGACTACAGCAGCGACGGCTCGCAGGTTAGCGTCTTCTATCAACTGCTCGGCAGCGGCTCCGCCATTACGGCCAACGTGTCGATCAGCTTCACCGGCAGCAACCCCAACCCAAGCGTGGGTCTTGCTTACAACTATAACGGGGTGGATCAGAGCAGCCCGATTGGCGTTACCGCCAGCAATACGGCTGCCAATTGTAGCAGCGGATCGGGTGTCTCGGTGTCAATGAGCGGCATGGACCGCTCTTCCGTTATTCACGCCGCCATTTCGCAGGACAACAACTCCGGCGATGGCGACATCTTTAGTTCGAACAACGTCTCAGAGGTTTGGGACGACGATACAAGCACAGGCAATGATCTTTCTTACTGGGCCGGCTACTCCCTCGTCGACACGAACGGCGAGCGGGTGGTTGGCGCGGATGCAGACAACGGAGAAGATTGCGCGTTGGCGGCGATGGAAATCAAGGCCTCGGTCACCCCGGCCTACAACCCGGACTTGCCGGCGGCCTGCGGGTTGGACTTCACCCTGATTCTTGACGCGTCCGGCTCCATTGGTACCACCGACCAACAGGCCGTCCGTGACGCCTCCAGCGCCTTCCTGAACGCCATGGTCAATACCGGTTCGAAAGTGGCCGTCGTCGAGTTTGCGTCGTCCGCCGTGACCCGTTATGGCTGGATGCCGCTTAACAGCGCCAACCTGACGACGCTGGAGGACTACCTGGACAACACCTACCACAATGGCGACGTCGGTAATTGGACCAACTGGCAGGCGGCCATGTTGGCGACGTATGCCATCAATGCCGGCGGGCCGGTGGCGGACATGGTGGTGTTCATGACCGACGGCGACCCTACGGCCTACAATGACAGCAACGGCAACCCGTTGACCGGTCAGTCGGAGCGGCTGGCGATGCTGCACGCCTTTGGGCCGGCTGACCAGGTGCGGGGGCAGGGTTCGCACCTCTTCGGCATCGGCGTCGGCCTGACCACGGGCGACCAGAAGGGACGCCTGTCTGCCGCCACCGGGCCGGATGAATATCCAACACCCTGGTCGAACTTCGCCCAGGGAGACTACACGACGACGGCCGACTTCGACCAGTTGGCGGATGCCCTGCAAGATATCGCCTTCTCGCTGTGCGGCAACTCGCTTACCGTGACCAAGTACGTTGATGACGGCTTCGAGCAGGTACCGGTGCCGGATTTCCCGCTGACCGCCACCGTGAACGTGACCGGCGGCAACCCGGCCAATGGCTATGATTGGGTGCAGCCGGTGCAAGGGCCGGCCGGCAATCAGGATAACCTGGGCCAGACGCAGGGTGGGAATACCTTTGATGATGGCACTTTCATCTGGCAATGGACGCCCAACGAAGTAACCTGGCCCAGCGAGATTGACTTCAGCGAGCTGTCCGTAGACCTGACCCCGCAGACGCCGGTAGATTGCCAACGCTTCTCGCTTGGCGACGACGCGCCGACGCCGTTCCAAATCGCGGGCGGACAGCCCTGGAATGTGGAGTTCACCACCGCAGACATCGTCACCTGCGACCTGATCAACAGCGGCACGTTTGATTGGGGCGACGCGCCGGACAGCTACGGGACGCTGGGCACAAACAGCGGACCCCGCCACCTGGCCTACACCGGAGATCCGATCATCGGCGTCCTTCGCGATACGGAGAGCAACGGCCAGCCAAACGCCGGGGCCACGGGTGACGACACCAACGGTCTGGCGGACGAGGACGGCCTGTCAATCCCGGCCGGCTCCAACTGGAGCGACCAGCAAGGCGAGATGGACGTGGTAATCACCAACGGGCCGGCCTGCCTGAACGCCTGGGTGGACTTTAACAATGACAGCAACACGGTAGACCCGGACGGGGACTTCAACGACGCCGGCGAGCATGTGCTGGTGAACTACAACGCGGTCAACGGCGTGAACAACACGACGTTCCCGCTGCCTCTCGATGCGGCCAATGGAGCCACCTTGTACATGCGCTTCCGGGTAACGCCGATGGGCACCGGCGCCTGTGGCGTGAACAGCGCGGTCAACTATCTGTATGCGGATGGCCTGGCCACACCCAACAATCAGGCGTTTGGCGGTGAGATTCAGGACATGGTGGTGACATTCAGCCCAACCGCCGTTACCCTGAGCAGCCAGTCGGCGGCAGCCGGCGCCACCTGGGTTGCGGGCGTGGTAGTTGCTTTGGCAGCCATGGGGTTGCTGGCGGCGACCGTAGCGCTTGGGCGGAGAAGCCGGAGCGCCCGGTAAAGCAGTAAACGGTTAGTAAGACCTGCCAGGTCTCAGAAGACCTGGCAGGTCTAGCCTTTAGATTAGGAGCCGGCCTCCAGCTCGGCCGTCGCCTGACGGGCGAACATGTAGCCGGTGACGATGATCGCCAGGTGAATCGCGATGAACGCAATGTATTGTGTCGCGTCAAAACCGCGGGCGATCAGGTAGATATCGTCAATCACCCCGTGCAGCAGCTCCAACCAGATAATCAACCAGACAGCGCCAATGTACTTAGCCGGCTTGCGTGCGGCCCAGAGCATAAACGTGCCCAGCCCAAGCACTTCAAAGCCAAATGGGGACCAGCCGTCAACAAATGCCTGAACGACGGCCGCATCAGCCGGATAGGGCAGGGCGCTGGCGAAAAACGCATGATCTACAAAAATGCCGTACAGGTTCGCCAACGACAACAAGAAATAGAAGCCACCGACAATCAGGAACCACCACTTAAGTTTCTTCATCGTTTCACCTCCTAAGAATAGCTGGGCCGGAAAGGTCAGCGCGTCGCCTACGAACTGAGTCTGCTTTGCACTTCTGACAGGGTACAAGACCATCATTTGGAAATCATTTATCATCCGGCCAATCCTCCGCCCAATCTTCACATTTCCTTTATAATATCTTGACGGCTACATGACATAGCGAAGGTACAATGTCGTCAATTGAAGGAGTGCTGTGCGAAAAACCCGCTGGTCTGACAAGGTGTGCTCGTCCTGCGATTGACCAGCCGAAGACCGACGGGGTCTCATGCGAAATTTGCGAAAGAACCGCCTAAGTGGTTCTCTCGCTAAATCTTTACGGAAACCCCGCAGGTCTTGCTGGGTAACCTCGCTCGGCGGTTGACCCGTGAAAGACCTGCGGGGTTTTGTCCTTAGTTAGCGAAAGGACCACTAAGGTGATGAAGTAATGGGTAAGACAATTCTGGTGGTGGATGATAAGGAGCGGGTGCGGACCCTGACAAAGAGCTACTTTGAGCAGGAAGGTTACCGCGTGGTGACCGCCGGCGACGGCCGAGAGGCGTTGTTTCAGGCGCGCCATGAAAAGCCGGACCTGATCATCCTGGACGTGATGATGCCGGAGATGGATGGCCTTGAGTTCATGCGCCTGCACAAGCGCGAGGCGGACACGCCGATAATCATGCTCACCGCGCGCGTGGAGGAGACAGACCGGGTACTGGGGCTGGAACTGGGCGCGGACGACTATGTGACCAAGCCGTTCAGCATGCGCGAGTTGGCGGCGCGAGTGCGGGCGGTGTTGCGGCGAACGGGCAAGGACCTGCCGAAGCCGGAGTTGCTGCGGGTAGCTGACATTACGCTGGATCGGGCCGGCCGGCAGGTGCAGGTAGCCGGACGCTACGTAGACCTGACCCCATCGGAGTTTGAGCTGTTGGCGACGCTGATGAGCTATCCGGGCCGGGCCTACACGCGGGCGGAGCTGCTTGACCATTTGCAGGGTATCTCTTTTGAGGGATACGAGCGCACGATTGATGTGCATGTGCGCAACCTGCGGACGAAGATTGAGCCGAATCCGAGGGAGCCGCTGTACGTGCAAACGGTGTACGGCATCGGCTATCGCTTCTCCACCCAGCGGGAGAGCCAGGGGGCCGGCTGGTGACGCGCACGCTGGCCTTCAAGTTCGGCCTGGCCTTTGTCGCGGTGGCGCTCATCGGCGTGGCCATGTTCGCCATCATCGCGGTGCTCACCACGCGGGCGCGCTTTAATGAATTTCGCTTTACCAGCCAGCAAGTAGCCCTGATAGAGAACCTGGAGACCTATTACTCGGCGGTGGGATCGTGGGATGGCGTGGCGGCGCTTTTTTCCGGCCCGCACGCACCCGGCCAGGGATACGGGAGCGGCTACGGTCATCGCGGCGGCGGATTCGCATCCTTTGTGTTGACTGATACAGACGGCACGGTCATCGTTCCCGGCCTGGGCAACGCGCCGGGCCAACCAGTGGAGGTGGATGAGCGGGCGCTCTCCGCCCCGATCACGTATGACGGGGAGGACGTGGGTGTGGTTTACATTATGCCGGCCGAGCTGTACACCGGCCCCACTGAGCGAGCCTTCATCGCCGGCGTGACCAGAGCCATGATCCAAAGCGCGCTGGCAGCCTCGGCCATCGCGCTGATCCTGGGCGTGATCCTGGCGCGAACGCTCACCGGCCCGTTACGCGAGCTTACCGCGGCGACCCGGGCTTTGGCCAAGGGGAACCTGAAGCAGCACGTGGATTTCAAGGCGGACGATGAACTGGGCGAGCTGGCCGGGGCGTTCAATCAAATGAGCGCCGATTTGTCGGCGGCGGTGGATCAGCGCCGGCAGATGACTGCCGATATCGCCCATGACTTGCGCACGCCGCTGCATGTGATTATGGGCTACACGGAGTCGCTCTCGGACGGAATCCTGGAGCCCACGCCGGAGACGCTGGCGATCATCCATGACGAGGCGCGCCATCTAAGCCGGCTGGTGGAAGACCTGCGCACCCTGTCGCTGGCTGACGCCGGCATGTTGACCCTGATGCGGGAGGAGACCAGCGTTTCGGAGCTGCTCAGCCGCGTAGCCCTGGCTCATCGCCAGCAGGCGCAGGATGGGCACGTGCAGCTGACGGTGAAAGCTGACGCGCAGTTGCCGCCGGCGGAGCTGGACCCGAACCGCATAGAGCAGGTGTTGCGCAATCTGGTGCAGAACGCGCTGCGGCACACACCTGCCGGCGGACAGGTGACCCTGTCGGCGGATCAGCATGACGGAATGCTGGAGATGGCGGTGCAGGATACGGGGGCGGGAATTGAGCCGGAACATCTGCCGCACATCTTCGATCGCTTCTACCGAGCGGACCGGGCGCGCGGCGATTCTGAGGAGTCGTCCGGCCTGGGGCTGGCGATCGCCCGTTCGCTGGTGCGGTTGCACAATGGGGAGATTCGGGCGTACAGCAAGCCGGGGGCCGGGGCGCGATTTGTGATCACGATTCCGTCGCCGGCGTAAGCAGCGCGCGACTCACGCGAGGAGGACACCCCGTAGGTCCGCTGCGGACCTACGGGGTGTTTATCATCAGGATTCGCCGTTGATGTCCAGGTTGGAGAACTCGCCGGTCGCCGGATTGAAGGTGACGTTGAAGTAGCAGGCGCCGCCGTCCTCGACCAGGACGAGCTGTTCCTGCCATTCGCCGCCGTGATGACAGAAGTAGTTGCCCCAAATAAGTCGCTGGTCGCCGGCGATAATGCCCACATATTGCCGGGTGTATCGCTCTAACTGTTGATAGAGTCCCTCGGCGGCGCGCTGCTGGACGAGGGAGCCATCTCGCTGTTCCTCGGCCTGCAAGAAGGCGGGCAGGGCGGCTTCCATGGCCTGAATGTCGGCTGCGGTGGGGGTCCAAAAGCCGTCATTTGTCGTCCCGTCCGGCAGCCGGCTCAGCCCGGCCTCGACCGCAAATTCAACGGAGAAGATGATGCCCTCAGCCGGGCCGACCTGCACGAGTTCACCGGCAACGGCCAGCGAGGAAGTGGCTTCCGGCGTCGGCGTGGTGAGGTGGGCTCGTTCGACCGGCGCGGTGGCAGTGGGAGGGCGGGTCTGGGTGGTCGCGCGGCAGCCGGCGAGCAGGAGCAGGGTCGCCAGGGTGGCCGCTGCCAACCGGGAGCGAAAGACGCTAGTGGAGCCGGCCGGCTGAATCACCTGGCACATGCCCATCATCCTATCTCCGCCGAGCGTGCGCCGGCTATTGCACCTGCACCGGGTCCTTGATAGCCCCGCGGTCGGTGAGCGGCAGGGAATAGCCGTCGTCCAGGCCGGCGGGCGCGGTGGTCTTCTCGACGTGAACGGCGGTCACCTTGTAGTCCGGGATCTTCGCCCGTTCGTCTACGCGATTGAGGGTGAGCAAGTTCGCCGCCGCTTCGGCAAAGTGGAAGGGGATGAAGACCGTGCCCACCGGCGAACGTTCGGTGAGCAGGGCGCGCAGGGTGACGGCGGCGCGGCGAGAGCTTACGCGCACCCAGTCGCCGGTCACCAGGCCCAGGTCGCGAGCGTCGGCCGGGTTCACTTCGCAAATGGCTTCAGGAAAGACTTCTTCCAGTTGCGACCGGCCGGTCATGGTGCTGCCGCTCCAGTGGTAAAGCACGCGGCCGGTGCTGAGGTTGTAGGGATATTGCTCATCCGTCTGCTCTGAGTCCGTGCCGTACTCGACCGCCCAGAACTTGCCCTTGCCGCGAGGGAAGTCATCGGCAAAGAGGAATGGCGTGCCGGGGTGGTCCAGGCTGGGGCAGGGCCAGTGGACGCCGCCTTCGCGCTCCAGGCGGGCGTAGTCAATGCCGCCAAAGTCCTCCGGCGTAACCTGCCGCATCTCTTCCCAAATCTCTTCCGGGCCGGAGTAGTCGAAATTCACGCGCAGGTCGAGGCGCTGGGCCAGCCGCCGGCCCAGGTCGGCGATGATGTCCCAGTCGGGCCGGGAGTTGCCCACCGGAGCTACCGCCGCCCGGCAGCGTTGGACGCGCCGGTCGGTGTTGGTGAAGGTGCCGTCCTTTTCGGCGAAACTGGTCGCCGGCAAGATCACGTCGGCCATCTCGCCCGTCTCATTGATGAAAATGTCCTGGCAGACGAGCAGTTCCAGTTGCTCCAGCCCGTGGCGCGTGTGGTTCTGATTTGGCTCACTCATCATCGGGTTCTCGCCGAGAATGAGCATCGCCCGCACGTCGCCTTCGGCCGCGCCCGTGACGCATTCGGTGGCGGTGAGGCCGGGCCAGATATTCAGGGGCACGCCCCAGGCGCGCTCGAAGCGAGCCTGCACTGCCGGGTTGTCTACGCGCTGGTAGGCGGTGTAGACGTTGGGCAAGCCGCCGCTGTCCGAGCAGCCCTGGACGTTGTTCTGGCCGCGCAGGGGGTTCAGGCCGGTGCCGGCGCGCCCGACATGCCCGCAGAGCAGGGCCAGGTTGACCAGGGAGATGGTGTTGTCCGTGCCGTGCGTGCTCTGGCTGATGCCCATGCCCCAGTAAATGGCGGCCCGTTCGGCGGCGGCGTAGAGGCGGGCCGCTTCACGGATGGACTCGGCCGGCACGCCGGTGACTTCCTCCGCCCATTCCGGCGAGTACTCTTCCAGCGACTCCAGATATTCGTCGAAGCCCTCGGTGCGTTGGCGGATGAAGTCGGGGTCGAAGCGGCGCTCTTTGACGATGACATGGGCCATCGCCTGGAAGACGGCCACGTCCGTGCCGGGGTTCTGTTGCAGCCAGAGGGTTGCAAATTCGGTCATGCCGATCCGGCGCGGGTCCACGACGATTAGCTTGGCTCCATTCTGGCGCACGGCGCGCTTGAGGAAATTGGCGATGACCGGGTGGGTCTCGGTGGTGTTTGAGCCGGTGACCATGAAGGTGTCCAGGTGCTCCATTTCGGCGATGGAGTTGGACATGGCGCTGGAGCCGATGGAGAGCTGCAGGCCGGAGACGGAGCCGGCATGGCAGAGCCGGGCGCAATGGTCCACGTTGTTGGTCTTCAGCAGGGCGCGCATCAGCTTTTGAAAGAGGTAGTTGTCCTCGTTGGTAGCCTTGGCGCTGGCGTAGGCCGCCACCGCATCGCCGCCGTAGGTGCGTGCAATGCGCGCCAGCTCGCCGGCGATGAAGTCGAGCGCTTCATCCCAGCTCACTTCGCGCCAGACGGGCGACGCGCTGCGGCCCTGGTGACGATTGGCGCGCATCAGCGGTTGCTTCACCCGGCCGGGATGCCGGACGTAGTCGGTGCCGAACCGCCCCTTGACGCAAAGCATGCCGTAATTAGGGGCGGCGTCAAAGGGGGCGTCCACGCGATAAATGAGGCCGTTCTTGACGCTCAGGTTAATCTGGCAGCCGACGCCGCAGTAGGGGCAGGTGGTGCGAACAACTTGGTCAGGAAGCAGCATGGCGTGTCTCCTTGAGACTCGATAAGGAAAATCGGGTTACGGTTTATTGCGCTTCGGCGACGCGACCGCGCTTGCGGCCTTTGCGCCGGGTCTGCTGGAAGACCTCATCCGGGCTGAAGCCCTGTTCGAGAAGAGCCTGGCGGGTCGGTTTCAGGGCGCCGGTTGGGCATACGCCGACGCATTGCCCGCAGAAGACGCAGGTGGTGTCCGGCATGGTCGCGCCCATGAAGGTGCCGATGCGGGTCTCGAAGCCGCGGCCGTCAAAGCTGAGGGCGAAGGCGTATTGGGCGTCGCTGCCGCAAACCTGCACGCAGCGCCAGCAGTTGATGCACTGGTTGTAGTCGCGGATGAAGAAGGGATTGTCGTCGTGAATGGGCGATTCGCGCCGTGCTCCGTCCGCGAAGCGCTCCGGGTCAGCCCCGGATTCGTCCAGCAGCCGCAAGACATCCGGCGCTTCCGACAGGTCAATCGTCGCGGCCAGCATCTCCAGGGTGGTGCGCCGGGCGCGCAGCACCGGCTCGGTGTCTGTGCGCACGACCATGCCTTCGCTACATTGGGTGACGCAGGCGGCAAGCTGCAGACGGGAGCCGGCGTCAACGGAACAGATGCGGCATAGGCCGTTGGCGGTAAGGTGCGGATGGTAACAGACCACCGGAATATCGATGCCGATTGAGCGGGCGGCATTGAGGATGGTCGTGCCCGCGGGCACGGTCACCTGATGGCCGTCTATGGTGAGGGTAACCTGGTCGCTCATTCAATGCTCCTTGTGGTGAATCTTCCGGGAATCTGCTCGCTCGATACATGCTCGCTCATTTTCCCGGAAACTGATATCTCCGAGTTTCCAGCAGAAACGTGCTCAGTTTCCGGGAAAATCGTCCTCGCTCTCCCGAATGTGGTGTAGCTTCCGGGAATGTGCCTGCTCATTGGGAGGACTCGAAATGAACATTCCCGGCAGCGGGTATTGTATCGAGAGGCAGACCGCTAATGCGATGCGGATGGGTGTAGACGCGCATCCGATCTTGCCGGAGATAGGTCACCAGCGTAATCTGCCAGGCCTCAGCCAGCGCCAGGGAGAGACTGGTCGCGGAGGTGCGCGAACAAATGATGGGGATACCCATGCGGCGGGCCTTGTTTAACATCTCGCTGCTGATCCGGCCGCTGGTCAACAACAGCCGGTCCGTGGTGTCAATCCCTTGCTGCAGGGCGGCCCCGGCCAGCTTGTCCAGGCAGTTGTGCCGGCCGACATCCTCGACCTGCAGGATGAGGTCGTCTCCGGCGGCCAGGGCGGCGGTGTGGATGCCCCGCGCCTCCTGGTAGGCGGTCGCGCCCAGGTGCAGGCGGCGCATCAGGCCGGCCATTTGCTCCGGCGTGGCGGTCAGCGTCGAATGCAGCGGCTCGTGTTGCTGCGAAAGGTCGTCGAAGGTGATGCCCCCGCCGCAGCCGGCGGTGACAATCTTGCGTGTGGGTATCTCCCGGGCGCTGTCGTTCAGCCAGACATCCACGCAGGTGCGCCCGGCGGAAACGCGCAGATGGCGCACGTCCGCCAGACCGCTGATCAGCCCCTCATTCAGCAGGAAACCCAAGGCCAGGGCCTCCAGGTCGGCCGGCGTGCACATGAAGGTGGCCAACTCCTTGCCGTTTACCGAGATGCAGGCCAGGGCTTCGACGACGATCATGCCGTCCGCCAGCTGTGGAGAGCCGGCGCCGATAGAGATGTATGGCGCCTCGCGCACCCGGCGCGGGCCGGAACCATCCTGCACATCGCTCATCGGGCTATCCTGCCAGCTCCGGCCAGCGCTTCAGGGCGCTGAGCACGGCCGAGGCGGCGGTCTGGCCCAGCCCGCAGAGGGAAGTCTGGGTCATCGCCAGGCCGATGTCCTGCAAGGCGACCGCATCGCCGTTCAGCGGGCCGCCGTTGTGCGCGACGCGGTCGAGGATCTCCAATTGACGGCGGGTGCCTAACTGGCAGGGGTAGCACTTGCCGCAGCTCTCGTGGGCGAAGAAGCGGCCAAGCTCGTAGAGGGTCTCGCGCAGGTCGTCATCCTCGTCGAAGACCATGACCACGCCGGAGCCGAGTGGGATGCCCTGAGCGCGGCTGGCGTTGTAGGTAAGCGGAAAGTCCAGCTCATCCGGCCCGATGAACACGCCGGCTGCGCCGCCCATTAACACAGCCTGAATGGCCTTCCCGCCCGGCACGCCGCCGGCCCGTTCGATGAGCTGGGCGACGGTCAGGCCGAAGGGCAGCTCGTACAGGCCGGGCCGGTTGACCCGCCCGCTCAGGCAAAAGAGCTTCGTGCCGGGGGAGTCCGGCGTGCCCAGGGAACGCCAATGCTCCAGGCCCACTTCGGAAGCGGTCAGGGCGGCGACCAGCGTTTCCACGTTGTTGATTGAGGTCGGCTGGCCGAAAAGGCCGTGTGTGGTGGGGAAGGGCGGCTTGATGCGTGGGAAGCCACGCTTGCCCTCAATGGCCTCAAAGAGGGCAGTCTCCTCGCCGCAGATGTACGCCCCGGCCCCCAGGCGCACTTCGATGTCGAAGTGAAAGCCGGGTTTGCCGAGGATGTTTCGCCCCAGGTAGCCGGCAGCGCGAGCGCGCTCCACGGCGTGTTGCAGCCGGCGATAGGCGCGAGGATATTCGCCGCGGATGAAGATCCAGCCGCTTTCCGCGCCGACCGCATAGGCAGCCAGGGTGGCGGATTCAATGACCGCAAAGGGGTCCTCTTCCATCAGGACGCGGTCCTTAAAGGTGCCCGGCTCGCTTTCATCGGCGTTGACCACGATGTGTTTGGCCTCGTGGGCGCTGCCGCGGGTAAAGTACCACTTGCGACCCAGGGGGAACATGGCCCCGCCGCGGCCCAAAATGCCGCTCTTTTCCGCGAACTCAATCAGCGCATGCGGCTCCGATTCGACCGCCCGGCGCAGGACGCGATAGCCGCCATGGGCTTCGTAGTCCGCCAGGCTGGCCGGGTCAACCTTGCCGACGCGGGCCAGCTTGACCAGCGGCTCGCCATAGATGCGGGCGGTAGGCTGCGGGTAGTCGCCGCGCAGGAAGGCGGGCGCATCGGCAGGGCGCAATTCGGCGGCAGGAAGTTCGCCGTTCAGGGCCACGGGGGCCAGGTCGCACATGCCCAGACAGGGAACATGTTCGAAGGTGACTTCGCCGTATGGGCCGCCTGGGCCGCTGGTCTCGCCATTCTGCAAGCCCAACTCTTCCTGAATGGCGCTCATGAGTTGATGCGCGCCGGCCATCGAACAGGCGGAGTCCTCGCAGACGCGGATGACCCGCCGGGCGGTCGGCTGGTTGTAGAACATGGTGTAAAACTCGATTACGCCGTGAACATCGGCCAGGGGGACGCGCAGGCTGCGGCTGACCGCCTCCTGCACCTCCGCCGGCAGCCAGCCGTAAAGCGATTGGGCGTAATGCAAGGCCGGCAGCAACATCGTGCGCCCGCGCGGGGCGACGCTCTGCAGGTAGCCGGCCAGTTCGTTCATGCGCATGTCGGTGGCAGTCATGCGACGCTCCTGTCTTGTGGTTCCAACGGGGAATCCGGCCGGGCGGCCAACTGGGCCCGGATGCGCGCTTCGGCGGAGGCCAATTCTCCCGGCGTGTTGATGTTCATGAATGAGCGACCCTCCGCGTCCAGGCGGGCCACCTCGACCTCCGGCACCTCGTGGACGCGGACGAGCGGGTAGAAGCTGATCATGCGCTGTTCGCCGGCCTCAACGGCCCATTCGACCGCTTCCAGGCAAGCTTCACGGGCGTAAACGGTGTGCATGGTCTGAAAACGCCCCTCCCACCGCGGCGCGATGACGTCCGCTTTGGGGGCCAGGGCCAGCAGGCGCAGCAAGAGAGTGCGGTTGAGAAAGGGCATGTCACAGGCGACGAGCAACACGTGGTCGCCGCGGGCGGCTTGCAAGGCGGTTAACAGACCGGGCAGCGCGCCGGCCCCGGGGTGCTCGTCGGCCGCCAGCCGGATGCCCAGGTAGCTGTAGCCGGCGGGGTTATTAGTGGTTATCAAAAGGTCATCGCCCAGGTCGGAGACGACGGCCAGCACGTGTTCAATGAGGGGCTTGCCGGCGAGGAGCGCCAGACCCTTGTCCTGTCCCATGCGACTGGAACGACCGCCGGCCTGTATGGCTACGCTGATCATAGGCAGATTGTACCACATAGGCCGCGGCGAAGCGCACGTTCCGGCGAAGAGTGAGCGTCGCCCGGGAACGCACGCGCTGAAACCCGGCGTGAATCCGGGCGCTCTCAGCTTCGCCGGCGATGCTCGACCAGCATGCAGCGGTCCATGACCACGTCCAGGCCGGCGGCGCGGGCTTCGGCGGCCGCTCCGGCATGGGTGATTCCCTGCTGCATCCAAACGCCCTTCGCGCCGATAGCAATGGCTGCCTGCACAAAGGGGGGAACATTCTCGCTGCGCTGGAAGATGAGCACCAGGTCCACCGGCTCCGGCACGGATTGCAGGTCGGGATAGGCGGTCTCGCCGAGCGCCTGTTCCAGATTGGGGTTTACCGGAATGATGCGGTAGCCCTTCTCCTGCAGGTAGGCGGGGACGTAATAGCCGGGCCGGTGGGGCTTGCTGGAAAGGCCAACCACGGCGATCACCCGCGAATTGTCCAGCAGTTTTTGAATGGATTCGGTATCAGACATGGGCGTAACGGCGGCGCTAATCTCCATTCTCCACTTCAATCGTTAGCCGGCCAAACTGGCCGGCGGTAGGCTCCGCTCAGCAGAACCAATCTTCGGTCAGCCGGGGAGGGGCCGGTTGCAGGCGCGCTTCCCGGCGGACAGCGGGCAAGGGCCGGCCGGCCAGCTGATACGCCGCCCGCTCAATGGCCCGGTAAGCGCCGGCCGGATCGTCCGCCCGTTCCTCGGCCAGGCAAGCGACGATCTCCTGCAATTCGTCCATCCGCGGGTCCGCGTGGCGCCAGGCGTAAACCAGGTTCTCCGGCTGTAACTCGCCCAGCCATTCCGCCGCGTCCTCTTGATTTAGCAGGGCGCTGCCGGGCGGGATGAGCAGGCGGATGGAGAGCTGCACCGGCGGGATATGCGCTTCAAGCCGCCGCTGCCGGATCCAGGCGAGCATCTCCAGGTAATCGCCCAGCGTGGTCCAGGGGGTAAAGGGGACCCAGGTGGGCTGAACGGGCAGCCCGGCCTGCTCCAGGATGTCCAGGGCTTCGTCCATGCCGGCGACGGTGTGTCCCTTTTCCAGCCGGCGCAAGACGTGGTCTGCGGTGGACTCAAAGGCGGAGGTGACAAAGCTGGCGCCCAGTTCCACCAGCTCAGGGAAAAGCCGGCGGTGGCGCAAGATGTGCTCGACCTTGGTGGTGAAGTCGAAGGTGAGGGCGGGAAACTCGGCGTGCATGGCGCGAAGGATGCGCAGGGAGTGGCCGGGGCCGTTTAGAAAATCGGGGTCGCCAAAGGTAATGTGCGCCGCGCCTTCGCCGGCCTGCCGGCGAACGTCCGCCAGAACGGTCTCAACGGGCGCGACAAAGAAGCGCCCGCCGTAAACGGGGGTGATTGGGCAATGAGTGCAGGTGTGCAGGCAGCCACGGCTGGCTTCGACGTAGCCGGCGGGCGTTACGCGGCCGTTGGCGAGGTAGCCGCTATAGCTGGTCAAGGGCGGCAGACCGGCAGGGTCCGGCAGAGGGAGCTGCAGACGAGTAAGCATAGGGGCGGCCGGCCGGTCCAGGGTGTGCACGCCGGGGACGGCGTCCGGCGTCAGGCCGGCAGCCAGCGCCTGGGCAAGCTCCACCATGGTCTGCTCGACCTCGCCGGAAATGACGAAGTCGGCAATGGGCGGATCGCCGCCTGTCGCCAGCAGATAGTTGCGGTTGAGCCAGGCGTAGTGGCCGAAGAAGCCGATGGGCAGCGCCGGGTTGGCGGCGCGCAGCCGGCGGGCGGCGTGTACGGCCAGCCGGGCGGCGGTGTGCATGGGGGTGGAGATCAGCGCCAGGAGCGCATCGTGGGAATCTTCACGGCGCAAGTAATCTTGCGAGAGGTCGCGCATCACCACCTGAAAGCCGGCCGGGCGCAACAGAGCGGCCGGCCAGGCCAGGCTAAGCGGCCGGCGGCCAAGCTCGTAGCACGCAATCAACAGCACCTTTCCGGTGGACATGGGCCTGATGATAGGGCCGGCGGCGGATATGGTCAAGGTTTGCGGGGAGAGACAAAAAACCCCGCAGGTCCTTTACGGGGTGTTCTGGACGAAGGTTACGCGGCCAGACCTGCGGGGTTTTCTAAATGCGGACGTCGAAGTTGACTTGCCGGCGATAGGGGAAGCCGGCGGTTGAGAGGCCGGTTGCCGCCAGGGTGATTGTGTGCAATCCGGCAATGGGTGTGTCAATTGAGTTGCGGTAACCGTTGGTGCGGGTCAGGGAAAGCCGGCGATGGCGCTGGCTGAAGAGGGTTGGCCGGCCCATGGCTACTTGCGCGCCGTCCAGGGCCGCCAGCCGGTACAGATTGGGGTCAACGGCCGGACTGTCCGGCTCGAAGCCGAGATCTATTTGCGCCAGGGCATCTTCGTTTCCGCGAATCAGCTCGTCGAGCGACTTCCGCGGGGCGTTCACCGAAGCGACGAAGCGCCGGGTGCGGGCCATATCCGCGCCGGCCAGAGTGACGGTCAGCGCCAATGCGGGGCTGCCGGCGAGATTTGCGGGCAGTTCAACCTCAATGGCCAGCGGAGACCTGCCGTAAGCGCCGAAGGTGTAAGGATATGTGGCCCAGCGCGGGTCGCCGTCACGTCGCTCGCCGCGCACGACCATCTGCCATTCGCCCGGCTCCGGCCGGTCCACGCGGTAGAAGTGGAAGCTATCGCCGCGCTGATTGAAGACAAGGGCGCTGCCGGGCTTGACCACCTTTTGCGACGGTGTAATCAGCGAGAGCGAGACGGGCAGGTTCATGTCGTGCCAGGAGACCATCATGGTCAGCGTTTCCAGGGTCTCGTCCACCGGGACCCGGTGCACGCGAGTAGAGATGAAACGCTGCAGAAAGCTGGGGTCCGGGAAGATGTCGTTGAGATTGGCCAGGCCGCTCATTTCGCTCATCAGCACGCCGTCCTCAAAGCCGTTGGCCGCGATGGCGGCGGGCGCCGCCGCTACGCCGATGGTCATGCCGTCCACGCTGCTGTCGCCGCTGACGATCACTTCTTCTCCGCCGGCGAGGGCCTGTAGATGGACATAGATCTCGTGAATCTTGGCGATGTCGGCCGGGCTGTGAACCGCATGGAAGACGCCGCCCGTGGCAATGGCGATCTCCTGCAACAAGGTCTGGTCGCTCTGCACGCCCAGGGAGACGGTGTACACCTTGACCCCGGCCGGGAGCGTGGGTAACACCTCGGTAAAGTCCGGCCCGCCGCACCAGGCCGGGGGCGAGTCAGTGACCGGCCCGCCGACCCAGGGCGGGGTGTTCTCATAGCCGTCGCTGAGCAGCACGAAGGCCTGCGGGTGGGTCGCGTCGCCGCCCGCGGCCAGCTCGGCGATGGCCTGCTGCAAGCCGGCGCCGATGGAAGTCGCCCCGCCGGCCGAAATGGCGCTGATGTTGGCGTTGATGGCCGCCTGATCCGCAAAGCCGGCAATCGGCGTTACCGGGTTGTCGGTGGTCGCAGCGCCGTTGAAGGAAACGACGCCGGTGCGGTCGTTGACGCGCAACATGCTGACCAGCTGCCGGGCGCGGGCCTTTGCCGGCTCCATGAAGGCGTAGTATTCCATGCTTCCGCTCTTGTCCAGCACCTGGACGATGTCCACCGGCTGCGGCGAGAAGCCGACCCCGTTGATGATCGCCAGGGCAAAATCCTGGCGCAGCGCCGGAAGAAAGGCGGCGATGCCGAAGGTGACTGATATGCCGTGCACCTGGATGGTGTACGCGCCGGCCAATGGGGCGGCGATGTGCACCCGCTGCACGTTGTTGCTGGCGGTGGGGAAAGCGGTGAGGTCGCCATCGGTGATGCTGCCGTCGGGAGCGACCACCCGCAGGTAGAGGCGGTTCTGCAGGCCGCTGCCGGGAGCGTCCGTCCAGGTCAGGGTGACACGGAAGGGCTGAGTGGTGTCGGCGATTTGCACGGAGAAGCTGCGCACGTCGCCGGTGGCTACCGCCAGGTTGATGTCGTCCGAGTAACCCTGTTCGCCGGTGGGCGCGGGAGAGAGGGTGTTGGTCATGTTCAGCCAGCCGAAGCCGCGAATGTTGTTGGGGGCGTTGCTGTCGCCGGCGGGGACGGTCGCGCCGTTAATGAGCATCGCCTTGATCAGCGCGCCGGAGGGGTTGGCGATGCCGCGCTGTTGGCGCAGGTACTGGCGCAGGAGCGCGGTTGCGCCGGTTGTGATGGGCGTGGCCATGCTGGTGCCGGAGTTGTAGAAGTAGTTGGCCTGGGCCAGCGCCCCGGAGCCGGCCGGGGAGGCGGGTGTGGTCTGATTCCAGGTACCAAAGAACGGCGCGCCGGGTAACCCGCGGCCCACCGCTTCGGCATGGGTGGGCACGCCGTCCGCGTCGTCGGCATATAAGCCGGTAATCGGCCCTACATGGGGCTGCCCGTCCGGCCCGAGGTCGGCGGTGCTGACGGATGAGCGGGCGGAGAGGATGAAGGTGCCGGGAGCTACCAGGTCGGGCGCAATGCGGCCGTCATCCGTCGGGCCGCGACCGCTGAAAGAGGCGATGTCCTCCGAATCATCAGCCTGCTGGTCAAAGCTGTTGATAGAGAGGGGCACGTTGGTCGGGGGCGTGGCCGGGTTGAAGTCGGCGTCCTGCAGGTTGGGGTTGATGGAGATGGTGGCCGGCAGCGGGCGCACGCTTTCCGAAGCGCCGACGGTCAAGCAGTTCTTGGCGGTGCCGGGGGCGCTGACGCTGCCCGCGCCGGCGCTGCCCTCGTTGCCGGCGGCAAAGAGGACGAGCATCTCGCGGTTGTCGCGCATGAACTCATCCACGTCGCGCGAGAAGGCGGTGTACGCGCCGAAGGAGCCGGTGGAACCCCAGCTGTTGTTGTGCAGCCGCGCGCCGTCGTTGAAGGCGTCCTGATAGATGCCGGTGTACAGGTCGAGAGGAACGCTGAGGCCGGACGAGTTGTTCGGGCCCATGGAGAGCATGGTGATCTGGGCGGCGGGGGCCATGCCGGCGATATTGCCGTTGGAGTTGCTGCCGTTGCCCAGGATGCTGCCGCTGACGTGGGTGCCGTGGTTATTCAGGTCGGCCCCATTGGATACCCCGAAAGCGGCCTTGTTCACCGTGGCGCGGATGTTGACGATGCGGCCGGCAAAGTCGGCCAACATGGTGGCGTCGTTCACTCCATTGTCCAGGCCGCTGTCAGCCACGCCGACGATTTCGCCGCTGCCGTCCAGGCCGAGGCCGGCGGCGGTGGGCGAAACGCCGATAAGGGTGCGGGCGACGTTGTTCTGGGTGCGTGGGTCCGGCTCCACTTCGGCGGCGAGGACGCCGGGGAGGGCGGCCAGCTCGGAGACGCGGGCGCGGTCAACTTCTACCAGGGCGCGGCGCGGGCTGCTGTCCAACACCGCGCCGATGGCAGCCAGCTCGGCCAGGGTGACCTGTACATCGAATTGGCGGTCGAGCGTCACGAGGACACTTACGGGCCGGGGCAGGACCACCTGGCCGGCGCCGGCCGCCAGCAGTTCGGCTGCTTCCGCAATGTGTACCTGGGCGGTGAGCTGCTTATCCAGTTTGTCGGCGGCGGTGCAGGGCTGCACATCCTCGACAAAGGGCAGGGCGCGGATGTCGTCCAGGCCGGCGTCGCTCTCGCCACGGAAGCGGTAGGAGGTCTCGTCTACGGCGACGACGAGCTGCAAGCCCATCCCGTTGAGCGCGGCAATCTCTTCGGCCGAGATGGGATGGCTGGTCTGAATGATGAGGTCTAGGAAGTCCACTTTGATTACTCCTGTTGCGCAATGGCGCGAAAACTCTCTTGAAGCCAAGTAGCACTATTAGGAGCCCACAGTGGAACGGCTAACTGTCCCAAGAGCTGAGGGCTATTCGAAGATCAGCCGGGCCGCCACCTAAGGACGAGCGGCAACAACGTCTTCCACGCAGGATTCCATGTCGGCGCTGTCAATGCGGCCGGCGGTATCTTCCCAGGCGAGCGGATTGACGATGTTGAGCGTGCCGGAGGCGGTACAATAGACTGCTTGACGCACTTCGGCAGTGGTCAGGTTGTAACCATTCGACAGGCCGAACTCGGCGACAGATTGGGCCAGACCGCTGACTAGGGGAGTGGCAAAGGAGGTGCCAACCCAGTAGCCCAGCCCATTGCCGCCTGCCGCCGTGGTAAGGGACCAGACGTGGCCGGTAATGGCTTCCTGGCAGGAGGGATTGGTCAGGCAGCCGGTCAAGTCAATTGGATGCTGGCCGGCAACTGCCTGTCCTGGTGGCCAGCACATTTCGTCCAAGTCTATCTGAGTCAATGGAGTAAAGGGGTCGTTGTCGCCGGGAGGGGCAATGGAGGGCGGCCCGCCGCCGGGAGCGGAGATGTTCCCGCGATTGGAGAAGCAGGCACGTTCGCCTTCAACGGCTAACGCCTCGACGCCGATTACCTCCGGGAAGGCGGCCGGCGTTTGAGGCAACTCCAGACCGTCGTTGCCGGCGGCAGCCACCACCACATAGCCGGCGGCATCCAATCGCTCCTGCATGACCCGCAGGGAAACCACCGGCAGCTCAATGGCAAATTGCCCGCCTTCACCTTCGTTGAAATCGGTGGTCAAGTATTCCGGCAGCGCGGTGTTGTTGTCGGATCGCACCGAATTTATCACCGGGGCATTGCTCTCAGCGGCCGGGTTAAAGGTAAAGCCCAGGCTCAAATTGATGATTGTGTGCGCGATGTCTGGGTTGCCGAAGAGGTCAACCATCATCGCTTGTCGGGCCGCGCCAATTTGCTCATCATAAGCGTGCATACTGCCCAGGAGCGTAAAGAGATCACCCTGTAGCGCCCCGTCCTGGTCAGCTTTGAGCACCTGCACGAGGTGGATATTGCCCTCATGGGCCATGGGGCCGGCCAGGGAGGCGACAAAGAGACCGTGGTTGTCGGCGAATTGGAGCGGGGGCAACCCCTCAGCGGGAACATTTTCAGAGATCAGCGCATACACGCAAAGTCCGTCGTCATAATACGCACCGGACGGCAGCGGCGAAGAGTCGAACACCGCAAGGTCAATGCCGGGCGGGGTAAGTAGAGTCTGGCGGTTGGAAGAATCGAGGTAGCTCAGGTCAAACGCGCCCACATCCGCAAAGGCCCACTGGTCTCTGAACTGCATCAGGTTTAGCGCTGTCAAGGCAGGGCTGGCTCCGGCGGCTCCTTCAATGCCGGGCGAGCCGGGTGCGCCCTCAATGCCGGGCGAGCCGGGTGCGCCGGCGATATCAAATCGGCGCTGCGGGCTGCTCAGAACGTAGTTGGGTTCGGCGCGGACGAATACCTGAGCGGCGTCAGCATCGGCGTTGATGGCGGCCGCCTCGGCGATGACATCCTGGCCGTTCTCCGGCTCATATTTGTAAAGGCCGATGGTGACGGTAACGTTGAGTTCCGGATCGATGAAGCCCATGGTGGAAATTGGGGACACCGATGGGTGTTGGGCGAGGATCGCATCTATGTCGTTGCCCACGCCGGTGATAAGCAATTGATTGACGAAGTAGCCGGTGACGGAGCCGGCAAAGTCTGACGCCCCCTGGATGGTTTCGGGCCCGACAATGCCGGCGGAACCAAAATCTTCTACACAGGGAGTGTGTTGGATAGTCTCGGAGGAGGGCGCGGCTGTGCCTTCAGACGGCTCCTCGGCCTCGGGCTGCTCCTCTCGAATGGCCGTTGATTCGACAACTGGAGTATCAGTGGTCTGGCCTACAACTGTCGGGGTCGGTGTCGGCGTCGGCTCGGGGCCGCAGGCCGTCAAGAGCACCAGCAGAAACAGCGTAACCAGCATTACCGGCAGAGCAGAACGTCTAGTCAGGCGGTTCATGAACTCCTCCAAAAGCTAACGAGATGCTAAACTGGTAATGGCCGGACCAGCGTCGGCGCACAACAACATTATAAACGACCATCCGGCCAGAATTTCGCCATCTAGCCGCCAATTTGAGTGTAATCTAGCCTACAATCGGGCCGGCTAGAGGTTACCGGCCGCGCCGAGCAAGTAAAAAGGGGCCCAAAAGTATGGGTGAGCGCGGAAAGGTTCCTCGTCGCCGGCGATGAAGCGCAACTGGGCTTCGCGCAGGGCGTCATCTTTGCGCGCGCCGGCGGCCAGCAAGTCATAGAAGCGGCGCATGAGCAGCCGGGTACTGATATCTTCGACCGCCCAATGGCTGATTAGCAGCGAGGCCGCCCCTGCGGCAAGAAAAGCGCGGGTCAGGCCGAGGATTTCGTCGCCGCCGGATACCCGGCTGCGGCCCGTCTCGCAGGCGCTGAGGGTGACCAGCGAAGCTTCCAGAGGAAGCTCGAAGACGTCGAGCGTGCTCAGCCAGCCGTCCGCCAGGGCCAGGCCGGAGAAGAGCGGCTCGTCCGGCCGGAACTCCCCGTGAGTTGCCAGGTGAAGGATGGCGCAGCCGGCCAAATGAGCGCTGACGGCTTCCAGCGTGCAGGCGGATTCCAAAAGTTGTTCGTGCGGCCAGCCGGCCAGGACACCCTCCGCTTCAGCGACGGCGTTGGGCAAGCGGCCGCCGTACGAAAAGCCGGCGGCCAGGGCCCGCGATCCAACGCCTCGTCCGGCATCGAGCAGCGGGAGGAAGCTGGAGGCGGGAAGATAGGAGATGCTGTGGGTTTGCGCCAGGTAATTACGACCATCCAAGAAGGCGTGAAAGGGGAGGTAATGCAGGTCGCCGTGAGGGACAATGATCAGCCGGCCGGCGCTCTTCAGCCGCTGCTGAATGGGCTCCAGCAGGAGCTGGTAGAGGCGCGCCAGCAGCCCCTGGGCGTTCGGCAACAGCTTGATGATGCGCGCGGGATCGCTGCCGGGGACGAGGCGCAGGTTGAGGCGCAGGGCGTTGAGCAGGCCGGCGACGGCGGCAAGTGGGGCGTCCAGCGGGATCCATTCAACCGTGGGGGGGACATCCGCCGCGCCGGGGTTGGCGACCATGAAGAGCACGTAATGGCCCTTAAGCACGAAGTACTCCAGCATGAGCGTATCCGGCTCCAGCGGCGGCGCGGCGGGAGCGGTATTGACGTTGCTCAGGGAGGCTTCGCCGGCGTAGGCAGCGTTGTGCACCAGCAGCCTGCGCCACGCCTGCGTCAGCTGCTTCTCGAGCTGAGCCAGCTCATCAGCCGGCGCGGTGGCGAGTGCGGGCAGTTCGTCGGGCCGCGACTGGGCGCGCAGGATGGCGTTACGCCCGGCGCGCAGTCGGTTGACTTCGGCGACCAGC
>CAYVQP010000018.1:18405-25135 GCA_964452775.1 uncultured Ardenticatenaceae bacterium | reverse complement strand
TCGACGTACTCCAAAGCGGCAGAAGGCCGGTCAAGTTCGAGGGTGAGGGCCACCAAGCTTTCGTATAGCGACGAGCGATCCAGGCCGGCGAGGAAGTCCGGGCGATATTCGCTGATGATGTTGCTCTGAACGCGCTCCAGTTCCTCCAGGGCGCTACGGTAAGCCGACAGCGCCTCCTGGTGCTCGCCGCGGGCGGCAGCTAGATGGCCGCGCAGCAGTTGCACTTCGCATAGTAATGAAGGAGCCGGGCGATCCTCGAGTTGGCGCGTGGCCGCCTGGAGGAGGGCAGGGGCCAGGTCGAGATCGCCGGCTGCCAGAGTCGAGCGCGCGGCCAGGAGGTATGCGCCGGCGGCGTCCAGCGGGCTGCCCAGTTCCGCGAACTTCGCCGCACAGATGAGCGCCTGCGCGCCAGCCGCCGGGTAATCGGCCTGCAAGTGGTGCAAGGCGGCCCCGGCGAGATCCGCCTGGGTGAGGTCCCAGGGGCTGGATTCGGGGACGATGACCGCCCGCGCGCGGCTGAGCGCAGCCCAAGCATTCGCATAGTCATCCAGGGCGGCCCAGGCGCGCACCTCATTGAGTAGAGAGAAGGGGGTCTCCGGCGCGATCTCGTGGGCGGCAAGCAACTCGTGCACCTGCTCAAAGCGGGCGAGGACCTCCCGGAAGCGGCGCAACTCCAGCAAGGTGTACGTGGCGGTCAGCTCGGTTTGTACCACTTCCGCCAGCCGGCCGTCGGCGCGCCAGGCCTGCGCCGCCCGATCAAGGAGGTCCAGGGCAAGATTGTAGTAGCCCAGGGCGTGATAGGTCAGGCCAAGGTTATGCTGTGAACGAGCCAGAACGAGATGCTGGTCGAGGCGCTCCGCCAGAGCCAGCGCCTCCTGACTGGCGGCGACAGAATCGCGAAAGCGGCCCAGGACGAAGAGCACAAAGGCGCGGTTGTTGAGGTTGTTCGCCAGGAAGGGCTCGCCGGCCGGGCCAAGGGCCAGGTAGGCGGAGTGGGCGCTTTCCAGGGCTTGCAGGGCGGCTTCGAAGCGGCCGAAGCGATTGTGGATGGGAGCAAGATTGTTTTGCAGGGTGGCCAGGTCGCGCCAACGTTGCCGGGCGCGAAGGATCTCGGCTGCCCAGGCGGCGGCGTTTACCGCCGGCTGATACCCTTGCACGTGGCAGGCAGGCCAGATGCGGGTAACCTGAACCAGGGCCTGGCCCAGCTCATCGCCGAGCCGGGCGTAGAGTGCCAAAGCCTGGTCGTAGTAGTGCAGCGCTTCTTCATGCCGGCCGTAAGCGATGGTGGCCACCATGGCCTGCAAGCGCCAGCCGAGGGCGCGGTCAGCGTCGTCGTTGCTCAGGCCGGCCAGGTGGCTGACCAGCAGGGCGCAGCGCTGAGCGGCGGCGGCATCGGAGCGCAACAGGCTGATGCACAACTCCTTGAGCTGCTCGGGTAGCCGGCGTCGTTCCTCGTCGCTGAGCGCCGGCAACTCCGCCTCCAACAGGCTGCGTTGAGCGGCTGAAGTGGGCAGCGCGACCAGCCGGTGGGCAAGATCGTCAGGGGACATGCGCTAGTTCCACTTTCGACGGCATGGGACGACTCAAAGCTGGTCCATGTGGCGATTGAGTGACACCGCGGTCTCCTGCGCGGACTCTCCGGAAGGCCCGCTTCATTAGCATAACTGAAATGGATCTTGCTTGGCAAGGTTTACGCCCCGTCCGGCATAGCGCCGGGCGACGCTGCCGGTGTATAATGTGGTTGTCCAAGATTAGTTTGACATGGCAGCGTGCGTATGGGCGGGCCCAACCGGCCTGTGATTTGTGTCGGGCGTCGGGCCGGAGCGCAGCCGCCAAAACAAATACCCAAGAATGGAGAACGAATCATGAGTGATGTACCAGTAGAATTGATCGTGGCGGCATTCAACGATGAGAAAGCGGCTGACCAGGCCATGAAACAGCTGAAGGCAGCCCGCAAGGAAAAGCTGATTGGCATCCAGGTGGCGGCGGTCGTCCGGCGTGACGAGCGCAACCGGTTGCACGTCAAGGAAATGGGCGAATTTGGAAGCGGCAAGGGCGCGCTAGGCGGGGCCGCCCTGGGCGTCATCCTGGGCGTGCTCACCGGCGGCACCGGCCTGATTTTGGGTGCGGTTGGCGCGTTGGCCGGCGGGCTGACGGGCAAGGTGCGCGATATCGGTATCCCCAACGAACGGCTGAAGCAACTTGGCGACGCTTTGAAGCCGGGCACGTCGGCCATTGTGGCGGTCATTGAACACAAATGGGTAGACGAGCTGCAGAAGATGATGGAGCAGGCCGGCGCTGATGTCCTGGCCGAGGCGATTAGCGCGGACGTGGCTACCCAGCTGGCGGAAGGCAAGGATGTGGCCTACTCGATGGTGGAAAGCGAGAGCGGCACGGCGGTGAGTCGCGTAGCCGGCGACGCCGAGTCTATGGAAATGAGTTCCGTTGTGTCCACTGAGGAGGCGCTCGTGGCTACCGCCGCGGTGGCGACCAAACAGGGGATGGCGGCGGAACGGCTGACCGTCACCGGTGAAGGGGCCATGCTGGAAGAAGCAGTGGTTGATGAAAAGGGCGCGGCCTATCTTGGCGTAGCGGCCACGGCCGAGGGCGTGGCGGCGATTGCCGCCGAGGCCACCTTTGCTGATGAAGCGGCTGAGGTCGTGGATGGCGAGGTCGCCGAGGACGCTGCGGCGGAGGACGCCGCGGCGAAGGACGCTGCGGCATAGGACCGCTGCATAGCCGGAGCGCGTTTGCTCCGAATCGGTTCCAACCGGTAGGAGTTTGAATACCTGCCGGTTGGAATCCAGGTCCGGGCCGGGGGGACGCCGCCCGCACCGCGCCAAGCGCGCAAACGGCCCAAAAATGGGCAACTTTCTAATTATGAAAATGACACTTTTCAAAGTTAGGACTCGGCGGGAAGGGACGGGGGCAGTCGCGATTCCTGATAACGCGCTCCGGCCATGCTATAATGGTGCGCGTGGAAGAATTGGGACCCAAGCGAGGACGGGAAACATGTTAGGAGAAATCGCATTGCGTTACGACACTGTTGAGCAGCCGGCCACGTTCCAGCAATTCTTGTTGCGCTACCCGGAATACGAGAAGACTTCGCGGCTCGACGACCTGCGCGCCCGCGATTACCGCCGCCTGGACGCTCAGGGCCAGGTATACCTGGACTACACCGGCAGCGGGCTGTACGGCGAGCGCCAACTCGAAGCGCACTTGCAACTGCTGCGGGACAGAGTGCTGGGCAATCCCCATTCGGCCAACCCCACCTCTCAGGCGATGACGGAGCTGGTGGAAGAGACCCGCGACTACGTGCTGCGCTACTTCAACGCCTCGCCGGATGAGTACATGGCGGTATTTACGCCGAACGCCAGCGGCGCGCTGAAGCATGTCGGCGAGTCCTACCCGTTTGGGCCCGGCGCGCGCTACCTACTCACCTTCGACAACCACAACTCGGTCAACGGAATACGCGAGTTTGCCCGGGCAAAGGGCGCGACGTTTGAGTATGCGCCTTTGACCACGCCGGACCTACGCATTGACCGCCCCCGGCTGGAGCAAATGCTGGCCGCGGCTGACCGGCAAGGACCCAACCTGTTTGCTTACCCGGCGCAATCCAACTTCTCCGGCGTGCGCCATCCCCTGGAGTACGTGGAGCTGGCCCACGCAGCCGGCTGGGATGTGCTGTTGGACGCCGCGGCGTTTGCGCCGACCAACCGGCTGGACCTGGCAGAGGTTAAGCCGGATTTCGTCTCCCTTTCTTTCTATAAATTGTTTGGCTACCCCACGGGCGTGGGCTGCCTGCTGGCCCGCCGGGATACCCTGGGCAAGCTGCGGCGGCCCTGGTTCGCCGGCGGGACGGTCAACTTCGCCAGCGTGCAGGGGCGCGGTCACTACCTCTCCCCGAGCGAAGCGGCGTTTGAGGACGGCACGGTGGATTTCCTTAACATCCCGGCGGTTAAGATTGGTCTGCAGCATCTGGAGGGGATTGGAGTAGACATCATCGGCGCACGCGTGCGCTGCCTGACGGGCTGGCTGTTGGAGGCGCTATACGGGCTGCGGCACAGCAATGGCCGGCCGATGGTGCGCATTTACGGGCCGGCGACGACCGAAATGCGCGGCGGCACGGTGACGATGAACTTCTATGACCCCGATGGGCGCTTGCTCGATTACCGACGCATTGAAGAGCTGGCCAACGAACAGCTGATCTCGCTGCGCACCGGCTGCTTCTGTAATCCCGGCGCGGGCGAGGCGGCGGAAGGGCTGACTGAGGAGGACATGCTGGCCGGGCTGCGGGAAAGCAAAGAGATGGACCTGCCCCACTTCCTGGAGCTTATCCAGCACCGCGGAGGAAACAAGAGCGCCGGGGCGATTCGCGTTTCGCTGGGGCTGGCCAGCAATTTCAGCGACGTCTACCGCTTTATGAACTTCGCCGCCGGCTTGCGCGACCAGACGAATCTGAACATCGGCAAGGCGACATTTGATATCGCGGGTTGCCGGGTCATTCGCGACGGGGCTTGAGCCGACTTCGGTTCAGTGGGCGAAACATGGCGCCAGACGACTTCGAATGCGTCGTAATTGGGGCGGGAATGATGGGCACGGCCGCGGCCCGCTACCTGGCGGAGGCCGGCCGGCGGGTTGCGGTTATCGGGCCGGCCGAGCCACGGGACTACCATGCTCATACCGGCGTATTTGCCAGCCATTATGACCAGGCGCGCTTGACGTATCAGGTCAGTCACGACGTTTGGTGGAGCTACCTGGGAATGTCCTCAATTGCCCGATACGGCGACATCGAGCAGCGGTCCGGCGTTCGCTTTCACGCCCCGGTTGGCCGGCTGACGGCCTATGCGCCGGGTGGCGAGAGCGAGCGCGTGCAACAAGCGCAGTTGTTGGCCGAGAGGCTGGGCGTTCGCCTGCTGCACTTCCCGGCCGGCGATGAGGGATGGAAGGCGATTGGGCCTGGGCTTTCGTTTCCGCCGTCAAGCGCCATCACTTACGAAGCCGACCCCGCCGGCCACATCAATCCTCGCCGGCTGGTGCAGGCGCAATGGATCATCGCCCGGCAACATGGCGCGGTCTGGATGCAGAAGGAAGTGCGTTCGGTGGCGGAAGATGCCGGTCACGTGCGAATCTCATTAGCAGATGGGCGGACGGTTGTGGCCGGCATGGCGCTGGTTGCCGCCGGGGCATTCACCAATTTCCACCAGCTACTACCCACTCCCCTACCCTTGCGTCTCAAGACAGAGACGATTGTCCTCGGGCAGGTTTCCGCGGCGGAGGCGACTCGGCGGGCGAACATGCCGGTGGTGGTCTATGCAATCGAAGATCCGGAGATAAGCCAGGTGTACTTGACGCCGCCGCTGCAATACCCCGACGGCCACTACTACGCGAAGCTAGGGGCCAATACCGTTGCCGATGAATGGCCGCAAACACTCGAGGAAACCGGCGATTGGTTCCGGCGCGGCGATAGCGACCGCTGCCGGCCGGCCCTGGAGCGGGCGTTGCGAACCGTCATGCCGGAATCTGAGTTCATCACGGTGCGCTCGAACCGCTGCATCGTCTGCTACACGCCCAGCGGGGCGCCGACGATTGACCGCGCGCCCGGCAGCGAACGTCTGTTCGTGGCCGCGGGTGGCAACGGTATGGGCGCGAAGGGGTCGGATTGCTGTGGCCGGCTGGCGGCCGGACTGATGTTGGGACACTCCTGGCCAAGCGAGTTGGCAAGGGAGCCATTCCGCTGGCGCTGAGTCGGCCGGACATTTGACTGCCCTGAACCGAAAACTTCGTTAGAATCAGGGGAGCGAGCGCAGTTGTATGGTGCGCCGGAAGGAGCGAGCATGGGGCGATACGATGACGACATTCCGGAGATCTTTCGCCGGGCGATGGAAGAAGCCGGCTGGCGCTCCCAGGAGCCGGAGAAGCCGGAAGAGCGCCCGCCACGCCGGCCGCCGGCTTTCCCCGCCTGGTGGAAAAGCCGCTGGCTGTGGCTGATCCTGCTCCTGCTCTTCCTGCTGGCCGGCCTGAACTGGCTGGTGACCACCTACACCGAGTGGCTCTGGTTTGAGAACCTGGGTTACACGAGCGTCTGGTGGATCCGCTTCAGGGCCGGCCTAAGTTCGTTCGCGCTCTTCTTCTTACTGGCCGCGACAATGCTGCTGACCAACTGGCTGCTTGCCCGACGCATGGCCCTGGACAGCGCCCCACTTGGCCCGCCCTTTCTGCGCAGCAAGGGGTCGCGCTGGCTGATTGTCCTGGCGGCGCTCTTCTTTAGCTTCGCGTTGGGCAGCGCTGCGGGCGGCCGGGCCGACCAGTTTCTGCGTTTCATCAATCAGCAGCCGTTTGGGCGCTACGACCCGGTCTTTCATCGCGAACTGAGTTTTTATATCTTCAGTCTGCCGGTGTACCGCTTTGTGCACGGCTGGTTGCTGCCCCTGTTGCTGCTCACCCTGGCCGGCGTCGTGGCCATATACGTGTTGAATAGCCTGCCCACATTTCAGGGCGGCCGGATTCGGGTGCAGGCGCTGCCCCTTGCCCTGCGGCAGCACGTGGCGGTGTTGGGGAGCATCATTTTGGTGATCTGGGCCTTTGGTTATTGGCTGGAGATTTATGACCTGCTCTTTTCGACCCGCAGCGTGATCTTTGGCGCCGGCTACACCGATTTGCACGCCGGCTTGCTGGGCCTGCGCGTGCAACTCGCCTTGACCCTGGTGCTGGCCGCAACCGTCGCCTA
>CAYVQP010000018.1:0-18305 GCA_964452775.1 uncultured Ardenticatenaceae bacterium | reverse complement strand
TGGGCCTGCGCGTGCAACTCGCCTTGACCCTGGTGCTGGCCGCAACCGTCGCCTATACCATCTTCCGGCCCGATCTGCGCCCGGCGCTGATTGCCGGCGGTCTCTGGCTGGCATCCGCATTCGTGTTGGGCAGCCTCTATCCCTCGCTGCAGCAGCGCTACATCGTGGAGCCAAATGAGCTGGCATTGGAGGAGCCGTACATCGAGAACAACATCGCCTTTACCAGGGACGGCTTCGGCCTGGCCAATGTTGAGCCGCGGCCGGCCGCCCAGATTGACGAGCTTTCCGCGCTTGACCTGGCCGAGAACAGCGAGGCGCTGGCCAACATTCGCCTGTGGGATTACCGGCCGCTGCTTCAGACCTACGCCCAGTTGCAGGAACTTCGGCCCTACTACGAGTTTCACGACGTGGACATTGACCGGTACGAAATCGGCGACATTTCGCAACAGGTCATGTTATCGGCTCGTGAGCTGGAGGGGCTGTCCGATCCCACCTGGGTCAATGAGCGGCTGGAGTTTACGCATGGCTTCGGGGTTGTGATGAACCCGGTGGACGAAGTGACCAGCGAGGGCCGGCCGCACTTTTACATCCAGGACTTGCCGCCGGAATCCACGGTGGAAGAGCTGCAAGTGACCCGGCCGGAAGTGTACTTTGGGGAGCTGACGGACGAGGTTGTCTACGTGGGCAGCGGCCTGGAGGAGTTCAACTTCCCGCAGGGCAACGAGAACGTCTACACCAGCTATGACGGCGAAGGTGGTGTGCCGGTGAGCAACTTCCTCCGCCGGCTGGCCCTTGCCTATCGCTTTGGAGACGCGAACCTGATTTTCAGCCAGTACATTACGCCGGATACGCGAGTGCAGTTCCACCGCGAGATCACCGAACGCATCCGGGAGATTACACCATTTCTGCTGCTGGACCATGACCCCTACCTGGTGCTTTCGGAGGGACGATTGTTCTGGATGGTGGATGCCTACACCGTCAGCAGCAACTTCCCGTATAGCCGGCCCGCTCCCGAGGCGACGGACACAATACCCGAGGGGATCAACTACATTCGCAACTCGGTCAAGATAGTGGTGGACGCCTACCACGGCACGGTAGACTTCTACATTGCCGCTGTGGATGACCCGATTATTCAGGCTTACGACGCCATCTATCCTGAACTCTTCCAACCGCTGGCGGATATGCCGCCGGAACTGCAAAGGCACATTCGCTTTCCGGAGGGCTTGTTCCTGATGCAGACGCACCAGTATCTGACCTATCACATGCAGGATGTGCAGGTGTTTTACAATCGCGAGGACTTGTGGCAGTTGCCGGAGGAGGTTATTGAGGGGGAACAGAAGCCAATGGAGCCGTATTATGTGACCTTCCCGTTGCCGGGAGAAGAGAAAGCCGAGTATCTGCTGATCCAGCCGTTTACGCCGGCGGGCCGGACGAACATGATCTCCTGGCTGGCCGCGCGCAACGACCCGCCCAACTACGGCGAGATTGTGGCCTACGTACTGCCCAAGCAGGAGCTGGTCTTTGGCCCGATTCAGATTGAGGGCCTGATTGAGCAGGACCCGGAGATCTCGCAGCAGTTCTCGCTGTGGGACCAGCTAGGCTCGCAGGTCATCCGCGGCAATTTGATCGTGGTGCCGATCAACAACAGCTTCCTCTATGTGGAGCCAATCTATCTGCTCTCGGAGACGAACACGCTGCCGGAGCTGCAACGCATTATCGTGGCCAGCGGCAACCGCATTGCGATGAGGGAGACGCTGGACGAGGCGCTGAGCGCGCTCTTGCAGCAAGAGTTCGTCCGGGCGGTAGACGAGACGGTTGAGGAAGTTCAGGAGGGCGCGGTGGAGTTGCCGGATGGGTTGCCGGCCAACGTGGAAGCGCTGATTCGCTCGGCCGGCGACCACTTCCGGGCGGCGCAGGAGGCCCAGCAAGCCGGCGATTGGGCGTTGTACGGCGAGGAGTTGCAGGCGTTGTCTGACGATTTGAACGAATTGATTGAACTGGCAAACGAGCCATAAGAATCCCGGAAACTCCGTGTTTCCGGGATTCAGCATAGGTTGGAGATGAGAGCATACGACACACTGGCTTCCGGCATCCTATTTACCGACATGTATCAACTCACGATGGCCCAACTCTACTATCGCTACGGCCTCCACCAGAGGCCGGCGATGTTTGAGCACACTTTTCGCAGTTATCCCGACTACGGCGATCACAAGGCCGGGTACGCGGTGGCGGCCGGCCTGGAGTGGTTCCTGGATTGGGTGCAGTCCGCCGCCTTTGGCGCAGAGGAAATTGAGGTGCTGCGCAGCCAGGTCGGGGTCACCGGCCGGCAGCTGTTCAGCGATGACTTCCTGGAATGGTTGCGCGCCAACGGGGACTTCTCCGGCCTGACCATCCACGCCATTCCGGAGGGCCGGGTCGTCCATGCCGGAGTGCCGCTGACCGTTTGCGAAGGCCCGCTGGCGATGGCCCAGATTGTGGAGACCGCCCTGCTGAACCAGATCAACTATCAGACCCTGATCGCCACCAAGGCGGCGCGGATTTACCATGCCGGGCGCGGTAGGCTGCTGCTGGAGTTCGGCATGCGCCGGGGACACGAGCGGGGCGTGAACGCCGGGACGCGGGCGGCGCTGATAGGCGGCGCGCATTACTCCTCCAACTTGGGTATCTCCGCCGCGCTCGGCTCGCCGCCGAAGGGCACGCACGCGCACAGCATGGTGCAGGCATTCATGGCCCTCGGCGAAGGAGAGTTAGGCGCGTTCAGAGCTTACGCCGATGTTTATCCGGATGACTGCTTGCTGCTGGTGGACACCGTGGATACCCTGGAAAGCGGCGTGCCGAACGCCATCACCGTTTTTGAAGAACTGCGCCGCAAGGGGCGCCGGCCATTGGGCATCCGGCTGGATTCCGGCGACCTGGCCTACCTGAGCATTCGCGCCGCCAAGATGCTGGACGACGCCGGCTTCCCGGAGGCCGGCATCGTGCTCTCCAACCAGATGGACGAGCTGACGATTTGGCAGATCCTGACCCAAATTGGACAGGAGGCGCGCAGCTATGGCGTTGACCCGGATGCGCTGGCAAACCGGCTGATCTATGGCGTGGGTACCAGTCTGATCACCTCCGCCGGGGACAGCGCATTGGACGGCGTTTACAAACTGGTGGCCATTGCGGACCAGAGCGGCGAGTGGACGCCGGCAATCAAGATTTCCGAGACGCCGGAGAAGACGCCGAACCCCGGCCGGAAGCGCGTCTGGCGCCTTTATGACCGCAACGAGCGGGCCACCGCTGACCTGATTTGCCTGGAGGATGAGGAGCCGGCGCAGGAAGAGGTCATCCAATTACGCCACCCCACTCATCAGCAGATGCGGCGCACGCTGCGGCGGGAGCAGATCAGCCGGGTTGAGCCGCTGCTGGAAAAGGTGCTGGAGGGCGGAGCGGTGACCTATGGCCACCGGACGATTGATGATATGCGGCGCAACAGAATAGAGGATGTAAGCCGGCTGGACGAAGGCGTGAAACGTCTGATTAACCCGCACGTCTATCACGTCTCGCTTTCCGAATCCCTCTGGCAACTCAAGCAGCAGGTGATACGGGAGGCGCGCAGGGGTTGAATTATCGCCGTTGAGCTTTAGGCGGATATGCGAAAGGACGTCCGGCCACGGAATCAGGTGGGGTCCAGATGTACTGTCTGGTTAATGTGACCGGTCAGCCGGCATTCCGTTTGTTGGCCGTTGTTGCAACGAGTGATGGTGATGTTTTGCCTCTTATCGCCCAACACGGCAGACACCATCAGTTCCCGGCCATCTGCTTCATAGCGGGCCTTCTCGTCAATGTGGCTGTTCAGTTGCAGCAAGCAACTTCCGCTGCCGGCCTGCGGGTCGTTGTCGGTGAGCGCCAGCCGGATAATCAGTTCGCCGCTATAGGTAAGGATGCTGATTTTGCCGGTAATGCCCACTTCACTTTCCGAGAAGGAGGTCACTTTGCCGCGACCGGCTTCAAACCAGACCACTTTACGCGCCTTGAGCACCTGCGTCTGGCCGAGAAATGTGCTTTGGGCAACATAGGGAGGGATCGTCGCCATTCGTTAAACCTTTCTCACCGGCCTGAACAGCGACCGGTCCACCTGATCCACGTGCTGCGGCCCAAGTTCAGTCAGGGTATCCTGCAGCAGCGCCACGTCTTCGCGCAGCCGGGCAACATCCACTCCCCGGCAGACATCCGGCAGGGGCGCTAACCATTGCCGGACGCGCAACAGCATCTTCAAGGCCCCCCGGTAGTTGCCCCGTTCTACCTGATAGTAGGCTACCGCGACCTGCAGGATGGAACGATAAAGGTCGCGGCCCGCTCCTTTGTCTTCGTTCCAGGCTGCCTCCAGCTCCTCGTGCGCCTGGTAGTACTCCCCGCGGTTAAAGGAGTCAATCCCGGCTTCAGCAGCCGGCGACAGCGCTTCCGCACAGGCTGACTCCACCGCCGCCCGATCCGGCTGCAGGGCAAGATCCTGGATGAGCCGGGGCATCGCCGAAGCGAAGCGCGAGCGCGGGACCACTTCGTCCGCCCCTACGCGCTTCGCGTCGGCCAGCAGCTGCTCTTCGACGTGCGGGCCGTAGCAGAGGATGGGTAGCCGGCGGGTGGCGGGCGACGACTTCAGGGTGGCAATCCACTGCATCCAGGGGATGTTCTTGTTGCCCAGGTCAATGATCAGCAGGGCCGGTTGCCATTCGGTCAACTGGCGGAATAGCTCGCCGCCCCGGCCGTGGAGCATCTCGCCCGGGCGCGAATTGGCCGGGAGCGCGCCCGTTCCGCTACCGCCTATAGACGGGTCAGAAACGACGCGTACTTGGTAGCCAATGCTTTCGCCGACCTGTTCGATGCGCACGGAGAACATCAGGTCGCTGACAAAGGCGACAATCAGTGGCTTTCCAGACTCAGTCACAATGCGCGCAATTCTAGCAGACGACGCCGGCATCTGCGACCGGGCAGCAAGGCGTTCTACGGGGTAGCCGGCCTGATCAGCGCCGGCGCGACCAGGGCGGCCGCCACGGTCACGATAATGACCAGCAGGTACAACGCCGCCGTCACCCAGAACCAGCGCTCGAAGCGCGTGCGGCTGACATTGACCTCATCCCCCATAATCTCCCTCACCCGCTCCGGCAGCAGCCGCTGTTCATAGCGGGCGCGGCGAAAGGCGAAGTCTCGTTCCAGCGCGGCCCGCCGGCTCCACTGATTGCTCATGTTGTACAGCAGCGGAAAGGCCAGCACGTAGCCGGCGTAGGCGAGCAGTCCGACCCGCAGGACGCTGGCACTGAACGGCGTCTGAAAAATCGAGGCCAGCAGCGAGGCGATGACCACGCCCACCGCCGCCAGCATGGTGTCGCTCAGGCTCTTGACCATGTCGTTGACCTGCCCAGCATAGGCGCTTGCCGTTTCGCTGACGAAGTTCTCCACCTGCTGCACCTGTTCGACATACTCCCCCACCCTATTTTCCAGTAGCTCCTTCCAGCTCCAACGCAACTCGTCGAGGATGCCGCCGGCGCTCTTTAACAACAGCGCCACCCGATCAACCGGCTCTGCGTCCGCCAGGGCGCGCACGATTGCAATCTGGGTGAGCGCCAGCCGCTCGCCATCCGCCCACTCCGGCGCGTATGCCCACTCAAACAGGGCGAACAATTGTCGCACCTGCCCGGCCGGTACATCAGCGCTGCCGGCCGTGGATAGGTGATGGACGGCGACTCCCCGCGTGCTGCCGGCGAAGGTAGAGACCCGGCCATCGCGCCCGGAAACCGTTCTCTCCGCCAGGTAAAGTATCAGGATGTTCACCAGGTGGGCGCGCAATACCCGCGCCTCCGGCCGAACATCAAAGCCCGAAGATGCTACTTGCAGGTGGTAAGGGGTGAGCAGCCGCAGCCAGGGAGACTCCCAACGAAGCTCCTTAACCGCCACACGATGGCAGTTGGCGGCCCGAGCGGCCACGTCTGCCGGGGCAGGCGCTCCACGCAGGGCTTCGACATGCGTCCCGCCGGCGATGGCGAGCAGTGGACCCTCGAGTAGGATATCGCTGCCCGGCATCAGCAGCCGGAGGGGTTGGACTGGCTCTCCAGCCTGAGGAGACCCATAGAGCACCTCCAGATCGGGCAGCGCAGCCTTCTGCAAGTAGTTGGTCAGAGTTACCGGGAAGAGGAAGAGATAGGCCAGCTCAAGTTGCCCGATCGCGCCCGGCAAGCCGCGCAAAAGCGCTTGCTTATCCAGCCGCAAATCGAGCGTTAGGAGAGGCAAGGCCCGCGCGTCCTCCTGAAAGCGGGCGAAGGCGCCGGCTTCGACGGGCGCGGGTGGGCGCAATTCGAAGAGCGGCAGGTCGGCGAGCCGGAAGACGAGGCGCAACGCCTCCCCATAGGCGGCGCAAAGAGCGTTCAAAGTTTCGAGGGTAAGTCCGGCAATAGAGGCGGCCGGCAAGTCTTCCTTCTCCGCGCGCAGCAACGTCAGCTCCTCGTACTCTGCCGGGCCGGGCGCGGCGAGGCCCAGCGCGTCAAAGAAGCGCGCCAGTGGGACGGCGAGATCTCGCAGGTCAACGTTCATTGGCCCACCGTCGCGGTCACTTCTCCACCTCGTCCCACTTCTCCGTCTCAATGGTCACCCGGTAAAAGGGCCGGCGTCCGGGCCGGCCGCTGACCAGCTCGACGGTCACCAGCTCGTCGAACTGCTCGCTCTGCACCTGCAGCCGCAGACCGTAGTCGCCGCGAAATGTGCGCTTGCTGACCAGCCGGCTGCCCCAGGCCGGGTCAATGTCGAAGCTGCGGTCGGGCAGCGCCTCCGCCAGCGCGCCGCCGAATCCCGCCCGCGCCGACTCCGAGACGGGCAACCCGGCCAGCCAGCTCTCCAGGTCGAAGCGGCGGGCGCTCAGCGCGGCGTGCAGTTGCTCCTCAATGGCCGACTGCTCGGCGGGAGACAACGCCGGTCGCAGTTGGTTGGCGGCGACGATTGCCGCTCGATAAAGCATCTCCGTGCGCCGGCGGTCGTCGTAGGCCTCCTCGGTTTGTAGAAAGCCTTCCGCGAAGTAACGGGCCACGTCGCGGCGCCGGCGGTCGGCTACCTGCCGGTCGAGCAAGATCATGTCATAGGCCGGGTGACGCGGCTCCAACGCCTGAACGAAGGCGGCCTTCTGTAGCCTTTCGCGGGTGAAGGCATCCGGCTGGGGCACAAAGCTCACGATGGTGCGCCCCTGGGCGTCCGCGCCAACGTGGTGACGAAATACCTGGGCCGCGTCCAGCTTCAGCAGGGCCAGAAAGCGCTCGCCCGGCAACGCCTCCGCCCGGTACCAGCACATTACCAAATCGGCTCCGCGGGTGCGTCCGTCGCGGGCCAGGACGGCGTACAGGCTGCGGGCCACCTCCCGGCTGCCGGCGACGAAGTCTACGGTTCCGGCGAAGATGCCCGCGCATTGGCCGGAAGGAGCGCCCTGGTCAATGCTCTTGAAGCGGGCAGCCGTGGCCGCGCTGTCGCCCAGGGCGCCGGCGATGTGGCTCTGGATGTACTCGTGTAGCAGCTCATCGCCGGCAAGCGGCAGGGGGGCCTCAGACAGGGTCAGGCCGGAGCCGCGTGGATCCACGATGTGCACGATTAGCGATTCAATCTGAACTGCGCCGGGATCACGCATGCTCAAGGTCCCGGTTGAAGGTACGGCGTCAGCCATCGCTATCTACACCGCCGGCCGGGTCAATCACTTCGAAACCGGCCACAACTTCGCCGGCGTTGGCGAAAAGCAGGCTGACTTCCACCTGGTCGCCAACGGCAAACTCGCCCGTCTTCTGCAGACACATGGCGTGCACTCCGCCGGGACCGAACTCCACGCTTTCCCCGGCTGGAACCCTCACTTCCCCTCCTTCCACGGGCCTCATGGTCATCATGTCCCCCTCCATGCGCATCTCGTGCAGCTCAACCACGCCGCAGCCGGGCGCGCTGATGCCGGTAAGGCGGTCGTCCTGGCCGGTGTTGTTCGTGATGGTCATGTAAAACGCGCCGGTATCGGTTGGCAGGGAAAGTAGGGCAAGCGCGCCGGAGACCTCAATGCCGTTTCGCGCGCTGCCGCATGCGGCCAGCGCCAGCAACAACGCCCACAGCAAGCCGGCTGCTACCCATTCGCCGCGCTTCACTTGAAGCCACCATTCACCGGCTATCTAGCCTTCGCTGTCCAGCAAGTGCTGCAGGTCGCCGGCCAACGTGTCCGCCGGGGTGTCGTGCGGGTAGATGACGATGACCCTATTCTGCCGGTCCAGCAAGAGGATGCGGGCCGTATGGTCAACCAGGTAGCCGCTGGCTGTCGTGCCCTCATGCTGCGCAAACGTAATCCCGAATGGGGCGGCCGCACTACTTATGGCCTCCAGGTCGCCGGACAGGCCCACAAAGGAGCTGTCGAAGTTGGCAAGAAAGCCGGCCAGCGCTTCCGGCGTGTCCCGCTGCGGGTCCACGGTGACCATGACTACTTCCATCTCCCCAGCCTGGTCGCCCAACTCCTCCTTCACCCGCTTCAGCGTAGCCATCGCCGTTGGGCAGGCGTCAGGGCAGTGGGTGTAGCCGAAATAAAGATAGGTGTATTGGCCGGCAAAGTCTTGCAACGTCACCGGGCCGTTCACCGCTTCCAGCACCGCGTCCGGGGCGGCAATCGGCTCCGCCAACACCGTGCCGCTCATCTGGTAGGGCTGGCGGCAGGCTGCCGGCAGCAGGACGAGCAGGAACATCGCGCCGGCAAGGAGCCGCATTGCCCCGGCGCGGGCCGTCACTACGCTGCTTACTCCGGCGCGCATTTCAATCGCCCTGTGATCCATCGTTTCACCGCAGAAATCTTCTATCAATTGGCCGGGTGCGTCAAGCCGGCAAAGGGCTGCGGAGTTCGACGCGGCGGGTTATACTGGGGAGAAGCACAAAGGCCGGCTCTGCGGAGCCGCGCACAGGAATGGAGAATGCAGCTATATTTCATCCGGCATGCCGAATCAGAGAACAACGCTTTATACAACCGTTCCGCCAACTGGGCGGGGCGTTCGCCCGACCCGGACCTGACCGCTACGGGCCGGGAGCAGGCGCGACGGCTGGCTGAGTTCCTCGCCGGCCGGCGCAACGGCCTGGTCGAAACCGCCCGGCACGACCCGCGCAATGCCAATGGTTTCAACCTGACCCACCTATATTGCAGCCCAATGGTGCGGGCGTTGCTCACCGGCCAAGCCGTCGCCGAAACGTTGGGGTTACCCCTGGTGGTATGGGAAGAGCTGCACGAGCGCGGCGGGATCTTTGAACTGGACCCGGAGTCGGACGAGCGCACGGGACTGCCGGGAGCTACGGTCAGCGAGCTGCAAGCCGGCTTTCCGCTGGCCCACTTCCCGGAGAACTGGGGACGCCAGGGCTGGTGGAACCGGCCGGCGGAGACGGGCGAGGAACAATACGAGCGCGCCTGCCGGCTGGTTGAGCGCATTCGTCGCCTCCGTAGCGCGAGCCATGTCGCAACCGCAAGCCCATTTGATGATGATGAAGAAGTGGAGAATGCCGCAACCAACGACGGCGAGGAACTGCGCATCGCGCTTTTCAGCCATGGGGGTTTCTATCAGGCCTTTCTGCATGCGCTCTTCGCCGATGCCCTCGGCCGGGAGGAAGTCGAGCTGGTCGAACCGTTCTGGTTTTCGCTGAACAACACGGCCATCACGCGCATTGACTTTCGCGAGCGAGGCATGGCGCTGGTCTACTCGAACCGCCTGGATCATCTGCCGCCGGAACTCGTCACTTCCTGAGCAGCCGGGCCGGCCAATGCGGGTCGGCGCTTAATTGTCCTGAACGGCGGCGACCTCACTCAGCCCGGCCGGCGATATCCAGCCGCGTCCCAGGGCGTGGCCGGCCATGGTCATGGTGTTGCTGGTCAGGATCAGCTCGCTGCCCGCGCCGGCGAAAGCATCCGCCAGTTCCCCCACCTGCTCCCGGCGCTCGCGCTTGCGAGCCACATCGCGGATGTAGACGGCGGGGATGCGGCCGGGAAAGGCGCGGGCCATCCGCAAGTATATCTCCGGGTCCTCGTGCCCATTGTCGCCGATGAGGATAAAGGGCAACCGGTCGTAAAACGTCAACACCTGCTCTATCACGGTTCGCTTGTGCACACCATGGCGAGTGGGCAACAGCTCGCTGTCCCGCACCCCCCAGTCACGCAAGAAAAGCGGCGCAACCGGAATATCATTCAGCTCAAAGAACTCCACAAACAGGTCGTACAAGTTCCAGGGGCTGCTGGAAACATAAAACAGCGGGTTCTGCGGTCCGCTCACCCCGGCCCGCAGTGCCTGGTAAAAGGGCGCTACCCCCGGAAACATGCGTCGGGAGCGCGCATTGCTGAGAAAAATGGTGCGCGCCATGCGCAAGCGTTGGGTCACGTGGCTGAGCAAGACCGTGTCATCCAGGTCGCTGATCACGCCGAATGCCGCGTCCTGGTGGGGAATTTGGACCAGGGCGATGGCCCGCGCCGCCTCTCCCGGCGGGTCGGGCTCCTGCAGGGTCAGGGGAACCTGCCGCCAATGCACGGCGTCCAGCTCCAGGTCATAGCTGCTGTCGGGGAGATTGTCCATCCAGAAGTGAAAGTAGCCCTCATCGTCCGCGGTGGCAGGGCGCGGATCGCCGGTCAGGTGGGCGCTCAGCCGGGCAAAGGGCACTTCGTCGCTCTCCATCCGCCGGTACGTTTGCCACAGGTTGCGCCAGGCGCGATCATGTTCGCCGGCCGGCTTGTGCTCGTATCCCTCCAGCACCCGGCCATGAATGAAGAGGCGGCGCGCGTCGCCGTAACCCAGGTAGGGGTGTATGGCCGCCTGGTCATCGGGGCCAATGCGGTTGCCGATCCAGTTCTTCAGCCGGTCGAAACGGTTCTCCAGGCCGTGAGCGGCCCGAGTCAAGCGCCCGCCCTCCTCGTTCACCGCAGGGCCGCCTCAGCCGCCGGCCTGAGCTCCAGCAGCGGCTCAATGTCAAAGCGCAGGACCTGGTGGGCGCGACGTAGCGCCGCTTCCGCCTCGGCCGGCGCTTCCGCCCGGGCAAAGATGAAGCCCAGGTAACTATCCCCCTCCGGCAACGGGGCCAGCCGGTTGTGCAGTGGCGCGGTGATGGTCACCGCTTCGATGCCGGGAAGAGCTTCCGCTTCGGCAAGCCCATACACGCCGCGCAAAATGCCGGCGGCCGGGATGGGGATCATCATCACCCCTCTCGCCTCTGGCCGGCGGGTCAGGTCGCCCAACGGCAACCCCGCCGCCTGGCGCAAGATAAGCTCTTCCAATGAACTGCTCACCCCAAACAGCAGCGCCTGCGAACAGAGGCCGCCGATGGAGCGCCCGGCGATCTCCACAATCCAGGCGTCGCCGGCCGGCAAGCGCAACTCAGCGTGCACCGGCCCGCGCCGCAGGCCCAACGCGGCCGCCGCCTCCGCGCTCCGGCGAGCAATCAGCGCCTGGGTCTCGGCAGGCAGCCGGGAGGGGGTCGTGTAAACGGTCTCCTCAAAGAACGGCCCTTCCAGCGGATCCGGCTTGTCGAAGAGCGCCAGCACATGCAGCTCTCCGTCAACCAGCAATCCTTCCAGGGCTACTTCCCGTCCGGGGACATAATCCTCCACCAGCAGCGGCCAGGGCGGGCCGCTGCCGGCGTCCACGCGATGCAACAGCCTTACCAGTCGCTCTATCGCCGGGACGAGTTCGCCGGGACTGTCAGCGCGCATGACCCCCTGGCTGCCGGTGCGCCGGGTCGGCTTCAGCACGCATGGATAGCACACCTGGGCGGCAATCCAGTCGGGGCCGTCCTCGCTGCTGAAGAGGCGGAAGGCGGGTCCCGGCGCGCCGGCTCGCTGCAAGGCCCGGCGCATGACATATTTGTCGCGCGCCGCCTCGACCGCAGCCGGGTCGTTGTGCGGTAGTCCCAACTCCGTTCCGGCCAGCGCCGCCAGTTGAGCGCCGACGTCATCCGCCGCCAGCACGCCGGCAATCGGCCCCTCCGCCGCCAGTTGGCGTAGCAATCGCAGCACCTGCTCCGGCTCGTTGAAGGGTGCGCCATAGCCAAAACTCAGCTCCGCAGCCAGGGTTGCCGGCCAGTCGCGCAGAACGAGCAGCTCGATGTCCAGCCGCTGCGCCGCGGCGATGAATGCCGGCGTGCGGTAGCTGTGATTGGTGGCAAGTAGGATGACCCGCGGCCGCATGGGTCGAATTATAGCCAAAGTGACGCCCGCTTTCCAAAGTCAGCGATGCTCGCCATTGCTGCCGGCAACTCATTGGACAGAGGCCGGGAGTGTGGGCAGAATTTGGGGTTGATGGATGCGAAGTAACCCAATGTGTGATGAGCACGAAGAATGTTAGGACGTAGGACAAGGATTCAGCCTGAGAAGGTCTTCTTGACCCTTGCCTCGCTGGCCCTATTTGTCATTTCCTACTTCGCCGTCAATCGCAACGTAGACTCGGACCCCAGGTTGACGCTGGTGGTGTCTCAAGCGTTCCTGGATACCGGGCAGGTCTCTCTGGATATCTACCGTGAAGCACAGATTTTGGGCAGGAGCTTCGCCGAGCACCGGGCGGCAGGACTGATCTTTAAGATTGGGGACCACTACTTCCCCTACTTCCCGGCCGGCCCATCCCTGCTTGCTGCGCCTTTCGTGTGGCTCGCCCGGCTGGCCGGGGCGGACATGCTGACCGAGGACAACTACACCCTGCAGATGATCTTGGCCGGGCTGAGCGTGATTGCCGTTTACTTGATCCTGTACCGCATCACGCGCTACTACCTAGATGCCGGACCGGGCCTGCTTATTGCCACCGTCTCGGTGTTTGGCAGCACCCTGTTCAGCACCCTGGGCAGCGCCTTCTGGACACTGAACCTGACGACGCTATTCATTTGCCTCGCGCTCTGGATGCTGGTCCGCGAAGAGGTTGTTGGCCGAATGCGCCCATGCCTGTTCGGTTTGACGCTGTTTCTGGCGTACGTCAGCCGGCCGACGGCAGTAACCTTTATCATCCCGGCGATGACTTACCTGCTCTGGCGCAGCCGGCGCTACTTCCTGCAGAGCGCCGCCGTTGCCTTGCCGTTACTCGCACTCTACCTGGGCTGGTCGCGGATCACCTACGGTTCGTTCCTTCCCGCCTATTACGCGCCATCCCGGCTGCAGGTTCCGCGCAATCCGGCGCTCATCCCGCTATTGGGCAACTTGATCAGCCCATCGCGCGGCGTGTTTGTCTACAGCCCGTTCCTGGTCCTGGTGCTGGCGGGGCTGATCACCGGCTGGCGTCAGGTCCGCCGCCAGCCGTTGCTTTGGATGTGCGCCGGCTGGATTGGGCTGCACATGGCGCTGCTGGCCCGCTTTGGAACCTGGTGGGGCGGCTCCTCATTCGGACCGCGCTTGATGACCGACCTCTTTCCCGCATTTGTCCTGTTGTCGGTATACGCCTGGCGCGCCAATATCCCCACCATGTCCCCTCGCGCTCGCCGGCTGGCCGTTGGCGCGTATGCCACACTGGGTGCGCTCGCCGCCCTGCTACACGCCGGCCAGGGAATGTATCACCTGGCATCGGCCAGCTGGAACTTGATGGTCAGTCCCGATCCGGCTGCCGGTTGGGGAGACATGTTCTCCTGGCATTTCGCCCAACCGTTGGCGACGAACCGCATGTTGTGCGAGCTTCAACACGTGAAGTACCGGGCCTACTTGCCGCGCGATGATACCCTGGCCCCGCTCTTGCCGGGCGCAGAGATTGGCGTTGCGGGCGACGGTTACCTGCCCGTGTATTGGCTGACGGATCCACCGGCTGATTCGATGGCTGATTCCGGCGCACCGGCCGCCGGGCTGCGGCCGGCGACCTACCTGCCCTTGCTTCGTTACCAGGGAAACCAGGCGCTCTTCGCCGGCTGGGCTGAGCCCGGCGGCGACTTTCGCTGGTCGGTCTGTCATGACAGCATGTTGTACTTCATCCCGTCTGGACCGCCCGGCAATGAGCCTACCGCTATCCTGTCAATCGTGGCTGGCGCCCATGGATCGCAAGACGTCGAGCTGAGCCTGAACGGCAGCCCAATCGGGATCATGCATTGGGATCAGGCCCCCTGGGAGGGAGCCGGCGAGGTGCGCACCCTGGCCTTTGATAGCCGGTTGCTGCGACCCGGCGAAATCAACGAACTGGCCTTCCACCTCCCCAACGCGAAGCCGCGGCCGCCCGATCTGAGCATCAGGGGCCTCATCTGGGATCAGCGTTTGCTGGGTCTGGCCTTCGAGTCGCTGGCAATTGACTATGCGGGGGAACTTGTTGCACCTGCGAATGAAGCGACGCCGGAGAGCTATCCCTGATGACGAATATCCGGCTGATTTCCCGCCCCTTCAGGCGCTTACCGTGGATGAAGTGGACGGATGGCTGCATTGCGGGCAGAATTCCGGGAGCGTCGCGGCCGCAGGTTGGCGCGACCCTATGCGCAAGAGGAGACCGGGTGATTGCTGCCGCATGAAGAGTTCTTATGGGCCTGCGCGCGCAACTGGCGCGCGCCGTCGGCGCTGGCCGTTCCGCCGGAGCTGGATGGCGCGGCCCTGGTCAGCCTGGCGCTGCGCAACAAGGCGCAAACGATGCTGCAGCGGGCGCTGTCCGGACTGGATGCGCCGTTGCTCCTGCCGGCAGATAGCGCGCAGGCGCTGGCTCGGGGTAACCGCAAACACGTTTTCTGGGCCGGCTACCTGGGGGAGGCCCTGTACGCCTTCCTGGAATCGGCCGCCCGGCGCGATCTGCCGGTGGTGGTGATTAAGGGGCTTTGGCTGTGCGAGAAACTCTACAACGACCCGGCCATGCGGCCCGGCGCGGACATTGACTTATTGCTGCGCCGGGCGGACGTGCCGGCGGCCATTGAGATCCTGGAGCGGGACATGGACTATGGCCGCTGGTGGCGGCCCCTGCTGGACGACCGCTATTACTACCGCCATCACCTGCACCAACAACGGTGCAATGCCGACCGCTCCATCTGGATTGAGCCGCACTGGCTGTTGGATCATCCTTACACGCAGCTGACCGTCGACTACGAGGCCATGCTCGCCCGCGCCCGGCCGGCTGAGCTGTGGGGATTGCCCCTGCTCGAGTTGGAGTGGCCGGACCTGCTGATCAGCCTGTGCATCCATCTGGTCAAGCACGCCGTTTACCTGCCCTACAGCCTGGGCAGGCCCGACCTGGCCCGACTGATTCTGGCGGACGGCATGTTGATGTACTACCTGGATATCGCCGAGGCGTTGCGCCTGGCCGCCGACGATCCTCCCTGGGAGCGGCTGGTTGAAGCAGCCAACCGCGCCGGCGCAGGGAGCCTCGTGGCGGCGGTGTTGGAAACTTGCGCCCGCTTGCTGGACGCGCCGGCGCCGCCGGATATGCCCGCGCGCTTCCATCGCGCGAAGCAGGGCGCGCTCAGCCGGCGAATGATGATCGGCCTTGGCGACGCCATTCTGGCCGCCTACGAGGGCCGTTCACTCTCCCAGCCGTGGTCGTTTCTCCTCGGCTACCATGCCTCGGTAGTCTTCCGCCCCATCCGGCTGCTCGATTTCGCCCACTACCTGTGGCCGGAGGAGGATTTCCTGCGCCGGCGATATGGCTCGGGAGGGAGCGGGGCGCGGGCCGGCCACCTGGCGCGCGCCGCCTGGCAATACGCGGGCGTCGGCCTGGATACCGTGCGCTTTGCGCTGCAGCGCAAGCTGGAAGTGCGCCGGCTGAGTCGCCATGGGCAATATTGGCCGCCCGCGCCGGTGGACCTCTTCGCCGCATTGCCCGCGGAGCAACCGGCCGCTGCGCCGGATGCGCCGCTGCCCGGCGGGGAGCCGGCATTACCCGGCATCATGCTCGGCGTAGGCGAGTAGGAACGGGCCAAACTGCGCATGGCGACCCTTCTTGCCCCGGCCAACCAGCTACTATCCCGCCTGTTGACGCCTACCGCACTGCAGGCAGGGATGCTGTTTGGCGTGGACATGCTCTCCAACGTGGCCGACTATGCCTTTCACATTCTGTTGGCCTGGGCGCTGGTTCCGGCTGATTTCGTCACCGTCCAGACCGTCAACGCGCTGCTGCTGACCGCTATCGCCGCCTTTGGCGTTCTGCAGCCGGTGGTGGCGCGCTACGTGGCCGGCGGCGAGAAAGGAGCGCAGCCGTCAGCACAACACCGGGGTATCTTTCAGGTCTACTTCCGTCAGGCGGGCGTGATTGGCGGCTTGATGTTCGCCGTTTTGTTCCTGGGCCGGGAGCAATTGGCTGCCTGGTTGGGCTTGCCGGTTGCGGAGTTCAGCCTGGCGGCCTCGATGTTGCTGTTCATCTGGCTCCGGCCGGTGGTATCCGGCATGTTGCAGGGCCGCGAGCGATTTGTACCTTATGGGTTAACTCGCACCGCCTACGCCGTCGGGCGGCTGATCTTGGCCGTGCTCATCATTGGCTGGCTGGACGGCGGCGCGTTGGCGGCTACGGCCCTGTTTCCGGCGGCGGCCATGCTCTCGCTTCTGGCCGGCCTGGCTTTCCTCGGGCGAGGCGTCTGGCGCGCGGCGGAGAAGCCGTCCAGCCAGTTGGTGTGGGCCGGCTGGAGGCTTTCCTTCGCCGCCCTGCTGGCCTACGCCAGTTACATGCTGCTGCTGACCGCGGACCTGGTCTGGGTAAACCGGCTCTACGGCGATGAGCCTGCGGCGACATACGCCACGCTGGTCATGCTGCGCCGCATCCTGGCTGTGCTGCCGGGGGTCGTGCTGGTGATCCTCTTTCCGCGCGTGGTTTCGCGGGTAAACGCGGGGGTCAGCCCCGACCGGCTGTTAGCCAAGTCCGCGCTGGTCATTGGCGCGACCGGCGGGTTCTTGGCCCTGGCCTACTTTCTGTTGGCTGTCCCGATAGTGCGGCTGGCGGCCGGCGGCGCATACTCGCAGGCTGCGCCCCTGCTCGGCTGGACAGGGCTGGCAATGCTGGGCTACAGTCTGGCGGCCATCTGGCTGAACCTGTTTCTGGCTACCCGACCCTGGCCCTTCGTCATGTTACTCATCGGCGGGCTGGTCGGACAGTTGGCCGGCCTTAGCCTGTGGTCCACGTCACTGGCGCAGGTAACATTCGTGTTTCTGTTAACCGGCTGGCTGGTTGCCGCCGGCGGGTTAGCGCTTTATCTGCTCTGGTTACGCCCCGGCCTGGCTGCACGACCGGCCGGCTGAGCGGACGGAGACGACGGTCGCGCCGCAAATAGAGAGACTGCTTCGATGACGACAGAGTGGCAAGAAGCATACGGGGCCTACGGTCATTTGCCCGAGGATTTCTGGGGCCGGCGCAGTTCGGCGGCGCGCCACCAGATCGAGTTCACGATTTTCGGGCGGCGGGTGCTCATGTCGGCCAACTCAACCCAACCGCTGGCGGCCGTCGCCTACTCAACGCCGCTCTACTCCCGCGCGCCGGCGACCGCCCACGATCCCTTTGAGGTACAGGTAGTCGTAGCGCCGGCGCGGGTGAATCCCGGCCCGCCGCCGGCTGACCTGCCGGGAAGAATCTGGTACTCGGGAGACGCGCAATGGCTGATGTTGCACGCTGCGGGTTGGGGACAGGCGTTTGTGGACCTGGGCCGGGGAAGCGCGCGGGTGGTGATGGCCCCTGAGTTGGCCGCTCAACCCGCCTTGTTCAGCCGGGCGCTCTTGAACACCATCCTGCTCAATTTCTGCCTGGGCAGCGGCTTCGGCATGCTGCATGCCTCCTGCCTGGAGCGGGACGGGCGCGTGCTAATGTTGATGGCGGCGCACAACACGGGCAAGTCCACCACTGCGTTGCGCCTGCTGGAGGCGGGCTTCCGGCTGATCACGGACAGCATGATTCACGTCGTGCCCGGCATGGGACCCCCGCTCCTGGTGGCCTTTCCGGTAGGCCTGGGAAAGCTGAGGGCCGATATGGCGGATCAATTCCCGCACTTGCGCCCGCTGTTGCGGCCGGAAGCCGTGCGAGATGAGCTGAAGTACGTACTGGATTTACGTGAGCTGGACCCGCAGCTGGTGATCAGCGATGCCATCACGCCGGCGGCGATTGAGCTGTGCCTGCTTGCCCGGGGAAATCGCCCGGACACCATTGTCGAGCCGGCTGAGCCGGCCGAAGTGTGGCGGGCAATCATGGCCAACAGCATCTTTTACGATACGCCGGAGGTCTGGCGGCGCAACCTGACGCAGGTTGAGCGTGTGGTCAGCCGCGCTCAATGTCACCATTTGCAGATTGGAGAGGAGCCGGCGGGGATCTTGGCCGCAATCGAGAAGCTGTGGCGCTCCTGAATCAGGGCCATACCACGTAGCCCCGACATCCTTGTCGGGC
>CAYVQP010000017.1:60041-62497 GCA_964452775.1 uncultured Ardenticatenaceae bacterium | reverse complement strand
TTTGCCGGCCTGCTCGACCTGGGTTACGTGGCCTTCTTTGCCATCGGCGCCTATACGATGGGGCTGCTCACCTCCCAGGGTGAACTGGGTATAGCCAATTTGAACTTCTGGACCGCGGTGCCGATCAGCGTTCTGGCGGCGACCTTGACGGGCCTGATTCTCGGCACGCCGGTGCTGCGCATGAGGGGCGACTATCTGGCCATCGTCACCCTCGGCTTTGGCGAGATTATCCGTGTGATGGTGACCTCCGACTTGCTGAAGGAGACGATCGGCGGGGCGCAAGGCATCTTGCAAATCCCGCGTCCCGAGATTGCCACCGCCGGCTTTACCTTTATCGACCCGGGGCACTTCTACTACCTGATCCTGGCCGGCTGCGTATTGGCCGCCTTTGTCTCCTGGCGCTTGCGAGATGCTCGCCTGGGCCGGCGTTGGATGGCGCTGCGCGAAGATGAAGATGTCGCCGAGGCGATGGGCATCCATCTGGTGACCACCAAACTGCTGGCCTTCGGCATGGGCGCAGCCTTTGCCGGCCTGGCGGGGGCGATTTTCGCATCGAAGTTAGGCTCTATCTTCCCCAACAGTTTCGGCCTGATCATCTCGATCAATGTGCTCAGCCTGATTATCGTCGGCGGGTTAGGTAGCCTGCCCGGTGTGGTGGTGGGTGCGCTGGTCCTGGTCGGGCTGCCGGAACTCTTGCGCGAGTTTACCGAATACCGGCTGCTCATCTACGGCGCATTGCTGATTGCCATGATGATCGCCAGGCCGGAAGGTTTGTGGCCATCAGCCGCGGTCCGGCGCGAGTTTCATGCTCGCGATCAAGGCCCTGACGAAGTGGAGGAGGAAACCGGAATGGAGGTAATCGCTGATGGCGTTGCTTGAAGCAAGATCCGTTACCAAACGCTTTGGCGGCCTTACCGCGGTCAATCAGCTTGACTTCACCATTGACGAGGCGGTTATTGCCAGCATCATTGGGCCAAACGGAGCGGGCAAGACCACCTTCTTCAACTGTGTTTCCGGCTTTTACACCATCAACGAAGGGGAGATTCTGCTGGACGGTGAAACTATCCACGGCCTCTCCCCCGACCGCATCACCAGACGGGGGATCTCCCGCACCTACCAGAACATTCGTCTGTTCGCACAGATGACGGCAATAGAGAATATTCTGGTTGGCATGGAGCCGCGCCTGAATAGCAACTGGATTGGGGCCATTCTTCGCTCCCGGCCTACCAGACGCGAGGAGGAAGCCGCCCTGGAGGAAGCGCGCCAGTTGCTGCGCTTCGTGGGTCTACAAGGCAAGGGCGATCTGGTGGCGCGCAGCCTTCCCTATGGCGACCAGCGCCGGCTGGAGATCGCCCGCGCGCTGGCCGGCAAGCCGAAACTGTTGCTGCTGGATGAGCCGACTGCCGGCATGAACCCCCGCGAAACCGCCGAAACCACAGAATTCATCCGCCATCTGCGCGATGAAACCGGCATCACCATCATGTTGATCGAGCATGACATGCGCGTGGTCATGGGGATTTCGGAAAAGGTGACTGTCCTGGACTATGGAGAGAAGATCGCTGAGGGAACCCCGGCAGATGTGCAGAGTAACCCGCGCGTGATCGAAGCCTACCTGGGGCGCGGCGCTGTTATGGCCGGCCATGCCTGAACGAAGGAGTTAGCCGTAAGATGGCCCTGCTGGAACTCAATGACGTTCATACCTACTACGGGAATATCCATGCATTGAAGGGCATCTCGCTGACGGTTGAAAAGGGCGAGGTGGTCACGCTGATTGGCGCGAATGGGGCCGGCAAGACGACGACCCTGCGCACGATCTCCGGCTTGCTCAGCCCAAGGCACGGCTCGATTACGTTTGATGGTCAGGACCTATCCCAATTCAAGGCGCATGAGCTGGTCCCGCGCGGCATCGCCATGGTCCCTGAAGGGCGCGGCGTCTTTGCCCGGCTGAGCGTAACCGAAAATCTGGAAATGGGCGCTTACCACCGCAACGATAAAGCCGGCATCAATGAAGACTTGCAGCGCATGTACCAGCTCTTTCCGCGCCTGCTGGAGCGGAAAAAGCAAGTGGCCGGCACATTAAGCGGCGGCGAGCAGCAGATGCTGGCTACGGCGCGCGCGCTCATGTCCCGCCCCAGTTTGCTGTTAATGGACGAGCCGTCAATGGGGCTGGCCCCCATACTGGTGGACACCATCTTCGACACCATCGAGGAGATCAACCGGCAAGGAATGACAATTCTGCTGGTCGAGCAGAATGCCCACAAAGCGCTGCAGATCGCCAGCCGGGGCTATGTGTTGCAGACCGGCGCAATCGCGCTCAGCGACACCGCCGAAGCCTTGCAGCAGAACCCGGAAGTGCAGAAGGTGTATCTGGGCATCGAGTAAGAGTGAGCGGTCAGCTCGCCTGGTTCTCAGAGAAACCCCGCAGGTCTGGCCCGCCATCTTTTGCTCTGCGACGG
>CAYVQP010000017.1:25178-59941 GCA_964452775.1 uncultured Ardenticatenaceae bacterium | reverse complement strand
GAGAAACCCCGCAGGTCTGGCCCGCCATCTTTTGCTCTGCGACGGATAATGGCGAGACCTGCGGGGTTTTTTGGTATCGGTGGCCTGACATGCAATTGCGAATACTAAACGCTGCCGAGGTGCGCCGGGCGCTGCCCATGCCGGATGCCATTGAGGGCATGAAAGCAGCCTTCGCGCAGCTTTCCGCCGGCCTGGCCATCACCCCTCTCAGAAGCCGTATTGATGTGCAGCGTAGCGGGGGCGTCACGCTGGTCATGCCCGCCTATCTGCCGGCCGATGACGCGCTGGCAGTGAAAATCGTTTCCGTCTTCCCGCAAAACGCTGCCTGGCAGGAGCCAACCATTCGTGCCGCTGTGCTGGCGCTTGACCCGGCGAACGGCCGGCCGGTTGCCCTGCTGGAGGGCAGCACGTTGACCGCCATTCGCACCGGGGCCGGTTCCGGCGCGGCGACCGACTTGCTGGCCCGGCGTTCAGCGAAAGTGGCGGCCATCATCGGCAGCGGCGTGCAGGCGCGCACCCAATTGGAGGCGGTCTGCTGCGTGCGCGACATCCGGGAAGTATGGGTGTATAGCCCAAACCCCGCCCATGCGGCGGACTTTGCTTCCGCGATGGCCGGCTACGGATCGATCCCGGCGAACATAAACATCGCCGCCAGCGCCGAAGAAGCCGTTTCACGAGCCGGCATCGTCTGTACCGCGACCACCTCTTTGACGCCGGTGTTTCCTTTTCATGCCTTGCAGCCGGGGACGCATATCAATGCGGTCGGCTCGTTTACGCCGCAAATGCAGGAGTTGGATGAGCAGACGGTCCGCGCTTCCCTGGTCGTGGTTGACTCACGAGAGGCGGCGCTAGAGGAAGCCGGCGAGCTGATCATGGCTTTGCAATCAGGCGCGATCGGGCCGGCGCATATCCATGCGGAGCTGGGGGAGATTATCGCCGGCCGCAAGCCGGGCCGGCAATCCGCCGACGAGATCACCCTCTTCAAATCTGTCGGCGTGGCGGCGCAGGACGCGGTCGCCGCTTCGATTGCCCTGCAAAACGCTGCGCGGGAGGAGCTGGGCGTCGTCGTTTCGCTTTGAACCATCGAGCCGGCTCTTAGGATGGCAGATTAAGGCTTTGTAATCTGAACAGCCGGCCGCGCTCTACGTTTGTCCCCAACGGAGCCGTTGCTATACTCCCTCAAAGAAAGTCCATGAGGAAGTGGTAGTGCATAAGAACCCCTTGACGAGCGTACTCCTGCTCACGCTGTTGCTGCTGTTTGGGCTGGCCGCATGCCAGCAAGAACCCGGCGAAGAGTCTCCGGCCCCTACGTCTGCTCCACCAACGGATGCAGCGCCCCTTTCACCGACGGCCGAAATGCTCTCGGATACCTTCGTGACGGTGGCTACGACCGCCCCTTACCCACCGTTTGAATATTTCGACGAGTTCGGCACCGTTGTCGGGTATGACGCGGAGTTGTTGGACGCCATAATGGCCGGCCTGGATCGGGAGCATGAGTTCGTGGTCACCAATTTCGACGGCATGTTGGCCAGTGTCGCCGCCGGCGATTTCGATATGGCGGTCTCTCCGTACATCACGCCGGAGCCGATGGAGGGCATCCGCTACACCGACCCTTATCTGGAAGTGGGCCAAGTGCTGGTGGTATTGGCTAATGAGCGCAACATCCAATCCTATACCAGTCTGGCCCCGGGAATGATAGTTGGTGTTGTCAGCGGCTCCTTTGGCCAGAAAGCGGCCCTGGACGATGTCGGCCTGTTGGAGACGGACCTCAAGTTCTATGACTCGGTGGGTGCGGCGTTGCAGGGGCTGATCAATCGCGAAGTAAGCGGCGTGATCATTGATCACGACGACGCCGGCCAATTTGCGGAAACCTATTTCCAGCAACTGAAGATCGTGGGCGGCCCCGGCCCTGCGGCCTGGATCTCCAGCCGGCAACATGTGATGGCGGTCAATGCCGGCAATGAGCTGCTGCTGAACCAGCTGAACGCCGCTATCGCCGAAGCGACGGCCGACGGCACGACCGAAAGATTGACCAGGAACTGGCTCATATCGGGCGAGACGTTGGAGGCGGGCGAATCGTTGGTCGGCACGCCGGCCGATGTGCTGGTAGTTGGCGTCATTGGCCCGGACAACGGCATCGATCCCATCGCCGGGCCGAGCCGGATCGGCTGGGAGATCCGGCGCAATGTGTCCAGTGGGCTGATCATGTACGATGCGGAGGGTAACCTGGTCCCCGTGCTGGCCACCGGCATGCCCACCGTATCCCCCGACCTCCTGGAATACACCTTTGACCTGCGCACGGATCTCGTCTTTCCGGACGGCACACCCTTAACGGCGGAGGATGTGAAATGGTCGATCGATCGCGCGGCCTCCGGCGGCAACTGGCACATCAATTCCTTCCTGAAAGACAGCGACGGAGATTTCCTGGCTGACAGCGACGCGGTAGTCGTGGAAGCGCCCAACCGTGTAAAGCTGGTCTTAAAGGAGCCGGCCTCCTATTTCCTGAGCGTGCTGGCGACGCCGGCCTATTTCGTGGCCAATCAAGAGTGTTATGCGACCAGCGAGGACCCGGGACACAACTGCAGCGGCATTGGCCCATATGAGATCATCGAGTGGGAGGTAGGCAATCGCGTGCAACTGAAGCGAAACGCAAACCTGCCGACCGGCTTTGGCTCGCCGAACATCGAAAACGTGCAACTGCGCTTCTTCCCGGATGCGGGCGCGGCGGCGGATGCGCTGCAACTGGCCGCCATTGACATGGCCTGGGTCGGCATGTCCGACAACGACGCCAGCGCCCCCCAATCCATTCCCGGCATGCTGACCTGGGAGGGCCCAATTACCTTCAAGAGCTACCTGGTCTTCGAGCATAGTAATCCCCCCTGGAATAATCCTACCGTGCGCCAGGCTGCCGCCTATGCGATTGATCAGGGAGCGCTGGCCCAACAGGTGTTTGCCGGCGAGCGCCGCCCGCTAGAAAGCCCGGTGCCGGATGATGTCCCTGGACATCTCGCTGTTTTCCCCGAGCGAGATTTGGAACAAGCGCGTTCTCTGATGGGTTTTCTGGGCTATAGCGAAGAGAACCCGCTGGAGGTCACTCTCTGGCACCTGAATGACGGACGCTACGGGCCAATGGAGGAAGCGTACGCCCAGGCGATTGCGGCCCAATTAGAGGAATCCGGCGTCTTTCAGGTGACTCTGGAGGGCGCTCCCTGGGAAGTGTACAGCGCCCAGATGGTGGCCTGTGAGTATCCAGCCTTCCTGCTGGGCTGGCCGCCGCTGGGTTGGCCGACGCGCTTCCCGGCAGCGATGGGCTGGATGGATTACTTTATTACCAACACGGACCTGCTCTGCTCCAACTTCGCCAGCCCGGAGATGGATACGCTGGTCGCCCAACTTCGGCTACTGGACCCACTCGATACCGCCGGCCAACTGGCGACTTACGAGGCGATGCAGACGCTCTGGGCCGAGCAGTACCCAACGCTCGACCTGACCAGCGATACCCAATCGGCGTTCGGCCTGGGCAATATCGGCAGCGTGCGCTTCGATAATATGGGCTTGATGTTATATGAGTTCCTGACCAAGACGCCGGCCGAGGGGGACGCCTAACTCTCCGCCTGTTTGGCCGCCATCCGGCGTTCGCGCCTCTTGGCCGCCGGCCCCACGATTCGCTCGTTTCCGGCCAGCAGGCGCTTGATGTTCGGCCGCAATGCCCAGGCCACAATGAAGGCCGTGACCAGACCGCCTATCGCATAGGCCGGGGTAGGATCTATACCCAGCAGGTAGCGGATGGCGAATACCAGCGGAATGGTGAAGGCCATCGCCAGAGAAGCGACAGAAGCCATGCCGGTGAGCAGGAGCATACCAAGCACGACCAGCAGCCCAATGGGAAACATGGGCCACCAGATGGCCGACGCCCAGCCGATATTCGGACCGGTGCCGGCCCCGCCGCCCCAGCGCAGAAAGATAGACCAGTTATGGCCGACGATGGTCATCACACCGGCCAGGACAAGCGCCCAGGGGAGCATCTCGCCAAAGTAGTCGCCCAAAAGCCAACGGGTCAGCCAGATGGCGCAGGCCCCCTTGAGCACATCGCTCAGGCCGGTCAATGCGCCGACAAGCGGGCCGGCAGCACGCATGGAGTTGGTTCCGCCGGTGCGCCCGCTGCCCACATCGCGCAGGTCAATTCCTTTGGTCCAGCGCACGAACAGGAAACCGAAGGGAATGGCGCCCCAAAGGTAGCCGATTACTGCGGTCAACAAAACAAGCAGGAAACCCGTCATCCTCTCTCCTCTCGACGCCGGCTGACTGACAGCGGCAGGCGTTGCCGGCGGCCAGGCCCGTTGGCTACCGGCCACAAATCGCAAGCAGGGCGTGCGACCGGCAGTAAATAATAAAACCCCAATGGGCGCAATTCGTTACTGTACTCGCAATTCAATTGGCTGCACCTGGCCTTGGCTGATTCGGAAGGCCCGGGCGACCGGCCGCTGTCTATCAGCCAGGGAAACTACGATCTGCCACACATCCGGGTAGAGATTCTGCGCCAAATCGCTCTCTGACAGGGCCGGCGGCCCCTGGGGATGCGAATGGAATATGGCCAGAAGCTCATGGCCGGCATCCTCGATTGCCAGCATCGCCAACACCTGTTCGCGCGCATCCATCTCGTAAGCGACCGGGCTGCGCAGGATGTTTGTGACCGGATAAACGCCGGCGACCTGGTCGCCTCTGCCGGCCAGCAGGCCACATCCTTCCTGGGGGTAGACCCGCAGCAGGTGCGCCATCATCTGCTCATAGTGCGCGCGGCTGAAGTTGATGGCAGTCAACTTCCTGCCCCTGGATGAACTTTCAATTCGGCGCGCGTCCCTGGCAGGGGAAAATGCCGGCTTACTCGTGGATGCCGCCTTCGGTAAGGGCGCGCACATCCAGCAGGCGGTCGGCGTCTTCGGCCGAGAGATAGCCCTTCTCGATCACCACTTCCCGGACAGTGCGATTGGTGTTTAGCGCCTCCTTGGCCACTTCGGCGCCCTTCAGATAGCCGATCACCGGGTTCAACGCCGTAACCAGAATAGCGTTCTTTGCCAGCCAGCCGTAGGCCTTCTCCGAGTTGGCCTTCAACCCCTCCACGCAGCGGGTGGTGAAAGCGTTGACCGCATTAATGATGATGTCCATGCTCTGGAATAAGTTGTAAGCAATGATGGGCATCATCACGTTCAGCTCAAGTTGCCCGGCCTGCCCGGCCATCATCACCGTCAAATCGTTGCCCATTACCTGGAACATGGCCATGTTGAGCATCTCGGCCAGCACCGGGTTCACCTTGCCCGGCATGATGGAGGAACCCGGCTGCACGGCCGGCAAGCGAATTTCGTCCAGGCCGGTGCTCGGCCCGGAAGATAGCAAGCGGAAATCGTTGGCGATGCGACCCAGGTCCTGGGCCAGCGTGCGCAGCGCGCCGCTGAAATGCACCGGATCAGCCATGCTCTGCATGCTTTCAAAGAGGTCGTCGGATTCGTGCAGTTCCAGGCCGCTCAGCCGGCTGAGCGTGTCAATCATGCGGGGATGATATTCGGGGTGGGCGTTCAGGCCGGTGCCGGTCGCCGTGCCGCCGATACCCAGGCGACGCAGGCCGTCGCCCGCCGCCGCGATCTTGGCGCGATCGCGCTCCACGCAACGCGCGTAAGCGCCAAACTCCTGCCCCAGCCGGACCGGCACCGCATCTTGCAGGTGAGTGCGACCGCTCTTGACCACCGGATCAAACTCGACCGCCTTGACTCGCAAGGCTGCCGCCAGCTGGTCCAGCGTCCCCAGCAGCTCGTCCAAGCGCCAGAGGCAGCCCAGCCGGATGGCGGTTGGGATGTCGTCATTGGTGGATTGGGCCATATTGACATGATCGTTGGGGTGCACCGGCTTGCCCGTTGCCTCCAGCCCGAAGCCCAGCAGTTCGTTAGCTCGATTAGCCAGCACCTCGTTCACATTCATGTTGTGGCTGGTGCCGGCGCCCGCCTGGATGGGGTCCACCACGAATTGGTCAGCCAACTGGCCGGCGAGCACTTCATCGGCGGCGTCTATTATTGCCTGAGCCAGATCGTGCGCGCTGATCCGTCGCCCACCCGCCTCCTTGTCGTGGAACAGCCCCAGCTCCCGGTTTACCTCGGCTGCCGCCCGCTTGATCAAGGTCATTGACCAGACAAAGGCGGGATAGGGTTTCAGGCCGGTGATGGGGAAGTTGTGGATGGCTCGTTGGGTCTGTGCGCCCCAATATGCCCCGCTGGGCACCGGCACGTCACCCAGCGAGTCCTTCTCGATGCGGTAGTTGCTCATTGTCAGCTCCAGGGTTCTCCAATCAAGTCAGTTTGGACTCCCCGCAGCTCTCGCTGAAAGAGCTGCAGGGTTTTGTCCTCAGATCTGCAAGGGAAAGAAAAACCGGATTGGTCATCGGTATTCGCAGAATACCCGGCTAACCAACCCGGTTGCTTGCAAAGGTAAAGATAGATTGCGGCCGGGCGGGAACCCGGTCAAAACCTACATGTCTAGCGCGCTGTAGCCCGGTCCTTCGCTGAAGAACAGGTAATTCGCCTCAATGTCTTCCGTCAGGTCGAACTCCTCGCCGCCTTGCAACTCCTTGGCGTTGAGCAGCTTGACGTGGTGGCCGTCAATTTCGCCCTCAAATGGAACACCGTCCGGCAGCAACGCCTTGGTGTTGGCGATCCAGACACCCTGGCGAGCCACATAATCCATCGGCACTTCCTCTTCCGGGAAAATCGCTTCATAAGGGCATTCCGGCACGCAAGCGCCGCAATCAATGCAGGTGTCGGGGTCAATGTATAACCAGGGCCACTCCACTTCCGGCTGGCCAAGTATCATACACTCGACCGGGCACACATCGACGCAGGCGGTGTCGCGCAGGCATAATCTGGTGATGATGTGGGTCATAGACTAACTCCTCTTCTTAGATCGATGATTCCAGTGTGGCCGGCCATCGTGGGCGGACACACTTGCCTATTATACACCACTCGTCTTATTTGGCAGCCGCATAGTTGGCCGCGACTGCCTCCCAATCCACCACGTTCCACCAGGCGGCGATGTAGTCAGCCCGCCGGTTCTGGTAGTTCAAATAGTAGGCGTGTTCCCAGACGTCGCAACCCAGCAGAGGGGTGTCCCCTTGCATGTAGGGGCTGTCCTGATTGGCGGTGCTGTACACGGCCAGTCCACCGCCGCCCTGGAGGACTAACCAGGCCCAGCCGGAGCCGAAACGGGTCGCGCCGGCATTGCTGAAGGTACTCTTGAAGGCGTCAAAGTTACCAAAGGCCGCATCAATTGCCGCCGCCAGGTCGCCGTCGGGAGAACCACCGCCATTCGGGCTCATCGTCCGCCAGAACAAGTTGTGGTTGGCAAAGCCGCCGCCATTGTTGCGGACAGCCATGCGGATACTATCCGGCACGTCGTTGATATTGCGCAGAATCTGTTCGACACTCATGTTTTCCAGGCCGGTGCCGGCAACCGCATTATTCAGGTTGGCGGTATATGCGCTGTGGTGCTTGCCGTGATGGATCCCCATCGTGCGGGCATCAATATACGGCTCCAGGGCGTCCTGGGCATATGGAAGTGGGGGTAATTCGAAAGCCATGATGAGTTTGCTCCTTATGTGAGAATAGCTGATCTTTCAGGTGAAAAATCGGGGCATTGATCCTTGATCGGGCGAATGCTAAGATCGCTCGTCACGCTGACTTTGGCAAGCGCAATCGTGCGACCCCAGTAACGCCCTGACTGTTTTCATTCTAGCTAGAGTAAATCACTTTGTCAAACCACGAGGAAGGGCAGCCGGTTGCATTGTCGCCGGCGAAGAAGCCGCCCATCCCCCCGCTGTTGGCCCTCGGGGCAGGTATTGCTGCTGCTTCCATGAGCGCCATACTTATTCGCTGGGCGCAGTCGGATGCGCCGTCCCTGGTCATTGCGGCCGGGCGCACTTCGCTGGCGACGCTTTTCCTGTTGCCTCTGGCCCTGACCCGGCGACGAAATGAGCTGCGCGCCCTGCCCGGCAGCTCCCGGCGTTGGGCGCTGTTGGCCGGCATCATGTTGGGCCTGCACTTCGCCAGCTGGATCAACTCGCTGGCCTACACCACCGTGCTCAGCTCCACAGTCCTCTTCGCAACGGCGCCATTTTGGGTGGCGCTGGCCTCGCCCTGGGTGTTGGGGGAGCGGATCAGCCGGCCGGCCATCGTGGGGATTGCGCTGGCATTTGCCGGCAGCGCCGTGATTGCGGTGGACAGCCTGGGGGAGGGGCAGCAATCGCTGTTGGGAAATGGGCTGGCGTTGCTGGGCGCGATATGTTACGCCGCTTACTTTCTGATTGGCCGGCGACTACGGGTCACGCTCTCCCTCTTGAGTTACACCACGCTCGTTTACGGCAGCGCGGCGCTATTTCTGTTGCTGGCCGTGTGGTTGGGTGGGTTTTCGCTGCGAGGCTACAGCTTGAATACGTACCTGCTGATATTGTTGATGGCCATCTTCCCGCAGTTGTTGGGACACACGTCCTACAACTATGCATTGGGATACTTGCCCGCGGTCTACGTGGCGATTGCGTCTATCGGCGAGCCGATCGGGGCGACTGTGCTGGCGGCCATTCTCTTGCAGGAGGCGCCGGACGTAACTACGCTAGTGGGCGGCGCGCTCATCCTGACCGGCATCCTCGTTGCGGAACGTCGCGCCCAGGCTGCCGGCTAAGCCAGGGAAAAGCGCTCATCTATCGCCCCCAGAGCGCTTTGCCGCCGATAACTGCTCCAGCTCCTCCAGGGTGCGCGGCCAGTCATCCTTCAGCAGCCGGGAGAGCGCCCGGTCAGCCAGCACCCGCCCGCCGGTCTGGCAGCCGGGACAGTAGTTCATCTCGCTCTCCGCGTAGACGATGCGCTGCACCGGCGCGCCGCAGACCGGACACGGCTGACCGAACTTGCCGTGCACGGCCATCTCCGGTCGCAGGGCGATTACCTTTTCCGGGAAGCCGTCGCCTACTTCGTCGCGGAATCGCGCGATCCATTCTTGTAGCACGGCAATCGCGGCCTGGTGGATCCGGCTGACCTGATCATCCGTCAGGCTGCCGGTCAAGGCGAACGGGGAGAGACGCGCCCGATGGAGGATTTCGTCGGAGTAGGTGTTGCCGATGCCGTCCACGATGGTCGGGTCGGTCAGCGCCCGCTTGAGGGTGCGGTTCTGCCGGCGGAGCGCGTCGCCCAGTTGAGCGGAGGTCGCTGTGAGCACATTCACGCCGCCGCGGTCGAAGCTGGCGAGATTCTCCGATCCTGCTATCAGGTGGATCGAAGCCCGGTGCTTGGAGCCGGCCTCGGTCAACAGCAGGCTGCCGTCAGTGAAATCGAACGCGGCCAGGCCGAGCTTTCGGGGAATCACGATCCCCGGGGTGCGCCAGCGCAGACGGCCGGCGATCATCAGGTGGATGGCCGCAAAAAGGTCGCCGTCAAAGTGCAGCACGATGCGCTTGCCGATCCGGCTGACATCCTCCAGCTGACGCCCGGCGAAGGCAGCCGGTCCCGGCTCGAAGGTGCGCAACACGAAGGGGCTTGCGATGCGGATTGACGCCAGTCGTTGCCCCAGGAGAGTTGCGACAAGACGCTCGACGTAAATAGTAACGTCTGGGAGTTCCGGCATGGCGGGCCAAGTATAGCTGTGATCTGTCCGGCAGAGAAGGTGCACCGTGGGCCGCTGCTTCTGATACAATCCGGCGCTACTGCTGAAGCCGGAACTGATGAGACGACAACACACTCCCTATCCTGATCCGCACGGGCCACTCTTTAGCGGGCATTTTGCCGGCGAGTCCGCTGTCCCGGCGTCGCAAATGCTGGCGGCGACCTACAACATTGACAAGGCTAAAGCGATTGTCGAGGCCGGACAGGTCTTGAGCCGGCTGGACCCGCTGCCGCAAGCCTCGCTGATCTTCCTGCAGGAAATGAACGAGAGTGGAACAGAGACGATCGCCCGCGAGGTAAACGCCAACTACATCTATTACCCGGCTACCCGCTCCCCGAGCGGGCGCAATATGGGCAACGCTATCCTCAGTCGCTTCCCCCTGCGAGACCCGCGCAAGATCATCCTGCCCGGGCTTTTCTATTACAACAACCAATCAAGGATCGCCGTTCGAGCGACGATTGATATGACGACCGGCGCGGGCGACGTGTTGCCCGTGCGGGTCTATTCTGCCCATACCGAGATCTATACGGCCAGTCGCTCCCATCGCGAGTCCCAGGCAGCGGCGATCGTGGACGATATTGGCCTGGGCAACAGCCCGGTCATTGTGGCCGGGGACTTTAACACGGTCAGCCGGCATAGTATTCAGCGTCTTACCGCGCAGTTTGAAGCCATCGGCTTGCGACGAATCACCGCTCATGCCGGGCCGACGGTCGCTAAGTGGGGCGGAAAACCCACCGCCGCCGACCACATCTTCGTCCGCGGCTTTCGCAAGCTGGGGGCCGGCATCGTCACCGAGGCCGGGGCCAGCGACCATTTCCCTGTCTGGGTTGAGCTGGCGACCGACTTCACTATTCCCAGGCAGAGTCTCATTGTAGTGCAGTTTGAGGGCCGGGAAACGGCAGACGAGGTGTATCGGGAACTGCGCGCGCTTGATAAGGAAGGGTTGCTGGAGCTTAAGACTGCAGCCACTGTCAGCCGCTCCTCCAGCGGCCGGCTCAGGCTTCATCAGAAGCGCCGGCTCACGGTCTGGCAGGGCGCTTTAGGCGGCGCCGCGCTTGGGTTGCTGCTCGTTGGTACCGGCGGTGGGATTGCCGTAATGGCATTGGCCAGCGCGTTATTAGGGGCGGCCGGGGCGGACAAACGCCGGCAAGTCAAGCACTTCCTGGATGACAAACTGGGGCCGGAACAATCGGCGCTTGCGGTAGTCATCAGCGATGCTGACTGGGCGCGAGTGCAGCAGCGCGTCGCGCCCTATCGAGGCACGCTGCTGAGCATTGAGCTGAGCGCGGAGGCCGAGGCGCAACTGGCGGCTATTGCGGGGGACGAGGCGACCACTGATGAAGCTGCCCAAATAGTGGCCGGCTCAGTTGAAATAGGAGAAGAGGACGACCTGGCGTAGGTGACTGTCACTTCTGAAAGTGACAGTCACCGAGTTTCAGTCGCCTGAGCTAATCAGATGCCGGGCGCAGGACCAGAAGCTCTTCGGCGGCAGCTTCCACCGTAGAGCGCGCGTGCAGCATCGGATGATACTCGCCGTTCAGCCACAGCTCGATCATGTCATCGTAGTGCTCACTGAAGGGGTGCCCGCTCTGGCCGGTCGGTAAGATCGCCTGGCTGGCGTCAAAGTTGCTCATATCAACCAGCATGCGCATGGACGGGTGAGCGCGAACGACCGCCGGCTCGCCCCACCACCAGCTGGTTGCGTTCACCAGGTCTGAGCCGCCGTCAGCCGGGAAGGGGCCGCGGTTGACCAACCAGGCGGTCAGGTCCACCTGGCCGAGCGGATCGCTGACGAATGTCGCTGTATGCAGGGCGCCCCAGTTCCAATCGTCCATGTCGCCGCCCACGTTTTCCTTCAAATAAGCGACGGCGTCGGTAATAGAAGCCAGCAAAATCTCTTCCCGGCTTTCACTGCTATCGGTGCTCTGATCGTCCCACCAACTGGCGTCGGGCTGCCCGGCCAGATCGTAGAAGAAGACGTCACTGGAGAGGTCGGCGTAATTCTCCTGGCCCACATCGTCGGCCAACACGTTTTCCGCCAGTTTCATGTAGAAGATTTCAAATAGCGTCGCCGGCACGCTATCCCGGCGCTCCTGCAGGTCCCAGCCGCGCAAGCGTTCTATCGCCGCCTGCACCTGGGGATCGCTGCTGGAGAGACTGGCAAACAGCGGGACGTACGTTTCCGCCATTAGCGATTTGCTGTCGGACTGAATCAGCGCCAGGTCGTCCAGAGTCACATCGCCGCGCTCGATCGCCTCCTGCAGCATCTCCGTGATGCGGAAAGCGCGATCGCCATCTGCCCAATCGGAAGCGATGAAATGGGGATACTCCTCATCAATCACTGCGTTGTTGGCGGTGACGATGAATCCTTCATCCGGATTGTACATGGCCGGCAGTTCCTCATATGGGATCCAACCGGTCCACTCGTACTCATCGGTCCAGCCCGGAACCGGCTCCTGCCCATCGCCGGCGGCGCGCACGGGTATCAATCCGGGCATTTGGTAGCCGATGTTGCCGTCCACATCCGCGTAAACCACGTTCTGCGAGGGGACATCCCAATATTGCAGGGCCTCCTGGAAATCTTCGAAGTTTTGCGCCTGGTTGAGCAGCAGCAGAGACTGCATGAGCCGGGACGGTTCGGCGGCGGTCCAGCGCAAGGCCAGCTGGTCCTTCAACTCCTCCTCGCTGCCGGTGGCTATGGCGGCGATGTCAGTCACAATTGGGCCGTGGCGGGTAACCAGTACTTTCAGGGGCACGTCTTCGCCGCCGTTGACCTTGATGACCTCCTCGATCACTTCCATGTCTACCCATTCGCCATCAACCTCATATTGGTGAGGGTCGTTGGGGTTAATCTTCTCGATATAGAGGTCCTGGACATCCGGCCCGACGTTGGTCACTCCCCAGGCGATGCGGTCGTTGTGGCCGATGACTACGCCGGGCACGCCGGCAAAGGTGAAGCCGGTGATGTCAAAGCCGGGGGCGTGCAAGCCGGCTTCGTACCAGATAGCGGGCATCTGGATTCCCAGGTGCGGGTCGTTGGCCAGCATGGGCAGGCCGGTGGCGGTGTGCTCGCCGCTGACTACCCAGTTATTGCTGCCCACGAATGGGCCTTCTCCGAAAGCAAGGCCGTTCGGCAGTTCGCCGACCAGCGTCGTATTGACGTTGCTCCAGTCGATGGTAGTCGGGGAGCCGGCGGAGGAGTCATCCTCCTCCGGCTGTGCGTTGATCTGTTCGCTGGTAGGGGCGATGACGGGCCGGGAGTCGTAAGGGTAGCCGGGCCAAAGCGTGTCCACCACGCTCTCGCCTGCTTCCGCATTCAACTGAGCGCGGGCGAGTTCCTGCGTCCAGTTTCCGCTCAAATCATAGGCCATGACAACGCTCCAGGAGACGGTATCCAGGGGTTCCCACGGCTCAATTTCCCACGGTTCTCCAACCAGTTCCAGGATCGTCTTGTTCAGCGAGAGATTGTCCTGATTTTCGGCCAGATAGGCGTTGACTCCGGCGCTGTAGGCCTCCAGAACGGCCATGACTTCCGGCGACTCCTTCTCATAGTAGGCCAGCGTGTCGGCGGCCATGCGGTTCCAGCCGAGCGTGCGGATTAGAGTGTCGATCTCCAGGGTGGCGTCTCCGGTGATCTCCGACAGACGACCCTGCCCGATGTGCCGCCACATTTCCATCTGCCAGAAGCGATCCTGGGCATGGACATAACCCTGGGCGAAGAACAGGTCCTCCTGATTCTGAGCATAAATATGGGGTACTCCCCACTTGTCCCGGTAGATCTGCACCTCGTCCTGTAGGCCGGGAAGCACAATCTCCCCTTCCGTCTGTGGATATGGTTTTCGGACTTCAACAATTGCCAGGACCCCGGCAGCGATGATCGTAATCACCAGCGCCAACCCGACAGCGATCAGAGCGATCTTTAACACGCGTCGCATTTCGTTTCTCTCCTCTTCCTTAGCGAAAACTCGACTGTTCAGCCGGCCCCTCTCCTCGATAATGGCCCACGCATGATTTGCCGGCGAGAGCGCAGACTGCCGGGTCCAATTTGTAGCACGGCCCGATCAAAGGGTCAATGCTCGGGTAGCTAATGCAACAAGAAGGGGACGCCCATTAAGAACGTCCCCGGCATGTTCAAAACTCGATTGTGGAACCAGGCCGGCCCGAAGCGATCAAAACGCGCTGCCGGCCGGGCCGCGTTCAACTACTCAAGTCATTCGGACTTGGTGTTGCTCTCGGTTGAGCCGTCTTCCTCGCGGCCTTCGCGTACCCCCTCGCGAAAGGCGCGCACGCCCTTACCTAACTCGCTGCCGAGTTTGCCGATCCGGCCGACGCCGAAGACAAGCAACACGATTACGAGGATAATGATCCATTCCCAGCCTTGTATCATGATAGGAACTCCTGAAGAAAAGAACTGTTGCCAAGAGCCGGGCGGGCAGTTGGTGCAGTCGAAAATTAACTATCCAAGGAGCATTATAGCCGATTCGCCCAGGGCGACGCAACAGCCTCCGGCGCGTCCGGCAGATTGCTCACCACCTCTTCACCATTCCGCCGGCAGTTGCCTTGCCCCTGGCGGAATGTTAAACTAACCGCATGTCTCAAGCCCTCTACCGCAAGTGGCGCCCCGCTGTTTTTAGTGATGTTATCGGTCAGGAACATATCACCCGCACGCTGCGAAACAGCGTCGCAGCGGGTCGGGTGGGGCACGCTTACCTCTTTTGCGGCCCGCGCGGAACCGGCAAGACCACCCTGGCCCGGCTGCTGGCTAAAGCGGTTAACTGCCTGGACGAAGATCCCATGCTGCGGCCGTGTAACCGCTGCCGGATCTGCCAGGCGGTCAACGAGGGGCGCCTCCTGGATCTGATTGAGATTGACGCCGCCTCCAACACCGGCGTGGACGACATCCGCGACTTGCGCGACAAGATCAGCTTCTCGCCGGGCGAGGGTCGCTTCAAGGTTTACATCATTGATGAGGTGCACATGCTGTCCGCGGCGGCGTTCAACGCGCTGCTGAAGACGCTGGAAGAGCCGCCGCCGCACGCCAAGTTCATCCTGGCCACGACGGAAGAACATAAGGTTCCGCTGACCATCAAATCACGCTGCCAGCAGTTTAACTTTCGCCTGCTGAGCCTGCCGGAGATCAGCGGCCGGCTGGCCTGGATCATTGAGCAGGAGGGGTTGGACATCGAGCCGGCCGCCCTGCAACTGATTGCCCGGCACGGGGCCGGCAGCCTGCGCGACTCGGAGAGCTTGCTGGATCAGTTGATTACTACGCCGGGCGACACGATTACGTTGGAACGCACGCAGATGGTGCTGGGCACCGCCTCCGATGCGGTGGTCGGCGATCTGACTACGGCCTGGCTGGAGAGCGACGGCGCGACCGGCTTGAAGCTGATATACGAGGCGCTCTCCTCCGGCGTTGATGCGCGCCAATTTTGCCGGCAAATGGTAAGCTATTTACGCCAGTTGCTGCTCTTGCAGGCCGCGGGCAGCGACCTGCCTATTGACGCGCCGAGAGAGCAGCGGGCCGAGATGTTGGCGCAGGCGCAGCGAGCGGAGCGAGATCGGTTGGTAGCCGCGATCAGGACCTTCAGCGAGGCCGCGTTGGCCCCGACAACCAGTTGGCAGCCGCAATTGCCGCTGGAATTGGCCTTTATCGAGTTGTTGCCGGCCGGCTTGCCGGTAGTCGCTCCCCCGCTACACTCGCCGGCTGCGCCACACCAGGTGGTAGCTGCTCCACCAACGTTATCGCCGCCGGAACCGCTCCCTTCCCTGGACCTGGAGGAAGATCAATCATTGCCGCCGGAAGAGGACGCGCTGCCGGAAGCAGTTGCCGATTCATTATCCTTTGCCGGCGCTAAGCGCATGGCCCTGGAAGCGGTCGAGGAAGTGGCTGCGCAACCCACGGAGCGGGTCGCGGTAGAAGCACCGGCTGCTGCGCCGGCTTTAACGCTGGATCTATTTCGAAAACATTGGCCGGCTATGGTCCAGAGGCTAGAGAGGCGAGATAGGAACCTGCCGCCTCTACTGGCGATGTGTAAGCCGCTGGCTGTGGAAGGGAACACGCTGTTCCTGGGCTTTCAGTTTCCGCAGTTGAAGGAGAAGTTCGAGCGCAGGCCGGAAGTCATCGGATACATGGCGGAGGCGTATCAGGCCTTGATCGGGGTGGAGTGCCGCATTCGCTGCGTACTCAATGAACAATATCAGCCCGGGCTGGCCGGGCTGGCGGCTTCGGCAGGTTCGCCGGGCGGCGCAGCAAAAACCGTCGCGAATGAAAGGGAAGCGTTCCTGGCCCTGGCTGATGAGCTGGGCGGAACGGTGCAGGAATCATAAGGAGATTGTCATGGCAAAGAAACCATATCGAGGGCCGGGCGCCCCAGGAAAGAAAAACATGAATCCACAGAGCATGATGGCCCAGTTTCAGGAAATGCAGCAGCAAATGGCCGCGCAACAGGCCGCGTTGCAGGATGAGACAGTTACCGTGACCGCCGGCGGCGGCGCGATCAGCATCGTGATCACCGGCCATCAGCGGGTGCAATCCATTGAGATTGACCCCGAGATACTGAACCCGGATGATATCGAGATGCTGCAGGATATGCTGGTGGCCGGGATCAACGCCGCTATTGAGCAGTCGCAGGCGCTGGCGGCGCAAAAGATGGAAGGCATCACCGGCGGCCTGGACATCAACGGCTTGCTGGGCGGCCTGGGCGGTTAGTTCGTGGCCAGCAATGTGCTCCCCCGGCCGGTACAGAACCTGATTGATGAGTTTGCGCGCCTGCCGGGTATTGGGCCCAAGTCGGCGGCCCGGCTGACCTTCTTCCTGTTGCGCGCCGCCAACGATCAGGCCATTGACCTGGCGCTTGCATTGCAGGATTTGAAACAGAAGACTCAGCTTTGCAGCCGTTGTTTTAATATCACCGAGGGAGACCCCTGCCTGATCTGTCGCGACGACAATCGCGATCAGACGTTGTTGTGCGTGGTTGAGGAGCCGCTGGACATCGTCGCCCTGGAAGGAGCCCACGCTTACCACGGTCTGTACCACGTGTTGCATGGCGCCATATCGCCGGTGGAGGGTATCGGGCCGGACGACCTGAAGATCGCTGAGCTGGTGAAGCGGGTGGAAGGCAGCGCCTTCCGTGAGGTGATTATCGCTACGAACGCAACGTTGGAAGGGGATGCGACAAGCCTCTATCTGCAGCGCCGGCTGGCCGGCATGCCGGGATTGGCGCTGACCCGGTTGGCGCGGGGGCTGTCGGTGGGCGGCGACCTGGAATACACGGACGCCATCACCCTGAGCAGAGCGCTGGAAGGCCGGCAGGAGCTGTAGTGGATCGCTCGCTAAGTCTCTCCGGAAACCCCGCGGCCCTTACTGAGTAAGCTCGTTTTTCGATGGTCCCAATAGAGAGCTGCGGGGTTTTCGCCATGCTGCGCCGTCAATGCAGTTGACCCCATTGCTCCAGCTGCTGCTCGCGCTCCTGCTGAGCGCATTGATCAGCGCCCTGGCCTACGGGCGCGGCTCGTTGGCCAAATCCGGCGTCATCGGCGCGCTAATTGTGGGCACGCTCACCTTCGGCTTTGGCGGCTGGCAATGGGGCGTCCTATTGGCAGTCTTCTTCGTCAGCTCCAGCCTGCTTTCGCACTTCAAAGAGCCGGAGAAGCGCCGGGCGGCCGAAAAGTTCGATAAGGGAAGCCGGCGGGACCTGGGTCAGACGTTGGCCAACGGTGGGTTGGGTGCGGGGGTGGCATTGTTAAGCGCCCTCTTTCCGGCAGCGATATGGTTCCCCATGTTTGTGGGGATCATGGCTACCGTCACCGCAGACACCTGGGCTACCGAACTGGGTACGCTGAGCAAAAGACCGCCCCGGCTGATCACCAGCGGTCGCGTGGTCGAGGTAGGAACCTCCGGCGGCGTCTCACTGGTGGGCACAGCGGTTTCCTTGCTCGGCGGCCTGTTGATTGGCTTAGTGGCGAGCTTGCTGTGGCCGGAATTGAGCGTGTGGGCCGGGGTGCTCATCGGTGCGTTGAGTGGTCTCGCCGGCTCGTTGTTCGACAGCTTCCTGGGCGCAACGGTGCAACGGATCTACTATTGCGAAGTGTGCGCTACGGAGACCGAGCGCCGGCGGCACAAATGCGGGCACGAGGCCCGGCCCTTGCGCGGCTGGTCGTGGTTGAACAACGATCTGGTCAATCTATTGGCGTCCGCTTTTGGTGGGCTCGTCGCGCCGGCGTTGTGGCTGTTGGCCGCCCGGTAGCAGGGAATGGACGCCGGCGGGCAAGATGACGGGCAACTTTTGGCCGGGGCGCAAAACGGGCGCTCGATGCGCGTCCAATCTTATGGTACGATGAATACACACCGGATAGGGCTATCGTCTTAATGTCCTCGCTGCTTGAAGTCCACGATCTCGTAACCCGCTTTTACACCCAGGACGGCATCGTTCATGCGGTCAACGGCGTTTCTTTCTCCCTGGAAGAAGGACAGTCGCTGGCTATTGTGGGTGAAAGCGGCTCCGGCAAGACAGTCACCGCCCTCTCCATTCTGGGATTGGTGCCCAGCCCGCCGGGCGTGGTCGAAAGCGGGCAGGTGTTGTATAGGGGTCAGGACCTGCTGCAATTATCGGACCGGCGCAAGCGCAAGATTCGCGGACGTGAGATCGCCATGATCTTTCAGGACCCCATGACCTCACTCAATCCCGTGCTGAAAGTCGGACGGCAAATCGTGGAGAGCCTGCGGTTGCACCTCGGCTATGGCCGGAAGGAGGCGCACGCCCGGGCTGTCGATCTGCTCGATCTGGTGGGTATCCCCAACCCCGAGGAACGTATGGAGGATTATCCGCAGCAGTTCTCCGGCGGCCAGCGCCAGCGGGTGATCATCGCCATCGCCCTCGCCTGCAATCCATCACTGCTGATCGCGGATGAGCCAACCACGGCGCTTGATGTAACCATCCAGGCGCAAATCGTCAGCCTGATCAAGCGCCTGAAAGAGCAGTTGGGGATGGCGGTGATCTGGATCACGCATGACTTGGGCGTAATCGCCGGGCTGGTGGACGAGGTAGCCGTGATGTACGCCGGCCGGATTGTGGAGGAAGCGCCGGTGCGCGCGTTGTACAAGAACCCGACGCATCCTTATACGCAGGGCTTGTTGCATTCTATCCCGCGTATTGACGCCGCGCAGCGCGTCCGGCTGCAGCCGATCAACGGCCTGCCCCCGGATATGCTGGTCAAGCCGCAAGGCTGTGCGTTTGCTCCGCGCTGCGACTTTGTCGTCGATCATTGCCGGCTGGAGGAACCTCCCCTCTCTCCAGTTGGCTCCTATCATCGCGCCGCCTGTTGGGAGTGGGAAAGCGTCCGTGGCCGGGAAGTTGTCAGAGAGATGGCGTGAGCATGGCAGACAACGGCGATATGGCGCGGCCCCTGTTGCAGATCCGCGATCTGACCAAGCACTATCCTATCCGGCGCGGCGCGTTTCGCCGGCAGATTGGGGCCATTCAGGCTGTGGATGGGGTGAGCTTCGACATTATGCGCGGCGAGACGCTGGGTCTGGTCGGTGAAAGCGGCTGCGGCAAATCCACCGTCGGGCGCACCATTCTACGCCTGATCGCGCCAACCAGCGGCCGGGTAATATTTGATGGCCGGGAGCTAACCACGCTCAGCAAAGGCGAGCTGCGCAGCGCGCGCCGCAACATGCAAATGATCTTTCAAGACCCCTATGCTTCGCTTAACCCGCGCATGATGGTCGGGCGGATCATTGACGAGCCGTTGGAGATTCACAACCTCGGCAAGAGCGCGGAGCGGGCTGAACGCGTTCAGGAGTTGCTGAAATTGGTGGGCCTGAACCCGTACTTCGCCAACCGCTATCCGCACGAGTTTTCCGGCGGGCAACGACAACGCATCGGTATCGCCCGAGCGCTGGCGACGAATCCTTCATTCATCGTCGCCGATGAGCCGATCTCAGCGCTGGATGTCTCCATCCAGGCTCAGGTGGTCAACTTACTTGACGATCTCAAGCAGGAGCTGGGGCTGACCTACTTGTTTATCGCCCACGACCTGGCGATGGTGCGCTACATCAGCGATCGCGTGGCGGTCATGTATCTGGGCCGGCTGGCCGAACTGAGCACGCGCGACGAGGTCTTCGATCACCCCTTGCATCCGTACACTCAGGCGCTGCTCTCCGCCATTCCCGTGCCGGACCCGGAGAAGGAGGCCAAACGGCAGCGGCTGATCCTGGAGGGGGAAGTACCCAGTCCGGCCAACCCGCCCCGCGCCTGCCGCTTTCATCCTCGCTGTCCCTATGCGACCGATATCTGCCGGCAGGAGACGCCGGCGTTTCGCGACTTGGGCGCCAACGGCGTGCAACACCTCGTCGCCTGCCACCACGCTGAAGAGTTCCTCTAGGCAGCGCGCCTGCTCTGCCCCATCGGACCCAAATCGAAAAAACCCCGTAGGTCTCAAGTGAGACCTCGCCGCGGGCGATGACCGGGAAAAGACCTACGGGGTTTGTTTCAACGGGGTTTCTAAGGCTGGTTGAAAGAGCGAGGGTGGCGGATAATCCGGCTATTGGAATTGGCCTGATAATGATAAGACAATCCTGGCGTTACCTGCTGACCGGTATTTTTCTCTCCGGATTGGTTGCCTGTAGTGGAGCCGATACTGCCACTCCGCCCCCGGCAGCGGCAACCCAGTCGCCTCAGTTCGTTGAGACGGCAGCGCCAATTGAGGTAACGCGCCTGGTGGTGGTCAGTCCCACGCCCGCCCCGGCGCTCCCGGCCGGGGAAGGGGAAATCGTTTTTCGGACTGATGACCCGGACAACCTGCGGCATGTCATCGCCGGCTCCCCACACACCCTGGATCCGGTATTGGCGACAGATGCGCCGGGCTTGTTGCTGCTTTCCAATGTCCTGGAGCCCTTGCTATTTCCTCACCCGCAGGAGCCGGGCGCCTACCTGCCGTTGCTGGCGACCGGCTGGTTAATCTCCGAGGATGGGCTGACTGTTGTGTTCAATATCCGGCCCGGCGTTACCTTCTCTGACGGCAGCGCGCTCACGGCGACGGACCTCGCTTACAGCATCCAGCGGGCGCTGCTGTTGTCTCCGCCCGGCGGGCCGCAGGGACAGTTGCTCGAGCCGCTGCTGGGCTACACATCGAATGACGTGACCGAAGAGATTTCGTCGGGCATATTTGCCGGCAATCGAGACGCCTTAATCGCCAATGCCGGCGCGGAAGAACTGGTCGCTGTTTGTGAGCGGGTCAAAGGGGCGGTTGTGCCGGATGACGCTGCCGGCACGCTCACCTTCCACCTGACCCAGGCGTGGGGCGCACTTCCCGCCACGCTCAGCCAGCCCTGGACGGGCGCGGTGGATCGCGAGTGGGCGATGGCGCGCAGCGCCTGGGATGACTCCTGCGCGACGTGGCAAAACTGGTACGCGCCGGCCCCGGGTGAGTCCGCCCTGGAAAAGAACATCATGGGCACCGGCCCATACGTGCTGGATCACTGGACAACCGGGGTAGAGTATCTGCTGCTTGCCAGGCCCGACTACTGGCGCAACCGCAACGACCCGTTGTGGGATGGGGAGGACGCACCGGCCGGCCCGCCGGCGATCGGCAGCGTGCGGGTGCAGTTTGAGCCGGATGCGGCGATCCGGCTGGCATTATTGCAACATGGGGCGGTTTCGATTGCTGACATCGCGCCATCCCTGCGCTTGCTGGCCGATCAGACTGTCGGGGAGCAGTGCACCAATGCGGGCAGCGCCTGCACAGACGCGGCTGACCCGGAAGCGCCGCTGCGCAAACTGGCCCCCCTGCCTGCTCAGAGCCGGACCGACTTGCTCTTCAATTTCGCTGTCGCCGGGGAAGCCAATCCTTACCTGGGCAGCGGGCAGTTGGACGGCAACGGCATTCAGGCTGATTTCTTCAGCGATTTCAACGTGCGGCGCGGCTTCAGCCATTGTGTGGACGCGGCCGGGCTGGTCGAGCACGTCTACTTTGGCCTCGGCATCCCTAACAATAGCGTCATTCCGCCCTTTCTGCTGGGGTACGATCCCACACAGGAGAGCCGCGCCCTGGACCTGGAGCGCTGTGGCGAGGAGCTTGGCCTGGCCTGGAACGGCCAACTGAGTAGCAACGGCTTCCGATTGCAGGTACCGTTCATCTCCGGCAATCGCGCCCACGAAGTCATCCTGGCCTCGTTGCAGGAGAATCTACAGGCCGTAGGTCCCCGCTACCGGCTGGAGACGGTCGGTCTGCCGGAAACACAATATCTGGAAGCGTTGCAGGGCGGGCAGCTTCCCTTGCTCTTCCTGACCTGGACGGAGACGCTGCGCGACCCGCACAATTGGGTGGTCCCCTATTTCCTCGGCCCGTATACGGAGTATCAGGCGCTGCCGGATAATCTCCGGGCGCAATTTGCGCCGCTGGTGGCGGCCGGCATTGCCGATACAAGCGTCGCCGGCCGCGATCGCACCTACTCCGACCTGGGTCGAATGCGCTATTCGGTCGCCCCCAACATCATCTTTCCGCAGGCCGGCGAGGCCGAATATCAGCAGCGCTGGATCACCCGCTGGCTAATCCACCCGGCTACATTGACCCCGTATTATTACGGCTATGACCTGCAGTGACGCCGTCAGGCCGCGTTTGTGCGCCGGGATCAGATTGGGGTGAACTGCTCCTCTTCCGTTGAGCCCGCCAGGGCCGTGGTGGAGGAAAGGCCGCCGCTGATCACCTGCTGAACCTCGTCGAAATAGCCGGCGCCCACGAAGCTCTGGTGCTTGATGGCGGCGTAGCCGTGCGTGCGTTCCATTTCAAACTCGCGTTCCTGCACCCGCGAGTAGGCCGCCATGCCCTCTTTGACGTAAGCCGAGGCGAGCTCGAACATGCCGGCGTTTAGCGTGTGGAAGCCGGCCAGGGTAACAAATTGGAACTTGTAGCCCATCTCGCCCAGCCGGTCCTGGAACTCGGCAATCGTCTTTTCGTCCAGGTGTTTGCGCCAATTGAATGAGGGGGAGCAGTTATAGGCCAGCCGCTTGCCGGGGAATTTCTCATGAATGCCCTGGGCGAACTCACGCGCCTCGCCCAGGTCGGGCGTGGAAGTCTCGCACCAGATGAGGTCAGCGTATGGGGCATAAGCTAGGCCGCGCATGATCGCATATTCCAGCCCGCCGTTAACGTAGGAATATCCCTCAAAGCTGGTTTCGCCGGTCAGGAACGGTTTGTCCAGTTCGTCCACGTCGGAGCGCAGCAGTTTTGCCGACTGGGCATCTGTGCGGGCGATGAGCACCGTCGGCACGTCCATGACATCCGCCGCCAACCGGGCCGCCACCAGCTTGCGGATGAATTCGCGCACGGGAATCAGCACCTTGCCGCCCATGTGCCCGCACTTCTTAGCGGACGATAGCTGGTCTTCCAGGTGTACGCCGGCAGCCCCGGCGACGATCATCTGCTTCATCAACTCAAAGGCGTTCAATGGGCCGCCGAAGCCGGATTCCGCGTCCGCCACAATAGGGGCCATCCAATTGGTGCCGTTGGTGTCGGTCAGGTGAAATATCTGGTCGGCCCGCAGCAGCGCATTGTTCAGCCGTTGCACCAGATGCGGGGCGCTATCCATCGGGTAAAGACTCTGGTCCGGGTATGTGTGGGCGGCGGTGTTCGCGTCTGCTGCTACCTGCCAGCCGCTCAGGTAAATCGCCTGCAGGCCGGCCTGCACCATCTGCACTGCCTGATTGCCTGTGACGGCTCCCAGGGCGCGGACATATGGCTCCTTTTTCATTAAGCGCCACAGGCGTTCCGCGCCCAGGCGGGCCAGGGAATACTCGATCTTGACGGTGCCGCGCAGCCGCAACACATCTTCCGGCGTGTACGGGCGCTCAATACCCTGCCACCTGGCCTGGTTTTTCCAGGCTGCGCTCATCTCGGAAACTACGACTTCATTAAACATTGGTACCCTCTCCTAGCCTTGCGATAATGGACTAACCTTCCGTTTGTGATTTTTATAGTTCAGGCGAAGTTGCCTGATTGCCCTACCCTGGAATCAATCCAGGTAATCGTAAGCCAACAGGGTCAGAAAGCCGGCGAAATCACTCCCTGTCGCCAACCGCTCGAACAGACCGGCGGCGAGATCAAATCTGCCGGCGTTATATTGCTCCCCGCCGACCAATGCCCTGATGCGGGCCAATTCCTGTGGGATCAGTTCGCGCACCAACTCGGCCGTGATCAGCCGGCCATCCACCAGTGAGGCGGTGGGATGATTGATCCACTGCCAGACCTGCGCGCGCGAGATCTCGGCTGTGGCCGTGTCTTCCATCAGGTCGTAAAGCGCCGCCGCGCCCACTCCCTGTAGCCAGGAGGCCAGGTAGAGTATGGCCACGTTGATATTCGTGCGCAGCCCGTCCTCGTCAATAGTTCCGCCCTCGATGTGGAAGTTGAGCAACTCGGCGGGGGCTACCTGCACTTCGGCGCGCAGCCGGCTCTTCTGGTGAGGCCGGTCGCCAAGTACGCCGGCAAAGATCTCGCGGGCCAGGGGGACCAGGCCGGGATGGGCCACCCAGGTGCCGTCGAAGCCGTCGCCGGATTCGCGCACCTTGTCCGCACTGACCTTTGCAAAGGCCAGTTCATTGGCCGCCGGGTCTTTGCGCGGGATGTAGGCGGCCATCCCGCCGATGGCATGCGCGCCGCGCCGGTGGCAGCTCTTCACTAGCAACTCGGTGTATGCGCGCATAAATGGGGCGGTCATGGTGATTTGAGCGCGATTGGGCAGCAGGAAATCCGGCTGGTTGCGGAACTTCTTGATCACTGAGAAGATGTAATCCCAGCGGCCGGCGTTCAGCCCGGCGGCGTGCTCGCGCAGCTCGTAGAGGATCTCCTCCATCTCAAACGCTGCCAGGATGTTCTCGATCAACACGGTGGCCTTAATCGCGCCCTGCGGGATGGAGAGCAGTTCTTGCGCCCGCACAAAGACATCGTTCCACAGGCGCGCCTCCAAATGGCTCTCCAATTTGGCCAGATAGAAATAGGGGCCGCTGCCGCTTTCCAGCAGCGCCCGCGCATTGTGAAAGAAGTAAAGGCCGAAGTCGAATAGCGAGCCGGAGATCGGCCGGCCATCCACGCGGAAATGCCGTTCCTCCAGGTGCCAGCCTCGCGGCCGGACCAGCAGGGTGGCAACCTCTGGATTGAGCGTGTAACGTTTGCCGTCCGGCGTGCTCAGGCTGATCGTGCGCCGCACCGCATCGCAGAGGTTAATCTGCCCTTCAATCATGTTCGCCCAGGTAGGGGAGTTGGCGTCCTCAAAGTCGGCCATGAAGACATCGGCCCCTGAATTGAGGGCGTTGATTAGCATCTTGCGGTCGGTGGGGCCGGTGATCTCCACCCAGCGCTTCTGCAGATCGGCCGGCGGCGGTTTTACCATCCATTCGGCTTGCCGGATGGCGAGGGTTTCGCTGAGAAAGTCCGGCATCTCCCCCGCGTCTATGGCCGCCTGCCGTTGCTCGCGCCGCTGCAGCAGCGCTCGCCGGCGCTCCCCAAACTCCCACTCCAGCGTGCCGAGAAAGGCGTTGGCTGCCGGGGTCAGGATCGTCTCGTAGGCCGGCGTCATTACGCCGCTGATTTCCAGGCTGCTGAACCCCATCTCAAAACTCTCCCTCGTAACAAACCCCGTAGGTCTACATCCCGGTCACGGCTCCCCGGCAAGTTCTCACGTGAGACCTATGGGGTAATTCAGTAGGTTGGCAAATGAACCCCTGAGAAAACCCATTAGAGTATGCTCGCCAACTTTGTAGCATACTGTGAAATTTGTGTCAAGCGATTTATGACGCAATGCGTAACGAACTTCGCGGCATGACAGCTCCTATCCGATACTCCTGGGCCGCTTCCTTCTTGAGGAGCAGTCAGAAATAGATACAATTTGCCCATGATGACAATCCCAAAGCACTTCCAATTCGTCTCTCACCCGATTGCTGATCCGGCTGCCATCGTTGCTGCTCCCGGCGTGCGCTTCTCCGTGCTCACCTCCCGGCTGATCCGCATGGAGTATGCGCCGGATGGCGCTTCCTTCGAAGACCGGCCCTCGCAGGTCTTCTGGCATCGCCGGCAGCCGCTTCCCGATTATCGCGTCACCCGCGCCGGCGATGAGCTGCAGATTGAAACCGCTTACCTGCGCCTGCGTTATGATGCCGCTGCCGGCCCGTCATTCAATGCGGCATCGTTGTCCGTCGAGCTGCCGGCCTCGGGTGTAACCTGGCGCTACGGCGATCCCGACCGGGGAAATCTGCTGGGTACGACGCGCACACTTGACCAGGTGAGCGGACAGACCCGCCTGGAGCCGGGCTTGCTCTCCCGTGACGGCTGGGTCGTCTGGGATGATATGCGCAGCCTGCTCTTCAACGAACAGGGTTGGTTGGAGACTCGGCCTGACCCGAACGCGCAGGACCTGTACTTCTTCGGCTATGGCCATGACTACGCCGACTGCCTGCGGGATTTCTCTCTGGTCGCCGGGAAGACCCCGCTTCTGCCGCGCTGGGTGCTGGGCAACTGGTGGAGCCGCTACTGGGAGTATTCGCAGGAGGAGCTGATTGACCTGATGCGCGACTTTCGCCGGCATTATGTCCCCCTCTCCGTCTGCATCATTGACATGGATTGGCATATCACCAATACCGGCAACGACTGCTCCGGTTGGACGGGTTACACCTGGAACCGGCAGCTCTTCCCGGACCCGCCGGCGTTGATCCGCTGGCTGCACAATAACGGGCTGCGCACCGCCCTGAATCTGCACCCGGCCGAGGGGGTCCACAACCACGAGGGGCAGTATGAGGCGATGGCTCAAGCGATGGGGCGCGACCCTTCTGCCGGGGCGCCCATCCCATTTGACCTGGCTGACCCAAACTTTGCCCTGCCCTACTTTTCCCTGCTGCATCATCCGCTGGAAGCGGAAGGCGTTGATTTTTGGTGGTTGGACTGGCAACAGGGCCGGGCCAGCAGCCTGCCCGGCCTGGACCCCCTCTGGTGGCTAAATCATCTGCATTACTTCGACCTGGGCCGGGATGGAAGCAAGCGACCCTTCATCTTCTCCCGTTGGGGCGGCCTGGGTAACAATCGCTACCCTATCGGCTTTTCCGGCGACACCTTCGTCAACTGGGAGTCGCTCGCCTTCCAACCCTACTTCACGGCCACGGCGGCCAATGTCGGCTACGGTTGGTGGAGCCACGACATCGGCGGGCACACGTTCGGCATGGAGGAAGCAGAGCTATACCTGCGCTGGGTGCAGTTCGGGGTCTTCAGCCCCATCCTGCGTCTTCACTGCACCAAGAACCCCTTCCACGAACGCCGTCCCTGGGGCTACGATGCGGAGACGATGAACATTACCCGGGCGGCGATGCAACTGCGCCACGCCCTGATCCCCTACCTGTACACCCTCTCCCGGATAAACAGTCAGACCAGCACACCGCCTATCCGGCCCATGTATCACGATTACCCGGCTGAAGAATCAGCCTATAATTGCCCTGACCAGTACACCTTCGGCCCAAGCGTGATCGCCGCGCCGTTCACGGAGCGGCGCGACCCGCACACACAGCTCAGCCGGCAGGTGGTCTGGTTCCCGCCCGGCGACTGGTGCGACCTCTTTAGCGGACAAGCCTACGCCGGGGGACGCTGGCAGGCGGTCTACGGCGACCTGAAGCAGACGCCGGTCTTTGCCCGCCCCGGCGCAATTATCCCGCTCAGCGTGCAGTTCGAGCGCGACGCCGGCGAAAACCCGGACGAATTGGAGTTGCTCATCTTTCCAGGGGCCGATGGGCAGTTCACGCTCTACGAGGATGACGGCAGCCACGGAGCGGATGAGCGCGGCGTATTTGCCGAAACGCTGTTTGCACAGCAATGGAGCGAGGCGGGCGATTGCACCTTTACCATCGGAGCGGTGCAAGGGGATTGGGACGTTGTCCCGCCAAGCCGCACCTACACGTTGCGCTTTCGCGGCATCCAGCCGCCGGCCGGCGTCACCCTGATGATCAACGATATGCGGCAGGAGTTCCCGCACATTTACAATCCGGAAACCAACACGTTGTCTTTGGAGCTGGTTGTCTGCTCGCCGTTTGACATGCTGACGGTCACGCTCAGCGGGGTAGTGCGGGTGCAGGCTGACCGGCGGCTAGAGCGCTGCCGGGAGATGCTGCGCTACTTCCGTCTGGAGACGGGTACCAAGGCGTCGCTCCTGGAGCAGATGCCGGCCATCCTGGCCGATCCCTCCCTGCTGGCAAACTACGTCATTCCCATGCAGCCCTCCCAGATGCGCGCTCTGCTGGAGACGATCACCGAGGCCGGCATGACTTATATCGATCATGCCGGGGCGGATCGCCCATTGATCCTCTGGAACAACAATTCGGACCCCGGCATCGCCTACCAACTGAACACCTTCCATGAAATCCGCTGGTACACGCACCGCGTCTATAGGCCGGAGACGGGCATGGTCCCCGCTACTCATATTCTGCATGGCGCGGAGCTGGACAAGAGCGACCAGTGGAAGCTCACTTTCCACTATGGCCCGACATTGACGCTGACGGTTGACAACCAGCGCACATGATCTCGCCCGGACGAGGAGCTTAGCATGAGTCAAGTACGTTGGGGCCTGCTGTCCACCGCCAACATCAATCGCCGGCTGATCCCCGCCATTCGCGCTTCCCGGCGAGGGGTGTTGGCGGCCGTCGCCAGCCGGGAGCGCTCCTCGGCCGAGGCGTACGCCGCAAAGTGGGGGATTCCGCAGGCTTTTGCCGGCTACGAGGCGATGCTGTCCTCTGACGCTGTTGACGCCGTCTATATCGGCCTGCCCAATCACCTGCACGCCGAATGGGCGGTCAAGGCCATGCAAATGGGTAAACACGTCCTCTGCGAGAAGCCGTTCGCGCTTACCCTGGCCGAGGTGGACGCGATGATCGCCGCTGCGGAAGAGACCGGCTGCGTGTTGGCGGAAGCATTCATGTACCGGCACCATCCGCAGACCAGGATAATCGGCGACTGGGTGCGCGCCGGCCGTCTGGGGGAGATCATCCTGGTGCGCGCCATCTTCAACTTCCGCATGAGCAGCCGGGACAATGTGCGCCTGGTCCCGGAATACGGCGGCGGCAGCCTGTGGGACGTCGGCGTCTACCCGTTGAGCATGGCCCAATATGTGATGGGCGGCCCGCCGGAGTGGGTCGCCGGCGACCAGTGGATCGGCGAGTCGGGGGTAGACGAGAGCTTCATCGGTCAATTGTCCTACAGCGGTTCTCGCCTGGCGCAGATCGCCTGCTCCTTTCGCGCCCCATTCCACACGGAAGTGGAGATCATCGGCGTGGAGGGCAGGTTGTTCGCCAGCCGGCCTTTTGTCGGCTTAAGCGATGAACCCGATCGCCGCCGGCTGCTCTTCGAACCGGCGAGCGGCGACGCGCGTGAGATTGTCGTGCCAGAGAAGGAGCTTTATTTGGGGGAGGTTGAGGACATGCACGCCGCCATTCTCGATGGCCGGCCGAGTTATCTGACTCTTGCCGAAAGTCGCAATCACGTCAAGACGGTGTTGGCGTTGTACGAGGCGGCGCGCACGGGGCAACGTGTGTATCTCGCTTCTAGTTGACAGTCACTTCCGAAAGTAACTGTCAACTGGACTACTCAATCTGAAAGGTCACAACATACGGCTCGCCCAGATAATTGCCGTCCCAACGAATCAGCACCAGACGCAATGAGTAGGCGCCCGGCTCAAACGCCTGCGACACCAACGTCTCCAGCGTGCCGGCGATGACCGGCGTGTTGTGCGTCTCGCCAATCGTGATCCATTGATCCGGGTTGGCCCCGCGCCCAATCTCCACCTTAAAGAACTGCACATTGTTGGGGTCGAAGTCAGCCGTGCCGATCACCTGGATCGTGCCGCTGACCAGCTCGTCCTGCCGGGGGCTGTCAATCTGCCAGACGGCGTTCGTGTGCGGGTCCCGCTCCGGCTTCACTTCTGCCAGCAGTTCTTCCGTGCAGGCGACCAGCGGGAAGATGGGCAGATCGTTTTCCACAGCCCACTCGTAGGCGGCTCGCCGGCTTTCGGGATTGCGCGGCGCGCTGAGGAAGATCCCCGGCTCTATCCCCGGCGGCAGCGCCTCCAACGCCGTGCCTTCGACGAAGAAGCAGGAGGTCGGCGTCAATGGCGCTTCGTCGCTCGCGTCATCGCTGACCAGTTCGATCTGAATATCTTCCGGCAGCTCTTGCACGGCCGGCAAGCGCCAGACGGCGGGGTCCAATTGCTCCCAGCGCACTGCCTCTTCCGGCGCAATGTCCGTCGCCGGCAGAGGCTGCTCCACGTCCAGGAACCACTCCTTGTCGTCCATATTGCATTCGGTCGCTCCCTTCTGTACCGAGGCAAGCGCGCAGATCGCTTTCTGAGAGATCCCTGCCGGCGGAGTAAAACTTTGCGGCGGAGTCACGCCGTTAACCATCAGCGCTTCTTGCAGCGCGGGATCATCATGCACGGCGGTCATATAGGCAGACCATAACGGGGCGGCCCCAGTCAAGCCGCTGACATCAATCATCTCGCTGTTATCTGTGTTGCCGGTCCAGACCCCTACCACCAGCCCCGGCGTGTAGCCAACCGTCCAGTTGTCCCGGAAGTCGTTGGTGGTGCCCGTCTTGGCGGCCGCCGGGAAGCTCAGGGCCAGCGGATTGTCGCTGCCCATCGCCGGGACGCGGGCCTGGTCATCATCCAGGATGTCGCTGATCAGAAAGGCCACCCGCGGGTCAACCGCCTGAACAGCCGGAGCCGGCTGATGTTCGTACAGCACTTCCCCGTTCATCTTCTCAACGCGCAGGATAGAGACGGGGGACACCTGTTGCCCGCCGTTGGCGAACGCGCCATAGGCCGCGGTCAGTTCCAGAGGGGTAAGCTCCGCGCCGCCCAGGGTTAGCGACAGCCCGTATTGGCCGGCGTCTGTCCCAAAGCTCTGGATGCCCAACTGCTGGGCAAATGTCAGGAAGCGCGGCAGGCCGATATCCTGGAGCAGCAACACAGCGGGCACGTTGTAGCTGTTAGCCAGGGCGTCGCGCAGCCGGGTGGGACCGTGGAAGCGGCCGTCGTAGTTGACCGGCGAGTAGACCCCGCCGTCGAATTGCTCATAATCCACGGGCACATCCCAGAGGATATCCGCCGCGGTCCAGGCCGATTCGCCGGCGCCGTCAAGTGGAGTGAGGGCGGCAGCGTAGGTCAGCGGCTTGATCGCGCTGCCGGGCTGCTGCGGCGACAGGGCTACGTTCACGTTGCCGTCAATGCCATCGCCGTGGTAGTCAACGCTGCCCAGCATGGCCAGGATCTCGCCGGTGCCGGGTTTCAGCGCCACCAGCGCCGCGTTGGTCAGGTTGTGCTCCGGGCCGACCTCGGCGACATGCTGCCGGGCCAGCTCTTCCGCCAACCGCTGGTAAGACAGGTCGAGCGAGGTCGTCACCTGCAGGCCGCCGTTGGCGACTACTTCCGCCCCGAACTGTTCTTCCAGCTGCTGGCGCACGTAGACGGCGAAATGCGGCGCTTCCAGGCTCACTTCCTGTGGCGCGAAGACCAGCGGCTCAAAGTAGGTCGCTTCGACGATGCTCTGATCGATGTAACCTTCCTGGGCCATCAGATTCAGTACGATCCACTGCCGGGCTTTGGCCCCCTCAAGGTTAGTCAGGGGGTCCAATTCCACCGGGTTTTGCGGCAGCGCCGCCAGTAGAGATGCTTCCGCCAGGCTCAAGTTGGCGGCTGACTTGTCAAAATAGGTTTGGGCGGCGGCCTCAATGCCGTAGGCGAGGTTTCCGTAGTAGATCTCGTTCAGGTATAGCTCGAGAATCTCGTCCTTGGTGTAACGCTGCGTCATCAGCCGGGCCAGGATGATCTCCTTCACCTTTCGCTCGTAGCTGACGCCGGCTCGCTCGTCGTATTCGAAGGCGATGTGCCGGACGAGCTGCTGGGTGATTGTGCTGCCGCCGATCGGGCGCTCGTCGGGGTTGCGCAGATTGGCGATAATGGCCGCCAGCAGGGAAGGCGCGTCCAGGCCGATGTTCTCGTAGAAAGTGTCGTCTTCGATGGCGATGGTCGCCTGTTGCAGATGAAGGGGAATGCTGGTCAGGGACACATCCGTCCGTTTGCCCTCGCCGAAGATCTCCCAGAGCACTTCGCCGTTGCGGTCCAGGATGCGCGTGGTTTCAAATGTCTCCCGTTCTCTGGCGCTCTCCAGCTTGGCGACCCCGGCTTCAATTTCGTTGTTCAGGTCGGTGTAGATCAGGGCGCTGGCTCCGCCGATGCCGGCAAACACGAGCATCGCCAACACCAGCAATACCAGCATGAAGAGCTGGGTGAAGCAGCCGCAACCCCGTCGCGATGGCTGTTTGGGCGCGGGGGCGGGCATGCCCGGCAATGTGTATTGCTCCCGCCGATCGGAATGTTGCGGCTGGACAAATTGCTGTGTCCGCGTTTCTCTGTTTCGAGCGCGCAAAAAGGGCTGCGTTCGCTTTTCTTTGCTCATCTTCCTGGAACTCCACCGGCAACAAGAGCTGCCGGCAATCAACCTCGCCACATTACGCGTAGTAGTCTACGAGGATAACGCGCAATGGGCTGGGCTGGTTCCGCACGCTTAAGTAACGCTAAGATGACGGCAGGTGCTCAATCGAGACCCCGTAGGTCTTTAGGGAGTTCTCGCCTGGCGCCACAACAGCGACGGAGACCTACGGAGATTAGTAGGGAGTCAGGCTTGTTGCGACAGGAAATCGTCCAGCGGGTCCTCGTCCTCCGGGCTGACCAGCGAACGGCGGGTGCGCCCCCCGACCGTGGGGTCTTCCACCAGACCCATTTCGTGTAGAGCTTCCATCAGCCGGGCGGCGCGAGGGAATCCAACGCGTAGCCGGCGCTGCAGGTAGGAGGTGGACAGCGTGTCGGATGCCTGAGCCAGCGCAATTGCCTCCTCCAGCATGTCGTCCGTCTCGTCAATATGCGACTTACGGGCCAGGATGCGCTCCCAGGGCGCCTCACCCGGCTCGAAATCGGGCAGCGCCTGCCGCCAGTAATTGACCAGCCGTTCGATCTCGTCGTCGCTGACGAAGCAGCTCTGCACGCGCAGCGGGTCGCTGGCCTCCGGCGACAGAAACAGCATGTCCCCGTTCCCCAGCAGCTGCTCGGCCCCCACGCTGTCCAGGATGACGCGCGAATCCGTTCCGGAGGTCACCGCGAAGGCGATGCGGGCCGGAAAGTTAGCCTTGATCAGGCCGGTCAACACGTCGGTGGAGGGGCGCTGCGTGGCCACCACCAGGTGCATGCCCGTGGCCCGGGCCATCTGCGCCAGCCGGCACAGCGAGCGCTCGACCTCATCCGGATAAAGCGCGATCAGGTCGGCCAACTCATCAATCACCACCACAATTTGGGCCAGCGCCGCACCCGGCTCTCGCCGAGAGACGCTGCTGTTGTAGGCTTCCAGATTCTTCGCGCCCATGGCGGCAAACTGCTCATAGCGCCGATCCATCTCGTTCATCAGCCAGCGCAGTACGCCGATCACCCGCTCGTGCTCGACCTCCACCTTGCCCAATAAATGGGGCAGGCCGTTAAAGCGGATCAGCTCTACCTTCTTGGGGTCGATCATCACCAGGTTGACCCGGTCGGGCGGGTTGTTGAAGACCAGGCAACTGATGAAAGCGTTCAGACAGACTGACTTGCCCGTGCCGGTCGCTCCGGCGATAAGCAGATGCGGCATCTTCGCCAGGTCAATGACGACCGGCGTGCCGGCGACCCCCTGTCCCAATGCCACCGCCAGCGGGCTTTTTACGTTGGTGAACGCCGGCGTCTCCACCACGCTACGCAGGCGTACCAGAGAGATGTCGCTGTTGGGGGCCTCAATACCAACGATGCCCCGTCCGGGAACCGGCGCTTCGATGCGTAGGCGGGTGACAGCCAGGGCCAGGGCCAGGTCGGGGCGCAGCGCGGCGATTTGGCCCACGCGCACCTTCACCTGCTTGCTCTCACCATCCGGCCCGACGCGCTCCAGGTAGCCGGGTCTGACCCCGAACTGCGTCACCGTAGGCCCCTGGCGGATCTCCGTCACCCTGCCCGCCAGATTGAAGTCGAGCAACGTCTGTTCGATGATCTGCTTCTTCTTGAGCAACTCCGCTTCAGATAGCTGCACCGGCCGCCCTTGCTCAAGCAGGTCCAGCGGAGGCAATTCGGTGGCCCGGCGCGCGGTCCGCGCTGGGCGTTGGGCCGGCGGCGGCACGATGGGCAACGGCTGGGCTCGCGCCGCCGGCTGCTGGATGGGCTGCTCATCGAGCTGCGCTGCCCGATCCTGTGGCTCAATGGCCCTCCCCCAGGATTGCAGGCGTGTTGATTGCCTTGCCAATCCCTCGCGCACTCCCTGCCAGCGGACGCCGAGGGTCAGCAGTAGCCCGAAAATGAACAGGCCGCCATACAACCCGGCCGTCAAAATGGGACCCAGGAACTCCATCGCCGGAGCCGCCAGCGCCCAGCCGACCAATCCACCCGATTCTCCTTCAAAGGCGGTGAACAGGTCGCCGCCGGAGTAGAGGAATGTCAGCGCCAGGGCCGCCAGCAGCATCAGCTCCACGCCGATAATTTGCCCGGCGCGCGGGCGAAAGCGCCGGTTCACCCCCCGCGCCATTAGCAGAATACCGCCGATCATTAGAAACGTGAAGACAGGATAGACGCCCCAGCCAAATACCTGATAGAGCAAATGCGACCAGGATGAAAGCAGCGGCAGGGGAACGACTTCCAGAAAGCCAAGCAACGTCACCACCCCGAGGAGCGTCATGCCCAGGCCGGCAACGCCCACGTGGTGCAGGGCCAGACTGTGGATTACCTTTTCGTCCCAGGTCTGTGGCGGGGTAGCGGCGCCTCCGGAGCCCCGGCCGGGCGACTTGCTGGACATTGCTCTCCTATCCGGCGCTATCCGGCCGGGCTACTGCTGTCTCACCGAGCGTGCGCATATTCTATCATGAATGAGTGTACAATCTGAAGGCCGGCTCATCACCGGAGGGCGCCTCTGTGCCTGGCCGGGCGCTTGCGTCCGGCTGCGAACTTGAGATGGAGGAAGTTAGAACGGTGGAGTATG
>CAYVQP010000017.1:5882-25078 GCA_964452775.1 uncultured Ardenticatenaceae bacterium | reverse complement strand
GTCGGGATCGGGCTAAACGTCAATATCCCGGCGGAGGCGATGCCGGCAACGGATAGCCCGGCCACCAGCCTGCTCATTGCCGGCGGATCGCCCGCGCCCCGAATCCCATTACTGGTTCGCATCCTGGACCGGCTGGAGCAGCGCTACGAAGCCGCCGGGCGGGGGGCATCGCCGCAGCCGGAGTGGAACGACAGGCTGATCCTGCTGGGGCAGGTAGTGCAGGTCAGCGGCGGAGCGGATATAATCAGCGGCGTAGTCGCCGGGACCGGTCCCTGGGGTGAGTTATTGCTGCGTGATGACGCCGGCGAGCTGCATGCCATCGTGGCCGGCGATGTTACCCTGCGTGAAATGTAACCCGATTTTGCAAATCGGGTATCGAGACACAATTTCGATCTACAGGAGAAAGGCTTTCTATGTCCCGCAAATTGCAGAACCTGAAAATGCCGGTCCCGAGCGACATTGAGATCGCCCAGGCGGCAGAACTCTTTCCCATTGAGCAGGTCGCCCAGGAGGCCGGCCTGTTGCCCGACGAGCTGGAGTTTCATGGCCGGCTCAAGGCGAAGGTATCGTTGTCGGTGCGCGATCGCTTGCGAGATTCACCCAACGGGAATTACGTCGTGGTTACAGCCATTACCCCTACTCCGCTGGGGGAAGGCAAGACCACCACAACCGTCGGCCTGTCTCAGGCGCTGGGCGCGCACTTGAATCAGAAGGTATTTGCCTGCATTCGCCAGCCAAGTCAGGGGCCGACCTTCGGCATCAAGGGAGGGGCGGCCGGCGGCGGCTATAGCCAGATCGTCCCGATGGAGGATTTCAACCTCCATCTGACCGGCGACCTGCACGCCATCACCGCCGCGAATAACCTGCTGGCTGCCGCAATTGATGCGCGCCTACACCATGAGCTGACCACCCAGTCCGATGAAACCCTTTTCAACCGGCTCTGCCCGCCGGAAAAGGACGGCAGCCGGCGCTTTTCGCCGGTGATGATCCGTCGCCTGCGCAAGTTGGGCATCGAGAAGAGCGACCCCAACGATCTGACGCCGGAAGAGCAATCCCGTTTCGCCCGGCTGGACATCGATCCGGACAGCATTACCTGGCGGCGCGTGGTGGATACGAACGACCGTTACCTGCGGGGTATCACCATTGGGAAGGGGCCGGCGGAGAGTTTCACCCGCGAAACGGGCTACGATATCACCGTGGCCAGCGAGATCATGGCTATCCTGGCGCTGACCACCAGCCTGGCGGACATGCGCGAGCGATTGGGCAGGATGGTGATTGGCACGAACCGGGCGGGAGAGCCGATCACGGCTGACGACCTGGGAACGGGCGGGGCGCTGACGGTTTTGATGAAGGACGCCATCACGCCCACATTGATGCAGACCCTGGAAGGCACCCCGGCTTTTGTGCATGCCGGCCCCTTCGCCAACATCGCCCATGGCAACTCCTCAATCATCGCCGATCAGATCGCCCTAAAATTGGTCGGGCCGGATGGCTATGTGCTCACTGAGTGCGGCTTTGGGGCCGATATCGGGATGGAGAAGTTCTTCAACATCAAGTGTCGCTACAGCGGCCTGATCCCCAACTGCGTCGTCCTGGTCGCCACCATACGCGCGCTGAAGATGCATGGCGGCGGGCCGAAGGTGGTCGCCGGGCGCCCGCTGGATCCGGCTTATACCGAAGAGAACCTGGAACTGCTGGAAGCCGGCTGCGATAACCTGCGCGTGCACATTCGCAATGCGCTGCGTTTTGGCGTGCCGGTGGTGGTCGCCGTCAACCGCTTTAAGGATGACACTGCCGCCGAGGTGGCCCTGGTGCGGCGTATCGCCATGGAGACCGGCGCGGAAGACGCCGTGATGAGCAACCACTGGACGGAGGGCGGCGCCGGGGCCAAGGCCCTGGGTGAGGCGGTAATCGCAGCCTGCACCAAACCCAGCCATTTCAACTTCCTCTACCCGTTGGAGATGGGTATCAAGGAAAAGATCGAGACGATTGCGAAGGAGATCTACGGCGCGGACGGCGTGGAGTTCCTGCCGGAAGCGGAGGAGAAGATCGCCCTCTACAACCGCGTCGGCTTTTCCAACCTGCCCATTTGCGTGGCCAAGACGCACCTGAGTCTGAGCCACGATCCGGCCTTGAAGGGTGTGCCCACCGGCTTCATCGTGCCGGTGCGGGATATTCGCGCCAGCGTCGGGGCCGGCTTCCTCTACCCCCTGCTGGGCGCAATGAGCACCATGCCCGGCCTGCCGACTCGGCCCATCTTCTATGACGTTGACCTTGACCTGGAGACGGGCCGCGTGGTCGGTCTCTCCTGATTAACACAAAGACCCCCGCAGCTCATTGGAATCGGCCTGCGGGGGTCATCAAATCACCTGATAGCCAGACCGCTAACAAAACGCATATAGACCGCCAACAAGATTCTTACGCTCGTCCGGCAGAATACTTTAAGGTTTTCAGCCGGGAACGGGATGTGCATTGTTGCCTGCTCGCCCGGCGAAAACCATGCACATGAAGAGGTGACAGGAATGAGCAAGATAGTAGGAATCGACCTGGGAACAACCAACTCCGTGGTCGCGGTCATGGAAGGCGGCGAACCGACCGTGATTTCCACGTCCGAGGGCGGCCGGCTGGCCCCTTCAATCGTGGCCTTCAACAAGAACGGCGAGCGACTGGTAGGGCAAACGGCCAAGCGACAGGCGACCATAAACCCGGAGAACACCATTTTCTCCGTGAAACGATTTATCGGCCGGCGATATGATGACCCGGAAACCGCGGACGAACGCAAGCGCGTTCCCTTCCAGATCGTGCAGGGTCCTCAGGACACTATTCGTATCCGCGTGCCGTACGCCAATAACCGCGAGTTCAGCGCGCAGGAGATCTCGGCCATGGTGCTGAGCAAGCTGAAGAGCGATGCCGAGGCCTATCTCGGCGAACCGGTGACCAAGGCGGTGATCACGGTGCCGGCCTATTTCAACGATAGCCAGCGGCAGGCGACCAAGGACGCCGGCAAGATCGCCGGGCTGGAAGTGCTGCGAATCATCAATGAGCCGACGGCGGCTGCTCTGGCCTATGGGCTGGACAAGCAGAAGGATGAGACCATCCTGGTCTTCGACCTGGGCGGCGGCACCTTTGACGTTTCCGTTCTGGAAGTGAGCGACGGGCTGATTGAAGTGCTGTCCACAAACGGCGACACCCACCTGGGCGGCGACGACTGGGACCTGGCGATCGTAAACTGGATCGTGGCCGAGTTTAAGCGCGACCAGGGCATTGACCTGAGCCAGGATAGACAGGCGCTGCAGCGCGTGCGCGAGGCGGCGGAAAAGGCCAAGATCGAGTTGTCCTCGGTTGTCCAAACGGAGATCAATCTGCCGTTCGTCACGGCAGACGCCGGCGGACCCAAGCACCTGCAAATTACCCTTTCGCGGGCTAAGTTTGAACAATTGACGGAAACATTGGTTAACCGGCTGGTGGCTCCGGTGCAGAACGCTCTGGAAGACGCCCGGCTGACAGCCGACAAGCTCGACGCTGTCGTGTTGGTGGGCGGCGCGACCCGGATGCCGATGGTGCAGGAGAAGCTGCGCGAGTTGACCAACAAAGAGCCGAACAAGAGCGTCAACCCGGATGAGGTGGTGGCTCTGGGGGCGGCGTTGCAGGCCGGCGTGCTGGGCGGCGAAGTCAACGATGTGCTCCTGTTGGATGTCACGCCGTTGAGCCTGGGCCTGGAGACGTTGGGCGGCGTGATGACCACCCTCATCCCGCGCAACACGACCATTCCAACCCGCAAGTCGGAGGTGTTCAGCACGGCGGAAGATGGTCAGACCGCGGTAGACGTACATGTCCTGCAGGGCGAGCGCCCGATGGCGGGCGACAACAGCACCCTGGGCGTCTTCCGGCTGGAAGGCATCCCGCCGGCAGCGCGCGGCGTGCCGCAAATCGAAGTGACCTTTGACATTGACGCCAACGGCATTATGAACGTCACCGCCCGGGACAAGGCTACCGGGCGCAGCCAGCAGATCACCATTACGGCCAGCACCAATCTGTCTGAGGCAGACGTTGAGCGCATGGTGCGCGACGCCGAAAGCCATGCGCAGGCGGACCAGCAGCGGCGTGAGCTGATTGAGGCCCGAAATACCGCCGATCAGGTCATTTACCAGACCGAAAAGAGCCTGGGCAGCCTGAACGGACAGCTCCCCGACGCCGCTCGCCGGCAGGTCGAGACGCTGATTGCCGATCTGAAGCAGGCCGCACAGGGCGAGGATGCAGCCCGCATCCGCAAGTTGACGGCTGACCTGCAGCAGGCGAGCATGTCGATTGGTCAGGCGATGTATGGACCTGATGCCGGCGGCAGCGAGCAAACTACCGCCGCCGGACGCGGCGCGACAGACGACGAGATTATTGAGGGCGAGTTCGAGGCTGCGTAACCCTTCAGCCCGGTCGCCTACAACGTTCCCAAGTGAATTCACGGGCCGGTTCATTGTGAACCGGCCCGTTTTGCGTTTAAGTGGCGCAATCGCAAACCAGGTGAACGAGCCCGTAGCTCTCAAGGGAGATCTCGCTGCAGGACATGGATGGCAATGAAGACCACAAGGTTTTCATGACCATACGATTGCCCTACACATTGGGGAAAAGAGTTTGCTCCACTGCTATAATGCAGACTCGTGGTGAGGATAGGCATTAACGCTCACTTGCTTTCCGAGCAAGAAGGCTACCGGCGGGCCGGCATCCACCAGTACATCAGTCAAATCTTGACCCACCTGCCGGTTGAAGATGACCTGGAGTACTTTGTCTACACCAGACACAGGTCATTGCCGGAGAAGCAAAACTGCCGGGTCATTGGTAGCCGCTGGCCGACGGAGCGCCGGCAATTGCGCATCCTGTGGGAACAGTCAGTGTGGCCGGTAGCCGCGGTTCGCGATGGGCTGGACCTGCTGCACAGTATGGCCTTTGTTACGCCGATCCTTTCCAGCAAGCCGGCGGTGGTTACGGTATACGATCTCAGTTTTATGCACTATCCGGAGCGCTTCGTCTCCCTTCAACGCCGCTATCTGGCCGGGCAGACCTGCCGTTCGTGCCGGCAGGCCCGGCGGGTGATCGCCATTTCCGAGTCCGGACGTGAAGATGTGCATCAGTTCTTTGGCGTGCCGCTGGAGCGCATAGACGTCATCCACCCGGGGGTAAGCTCGATGTTCAGCCCCCGTTCGCCCGAGGAAGTTGCTGACTTTCGCCGCCGGCAGGGGTTGCCGGAACGCTTCCTGTTACATGTGGGCACATTGCAGCCGCGGAAGAACATTCCGGCGCTCATCTCGGCGCTGGCGCGGTTGAGCGACAAGGAGCTTGCGCTCTATCTGGTTGGCGGCAAGGGCTGGCTGTATGATGAGATTTTTGCGCAGGCGGCTGAACTTGGCCTGCAGCAACGGGTGCGGCACGTGGGCTATGCGCTGGATGAGGATCTGCCCCTCTGGTACAACGCCGCCACATTGCTGGTCTTTCCTTCCATCTACGAGGGATTTGGCATGCCGATGGTAGAGGCTATGGCCTGCGGCACGCCGGTCATAGCCGCCAACGCAGCGGCCGCTCCCGAAGCTGCCGGCGATGCCGCGCTCTATTTCGAAGCGAAGGATGTTGATTCCCTGGCCGGGCAGATTGAACGCGCGTTGGTTGATTCCGACTTAGCGGCTACAATGCGCGCGCGCGGCTTAGTTCAGGCTGCGCGCTTCTCCTGGCCGCGCGCCGGACAGCAGACGGCATCTGTCTATCGGGCGGCGCTCCAGGGGTAGATGAGAGAAGGGATGAGAGAAATCGGAGGACAGCAAGCGTATGGCCGCTAGCGAACGGGCGTCGGCCGGAGCCGCCCATGATGTGGTGACGCCTGACGCAGCGCTTGATTCCGTTACCGCTTCCTTTATCGGCGGCACGACGGCCGAGCAATCCAGCCATCGCATCGTCCGCAATGTGACCGTTGTGACGGACCTGCTGTTGATCAACGCGGCCTTCGTCTTCGCATATGTGGTGCGCTACGAGTTCCAGCTTTTCTTCGAGACCACCTTTCGCATCCCGTACACCGATTACCTGAGCCAGCAACTGTTGTTGACCCTGTTGCTGATCATCACCTTCGCCCAAAATAAGGTCTGGAATCGCCGGCGGGGAGAGTTCTTTATCGAGGAAGTCTCCCGGCTGGGGTATGCTACCGCCACCGGCATCGCCTTGATCATGGCGATCACCTTCTTTTTCCGCCCGCTGGCGTTTTCGCGTTTGCTGCTGGTGTGGGCATTTGTCTTCATCATCCTGTTCTTGGGCATCGCCCGGCTGGTGCGCCGTTTCACCCTGAACGCCTGCTACCGGCGCAATATCGGCATCGATCGCGTGCTGGTCGTTGGTTCGGAGGAAGCCGGGCGCAGCGTAATCCGCACGCTGTTGGCCCGGCCTGATCTGGGGTATCAGATGTTAGGCTATGTGGAGGACGGTTCGTCAGAGAACAACATCGGCCTGGGACGTGTGCCGCACCTGGGAAACTGGACGGATTTGCCGGACATCCTGGATCGCACGCCGGAGATGCACACCGTCTTTATTGCGCTGCCGGCTGAGATGCACGCCCAGATGCAGAACGTGCTGTATGTCTGCCAGCAACACGGGGTCCACGCCCAGGTAGTGCCCGATCTCTTTCAGCTGAGTCTGGCGCGAGTAGAGATCAGCAACATGGCCGGCATCCCCATGTTGAGCGTCCGGCAGCTACCGATCAGCCGCTTCAGCCTCTTCCTGAAGCGGGCCATTGACCTGTTGTTGGTGCTCATTCTGGCGATACCCGTGCTGATCCTCACTGCGATCATCGTGATTGCGATTCGCCTGGAGTCGCCGGGGCCGGCCTTTTATTGGCAGCAGCGAGTGGGGAAGAACGGCAAACGCTTCGACATGCTCAAGTTTCGCTCGATGGTGGTGGACGCTGACGATCAAAAGGCGGCGCTGGAGCAGATGAATGAGGCCTCCGGCCCCATTTTCAAGATCAAGAACGATCCCCGTATTACCGGCGTTGGGCGCATTATTCGCCGGCTCAGCCTGGATGAGTTGCCGCAACTCTTCAACATTCTGCGCGGCGAGATGAGCTTTGTCGGGCCGCGCCCACCGCTGCCGGATGAGGTTGCGCAATATGAAAGCTGGCAGATGCGTCGCCTGGAGCTGGTGGGGGGATTGACCGGCCTCTGGCAGATCAGCGGTCGCTCCGACCTGACGTTTGATGAGGGCTGCCTGTTAGATATCTACTATATCGAAAACTGGTCGGTCTCCCTGGACCTGCGCATCATTTTGCAGACCATCCCCTATCTGCTTTCCGGCCGGGGCGCTTACTGATTGGGGGTCGTTACTCGTCCGTAGTGAGCGTCGGTTGATCAAAGCGCACGATCTCCCCGTGCATGTTGATCACCACCCGAAAACCCACCATGGCCATCATGTCCCGCGCCTGCTGCGGAATTCCCTGGCGGATTATCTCGTCGGCGCTGACATTGCGCAGCGAGGCGTCAATGGCCGCTTTGGTGAACAGGTCGTCTCGCCCCATCATGCGCAGCGCCTGTTCCACAGCCATCTCCTTGTTATCGTGTAATTGCTCCAGGAAGATGGCCAGCACCTGCCGGTCTACGTCCTCTGCGGGGATGTGACGCAGGAAGCCGTCATCGTCCACTACGTAGAACGCTTCACCGCCCACGATAGAGGTCTGGACCAGATTCTCGGATTCATCACAAACGATGCCGGCAAATAAGGCCTGATGCGCCACGATTTCGTTCCTAATTGATCCTTGCGATAGATAGAGACAAAACCCCGCAACTCTTGCTAGATCTATCGTAGAGCGGGCTTGCTCATCAAGTCCTGCAGGGTTTCCGTTTCACTCAAGAATCATAGTGCGTTCCAGCGCCGGCGTAAAGCAGAGCAAAGGCCGATTCAGCAAGCGCTTATGGGTGATTGTTTTCACAATGACTTAGCCGTTGCTGAACAAACCGCCGGGCGCTCCCCTGCTACCAGAGAGAATTGTGTGCACGGTGATACGCAGTTGGTATAATGCGCCAGGCGACTTCACGTAAGGAAGAGGAATTTGCTCAGACCACTCGACTGGTTTCTCGGTCTGTTCTCGCTCGACATCGGCATTGACCTGGGCACCGCCAACACCCTTGTCAGCCTGCGGGATAGAGGAATCATCATCAATGAACCCTCCTGGGTGGCGATAAACAAACGCACACGCCGGCCGCTGGCTATTGGAGCCGAAGCGCGGGAGATGGTTGGGCGCACCCCTTCGGACATTGTCGCCATCCGGCCTCTGCGCGACGGCGTGATCTCGGAGTTCGAGATCACCGAGGCCATGCTCAAGTACTTCATTGACAAGGCGCACGAGCAGATGCTGGTGCCCTTTCCCCGCCCTCGGGTGGTTGTGGGTGTGCCCAGCGGCGTGACCGAGGTGGAAAAGCGGGCCGTCTACGATGCGACCATTTCGGCCGGCGCCCGCGCCGCATTTCTGATTGAAGAGCCGATGGCCGCCGCAATTGGGGCCGGCCTGCCCATCATCGAGTCGCGAGGCAGCATGATCGTAGACATCGGCGGCGGGACGACCGAAGTGGCCGTGTTTGCCATGGGCGGTATTGTGATCAGCCGCTCCATTCGCGTCGCCGGCGACGAGATGGATGAAGACATCATCCAGTATGCGCGCAGCAAGTACAACTTACTGATCGGCGAGCGCATGGCGGAGCGGGTAAAGATCGGCATCGGATCGGCCTTCGCCCTGCCGGAAGAGCGCACGATGACCATCCGTGGCCGGAACCTGATCAATGGGCTGCCGCAGGGGGTGGAGATCAGCAGTATCGAGTTGCGGGAGGCGATGGCCCCCTCGGTAAACATTATTGTGGACACGGTGCGTGATGCGCTGGACGAGACGCCGCCGGAGCTGGTCGCCGACCTGATGGAAGTGGGTATCTGCCTGGCCGGGGGCGGCGCGCAGATTCAGGGGTTGGCCGACCGGATTGAAGACCAGGTGAAGATGCGGGTGTGGGTGGCTGAAGATTCGATGACTTGCGTGGCGCGCGGAGCCGGGCGCGTGCTGGAAGACCTGGACAACTACAGCCGGGTGCTGGTGGGTTTGGACCGCGGCAGCACGCACCACTAAACGGGACGCGTTGCCGGCGGACGAACTACTCGCTCAAGCCGGCCACGATACTATCCACGTTCGCGCGGAACATGCCGATATAGCTGTCCGCCCCACTGCCGGGAGGACCGGTGGACTCCGTGTACAGCGGTATTACCCTGACTTCCTCGCATTCATCCAACTCGGCGGACACGGTCCGGAGCAGCGCACTATTGGCAGATCTATCGCTGAAGATGGCGCAAACGCCGTGCTCTTTCATGGCGGAGATCAGTTCGGCCAGATCGCTCGCTGACGGCTCGGCCAATGCGCTCACGCCGGGGAGCAAGGCGCCCAACACGGTGAAACCGTAATCGCGAGCGAAATAGCTGAAGGAATCATGCGTGGTGACCAAAAAGCGCTTGTCCGCGGGAATGTGCGCCAGCTCTGATTCGGCGTAGGCCGCCAATGCGTCCAGCTCACTCAGGTAAGCGGCGGCATTGGCCTGGTAAGTTGCCCGGTTAGCCGTGTCCAATTCGCCAAGCGCTTGGGCCACATTCTCTACCCACTGCCGGACGTTGCTGATGCTGAACCAGACATGCGGGTCCACGCCGCTGTGATCATGCCCGTTTCCTTGCTCCTGGTCTGCTCCCCCGGCCGGCAGCGGGGTGATGTTGGCCGAAATGGGCACGACCGGCGCGCCCCCGGCAATCTCCTCCAAATCGCGGACCAGCGCTTCTTCCAGGTCCCAGCCATTGACAAAGATCACATGCGCCCCGGCGACCGAAGCCAATTGCTGTGCGCCCGGCTCGAAGCTGTGCGAATCCTGCCCCGGCGCGATCAGCGTGGTCAACGAGATGGCGTCGCCGCCCACCTGGGCTGCGATGTCGCCGATGATGCTGGTGGTCGCCACGACCTTGATCGGTGCGCCCTCCAGGTTGACGGCTGTTAGCTCCGGCAGTGACAGCATACCCGCCGCTTCGTTCCGTAGCCCGTCAGTCGTCGCCGGCCCGGTTGAGGTTGAGCAGCCAACCAGCAACAGCCCGACCACGAGTATGAGGACAGACCAGCGCCAGCTATCTGAGGACTGAGGGTGCATTTCGACGTCTCTAAATGATACTTAGTATCAATTGTAGTGAGCGCGGGGGCGAAGGGCAAGCGGGTCTACGTCACAAATCGTGGGTGAACTGCTCTCCCAGGGCCAACGCGTGGGACACAAATTCGAAGGTTTGCGCGAGGTCGGTTGGATCGGCCGGCCGGCGAACCTTCTCAGATGGATGGGGTCGCTCGACCCAGGCGCGGCGGATCAACCCGGCCCAACGCTTATCCAGCCGGCGCAATCCCCATTGTACGCCCGCCGGCTTGGAAGCGACCCGGCCCTCATCCAGCGTCTGCAGCATCCGGCAATAGCTGATCACCACAAAGGACTGATACCAGCAGTTGTTGACCCGTTGCGGCCCGGCAGACATCTCCCGAGCCCAGTCGCGCATCGTCGCCAGCACCTCCCGGCGCAGATCATCGGCCGGCACGGGGTCAATCAAGTCCTGCGGAGGCGGGCCGGCGAGCGCCAGGCCATGTTCCCGCGTCACCCAGCGCACCACCAGCTCGTTGTCGTGTGCGGAGCGCTCCAACTGCCGGCTGGTGTTGTCAATGTACCACAGCGGCTCGCCCGTTCGCCCATCCTGCCGCAGCGTTTCTCTGGGGAAGTAGGAGCCTTCCAGATGTCGCGCCCAGGGGGTGTTCAGGTCGTCGTAGATGTGCGCGTGCAGGGCTTGCAGCGCCGGCAATTGCGTCTCAGTGACCTCGTCCGCAATCACGATCATGAAATCTACATCGCTATGCTCGTCAAAATCGCCCAATGCAAAAGAACCTTGCAAGTAGGCGGCGATGAAGGCGTCGCCCAGGACTACCTGCGCGCCGGCGACAAGCTCAGCCAGCACCGCGTTGAGCGCCGGATAGGGGGTGGGGTCCACTGCGTGGGTCATCTTCGTCGCCGGCGTCGAAGCTATCCGGCAAAGAGCTCTCTGTTCGTGCTTACCCATCCGTGCAGGCCGGCGATGCCCTCTGCCGGTGAGACTTGTGGACGCCAATCCAGTAACCGTCCCGCCAGCCGGATGTCGGCGATGAAGACTCGCTGATCGCCGGGCCGCCAATCGCCGAAATTGACCGCCGGCTCCACCCCCTGCAGTTGGGCCAGCAAGGGGCCGAACTCGCTCCAAACGGAAAGGGTGTTCTCCGGCCCGCCGCCGAGGTTGATCGCCTTGCCGGAGACCCTGTCAATGCGCTCAATCGCGCGGTCGTAGGCGGCGATCAGGTCGGAGACATGCAGTACGTCGCGCACCTGCATACCGTCGCCGAAGATGGTGATTGGCCGGCCCAACACCGCAGCAATGACGAAGTGCGCCACCCACCCCTGGTCCTCCACGCCGAACTGGCGTTGGCCGTAGATGCACGATTGCCGGAAGGAGACGGTTCTCAGGCCGTAAATGCGGGCGTAATCAATGGTGTATTGGTCGCCGGCTCCCTTCGAGCAGCCATACGGCGAGTGGAAATCCAGCGGAGTCTCCTCCGGGATGCCGAGCGGATAACCGTCGTAAGCATAGCGCCCGCCCTGGCGTACAATGCCGACCTCCTCCATGCCCCCATATACCTTGTTGGTGGAGGCATACAGAAAAGCGGCTCCCGGGCAATTCAGACGCACCGCTTCCAGCATATTGAACGTTCCCAGGGCGTTGATCTCGAAATCGGTGCGAGGATCGATGACCGACGTGGTGACCGCTACCTGACTGGCCAGGTGCAGCACCACGTCCGCGCCGAGCACAGCCTCGGAAAGCTGCTGAAAGTTGCGGATGTCTCCCTGCACGAAGCGCAATCTCTCCCCGTGGCGCTCTTGCAGCCAGGCGAGATTGGCGGGCGTGCCGGCGCGAGAGAGATTGTCGTAGACAGTGACACGATGGCCGGCGCGTAAGAAGTGGTCGGCGCTGTTGCAGCCGATGAAGCCGGCGCCGCCGCTGATGAAGATGTGCATGTGATTTTCTCCGAGTGGGATGGTGTTCTTGCCTATCAGCTTATGTACACGCCGTGACGGCAGGATCCGCAGTGCGAAACCGCTGTCGCCACTCCAGCCACTGCCTTTCTAACACGGCGGCGTAATCCGGCGCGGACATATCCAGCGTCATCAGTAGGGCGTCCTCTCCCGTGTCCTGATAGTAACCCTTCCGCTCGCCGGCAAACTCGAAGCCATAGCGTACGTAGAGCGCTTGCGCCGGCAAATTACCGCGGCGCACTTCCAGCGACGCTTCGAACGCACCGTGACGGTAGGCGCTCTCCAACAGCGCCATCAGCAGCAGCCCGCCAAGGCCCCGGCCCTGCCGCTCCGCCGCAATCGCGATGATGCTGATGTGGGCCTCGCCGGCTACCAGCCACTGCCCGGCATAGCCGATCAACTGCTCGCCATCGAGCAGCGCCAGGTAGTGCGCCAGAGGATTGCCGGTCAGCTCATGCCGGTAGCCGGCCTCTTGCCAGGGAGAGGGCATTACCTGTCGCTCGATCTGCATCACGGCCGGTAGATCAGACAGGTTCAAGGGGCGGATATGCAATGGGGCGGTGACGGCAATCATGTGGGTGCGCCGGCGTGGTTCCGAGAACCGCCGGCCCCGGCTCAAGCGCCTTCCGGTTCGCGCAGATAGATGGGATTCAGGTCGGCGGCATGGTCCACCCGGCCGCGCTTGAAGCGCTGCCAACCGATCTCAGCCAGGTAGCCGGCCCGGCGCACGTTGGCCGCCGCCGGCAGCATCTGCAACTCCTTGCCGGCCGCGCGAATCAACCGGGCAGCCTGGACAACGCCCTCACCGGCGAAGGTAGCCCCACCCGGCACCTCGTCCAGCAGGGCCTCCCAGGAGACTATTGTGGGCACGCCGTTTGCCTGCCAGGCGTTACGCCCCTGCCACTGATAGCGCCCGGCGCAGACGCGCGTGCGCCCCGCTTCCGCGGTGACCACCAGTTCGCCGGGCAGTTGGGGGATCGAGGCCGCCACAATGTCCAGGGTTTGCACCCCGATGAGCGGCACGTGCAGGGTCAGCGCCAGACCCTTCACAAAGCCCAGGCCCACCCGCAAGGCGGTGTACGATCCAGGACCGATAGCCACGGCGATTGCTTTTACATCCGCGCCGGAGACGCCGGAGCGGCGCATCATTTGTTGCACAGCCGGGGCCAATTCTACCGTGTGTGTGTTCTTGACTCGCCAGCCATGCTCGGCGACCGCCATTTGCCCATCATGCAGCGCCATGCCCAGCCAGCGGGTCGCGGTGTCAATTGCCAGGATCATTGTTATCTACCCATAGCCTCTTCAGACCCCGTAGGCGTCTACCAGGTCAACCGCCGCATGTGGGCCTGGTTGATACCTACGGGGTTTCCGGATCTTCTGGTCTGCGTTCATTTAGAAGCCAAAAGCGTTCTTGCGAAACTGCGACAGCAAGTTCTCAGAGCGCGCGCCGGTAGCCGTAAAGCGCAGTCCCCGGCGCGTCTGGGTCAGATAGCGAAAGCTAATCCAGAGGCAATCCTCCGGCAACCACTTCTCCACACGTTCCGCCCATTCAATGACCAGCGCTCCCTCTCCGTTGATGATGTCTTCCAGGCCGGCGGTGACAATGTCCGCTGTCTGATCAAGCCGGTAGCAATCAGCGTGATAGAGCACGCAGCTATCGCCCATGCGGGGATATTCATTCACGATAATAAACGTGGGACTGGTTACGCGCAGCGGCGTGCCCCAGCCGCGGCCCACGCCGCGGGCCAGCACCGTTTTGCCGACGCCTACTTCGCCGGTCAGGCCCAGGACGTCGCGCGGCTGCAATAATTCACCCAAACGAACTCCAAGCCGGATTGTTTGTTCTATTGAGTTGCTGATGAAATCCAGCGAGCGATCGTCCAGGATGGCCATGACCCCATTATACCTACTCTTGGAGAACATGGTATGATCGCACCCGAGGAGGAAGAGTGGAGGATGCGTATCCTGGTTATTTCGGACATTCACGCGAACCTGGCTGCGTTTCAGGCAGTTCTGGCGGATGCGGAAGGGGCCTACGATCGCGTCTGGTTCCTGGGGGATCTCGTCGGCTATGGGCCGGAACCCAACGAATGCGCCGCTTTGCTGCGCGAGCTTGATCCTGTAGCGCTGCGCGGCAATCACGACCTGGCCGCGCTCGGCGAGCTGGACATGGACGAGTTCAACGCGGATGCGCAACGGATGATCCATTGGACGCAGGAGGCGCTTTCTGAGGAGACCAGGGAATACTTGAGCCAACTGCCGGAAATGCTGGTAACGGAGTCGTTCACACTGGCGCATGCCAGCCCTCGTGAGCCGGTCTGGGAATATATCCTGGACGAGAACGTCGCTGCCGCCAATTTTGCCCACTTTGAGACCCCGTACTGCCTGGTCGGGCACAGCCACACCGCGCTCTACTTTTTGGAGGCAAAGGAGGGCAAGGCGGAGGGCTATTTGCCGGTCAATGGACACCCTTACAAGCTGGACGAAATCCGCGCCATACTGAATCCCGGCAGCGTCGGCCAGCCGCGCGATTCTGATCCCCGGGCCGCATACGCGCTGCTGGACATGGAGGAAATGATCTGGGAGTTCCGCCGCGTTGCCTACCCCATCGAAGTGACGCAGCAGAAGATGACGGCAGCCGGCTTGCCTGCCCGGCTCATCTCCCGCCTGAGCTACGGCTGGTAAGCGCGCTCGGTTCGCCGGGCAGGTAAGCGTTGCCTGATCGTAAGTCTCTCCGGCTAGGCGATTACCCTGCGCTGTGCTAGAGTGATCGTGGCGCCGATTCACAGAGGTCAATAGAAGGTATGAACTCGACAGAATGGCCCCAGACGGTGCTGCTCGCCGGCGGCGTAGGAGGGGCGAAGTTGGCGGACGGCTTCGCCCGGTTGCTCCCGCCAGGCAAGTTGACGATCATCGCCAACACGGGCGATGACTTTCAGCACATGGGATTGACCATTTGTCCGGATATGGACACGGTCATGTATACACTGGCCGGTGTTGCCAATCCGGAGACCGGCTGGGGCCGGGAAAATGAGAGCTGGCGAGCGTTTGGTGAAGTGGAGCGTCTGGGCGGCCCGGCCTGGTTCCGCCTCGGCGACCTTGACCTGGCGACGCACCTGACCCGCACCCATATGCTGGCGAACGGGTCAAGTCTGACCGCGGTGACCCGGCATCTCTGCCGGCAGTTGAACGTGGCTCACGATATTTTGCCTATGAGCGATCAGCCGGCTCCTACCCTGATCCGCACCGATGACGGGCTGCTATCCTTTCAGGATTGGTTTGTGGCCCGGCAGTGGCAACCGCCCGTTTGCGAGGTGGTATTACCGGCTGATGTGCGGGCCACGCCGGCGGTCATGGCGGCGCTGGAAAAGGCGGACCTGGTCGTGCTGGCCCCCTCCAACCCGTTTGTCAGCCTGGAGCCGATCCTGAATGTATACCCGATCCGGGAGATGGTGGCTGACCTGCCGGAATTCGTGGTGGCGGTCAGCCCGATAATTGCCGGCGAAGCGGTGAAGGGACCGGCGGCTAAGATGATGGGTGAATTAGGGTTGGCGCCCTCCGCCGGCGCAGTCGCCGCCCATTACAATGAAATGATTGACGTTTTCGTATACGATGTGCGTGACAACGATCAGCCGGCTATTGATGACTTGCTGCTTTTACAAACCAACACGCTGATGAAGAATGAGTCAGATCGCCGGCAACTGGCGGTCGCGATCATCAATCACATTATGGAGTTACGTACGCAATGACCACCTGGGCGATCATCCCCGTTAAGCCTCTGCGCGACAGCAAGAGCCGGCTGGCGCACATCCTGTCCGCCGACGAGCGCGCCCAGCTGACCAGCGAACTCCTCCAACACACCTTGCAAGTCTTGATAGAGGCGCCCTCCGTATTTCGCACCCTGGTGATCAGCCGGGACCCGGCGATATTGAAGCAGGCTCGCCAGGCCGGCGCCTTCACATTTGGGGAGGGGGAGAAGCTCGGTCTGAATGTGGCTCTGGTGCGCGGTTCACACGTGGCGGCGGCCCAGGGCGCGGGCAGTATCCTGATATTGCCGGCCGACTTGCCTTTCGTCTCGGCCGGCGATGTTGAGACTTTGCTGAGTAGCGCCTCGCCAGGAAACGGCAACGGCTCTGCCACAGGCGCTGCGTATAACACCACGCGCATAGTGGCCATTACCCCCGATCGGACTGAGGAAGGCACCAACGCGCTCTTTCTCTGTCCGCCGCTGGGCTTTGAATTTCAATTTGGGCCGGGCAGCTTTCTGCGCCACATGCAGGAAGCGGAGCGGCTGGGCATTTCCTGCCGGGTGGTGCACGCGCCGGGGCTGAAGTTCGACATTGATACCGAAGAGGATTGGCGCACCTACCTGGCGTTGCGGGGGACGGCCGCACCCGCCTGACAGTTGTTCCGCTTCCTGCCGTCGAAGTTGAGCGCCGGCTTCCATTCGCACCCTCCCAACGCCGGGATGTGACAATCCTCACCCGAGAATGGTGCCGGGCGGCATTCCCCTTGGTGGTCAAAAGGCGCTATGCTTGTGACAATTCTACTATTTGCTCCTGAAGTGAACCCAACCCTTTGAGGAATCACGAATTGCCATGAGTACCTTGCCAGAAAGGAAGCAAGCATGGGAAAGCACAGAGGTGCAGCCGGTCATTGACCGCTTTCCCGAACGCAAACAACGCTTTGAAACCAGTTCCGGTATCCCGATCGATCGCCTCTACTTGCCGGCCGGCTCCGAGGACAACTATCTGGAGCAGCTAGGCTTTCCGGGCGAATACCCCTTCACCCGCGGCGTCCAGCCCACCATGTATCGTGGACGCATGTGGACGATGCGCCAATATGCCGGCTTCGGCACGGCCGAAGAGTCAAACGAGCGCTACAAATACCTGTTAAGCCAGGGCCAGACCGGGTTATCGGTGGCCTTTGATCTGCCGACGCAGATCGGATACGACGCGGATGATCCGATGTCCGCCGGCGAGGTCGGCAAGGTGGGCGTCAGCATTCCCAGCCTGGAAGATATGCGCCTGCTGCTGGACGGCATCCCGCTGGACAAGGTGAGCATCAGCATGACCATTAACGCGCCGGCGGCGATCTTGCTGGCCATGGTCATCGCCGTCGCCCGCGAGCAGGGCGTCCCGGTGAGTAAACTCCGCGGCACCGTGCAAAACGACATCCTGAAAGAGTACGTTGCCCGCGGCACATACATCTTCCCGCCGCAGCCCTCTATGCGCCTGATCACCGACGTCTTTGCCTATTGCAGCCGCGAGATCCCCCACTGGAACACGATCTCTGTCTCCGGCTATCACATCCGCGAGGCTGGCAGCACGGCCGCGCAGGAGATCGCCTTTACCCTGGCTGACGGCATCGCCTATGTGCAGGCGGCGATTGACGTTGGTCTGGATATTGACGAGTTCGCCGGACAGATCTCCTTTTTCTTCAACGCCCACAACAACTTCCTGGAAGAGATCGCCAAGTTTAGGGCGGCGCGCCGGCTGTGGGCCGGAATCATGCGCTACCGGTTTGGGGCCAGGGAGCCGCAAAGCTGGCGTTTGCGCTTTCATACGCAGACCGCCGGCAGCACGCTCGCCGCACAGCAGCCGCAGAACAATATCGTTCGGGTGGCGTTGCAGGCCCTGGCGGCGGTGTTGGGTGGCACGCAAAGCCTGCACACCAACGGCTATGATGAGGCGCTTGCCTTGCCGACAGCCGAAGCGGCCCGGCTGGCGCTACGTACGCAGCAGGTGGTAGCCTACGAAAGCGGCGTCACGGACACAATTGACCCGCTGGCCGGTTCTTACTACCTGGAATATCTGACCAATGAGCTGGAGAAGCGCGCCGCCGCTTACATTCGCACGATTGACGAGATGGGCGGGGTGTTGCCGGCCATCGAGAGCGGCTATATTCAACGCGAGATCCAGGAAGCCGCCTACGAGACGCTGCGCAAGATGGAAACCAGGGAAGAAGTAGTGGTCGGCGTTAACCGCTTCCGCGAGGATGATGTGGTTGAGCCGGAACTGATGCACCTGGACCCGGCCATTGAAGCGACCCAGCGCGCACGCCTGCAGGCTCTACGCGCTCGCCGTGATAACGAGCAGGTGGCAGCCCTACGCCAACAATTGGCAACGGCGGCACAGGGCGATGAAAACCTGATGCCCATATTTGTCGCCTGCGTCGAGAGCGATGTCACCCTGGGCGAGATTTGCCGGACATTGCGTGACGTTTGGGGTGAGTATCAGCCCGGCTTCCAGCTGTGATTTGATGACCTGAGACTCCCGGAAACTCCCCTGGTCGTCCGGAGTGGCCGAAGCGCAGTTGCCGGGAATCCATTATTGATCGAGGAATCTAATGATTAAGAAGATCAGCCATATTGCCATTGTCGTGCCGGAGCTGGATAGCGCTATCTCCTTTTGGGTTGATGTGCTCGGCTTGCCGTTGGATCATGTGGAGCACGTCGCAGATCTGGGGGTTGATGTGGCATTATTGCCTACGGGCGAGAGCGACATTGAGCTATTGTGCCCGGTTGATGAAGCCAGCGGTGTGGCTCGCTACATGCAGAAGCGCGGCCCCGGCATCCATCATATCTGCTTTGAGGTAGACGACATCGAAGGTTCGCTGGCCCATCTAAAGGCTAACAACGTCCCTCTGATCAACGAGACTCCCACGTACGGCAGTGACGGCAAGAAGCTCGCATTTATTCACCCAAAGGGAACGGGCGGTGTGTTGGTTGAGTTATATGAGTTGGCGGCGTAGCAGTCGCAGCGATAGAAGAACACATATCGTGATGAATGTCATGATTTGAAACTGACATTTGTCACTAATTTTTAATGTCCGGGTAGCGTACTATTTGATTGGGTTAACAACACAGTCTGTTAAACAGGTTGTTGACTGATTTAACAGCTGTAGGGCTTGCGCAGTGACTATCTAGGCAGGGAGGGGAAGCTTGGGTTGTGCGGTACCAACCGCCGGCGAGGGGCCGTGGATACCTACAGAGAGACGTTTGAAACGGGCCACTTGCATCCGGTGGCCCGTTTCGCTTTCTCCAGGCGGAAACGC
>CAYVQP010000017.1:0-5782 GCA_964452775.1 uncultured Ardenticatenaceae bacterium | reverse complement strand
ACCCAGGCGATGGTGCGCAGTATCCCCAGCGGCACGACGCCGGTGCCGGAGGGCATGTCCGTGCCGATGATCACCCGCTGGAGCGCGTTGTGCCGGCGGGCGAGATCAATGATCCTGGGGATCACGGTCACATTGCCGCACTGAATGATCTCCAGCGCCGCGTCTGTCTCCAGGATGATGCGCTCCACATCCTCTAACGCTGGTGCGGTTGGGCCGCCGTTCAGGTGCGAGGCGACGGTTGGTTTCACCTGGATCACATGTGCGGCGCGGATGGCGTCGCTGCCGGGGATGGACGCTCCGCCTACGTGCATCATCACCCGCATGCCGCTGCGCTTGGCCCACAGGACCATCTCGGCAATCCTGGCCCAGTCGTGGTAGCCGCCGAGGCCCACTTCGCCCAGGTGGCGGACGCCGGCGGTGGCCATTTCCTCAAAGTCTCCTTCGGTGAGACCCTCCTGCAGCAGCAGTCCGCCTCCCTGCACCTTGACGCCGCCCGGATGAAAGGCTGCCCAGGATTGCGCGGCGACAATCGCCAGGGATTTGGTCCCCAGCGCGCCGGTTGGGCGGCCCGGCATGTGTACCTCGCCGGCGGAGATCAGCCGGGTGACGCCGCCATGCAGGCAACTTTCAATGAAGTCAACCGTCCGCTGCCGGGGCGTGTAGTCGCCGATGACCGGGTGGAAATGGGAATCAATCAGGCCGGGGGTGACGGTGCCGCCGTTGGCGTCGAGCCGGGGTGTGTCGTCCGCCGGAGACAGTTCGGAGCCGGCCCCAATCGCGGCAATCCGCCCATCGCGCACCAGGATGGCATCGCCGTCCAGCAAGGGTTGGTGAAAGCCGCCGGAGACAATCCGGCCGATATTGTGGATAAATAAGTTGCCCGCTTTCATGCCGTCGCCTCGCCTATGTCATACGCCGCCAACACCGCTTCCAGCGTGGTCACGTCGCCGTAGTGCGTATCAATGTCATACAGATGAGCTTCTTGCGCCTGCGGGCTGGTCGCCATGACGCACTCCTCCGGCACGATTACCCGATAGCCCAGGAAAAAGGCGTCGTTGACCGTCGAGCGCACGCAAATATTGGTCACCACGCCGGTGACGATCACCGTCTCGACCTTGCGCTCGCGCAGGCTCAGATCCAGACTGGTCTGGAAGAAGCCGCTGTAACGCCGCTTCGGAACGATGATATCGTGCATTGCAACCGGCAACTCAGAAACGATCTCAGCTCCCCAGGTGCCTTTCAGACAATGGGGAGTGCGGATCTGAAATAGCGAATCGTCCGGCTCCAGCCATTGGTTCGCCCAGAAGATAGGCGAGCCGGCTGCCCTCGCTCTGGAGGTCAGACGCCGGATCGGCTCATAAAGCACCTCCCCTCCGGATAGCACCATCACTCCCCCTGCCTTAAAGAAATCGTTCAGCATATCCACCACGATAATGGCGGTTGTCGCCGGCTTGAAGGCCGGGGTCCTCTCCCCACGTTGCTCGGATTGCTTCTCAGAAAAGGAGTTCTTCAGGTCCATTCTTAAGTCCTCTTTTAGCGCAGGCCGTCTTCACCTTTAACATCCGTCAGAGCCAGCCCGCCGACGCGGGCGTGTGGCCGGCCGCCATCAGTGACGGCGATTACCACTACAATTTCGTCCGGCTTCGGAGCGTCATGAATGCGAAACTCCATGGCGTCAAAGTGGGAGCGCACCAGCATGGCGTCCTTGAAATGCAGTGGAATGTCAATGGCGCTCCCGGCTGCACCGACCTTCTTGGCCGATGGGATGATCGCCTTGCCGCCATACACCGCCTCGCGCAGCGGCGCGCCCAACTTGGGATGCAGCAGGGCCGCGGCGTGCTCCAATTCGCCGCCGAGCCCGACGATGGCGCCCTTGCCGTAGCTTTGCGGCAGGCCCGGCAGGAGAGCGACCGCCGCGTCGGCCAGCAGCGCGCCCAGCTCCGCGCCGGCTTCGATTAGCTCAGTCAAATCCTCGGAATAGCGCCCGGCATAGGGGTTCCGGATCACCGCGCCGGCCGCGGCCCGGCTGATTGGCGGGTCAACTTTCCTGAAACCCTCTTCATATAGCGTTTCGATGATGGAATGAAGCCGTAGTAACTCCATGCGACATACCTCCAATGCGCTTCGAGATCATTCTGTCTCCTAGGTTAGATTGAGTGCTGCGACAGATATGGCCGCCAATTACGCCAGCCCGTACATTTCCCAGGAGTAAGCCGGCTGGTAACCCAGCAATCGTCCGGCCCTGGTGTTGTCGAGCAACGAGCGATTCCCGCTGAAGCCCGCCTTGATCTCGGTGTCGGGATATAAGCGGCGCACCAGCGGGACGATGTCCTGGTTCATGAAGGAGCCGGCGGCGCTGACAAACATGGCTTCGTGGCCGGCAATATCGGCGGTGAGCGCCAGCCGGCACGCCCGGCCCACATCGCGCGCATCAACATAGCTCCACAGGTTGGTCGCGCCAAATTCGGGATCATCCCAGTGGGGCCAAAGTTGTTCGCGGAAGCTCTGCGGCGTGTGAATCCAGGGAAAGCGCAGGCTGACCACGCTGAGCGCGCCGGCGCAGCGACGCACAAAGCCTTCCGCCAACTCCTCGCCCAGGTACTTGGACAGTCCATAGGCATCTTCCGGCAGCCTGGGATGATCTTCATCTATCGGCACGTAGCGCGGCGCGAACGAGTTGTAGTGGAACGGCGCTCCCAGGACGGAGACGCTGCTTACATACACCACTCGCTGGATGCCCAGCGTGGCGGCAACCTCTAACACGTTGAAAGTCGCCATGACGTTGGTGCGAAAGACCTGTTCCGGCGTATGGTAAATGGGGCGAGGGATAGCCGCCAGGTGCACCACCGCCTCCGCGCCGGCAAGCCCGGCGAATACCTGACCGATGTCCGTGCAATCCACCAACTGGTAAGGCGCAATCGCCTGCGGCGGCGGGGACAGGTCCATGCTGGCGACCTGGTAGCCATGCTCGACAAGCTCCTGCAAAGCGGCGAAGCCCGCCAATCCGCTGCCGCCTGTGACCACGACCTTCATATGCCGGGATCCTGGACAGGCTCCATCCAATTCGCGTCGCCGACGGTGGTAATGCTCAGGTGAGCCATGTGCGCGCCGGCTACTGCGCCGTGCCAGTGTCGTTCGCCGGCGGGAATGTAGATCGCGTCTCCGGCTCCGGCAATCAGGCGTTCGCCGGCCTCGTTGCCGAAGCGACACTGGCCGCTGACCACATACAGGATTTGTTCGCCGGGGTGGGTGTGCCAGTGGGTGATCGCCCCATCTGCAAAGCGCACCAGCGCCAGCCTCATGCCGCCGGCTTGTTGCGCCTTGATAATGCGTTCCAGATAGGCGTGCCCGCCGCTGACATACTCGTTGGGATCCGTTTCGTGCGCGTCATGCGCGACATAGAGCATTTTGGGTAACCTCCCTGGCAGCGATTTGTGGGAACAGTGCGCAACATTATAGCATCGCGATGAAGATTTAATACCTTCTGCGAGCGGCGGGGAGATTACAAAGCTTGTTGAAGTTTGGGACGGTTACGCCGGCGGGCACCAGGCAGGCGTCAATATCCTTTGCGACGTAGAGGCTCCTTATCGCGCTGCGATGAACGGCGCACTAGACTGCGGGTTCCTTCAGCGCCTCTGCCACGGTCAACGCCCAGGTTGTGATTAGGTCCCAGTCACGGAAATCGCCGGTCGGCGCTTTCACGTTCTTGATCATCGCCTTCTCAATGAAGTTTAGCCTATCCATCCCCAAATCCCCGTGGAACAGGGCGATGTCATGCGGCTGAATCCGATCAAGGACTGGTTGTAAGGCCGGCGGATAGCGCCACCCCTGCATCAGCTCTACGGGGTCGCCTTCGCCGGTCGGCCCGCTGGAAAACAGCCAGACGTCGCGGCTCGCCAGCGCCTGCTCATTGTTTTCCAGGAACCTGACCGCCTCTTTGCGCCAACTGCCGATGTAGACTGCGCTACCCAGGATCACGGTTCCATAGGGTGTGAGATCCTTTACTTTCTTGACGTTCATCACGGTAGTCGCCAGCCCTGCCTCACGCAACACTTCGCCAATTCTTTCGGCAATCTCAGCGGTTGCGCCATGTTTGGTAGCGTACGCCACCAGTACTGGATTATTCATCGTCTACTCCTCTTTCCGCCTGAGTTTGGCGGATCTGCATGGAGCGCCCGGCTGCTCTGTTGCCGCCCAGGGCAATCATCAGGCCGAGCAAGAAACCGAAGTTGTACCACTTACCGTTGTTGTGTGTTTCGTATATGCCGACGTTCTCCTTGAAGAGCGAAGCGACGAAGGCAAAGACGACGATCAGCCCGTGCCAGAAGCCTTGCCAGAAACCGGCGACATTGCCGTCCGGCTTCTCCGTGTTTTGCAGTTCATTGGGGCCGGCGGGAGAGAACTTCTCTTTCATGGTATGCCTCACTGTTTGCAGTTACGTGGTGCGCCTGGCGTATCTCCGCTTGCTTGGTCATGCCCCTCTTCTTTCCGCGGCTGATTCGCGATGGCGCCTCACTGTACTAAAGATATGATAATGTCTGGATGTGGGAAGTATAGTGCAGAAATACCGCCTGCATGACGATGATTGTCATTGATTGGTGTCCGAAAAAGTTCGGCTGAACGGATATCAGCAGCGATAATTTCTTGTCAGGCAGCCGGGGGCGGTTATGATTGCCCTGAACCAGTCTGGCGCAATGGGCTGTGCGTGCGGACGCCGGCTAACAGCAGAGGGAATACGATGATTGATTTGCGTTCCGATACAGTTACCCGGCCAACGCCGGCCATGATGGCGGCAATCGCCACGGCGGAATTGGGCGATGATGTATGGGAAGATGACCCCACCGTCAACCGGCTGCAAGAACTCGCCGCCGAGATGTTGGGCATGGAGGCGGCTCTGTTCGTCCCCAGCGGCACGATGGGCAACCTGATCGCGGGGCTGGTGCATTGCCGGCGCGGCGAGGAGCTGATCGTTGGGGATAAGGCGCATGTCTTCTGCTGCGAGGCCGGAAACGTATCTGCCGTGGGCGGCATCCATCCCAACGTGCTGCCGAACCAGCCGGACGGCACGCTGGACCTGAATATGATCGAGGCTGCCATCCGCGCGGACGACGTTCATTACCCGCGCACAGCCGCCATCACGTTGGAGAACACGCACAACGCTTGCGGCGGCCTGGCCATCCCACCGGCATACTTCGCGGAGGTGCGCCGGCTGGCTGACCGCAACGGGCTGATGGTGCACCTGGATGGGGCGAGGATATTTAATGCCGCGATGGCCCTGGACGTGCCGGTGCAGGAATTCACCCAACATGTGGACAGCGTGATGACCTGTCTGAGCAAGGGTCTGTGCGCGCCGGTCGGCAGCGTGGTGGCCGGCAGCGGGAGCTTTGTCGCCCAGGCGCGCCGGGTGCGCAAGCTGCTGGGCGGCGGTATGCGCCAGGCCGGCATTCTGGCGGCCGCCGGCATCGTCGCCCTGGAGCAGATGGTGGATCGACTGGCCGAAGATCACGCCAACGCCGCCCGGCTTGCGGAAGGATTGTGTGGTATTCCCGGCGTGCGGGTTCCCAGCCTACCGTTGCCGCCGGGCGCGGTGACTACTAACATGGTCTACTTTGAGTTGGAAGAGAGCGCGCCGATTGCGCCGGCAAGATTTGTCCAGCGGCTGGCCTCCGAGTATGACATCATCCTGGAGCCCGCCTTTTCACGTTTCTTCCGGCTGGTGACGCACTATTGGGTCTCTGCCGATGACGTGGGAAGGACGCTGGCTGCGTTTGAGGAGATCCTT
>CAYVQP010000016.1:48918-62909 GCA_964452775.1 uncultured Ardenticatenaceae bacterium | reverse complement strand
TCTCGGCGTTGGGCCAGGCGTAGAGCAGGTCGCCGCGCAGGCCTTTGCTGCTCATGACACAGTAAGCGCCGCCGTAGCTCTTGCGGGTGATCACCATCAGCTTGGGCACGGTCGCCTCGCTATAAGCGTAGATCATCCTGGCCCCGTTGCGGATGATCGCTCCATACTCCTGGTCAGTTCCCGGCAAGAAGCCCGGCACGTCCTGCAATGTGATGATCGGAATGTTGTAGGCGTCACAGATGCGGATGAAGTGCGTGGCCTTGATGGAGGCCTTGATGTCAATGCAGCCGGCCAACACCATCGGCTGATTGGCCACGATGCCGATCACATAGCCATTCAGCCGGGCAAACCCCACCACCATGTTTTCCGCCCAGAGCTGATGCACCTCAAAGAAGCGACCGTCATCCACGATGCTGGAGATGACCTGGCGGACATCATAGGCCCTGGTGGGGTCGGTGGGCACGATTCGCTCCAGTTCAGGACACAGCCGCTCGGGGTCGTCTACCGGCTGCAGATAAGGGGGATCGTCCTGGTTATTGCCGGGCAGGTAGGTGAGCAGCGTGCGTATTCTTGCCAGGCATTCGCGGTCATCAGTGGTAAGAAAGTGGCAGACGCCGCTCTCTTTGCTGTGAATCAGCCCGCCGCCCAACTCATCAAAGGTCACGTCCTCCTGCATCACCGCCTTGACGACATTGGGACCGGTGATGAACATGTAGCTCTGCTCCATCATGAAGACGAAATCGGTTAGGGCCGGCGAATAGACCGCCCCGCCGGCGCACGGCCCCATGATGGCGGAGATCTGCGGGATGACGCCGGAAGCCTCGCAGTTGGCGTCAAAGATGCGCGCGTAGCCGCCGAGGCTGTCCACCCCTTCCTGAATGCGCGCGCCGCCGGAGTCATTCAGGGCGATAAACGGGCAACCATACTGCAGCGCCATGCGCATCGCCTTCACGATCTTATTGGCGTGCATCTCGCCCAATGAGCCGCCCAACACGCCGGCGTCCTGCGCCGCCGCAATCGCCATGCGACCATTGATCTGCCCAAAGCCGGTGATTACGCCGTCCCCATAGCGCGAGCGCTTGCCGTCCAGGTACTGGTCATAACGGGGCAAGACCAGGGTGTCCATCTCCGTGAAGGTGCCGGGATCGAAGAGCAGCTCGATGCGTTCGCCGGCGGTCAACCGGCCTTTACTATGTTGCACAGCAACGTCTTTCTCGCTGCCGGCAGCACTCTCTCTGCGTTTCTTCAGCTCCGCCACGTATGCAGCCATCTCTTTCGTCATACAAAGTACCTCTCAATTTCTCTCGGCCCGGCTGACGAATCGGTCAGCGCCAGGGTAAGCACAAAGCCGGCATGGACGCGCCACCAGCCGGCCAGCAAACGCGCGTCACTCAACCGGATGGGAAAGGGCGTCCATGTTTGGGGCAAGGCCGTCGCCGGCTCGATAGCGCAATCAATCTTGCGGGTATCCAACCTCAGGCCCAGACCCAACGCCTTCAGGGCCGCTTCCTTCGCGCTCCAAATGGCCGTTGCCAGCGCAGGCCGGAGCTCTTCGGCGACCAGAGCGACGCGCGCTTGCTCGCCATCTGTAAAGTAATCTTGCATAAATGTGTCGCTGCGGGCAGCAACGTATTCAATATCCGCGCCGACCGAACCGGCATCTCGGGCGAGGACGGCGCAGAACGCATGATCGCGCGAGTGGCTCAATGACAGGCTGTACCGGCCGGCAAGGGCAGGGCCATGTAAGGCCGGCGCGCCGGAGTCGCTGTTCCAAATCTCCAGCTCCGGCAGGGGAATGAGCCGGCCTTCTTCCCGCTGCGCGACGTGCTGCAACAGGCGCTTGCCGGTCCAACGCCCCAACAGCCTATCCGCCCGGCGCTTGGGGATGCGCAGGCGGCTGAGATCCGCCGCTTCCGCCGCGCTCAATAATCCCGGCGGCGGAAGAGCCATACCCAAAGCGGGATGGTCTGCGGTGGACTGTACCAGCCAGTCAATCATCAGAGTTCAGCGTTCCCCGGTAGTTGCACGGTGCGGTAATCACGCAAGGCAACGATGACCTGGCCGGCTTCATCCGTCACCCAGGCGTCGAACGATTCGCCGCCGTTTACCGCTTCCACGATCGCATACCGGCAGCTGCCCAGGACGCCGGCAGGTTGCGGGTAGACGGTTACGTTACCCACATAGAACGGCAGCGCCATCACCTTCCTGGTGCGCATCTCCCACACGCCCACCGTCTGGAAGCAGAGCTCAATCAGCCGGGGGGCCATCAATTCGACCGCATCCGCCGGGCTGGTGTGCGGCGGCAGGTCGGTTGCCATCAGGCCCACCGCCCTATTGCCGGCAACGGACACCCAATCCAGCACCTTGTACGCCGGACCGTGGAAGTAACGCTCGTAGATTGCGCCGGCGGCGATCAACCCTTCGCCGTCAGCCGATCCCGGCAACGCCATCACTTCCGGGGCGGGAAGCGGCTGCGGCGTCAATGCTACCTGCGCGGTGAAGTGCACCTTCTCCTGCGGCGGCAGGCCGGATTTGGCCAGATCGCGCACCGAACGGAGTTCGCATTCGGCGATCAGCTCCCCGGCGCGATCCATGTAGAGCCGGCTGCTCAAGTGCAGCGTTTGCGCTTCTTGATGATAGAACTTGAACAGGCTCATCAGATGCTCGTCAAAAATCGCCCGTACCTGGTAGCCGGGGGCGAACAGGGTTGCCATCTCCGCAAAGGCTTCCGTGCCCATTACGCCCGGCAGCACCGGCGTCCCCTCCAGCGCGTGGTCGTACAGAAACGGCTGTTCCCTGGGGTCCAGCACCGTTTTCACCTGCAAGCCGCCATAGAGATGCGCGGCGGTGATCTCACCCACCATCAGGCGCTTGTTCGCGGCCAGCCAGGCGTTAGCTTTATCCAGGTCCAGGCCGCCGCTCTCATCCCATTCGGCTGTCAGGACTCCCAACGCGCCGCCGGCTACTATCTCGCCTCTGAAGCCGCCGGCCGTTAACTCCCGGCGCACCGTGGGAATGCCGATTTCAGGTGGCAACATTTCAATGCCGGCCATCTCCATGATCCGGGGGATGGAGCCGCGGGTGGCCATGCCGATACCGCTCCAGGCGGTCCAGTCAATGGCGATGCCCCGCGTCTGCGGTCGCCAGCGGCGCAAGCTGCTGGTCAACTTGCACAAGAGGTCGTTGGCCGCGCTGTAATCAGTCTGGCCGGCATTGCCGAAGCGCCCGGCGACCGAACTGAAGGCCACTGTAGCGCCAATCGGCATCTCGCCGGCGGCGCGCAGCAGGCTGAAGAAGCCGTCCGCCTTGATGTCATACACCATGTCGAACTGCTCTTGCGGTTTATCGTCCAGCGAGCGACTGATCTCGATGCCGCCGGCGTGCACAAGCACATCAATGCGCCCGTAACGTTCACGAATATCGGCCACTACCGCCGCCAGCCCTTCGCCGTCCAGCAAATTGACGCTGCGATAGATCGCCGCGCCGCCGGCCGCTTGCACGCCCTCAATGGCGCGCAGCGCCGCCTCGGCCCGCTCCACCGCCGCCATCTGCTTCTCGATGATCACCGGCGTGGGTCGTTCTCCCTGAGCGCGCGCCGCGGCGATGAAATGCTCCTTCAACGCCTCTTTGTCATTTCGGAAGAGGCGGATCTGTTCATCATGCGGGTCCGGCTCAGGGACCAGGTCCAGTAGATAGAAGATGCCGCCGCTCGCGGCCGCCAGGTCGTTGATAATGGCGCTGGTGATGCCGCCCGCCGCGCCGGTGACTACGAAAACGGTGTCCGCGTCCAGCGCCAGGCCGGGAGCGCCTTCAGCAGCAGGTTGTTCGACCAGGGTCACGGTGTACCGCCCGGCTTCCGGATAACCCACCTCGACCACCCCGGGATCGAACAACGTCTCCGCGATGAGTTGCTCCGCAGGGGCCGCAGTCTTGCGGCCGGGGGCAAAGTCAACCACCTTGACCAGCGCCTCGGGGCGCTCGCGCTTGTAGGCCTTGGTGAAGCCGGCGACGGCTCCGCCTAACGGAGCGCCGGCCCCCTCCGGTCCATAGCCGTGCAGGCCGCCGAGTCGGGTGGCGCTGACCAGGAAACTGCCGGCGCTCTGGACGTCGTCGTATAGCTCGCGCATGACGACCGCCAGACTCTTGACCCGCAGGCGATTTTGTTCGCGCCACTCTTCCAGGTCCATGGTCATGATCTCCGGCTCTACATCGAGCGCCGGCAACCAGTAGACGCCCTGGATAGGCCCCTCCTGCAACCACAGCTGGAGTTGGGCGACCAGGCTCTCCGCCGGAGGTGCGTCGTCAACGGCGAGCACCGTCGCGCCGAGCTTCTCCAGCCGGCTGACCAGCGCCTTGCCGACGCCGCCCTGATCGTGCATGACCACTACCCGGCTGTTGCCATCTATGCTAACCCCGGTTGGCTTACAAAGCTCGATGGGCGGGCGGGGTGCGGGCATGGGTACTCGCCGAGGCATCTGATCGGCCATCTTCAGGTCGGCGGCCTGGGGAACTGCCCCAGCAATTGGCGCCAACTCTTGCGTCGGAGCGACCACCCTCGGCCCAGCTCCGTTCAGGTCGGGGCGCATCTCGCGCACAAAGGCGATCACCTTTTCCAGCGTATTGTATGCGCTCAGGCTCAGGTCATCGCGCCGGGGGATGTCGAACGCGGCCCGGATAGCGACGAAGGTTTCCGCCTGCTTCACCGTGTCAATGCCCAGGTCCGCCTCCAGGTCCAGGTCAAGGTCCAGCATGTCCTCCGGATAGCCGGTCTGGGCGGCCACGATTGCCAGCACCTGCGCGGCAACCGGGTCGCCCTCCATTTCTTCGGCCGGCTGCGCGGTGTTTGCTCCGGCGGTGCGGGCCGCCACCGGCTCAGGAACCGTTATTGCCGGCGAGGCAGCCGCCAGGTCGGGACGCATCTCGCGCACAAAGGCGATCACCTTTTCCAGCGTGTTGTATGCGCTCAGGCTCAGATCATCGCGCCGGGGGATATCGAACGCCCCCCTGATGGCGACGAATGTCTCCGCCTGCTTCACCGTGTCAATGCCCAGGTCCGCCTCCAGGTCGAGGTCCAGGTCCAGCATGTCCTCCGGATAGCCGGTCTGGGCGGCCACAATTGCCAATACCTGCGCGGCAACCGGGTCGCCGCCCGGCTGAGGTGCGGACGACGAGCTATCAATCTCGACAATCGGCGCAACGGGCACGGCGGGCTCCGGCATCATGGCCGGAGCAGATTTCGCTGCCGGAGCAGGTCGCATCTCGCGCACAAAGCCGATCACCTTTTCCAGCGTGTTGTATTCGCTCAGGCGCAAATCGTCGCGGCGAGGGATGTCAAACGCTTCCCGGATGGCGGCAAAGGTTTCCGCCTGCTTCACCGTGTCAATGCCCAGGTCCGCCTCCAGGTCGAGGTCCAGGTCCAGCATATCCTCCGGATAGCCGGTCTGCTGAGCGACCAGGGCCAACACCTGTGCAGCTACATTGTCCGCTGCTTCCTCCGCAGCCGGCGTGACCAGCGGTTCCGGCGCGGGCATATCTCTTGTTTCCGGCGCAGCCGTTGATGGCGGCGTCATCTCGACAAACAGCGGCACGGGCGCCGGTTCGGGGCTGGGCGCAACGGGTGCGGGCCGGGGCGCGGTCGCCGCGGGCGCAGTTGCCACGCGACCGTTCGTCTCCCGGGCAGGCAGAGGCAATTCCATACCACCCAGGTTGATCCGGGCCGGCATGCCGCCTGGACGCTCACCCGCGCCGGCCAGCGCACGCACAGCCGGCCCAACGCCGGATTGCCAGCGACTGGCGGCCGGCTGACGCGTAGATTGACCGTTAGCCTTTATGCGCAATACCCGGTTCACAACCTCAGTCTCAGCCCAGTCATATCCACTGATGTCGGATAGCCAACGGTTGTACTGCGGCGGACTGTCTATTCGGTCCAGGTTGCCCGGAATACGGCGGGTCAGCGTCAGGGCAATTTGTGAGCCAAAGCCGGCTGCCAGGTGAATGGAGTAATGGACGGGGTAGCGACCGCCGCGGCTGAAATTCAGCGGACCCAGCTCGGGATCTATCTCCTTGAAGTTGGGCACCGGCGGCACGATGCCGTGCTCCAGGATCTTGACTGCGATGACATCCTCCACCCCGACGCCCATCGGGTGGCCGGTGAAGCCCTTGGTGTTGGCGATAATGATCTCATTGGCCGATTCGCCGAAGACCTCACGCAAGGCCACCACCTCGGCGGAAGCGCTGCCGCCGCGAGCCGGCGTGTAGGTCTCGTGCGAGACAAAGACTGTTTGCGGAGCGATGGCGTGCCGGTGAAGGCCGAAACGACGCTCAGCCGCGGTCACCAGACTGTTCATCACCTGGGAGATATGCTCAACATCCAGGCGGGTGCCGTGGAAGGCGCTGTTGCTGGTCTCGCTGCTGAGCAGTTCCACGATGCCGCGCATACCCCGCTCCCGCAGCGCGTCTTCACTCTCCACGACCAGAGCGCAAGCGCCCATGCCCATGATGGTCCCGTGCCGGCGGCGGTCAAAGGGCAACGCCGCTTCTTCGACCCTATCCTGGGTAGTGGCTGCGCCGACCGCCAGGAAGCCCGCGCCGACCCATTCCATCAGGTTATCGCCGGTCACATTGTCAGCGCCGATTACGATCACGCGCCGGCAACGACCGCTGCGGATCCAGTCCTCGGCAATGGCCACCGCCTGAGTAGTGCTGGCGCAGGCGGCGTTGACGTGTGTGTTCGGCCCTCTCGCGCCGATGTATTGGGCAAACTGGCTATGCCCCATGCTGAGGATACGAAACAGGAAGCGACGGTCGAAGTAGTACGGCTCGGCTTCCAGTTCTTCGCGCAGCATGGTAATTCGCCGTCCGATTTCGGCCAGTGTCGCCTCGTCTGTCGTATACCGGCGCAGATCTTCCAGCGCCTCCAATTGTTCCTGCCGGTTGCGGAAATCGTAGTAGCGCCTGAATTCATCGGCGAAACGGTCGCCGCCGGGGAAGGCGCTGGCAAAGATGACCCCGGTTTCATCGCGCAAGGCTTCCGGCAGCATCCAGTTGTGCGGCAGATACTTGCCGGTTGTCGTCTTCTTGTAGGTCTGCACCAGGGGGATGCCGGCTTCGCGCAGGGCATCCAGTCCGGCAGCCATCGCCAGTTGGGTAGATATGTCCAGCGCTTCGATGAGCTCTTCCGGCACGCCATATTCTTCGTGCAGGTCAAAGCGGCCCGGCCGGCCAGCCAGCTTGATCACCTCGGAGGCATCGTCAATGGTGGCAAAGCTGCCGCTGCCATCGCTTGACTTAACCAGACGGACGATGCGCTTGTCTACCATTCGCTGCCGGAAGCGGGCCGGGATCAGGTCCACGAACTGCTCACCGCGCAGGATGCGGATAGCGTTGTCCGGGTCCATGACGCTCTTCTCTGCGCCGGGAAGACCCAGGCCGGCGCCGCTGATCACAACGGATCCGAGGGGAGTGGCGTTGCGGTCATAAGCAGCGGTGGCCGTGGAAGAGGCCGGCGCAAATTGGCCGCCAGCCTGTTGCAACGCCCGGCCAAACGCCTGCCCCAATTCCTCAATTGAAAAGGGTAGTTCACCAACTCTATTGGTGGTCATCTCACTTCTCCTCGTCCCGGCAGCCACCTCGGCGGCCGGACGGTCATCGGTTTTCTTGTGCTCCCCACTGCGCTCAGGTATTGTCTCCGGCTCAACGGCGACGCCGTACCCGGCCGCGTAAAGCCCGCACAGCGCCTGGTTAAACGAAGCCAATTCGCCGGACTTGGGGTGATTGGTCAGCAACGCCTGTACATCGTCCCGGCCCTTAAAGACATCATTGGCAAAGCCGTGCAACGCCCGCTTTGGCCCCACCTCGACGAACATGCGCGCGCCGGCAGCATAGAGCGTCTCCAGTCCCTTTACCCACTGCACCGGTGCGGCAACCTGCGTTTGCAGCAGATCTTTAATCGCCTCGACATCAGTAGGATAGAAATCACCGGTGACATTGGCGACCAGCGGCAAGCGCGGCGACCCAATATGTAGCCGGTCCAGGACCTGACGCAACGGCTGGCTGGCCGGGGCCACGATGCTCGTGTGGAAGGCATGGCTGACCGGCAGAATCATGGCCTTGTACCCTAGCTCCTCGAATAGCCGGACAGCTTCTTCCACGGCCGCGCCGGCCCCGCCGATAACGCTCTGGCTATGGCTGTTGATATTGGCCGGGACCACGTAGCCTTTCACCCGGCTCAGCGTCTCTTGCACAACCTCAAACGGAGCCAGCACAGCCGCCATCTTGCCGTTATCGTCCACACTCACCTTGCTCATTTCGCTGCCCCGGGCCGCGGCGGCCTCCAGGGCTTCGGCAAAGGGCATGATCCCGGCAGCAATCAGCGCTGCGTATTCACCCAGTGAATGGCCAATCACCATATCCGGCTGGAAGCCATAGTCAGCCAGCAGCCGGAAGAGCGCCATATCCAGGGTGAGCATGGCCGGCTGCGTGACCTCCGTCTTCATCAGGTCAAATTGGGCGCGCATCATCGCCGCCTGGTCGGTTTCATCCACGAAGATGTAATCCGTCAGTGGCCGGCCCAGTATTGGGGTCATCACCCGATCCGCGTCGGCGAAGACCTCGGCAACACTGGGCGAGATGTCAACCAGCTTGCGCCCCATGTTCGGATATTGGCTGCCCTGCCCGGGGAACATGAAGGCGATCTTGCCCTTCGCCGGGCCGCTACCGCGGAAGATACCTTGCGCCTCCACCGCTTTCCAGGCCTGCAGGGTGTCAAAGCCCATTGCCCGCTGCGCCCTGCGCAACTGCTCCCGCAGCTCCGGTCCATCGCCGAAGTCAACGATTAACCGCTCCCGGGCCTTCAGCACTTCGTCTGTGGGCAGCGCCGGGGGTGGAACCCAGCCGGTTTCGGCCCGGGCAATTGTTTCGTCCAGGCGCTCCTTCAGGGCCGCCGGCGTCTCCGCCCCCAGGGCCAGGATGCCGCGCACCGGCAGCGGTCGCTGAGCGGCGGAGGAAGCGACGGGATTGACCTGCTGCTCATCCCCCATTCGAGCGCTGACGGTGACGCCCTGAAAGTTGCGCGCCGGCCTGCTCAACATGCCGGGCACATGTTCTTCGAGCACAATGTGGAAGTTGGCGCCGCCAAAGCCGTAGGCGCTGACCCCGCAACGACGGGGATCGCCGTTCGCCTTATCCCAGGGGCGCGGTTCGTGGATCAGGAAAAAGGGCGTCTCTCTGAAGTCTATGTTGGGGTTGGACCGGACAGCATTTAACGTCGGCGGGAGCAGCTTGTGATGGGTGGCCAGGACCGCTTTCAGCAGGCCCGCAGCGCCGGCCCCCGCCTTCAGGTGGCCGATGTTGCTCTTCACCGAACCGAGGCCGATGCTGTTGCGTGGGGCGGCCTGGAAGACGTTAGCCAGACTCTCTACCTCCACCACGTCGCCGACGCGGGTGCTGGTGCCGTGCGCCTCTATCAGTGTAGCCGTGGCCGGATCGAGGCCGGCATGTTCCCAGGCGCGCCGGATGGCGAGCTGCTGGCCGATCGGGTTGGGGGCGGTGATGCCCTTGCCCTTGCCGTCGCTGGCCCCGCCGACCCCGCGAATGACCACATATATCCGGTCGCCGGCCTGCTCGGCGTCCGCCAGCCGTTTCAAGATGAATATACCGGCGCCCTCGCCCATGACGAAGCCGTCCGCCCCGTCGCCGAAGGGCCGGCTGCCGGTCGCACTAAGCGCGCCGATCTTGCAGAACTTCACGAAACTGGAGGCGCCCATGTTACGATCCACGCCGCCGGCGACCACCGCGTCTACCTGGTGTTCGCTCAGCATCTCCACCGCTGCCTGGATCGCCGCGAAGCTGGAGGCGCAGGCAGCATCGGTGATGAAGTTCGGGCCGCGCAAGTTCAACACGTTGGCAACCCGGCCGGAGACGATGTTGGGCAGTTCCCCCGGCATCGAATCTTCGGTAATCTCCGGGATGGCCTCGTTAATGCGCCGGCGCCACTCCTCGGTGATTGTCCGGCGCACACTCGCCGGCAGCGCGGCAAACGCGCTCACCTGCGCCAGGGCGTCGGCAAACTCCGGAAAGATGACCCGAGCGTTCGTCACATAGTGAAGCTCGCCGCCCATCGCCGTGCCCAGAACCACCGCCGTTCGCTCCGTGTCCAGCGGCCTGTCCGGATAGCCGTAATCGGCCAGCGCATCGGCCGCGATGGTCAGCGCCCATTGCTGGCCTTCATCCATCGCCCCGGCCACTTTGGGGGGCATGCGAAAGCGCCGCCAATCGAACTCAAAACCCCGCACCCAACCACCTATCTTGGAATAGCTCTTGTCCGCTGCTTTGGGATCGGGATCGTAGTAGAACTCCGGTCGCCAGCGCTCCGGCGGCACTTCGCTGATGCTATAGCGTTTGTTGATTACGTTCTGCCAGAACGTCTGCGCGTTGGGCGCGTCGGGCAGTATTGCACCCACTCCCACAACCGCAACTGCATGTTCAGCCGCATCCATCAGGTACTCTCCTTATCGTCGTAACAAACCCCGTAGGTCTTCTTAACTACTTTGGGCCTCCGGCAAGAACGCTCGTGAGACCTACGGGGTTTCCTCATCTAGTGCGCGAACGAACCGCCAAATGCCTGGTTCAACTTCTCCGAGACACCGTCCATATCGGCGACGAGGCCCTCTTGCGCCTGGTAGATGCCCGGCAAATTCAGCGAACCGGGCAGATTGGGATCGCTTTGACCGGCGCCGATGGCCCAGCGCAGCCCGTCGGTAGCAACCTTCAGCGCCGCCTCGCGGGCGTGTATCCGGGCCAGCGCCTGCCGGGTGGGCACGTCCAGCCGGATGGCTTGCGTGGGATGCCGTTGGACTCGCTCGGCAAAGATGGCGGCGCTCTCAGCGTAGGCAATCAGCTCGCCCAGGCGGAAGAGCACGTGCTGGTGGCGGGTCAGTTTGTCCAGCCGGCAGCGCTCCAGGAGCACCCCCAGCGCCCGCAGCGCCATTGCCGCAAAATTAGCGCCGTTCTCCGGCTCCTGCGCGTGCAGGTTGTCCAGTCGCTGCGCCCAATCGCCGTAGAATGCGCCCCGACTCTTTAAGTGGGTCTGCCAGCGGTCGCGGGCAATGGTCCACTCCATGATCTCGGAAGTGCCTTCGTAAATGGTGGTGATGCGCACATCGCGCTTGATCTTCTCCACCAGATATTCTTTAGTGTAGCCGTAGCCGCCGTGCCCCTGGATAGCGTCCTCCGCACTCTTATTTCCGGCTTCGGTAGCCATGTATTTGGCAATAGCCCCTTCAGTTGCCAGACCTTCTTCGCCGGCATCCAGCCGTTCGGCCACCCATTCGATGTAGCTGCGCGCCGCCTCCAGTCGAGCAGCATTGGGGACGATTAGCTTATGTGTGTAGGCCTGCTTCTCGCTGAGCGGCCCACCCTTCTGGATGCGCTCTTGCGAGTAACGAATGGTGCGTCGCAACGCCTCCCAGCCGGCGCCCAGCCCAAATGCGCCCACCATCAGCCGGGTGTAACCGAAGACGGCCTGCGCCTGCGCCAATCCCTGCCCTTCTTTGTCGCCGACCAGTCGCTCGGCGGGCACAAATACATCTTCCAGAAACAAGGCCGCCGTGTTGCTGGCGCGAATGCCGTGCTTCTCCTCCGGCTTGCCGTGCGAGAAGCCTTCCACATCCTTATCAACCACAAACCAGGTAGGGCCGCCGGGGGCCAAAGCCAGAATAGAATAGAGATCGGCCACTCCGCCGTTGCTGATCCACTGCTTCTGTCCACTGATGCGATAGCCGGCCAGCGAGCCGTTCTCTCGCACCGGCTCAGCCCGGGTGGTCATAGCCGCCAGGTCGCTGCCGGCCTGTGGTTCGGTCGCGCCGTAGGCCATTAGCAGCGCTTCTTCGGCGATCTTCTCCATCCAATACGCCTTCTGCTCCGGCGTGCCGCCCACCCGCACCGGATCACTGCCCAGGAAGGTGGCCAGCACGCCGGTGGCGACGCCCAGGTCAATGGAGGCCATCAGTTCGGACACGCGATAAATGTCATATGCGCTCCCGCCCAGCCCGCCGTACTCCTCGGGTATAAAGAGCAGATGCAACCCCAATTGCGCCGGATCGTACAGCTCGCGCAGCACGTCATGGGGGAACTCGTCCTTTTCATCCAGCTCAAGCAGGTGCTCCGGCGTGAGTTTGCGCTCGGCATACCGTTTCAGGGTGTCGAGAACCATTTCGAGTGTTTCGTTGTCCAGACCTGTCATATTTACTTCTCCTTGTAGAGGGAACTGTGCCGGACATCGTTGTCATCTGACGGCGTTATCTTGCGGCTGCCACGTTCTTACTGGAAAGCGTGACTATCCTCGAGTACGCCCGAGCAAGGCCACTCGTTCCTACTTGTGAAAAGTGTAACAATTCAGGAGCAGCATTTGGAGTGACAAAGATCATCTTCTTCGTGTGCATGGAGGGACAAGATCACGCAAATGATCATGACGCGTTGCATCAAACTGGCGGCGCGGCGCCGGCCGCCAATATGCCGTGTGTTTACGCCTGAACAGGTGCACTGCGCCGGCTGTCAGGCCCGCAAAATGCACACCGGCGACGCTTGACATGGGTTGTCCGTTTTGTCTAGAATTTCATGCAGTTGAGCCGCGCCAATGGCCCGGCTTCCATACGGGGTCCTCGTCGCACGGGAGGCATCGCTATGAGCATTATCAAAGTATCGGCCCGTTCCCGTACCGCCTCCGTTGCCGGCGCGATTGCCGGCGTCATTCGTGAGACAGGGCGAGCTGACGTGCAGGCAATCGGAGCCGGAGCCGTCAATCAGGCCCTAAAGGCGATCATCATTGCTTCCGGTTATCTGGCGGAAGAGGATGTCCACGTCGCCTGCGTGCCCTCGTTTGTCGATATCGACATTGACTCTCAGGAACGGACGGCTATTCGCATTCTTGTGGCCCCCAGGAAGGCCCTGCTGACAGCCTGACTCCTTACGGATCGCAACAAACCCCGTAGGTCACGTCCTCCTTGCGACCTGCGGGGTTTTACGATCGGTTGCTCCTCGCTCTTTCGCGGGTAGAATCTGCCGTCATGCTTACTCCGGCGGATTTTTTCGACTTGCGCGACCCCTTTGCGGCGGCCCTGTTTGAAGACTGCGCCTTCGTCTGGCAGGCGGTCGCCGGCATCGGCCGGCACGTGCGACGCCTGACCGGAGGACAACAGACGATCCTCGGCGAGGTAGCGGCCGGCGCTTACCTCAGCGATCGCCCCATCTACATCGCGGAAGGGGCGCGCGTTGAGCCGGGCGTGTACATTCATGGGCCGGCTTATATTGGGGCCGGCGCGGTGGTGCGCCACGGCGCATACGTTCGCGAGGATGTCATCCTATGTCCCGGCAGCATCCTGGGCCACGCCAGCGAAGCCAAGAACAGCATCTTTCTGCCCGACGCCCACGCCCCACACTTTAACTACGTCGGCGACTCTATTCTCGGGCAGCGCACAAACCTGGGCGCCGGCGCCAAAATCAGCAACCTGACGCTGGTGAGCGAGAAGGAGCCCGGCAGCGGCCTGCGCCCGACGATCAAGCTGTGGATTGAGGGACAGCTTTACGATACCGGCCTAGCCAAGCTGGGCGCGGTGCTCGGCGACGACGTGCAAACCGGCTGCAACGCGGTACTGAACCCCGGCTGTCTGGTGGGCAAGCGCTCGCTGATCTACGCCAACATGAGTTTGCGCAAGGGTTACTACCCGCCGGACGCCATTTACAAGCTGCGCCAGACAACTGAGAGCCACCCTCGGCTACCAGCCGGCGCACAAAATTAATCGAGTTACGCAATTGGCAAACCGCTTTTCCCCGGAATCGGTATCAACCCCAATGGCGACGATAATGTAACCCGATTTTTCAAATCGGCCGTCGAAATACAATTTCGACCTACAGGCGACGAACACGTAACCCGATTTTTCAAATCGGCCGTCGAAATACAATTTCGACCTACAGGCGACGAACACGTAACCCGA
>CAYVQP010000016.1:9294-48818 GCA_964452775.1 uncultured Ardenticatenaceae bacterium | reverse complement strand
CAAATCGGCCGTCGAAATACAATTTCGACCTACAGGCGACGAACACGTAACCCGATTTTCCAAATCGGCCGTCGAAATTCGACTTACAGGAGAATGAGTAATGAAAGTCTACGAACAAGAGGCCTGGAGCCTCGACGACCTATTCCTCGGGCTGGATGACCCGGCGATATCAGCCGCCGCCAAACAGCTACAAGAGCTAACCGCCGCCTTTGCCGGGCTGCGCGACGAGCTTGGCCCCGATCTATCAGCCGCGCGCTTCGCTGAGATGTTGCAGATGTATGAGATATTGGTGCGCAAGGCCACCCGGCTGATGGGCTTTGCCCGCCTTGCCTTTGCCGCCAACACGCAGGACCAGCAAGCGCAAGGACTGGTCGCCTCCATGCAGCAGCTCCTGGCGACGTGCATGAATCAGATCATCTTCTTTGAACTGTGGTGGAAGGAGCTGGACGATGAGGCGGCGGAGCGGCTGCAGGCCGGCGCCGAAGGATTCCGGTACTGGCTGGAAGCGTTGCGCAACGTGCGTCCGTATACGTTGACCGAGCCGGAGGAGAAGATCATCAATCTGAAGAACGTGAACGGCGTTGAAGCGCTGGAAACGCTGTACGATGCGATCACCAATCGCTATACCTTCAAGCTGGAAGTGGATGGGGTCGAAGAGGAACTGACCCGCGGCGAGTTGCAGGTACACTTCCGCAGCGCGGACCCGGCAATGCGGGCGGCCGCCTATCAGGAGCTATATCGGGTCTATGAAGCAGACACGCCCATCCTGGGCCAGATATACCAGTATCGGGTGCGCGATTGGCGCAGCGAGAATATGGACCTGCGCAGCTACGAAAGCCCGATCGCGGTGCGCAACCGCGACAACGATATCCCCGATGATGTCGTGGAGACGCTGCTCGAAGTCACCCGGCAGAACGTCTCGCTCTTTCACCGCTACTTCCGGCTGAAGGCCCGCTGGTTGGGAATGGAAAAGTTGCGTCGCTATGATGTCTACGCGCCGGTCGTCGAGGGCCAGAAGTCATACAGCTACGACGAAGCCGCGCAATTGGTGTTGGACAGCTTTCGCAAGTTCGATCCCCGCGTCGCCGATCTTGCCCAACGCGTATTCGACGAGCAGCATCTGGATGGCGAGGTACGCAAGGGCAAGAGGAGCGGCGCTTTCTGCTCCACACTGGGGCCGGATCTGACCCCCTGGGTGCTGCAATCCTTCCAGAATCGGCCGGATGATGTGGCCACAATGGCGCACGAGCTGGGCCACGCCATCCACTCTATGTTGGCTGAACACCACAACGCGCTGGCCCAGCACGCCTCCCTGCCGCTGGCGGAGACCGCCTCCACCTTCGGCGAGATGCTGGTCGTTGACCAGTTGCTGGAGGCAGATCCGGACCCGGAACTGCACCGCGACCTGCTCTTCCGGCAAATGGATGACGCCTTCGCCACGATTCTGCGGCAGATCTTCTTTGCCATCTTCGAGCGCGACGCCCACCAACGCATCGCTGACGGCGCTTCGGTTGATCAGCTGTGCGAGCTTTACATTGAGAATCTGCAGATCCAATTTGGCGACGCCGTTGAGGTCTCTGACGACTTTCGCTACGAGTGGACCGCCATTCCACATATCTACCAGGTACCTTTCTACGTGTACGCCTACGCCTTCGGGCAACTGCTGGTATTCGCTCTTTATCAGCAATACCGGCAGGAAGGCGACAGCTTCAAACCGCGTTACCTGGAGATTCTGGCGGCGGGCGGGTCGAACGCCCCGGCGCGCATCCTTCAGCGCGCCGGCATTGACATCGCTTCGGCTGACTTCTGGCAGGGCGGCTTTGACGTAATCGCCGGCCTGGTGGATCAACTGGAGCAATTAGAGTTGCCGGTGGCTGTCTGATATCAGACGACTTGCCATGGTTTCTGCATTTTCCCGGAAATAGGGATTAAGTTTCCGGGAAAAAAGGATTAGGTTTCCGGGAAAGTGGTTTCTGCATTTTCCCGGAAACTGAATTTGGGATTAAGTTTCCGGGAAAAGAGGATTAGGTTTCCGGGAAAATTGATGCGCACCGATCTCAAACAGCTTGCCATTTTCAGGCATCATCGCCGGGCAGGCGCTCGCGAAGCTCGGTAGAGGAGATATCCTCGCGGAAACTCGGCAGCGGCTGAAATAGATCGGCAAGAGCAGCCGGCGCATTCAGGGTGGTCGCCGCGTGGAACTGTCCTGCCTCATCCAGCCGGCCGGCAACCAGGAAGCGACAACCCAGGCTCCTGATCTCTTCCAGCGCGCTGAGCATGGCCGTCGCATCGTTCCCATAGTAGCGTGGCTGCATGATCCGGCTGGCCGTGTCGAAACCAACGACAAAGATAGCGCCGGGATAGAGCCGGGCCTTGGCGACAAAGGTAGGGGCCGCGGCGGCGTAAACCGGCCAGCGGCCGGCAAATTGAGCCAGGCGATCCAGCACAACGTCCGGCGCAAGGAACGGCTTATCAACATTTCGGGCTGCCACTTCGAAGGCCAGCGGTAACTCGAGGTAGTCAGCAGCCGCCTGCGCCAGCTTCAGGTGACCGGCATGCAAGGGGTTGAATGCGCCGGAGAGGATCAAGGGCGGGTGGTCAGCGGGTTCCAGCAATCGGCCATCATCAGTGACCCCGAAACAGGTGATATTTCCGGCCGACAGCTCCTTCGCCGGCGCAGCCAGGTCCACATGCTGCGCTTCCAAAATATCGCCCTCCAACAACGGCAGCGGTAGGCGCTCGGGCAATGCACAGGCTTCCGCTGCCGCGTTGAGGATCAGCCGGCTGACCAACTCCTCTTCCTGCTGCCGGCTGCGCGCACCCTTGGCCATTTGCAGCGAATAGGCGGCGATGACGGCGCCTTGCCAGGTAGCCACATGCGCCCGATGCTCTCCGCGTTTGGGCCGGTCGGTCGCCAGGGTAGCGGTGCAGGCCAGCCCGATCAGAGCTTCCGTCGGGGAAGTGAGCGAGCGCGCCCGCCTTAAGGCGCAGCCGGCCAACTGCCGCGCCGCGCCGGCGGCTACGTATTGCGCCGGCTTCCGGCCGAGAAAATCGTCAAACGCCGCCCAATCATAAGGGATCAGCGCCTCGACCAGCGTGCGGCTTGCTCCAGGAACACCCAACAGCCAGGCCAGCGCCTGCGAGCCGGCTCCAGCCAGGACCCACATGAAGCGCTGTGGCCGGTCATGCAGGGCCTGCACCAGTTGCTGTGTGTCGGTCGTCATGCGGCTATTGTAGCAATTTCATCAGGACGACGGCAGCATGCGGAAACTCTTCCTCTTTCAGCTTCCGCATGCAGTTGCGCGTTCGCTACGGCCGGCGGTTGTCGTTACAATAACAGCCAGATGTCATCCACTACCGGCGCCTCCAATGAGAGCTCTGATGAGGCCAACGTTCGCGAATCCCGGCTGATCAAGAATCGGCCGGCCCTCGGCCTGTTCCTGCTGGTATTGGTCAGCCTGTTGGCCGGCGTTTGGCTGCTGGCGGCTGCGCAGGCCGGCGGATCGGGCGAGCCGCCGCCGTTATTGCCCTTCGCGTTCCTGATCCTGGCCGGGGTCGGGTTGGCGCTGGCCGAAATGCGCGAGCCGGAGGTTGCCGGCTCGCGTAATCCGGCCGTCCCGGTTGCGGAGGAGGGTTGGGGCGCTGTTTGGGCCTACCTGGGAATTAATGGGTTGCCGGCGGGCGTCGCGCCGTGGCAGCCGGTAGCGCTCCTGGGCGCTATCTTGTTAGCGCTCATGGTCCTGGCGCTATTACCGCGCATGGACGCGCGGGCCAATTACCTGCCGGTCTTCCTGGGCTGGCTGGCGGCGATCCTCCTTTACCTGGTTGCGGTGTCGCCGCCGCAGCCGGCTACCTGGCGGGCATGGCCGGGACGACTACGTCGCGTGTGGGCAGAGCAGCGGGCAGTGGTGCTGCTGTTTGCCGGCATCATGCTGGTCGCCTTTCTTGCCCGGGCGCTGGCGGTGGGCGCGATTCCTTATACGCTGGGCGGCGACGAGGGATCGCAGGGACTGGAGGCCATCCGGGTGATCAATCGGGAGATACGGAACCCGTTCACCACCGGCTGGTTGGGCGTGCCCACAATGAGCTTCGTCTTCAACAGCATCTCCATTCGCCTGCTGGGCGCGACAACCTTTGCCCTGCGCATCCCCTGGGTGTTGGTCGGCACGCTGACGGTCTTCGTCACCTTCTTCCTGGTCAAACGCCTGACCAACCTGCCCCTGGCGCTGGCGACCAGCGCCTTGCTGGCGGTCTATCACTACCATATCCATTACTCGCGGCTTGGCTCCAACCAGATAGCCGATCCCCTCTTTGTGGCCCTGTCGCTGCTGTTTCTCTATCGGGCATTGGACCGGCGCAGCGCATTTGATTGGGCAATGACCGGCGTCGTCACCGGGCTGGCGCTTTACTTTTACGCCGGGGCGCGGGTCACGCCGGTGATTATCATCGCCGTCTTGCTATACGCCTTCATTCGCCGTCCGAGGCAGTTCCGCGAGGCGCACCTCTCCGGCATTGCGGTCATGTTCGGCGCATTTTTGATAACGGGAGGGCCCATACTGCAATTTGCAGCCCGCTTCCCGGATGATTTCAACGCCCGGCTGAATCAGGTCGGCATCATCCAGAGCGGCTGGCTGGCGAACGAGGTGGCCATCACCGGCAAGAGCGCGGTCGCCATCCTGTTTGACCAATTCAGCCGGGCTGCGCTGGCCTATCACTATTACCCGGATCGCACCGTCTGGTACGGGTTGCGCGAGCCGTTGCTGGATCCGTTTTTTGGCGCGCTATTCTTGATGGGGCTGGTCTACAGCTCCATTCGCATGTTTGGCGACGAGCGCGGGCAGCGACTGGCCCCGATGGTGGCCTGGTGGTGGGGCGGCGTTCTGATGGGCGGCATGCTCACCGAAAGCCCCCCTTCCACGCAGAGGCTGATTACTACCAGCGTACCGGCCTGCTTCTTTGTCGCCCTGGCATTATGGCAGCTGTTGAAGCTGGCTGATCTCGCCATCGCCGGCGTGCCCCGGCGGGCGCTGATGGCGCTCGGCGTGCTGGCGTTTGCCGTGGTCAGCCTGCAAACCTACTTCCTGGATTACACCCCACAACGCATTTACGGCGGGCAGCACGCCGAGCTGGCTACCACGCTTGCTCCCTTGCTCAACGAAATGGACGACAGCTACTACACCTACTTTGTCGGCGCGCCCTGGATGTACTGGGGCTTCGGCACCACGCCCTATCTGGCGCGGGAGATGCCCGGCCAAGACATTATCGAGCCGTTGAGCGCCCCGCCGGCTCCGGCTATCCTACCCAAAGACCGGGGCGGCATATTTGTCTTTCTGCCGCAGAGAATCGGCGAGTTGCCCTTCGTGCAACAGAGCTTTCCGGGAGGGGAGATCCGCGAGATTCGCGCCGAGGCCACCGACGGGCGCCTGATGGCCACGTTGTACATCGTCCCTCCGGCCCCGTAGCCGGCTGAATCAACCCTTTTGGGGCCGGCGCAACTCCGCCTGAAACATTGGGCTTGCTTTGGTCGTCCACTGCCCGTCGCCGCTATCGGCGCGGATGTGGTCCAGGAAACCCTGCATGCGGCTATCCAGTAGGTCAATTTGGTGCAGCAAAACTGCCTCCAGCGTCTTCGGCGCAACCGGAGAACCCCACTCCAGCTTGCCGTGGTGGGAAGCGATCAGATGCACCAACTCACGCAGTTGTTCCGCGTCAATGTCGCCCAGCTCGGCAGCCGCCTGTTCAACCATGATCACCGCTCGCAAGATGTGTCCCACCAGCCGGCCATCGTCGGAGTAGGAGAAATCGCTGCCGATCTTATACTCAGAGACTTTGCCGGCGTCGTGCAACAAGGTCCCGGCCATGAGCAGGTCCCGGTCAACCTGCGGGTAGTGGCCGCTCAACATGCCGGCGACCACCGCCATGCTCAGGGTGTGCTCCAACAAGCCGCCGATAAATGCATGGTGCATGCCCCGCGCCGCCGGCGCGGTAGCGAATTCGGGCAGGAACGCCGGATCCAGTAATATGCGCCCGACCAGCTGCCGCCAGGGTTCGGCCAGGTTGTCAATGTGAGCGCGTAATTCGGCGACCATTTCCGCCTGTGGTCGCCGGCCGGCCGGCAGAAACAACCCCATGTCCGGCGTCAACCAGCGGTTTAGATCAGAGGCGCTTATTTGCAGGGCGTCGCGAAAGCTGGCCACCTGGCCGGTGACCAGCACCACCTGCCCGGCCGCCGCCCAGCCATCAATATGCTCGGGCACATCCCAGAAGACGCCATTCATTTCCCCGCTGTTGTCGCCGAAGACACAGAGCAGGTAGGGCCGGTTGTCTCTGGTAAAGCGGCGCTGCACATCCTTCAGCAGGAAGGGCTCGTTGAGTAACTGATCTCGCACCTGGAGATCAGTGATATACTTGTTCTTCACTGCTGTTTCGTCCATCGGGTTTACCTCTTGCGATGATTCACGCCTTTCAAGCAGCCATTATAGGTGTCCGCCGGCCAGGCGGCACATTGACATAAAAGTGACCATGAAAAGATTAATCGTGGGCATAGCCGGAGCCAGTGGCGTGATCTACGGCATCCGGCTGTTGGAGGTATTGCGAGAGGCGCCGGATGTGGAGACGCACCTGGTGATCAGCAGCGCCGGCGCGGAGACGATCGGGCTGGAGACGAGCTATACCCCGGCTCAAGTGGCTGCGCTGGCGGATGTCTCTTACCGCTTTCGCGACATTGCAGCGGCGATCTCCTCCGGCTCTTTTCGCACCGCCGGCATGGTGGTCATCCCCTGCTCGATGAAGACGCTGGCCGGCATCGCCCACTCCTTCAGCGACAATTTGCTCTTGCGCGCGGCCGATGTGGTGTTGAAGGATCGCCGCCGGCTGATCGTTGTTCCACGTGAAACACCCCTGCATCTAGGGCATCTACGCCTGATGGTGCAATTGACCGAGATGGGCGCGGTGATCGTTCCACCTATGCCCGCTTTCTACCACCGCCCGCAGAGCATTGACGAGATCATTAACCAGACGGTCAACCGTGTGCTGGACCTGCTGGACATCGAGCTGCCGCAGGACCTGTTTACTCGTTGGGCCGGCGCGACCCCTGCGCGCGATGAATGATTCTTACGACCGGGCGCTGCTCTACCTGAAACAATGCAATGTGATGACCCTGGCCACCTATGGGCCACAGGGCGTGTGGGCGGCAGCGGTGTTCTACGTTGCTGACGGGTTTGAGCTGTACTTTCTCTCCGCCGGTCACACCCGCCATTGCCTGAACATCGCCGCCAATCCGCATGTAGCCGCCGCCATCCAGCAGGATTATGCCGGCTGGCAGGAGATCAAGGGCATTCAGCTGGAGGGGGATGTGCAGCAGTTGGCCGGCGCGGCCCGAGATGAGGCGGTCGCCCTATACCTGGCAAAATACCCATTCATCCGCGAGGCTGGTCCAGCGATACAGAGAGCATTCCAGGACGTAAACTGGTACCGGCTGACTCCTACACGCCTTTATTTCATTGACAACAGCCGCGGCTTTGGCCGGCGTGAGGAGGTTGAGCTGCATGCCGGGTGAACTGCGCCGGAGGCGACTATCCGGCGATGGGCGGGCCGCTGCCATTGGCGCCGGCGTAGCGGCTTTGCACGATTTTCAGATAGCGGGTGTGGTTGGGTGAGTCATATAGGGCGATCGCTGCCTGCTCCAGGTCAAACGGCAGCTCTAGCTCGGCGATCCCTTGCAGGTAGGCGGCGTCACAACGCAGGATCGCTTCCTGGAACGGGTGAGCGCCGGATATGGCCAGCGACAGCGGAGCGGCAGATAGCGTCTTGGCCCGCCCAACATCGATAATGTGGGCGCGTTTGGCTACGATGAGCATGGCGTTGATCGCACTCTTTGATTGGCTGCGGGCATCATCCTCGCGATAGCGATCGAAGATGTTGTGCACGACCGCCCCCCATGGCGCCGGCCGGCCCGCAAGCAATTCCTCCACCAGCCCCTTCAAGATGATCATGCGCGACCCGGCCGGGATCACTCGCAGCCCTTGCTTGCGCAGAGCGCGGGTATATTGCACCGCCAGCGGCAGTTGCTCGTCGTCGTGGTCATTTTCCGGAGCAACCGGCTTTTCTTCCTTCTTGCTTCGCTTGTTGCGGCTGCCGTTGGCGGAAACGCCGGCCAGCTTGCCGTAATAGACATAGTCGTCGCAAAGTTGCACCAGGCTGCGGCTGGCCATCTCCTGAAAGCCCAGGCCAATGACCCGCTTGCCCCGTTTTCGCAACGTCTGTACCAGCGGGGTGAAATCGCGATCGCCGGTCAGCAGGGCGTAGGTAGAGAATTCATGGCCGTCAATCAACGTTTCCAGGGCGTCAACCACCATCTGCATATCGGCCAGGTTCTTACTCCAGCCGTTCATTCGCACCACAGAGCGCAACTCGAAGCCGGCGGCGGCCAGCGCTTCCGGCACGCCGGAGTTCTGTCGCCAGTCGCCGTAGGCGCGCCGCAACACAATGCGCCCGCCGGTCAGCGTTTCCAGGTGTTTGAGTATAAGTTGGATATCAAAGGAAAGGTTAAGCTCCCTGGCGGAAATAAGGATGTTGTCCAGGTCCAGGAAAACAGCAACGTCATCTATCATTAAGCATATTGTCCACGCGGCCCGCTTGATTGGCCCCGGCGGGGAAGCCATCGGCGAATGCGGCTCTATTTTATGTTGCCTTGATTATAGGCGCATAGCGCGCGCCGTCAATGTTTCACGTGAAACAACCCGCCGGAGCGGAGCCTCCGGTTGCGGTCCGGCGCGCCGGCTTGACGGCAAAGCGCTTTGCTCCCATAATCGCCCGGCGTAATCTCGTAATTGATAGCGGACAACAAGCGCCATATGATCTCCGACCCGACCTCCGACCAGCCGCCCGTGTGCGACTATGAAGGATCCGACTATCGCACCCGCTTCTGGGAAAATCAGGGGCGCAACTATGAGGACCAGGCCGAACGGATCGCCCTGCGCCGGCTGATGCCCGCCGCCGGCGATACCCTGATTGAGATCGGCGCCGGCTTTGGTCGCCTGGCCGACGAGTATCAAGGCTACGAGCGGGTAGTGCTCTTTGACTACTCGCGATCCCTCCTGCGAGAAGCGCAGGAACATTTGCGCGCGCTCGATCCGGCAGGCGCTCGCTTCATCTACGTCGCCGGCAACTGGTATCAGATGCCCTTCGTCTCCGGCCTATTTGACACCATCGTGCAGGTCCGCACCCTGCATCACGCCGCCGACGCGCCGGCCCTCTTCCGCCAACTGGCCCGCATCGCCCGGCCGGGCGGAACCTATGTGCTGGAATTCGCTAACAAGCGCAACCTGAAGGCCATCCTGCGCTACGCCGCCCGCCGGCAGAGTTGGTCGCCGTACTCGCCCGAGCCGGTTGAGTTCGCCGCGCTAAACTTCGACTTTCACCCGGCCTGGATCCGTCAGGAGCTGGCCAGCGCGGGTTTCGCGCCGGGCCGGACGCTGGCCGTCTCGCATTTCCGGCTGGGCCTGCTCAAGCGCGCCGTACCGCATCACCTGCTGGCTGCCGCAGACGGCGTGCTCCAGCCGGCCGGACGCTGGTGGAGCTACACGCCCAGCATCTTCCTGGATAGCGCACATCCGCACGCCGGCCCGGCCGCGGCCGCAGGCGCCTTCTTTGCCTGTCCCCATTGCGGAGAGCCGTTGGGCGCGCCAATCACCGCTGACGGGGAGCAATTTCTGCCATGTCCGCAGGGCGGCCTGACCTGGCGCATCAGCAATGGGATATATGACTTCAAGGAGCCGGTGCGCACGGCGACGCCGGGGTTCCGGGCTGATTCCGTCCCGTAACCGGCAAGTCAACCCGCCGCCGTCCCCGCTGGTGGAGGAGGACTTGCGAGCAGTACTGCAATGTGTTATGCTTCACTTGTGACGCACCGCGTTATAAACTGGCAGGAAAATATGGACGAAGGAGAGCACATCCTCACCAACAAAGGGCTACCCATTTGGGTGCGACCCATGCATCCGGATGATGCGCACCATTTAGTCCGCATCTTCGAACACATGGGCGTCGAAAGCCGGTACTATCGCTTCAATATTTCGCTGATTGACCCCGACCCGGCATTTGTCACGCAGACTGCGGCGGAGTTGGCGAATATTGACCCGTCAACCGGCGAAGCTTTCCTGGCGTTCGCCGAGGTTGAGCATGAAGGCCTGGCGCCCATCGGCGGCGTTCGATACGTGCGCGCGACGCCTACTGAGGCGGAGATCTCCGTGGCCGTGCGCGATGACTTCCAGCTGAAAGGCGTCGGCACAGCCCTATTGATGCAGGCGCTACACGCCGCCAGGGAAGCCGGCATCGAGACAATCACGGCTACCGTACATCTCGAGAATCACTCCGTGCGTTCTCTGTTAAGGAAAGTCCCCTGGCCGGTGCATTGGGACCATGACAGCGGTCCTTACGCCTCGGTGCGCATTGACCTGAGCCGTTGGCCGGATGAAGAAGCGCAGCACATCGGCAATCATCCGCCTGACGACCCTCGGGCAGGTTAAAGCGCTGAAATCTGATGTCTTCCAGACGATCCGCGCGCCTGGCAATCATTTCCGCCGGGGTGGCCGGCAGCCTCCTGGCTGTGCAGTACGGCCTGCGCCGCTACCTGCGCCAATCGTTGCCCCAGACGAGCGGGTCGCAGACCCTCCTCGGCCTTGAGCAGCCGGTTGAAATAATCCGCGACTCATGGGGCGTTCCTCACCTCTACGCCCGGAACGAGCATGATCTCTTCTTCGCGCAGGGCTTTGTGCACGCCCAGGACCGGCTATTCCAGATGGACGTTAACCGTCGCATCGGCCTGGGTCGTCTGAGCGAAATCGCCGGCCCAATGGCCCTACCGACAGATCGCATGGCGCGGATTCTGGGCTGGCCGCGAGCAGTGGAGGCGACCATGCGCGGCCTGGTAGCCGACGCTGAAGCGAGCGCAGCGCTGCAGGCTTACACGGCCGGCGTCAACGCCTTTATCACCCACTGCAAATTGCCGCCTCCTTTCACCCTGTTGGCCTACCAGCCGGAGCCCTGGCTGCCCCGTGATTGCGCCGCCTGGGGGATTGTGCTGGCCTGGGGGCTGTCCGCCAACTGGGAGACGGAGCTGGTGCGCGCCCGGCTGGTAGCCGCCCTGGGGCCGGAGAAGGCCGCCGATCTCACGCCCGGCTACACAGCTGATTACCCCACCATCTTGCCGGGAGAAATGATGGATGGGCGCCTGGCGCGCGAGCTTCAGCTGGCCTATCAGGAGGCGGCGCGCCGGTTGCCGGTTACCGTATCCCCCGCCGGCAGCAACAACTGGGTGGTGGGCAGGGCGCTAACGGCCACCGGTCGCCCCATTTTGGCTAACGACCCGCACCTGCCGCCGCTCTTCCCGGCCATCTGGTACGAGAACCATTTGCAAGGCGGGCGTTATCACGTCACCGGCTTCACCACTCCGGGAGTGCCGGGGGTAGTGCTGGGTCACAACGACTCCATCGCCTGGGGACTGACCAACGCCTTCCCGGACATTCAGGACCTGTATGTCGAGGAGTTTCACCCTGACGACCCCACGCTCTACCGGGCCGGCGACGAATGGCTGCCGGCCGAGGTCCTGCATGAAGAGATCCGCGTGCGCGGCCGGCGGCAGCCGGTGGTGCAGGAGGTGCGCTACACCCGACATGGCCCGTTGATTACCGCCCTGGCCCCTGATGCCCCGGGAGAGGTCGCCCTCTGCTGGGCGGCGCACCAACCGAACAACCACTTCGGCGCATTTCTGGGCATGAATCGGGCCGGTGATTGGGAGTCGTTTTGCGTCGCCCTGCAGGAGTGGGGCTTTCCTTCGCAAAACGTGGTCTATGCGGACATCGCCGGCCACATCGGCTACAAGATGCCGGGCAAGGTCCCCCTACGGCGAAACCATGCCGGCCTGACGCCCGTCTCCGGCGCCGATGATCAGACAGCCTGGGCCGGCTGGCTGCCCTTTGACGAACTGCCCCAATTGGTTAATCCGCCGGACGGCCTGATCGTTACTGCCAACAATCGGGTAACGGACGACGCCTATCCGCACCTGTTGACCGGCGAATGGCTGCCTCCTTACCGCGCCGAACGTATTCGCCGCCTGCTCACCGGCGGGGAACCGTTAACGTTGTCCGCCTGTGGGCGGATTCAAAACGATGTCGTCTCGTTGATGGCGCGCCGCTTTCTGGGCCTGGCGCTGCCCGGCCTGAAGGCGACAATGCCGGCCAACAATCCCTTGCTGGAGCAGGCGGTGATTCTGCTCGATCACTGGCATAACCTGGCTGCGGACAGCGAATCAATGGAGTCACAACTGGTCGCGCCCACGCTTTATTTTGCCTGGCAGGGCGCCTTTGCCCGAGACGTCATGGTGCGAGCGCTGGGCGATGAACTGGCCGGCGAACTCCTGGCCCCGCCCCTGTCCCCGGAATTGCCGGCCGGCCCTTTCTTTGAGATCGCGTTGGAGCTGGCCGTGACCTGGCTGAAGGACGGCGCTCCCGGTTGGGTAGGCGATGTCCAGCCGCTTCTCCTGCCTTCATTGTTGCGCGCCCTGCAGCAGTTGCAGAAAGCCCTCGGGCCGGAGCTGTCGTCCTGGCGCTGGGGCCGGCTGCATCAGATCCACTTCCATCATCTGCTGGCCCGGCTGCCGGCGTTGGGCCGGATGTGGAAGCCACTCACCGTCCCGGCCGCCGGGGATGGCTTCACGGTCAATCAAGCGGAGAGCCTGCCCCTGCTGCCCCCATCGCCGGTGCGCGTAATCGCCAGTTGCCGGCTGCTGATGGACGTGGGCGATTGGGATAGCTGTCTGAGCGCGCTCGCCGGAGGCCAATGCGAGCATCCGGCCAGCCCTCACTATCAAGACGGCCTGGCAGAGTGGCGAAACGGGCGCTATCATCCGATGTTGTTTACGCAAGAACGCGTCCGGCAGGCCGCGGTAAACACCCTGCGGCTGGAGCCTGAGCAATCGCCGGCCCGTTCGCCGTAACGGCCGGCAAATCCGGCGAGGCCCGACATGACAACAGAGACCATATCAGAAGCGGGCGGCGCGCTGTTAATCCAGATAGCCCGGCGCAGCCTGGAAGCTTACGTGCGCCTTCAGGAGGTCTATCAGCCGGCTCCCGGCGACCTGCCGCCAGCGTTGCAGGAGCCGGGAGCCAGCTTCATCACCCTGACCGCCTTCGGCGAATTGCGTGGTTGCATTGGCGTTACCTCCAGCTATCGCCCGCTGGCAATTGACGTGGCGCAGAACGCCATTTCCGCGGCCACCCGCGACCCACGCTTCCCGCCGGTGCGGGCGCAGGAACTGCCCGCCTTGCGCCTTTCCGTTACCGTCCTTACCCCGGCTCGCCAATTGGATTACGCCGACTACCCCACCCTGTTGAGCAGGCTGCGCCCACACGTAGACGGCGTGACCCTGGAGTGGCGGCAACATCGGGCCGTTCTCCTGCCCCAGGTGTGGCGCCGCATTCCGGAGCCGGAGCGATTCTTGCTCAACCTGTGTATTAAAGGGCATATTCCACCCGACGAACTGCAACGCACGCCGCCGGCTGTGATCGTGCAAACTTTCCAGGTGCAGCACTTCTATGAGGAGGGCTACCTTGAACCGGGCGGGCTGGAGCCGGAACATTGAATCAAGGTTTCTGGCAACTCTCCCTGCCGCCGCTATAATCGGGCTATGTCCCGTCGCGTACAGCCTTTTCTCAAGTGGGCCGGAGGTAAGAGCCAACTCCTCGCCAAGTACGAACCCTATTTGCCGCCGCCGGAGGCGTTCCGCTGCTATTACGAGCCGTTTCTGGGCAGCGCGGCCCTCTTTTTCCACCTGCATCCGGCGCAGGCCCAACTTTCTGATCGCAACGATAAGCTCATCGAGCTATATCATGTCGTGCGCGACCAATTGGAGCAGTTGATACCCATCCTGAGCCGGCACCAGAACGACCGTGACTACTTCTATCAAATCAGGGGGCTGGACCCGGCTACTTTGACGCCGGTGGAGCGCGCAGCGCGACTCATCTACCTCAATCGCACCTGCTACAACGGCCTATATCGCGAAAACGATCAGGGCGAGTTCAATGTCCCATTTGGGCGTTACCAGAATCCGCGCATCTGCGATGCGCCTCGCCTGCAGGCCGCCTCGCGAGCGTTGCAGAGCGCGGAACTATGCACGGCCGACTTCGATGAGGCGGTTGCGTTTGCCGAAGCGGGCGATTTTGTCTACTTCGACCCTCCCTACGTGCCCCTGAGCCGGACCAGCAACTTCACCAGCTACCACCACCTGGGCTTCTCCGAGGCGGACCACCGCCGCCTGGCGGAGACTTTTCACGTCCTTTCCGCTCGCGGCTGCCGGGCGATGCTCAGCAACTCCAGCGCCGAGCTGGTCTACGAGCTTTACGCAGGGCGCGGTTACCGCTTGATAGAGGTGCAGGCCCGGCGCAGCATCAACAGCAAGAGCAACGGCCGCGGGCCGGTGACCGAGCTGCTCATCCTCAACTACTGAGTCGCAGCTCACCTGCCTACCTTTGAATCCGCTGAGGCCCATCACCAACAGCCCGCTGTTCTCGGAAAGGGAGCTAAAATAGCCGGCATGTCTGCCCTACGCAATCCGTTCGCATCACGCTCGCGCCGGCTGATACTTCTGCCTGCCGGCTCGCTGCTCCTGCTTCTCCTATCCTTCACCCTGATCGCCGCCGGCCGCTCTCAGACCCAGCCGCCGGCAATCTCCGACTGGCGCTTCGGCATCATCGAGACCTACGAGTCGCCTACGGACGCGGCGGATGCCGGCGCAGCCTGGACGCGAGTGCGCTTTCACTGGGGAGACAGCCAGCCGACCGGGCCGGACGAATGGATTCCGCCGGTGACGGATGAACAGATTGCGGCGGAATTGGCCGCCGGACGGGAGGTCATCGGGCTGCTGATCGGCATGCCGGATTGGGCGCGGGACGAGAATATGCTGCCCGAGGGCCTCTGGTTGCCGCCGGACGACCCCGGCAACCTGTGGGCCAATTACGTGCGCAGCGTCGTCGGTCGCTACGAAGGGCGCATCAACCACTGGATCATCTGGAACGAGCCGGACATCTGGGACAAATCAACCCCCGGCCACACCTGGGACGGCGAGCTTGAAGATTTTCTGCAGCTGCAGCGAACGGCTTACCTGGTCGCCCGGCAGGAAAACCCCGCCGCCGTGATCCACCTCGCCGCATTCACTTACTTCTGGGACGCTAACTATGGCCGGGAACAATACTTCGACCGCCTGTTGGACGCCCTGACAGCAGACCCGGAAGCCGCCGGCCACAATTACTATTTCGACGTAGCTACTGCTCATCTCTACTTTCAGCCCAACCTCATTTATGACATCCTGCAGGCGTTTAACGGGATGATGGTCGAACACGGCCTGGACAAGCCCATCTGGTTGGTGGAGACCAACGCCCCTCCCAACGATGATCCCTCCTGGCCTGTCGAAAACCCCACCCTGCGCGTGACTGAGGCCGAGCAGGCCGCCTTCATGCCGCAGGTGCTGGCCGTGGCGCTGGCTGCCGGCGCAGAGCGCATAGGGATCTATAAGCTGCAGGATACTGAATCAGACCGGCTGGCGAACCCGGAACCCTTTGGACTGATGCGGCTGGACGGCAGCCGTCGCCCGGCGTTCGATACATACCGCATCGCCGCCCAATATCTGGCCGGGGCGCGCAGCGCCGTTCGCGAACGCTGGGATGAAGTGGGCCAGGTCCGGCTGGATCAGGGCGACTTCACCACTACCGTCCTCTTCTCCCGGCTGCCGCTGCTCCAGCAAGCGCAAGTAGCGGCCACAAGCGACTCGGCCATACTGGTCAGCATGACCGGCGAGCAGCGCCAGATCCTCGCCGAAAACGGCTACTTTACCGTGGACCTGCCGCCAGCCCTGTGCAGCCAGACCGCCGGCGACTACTGCATGATCGGCGGCGAGAGCCTTTATCTGGTGCAGGCCGCCGCCGGCCACGAGCTGCCGGAAGTTTTGCCGGCGCCCGCCCAATCACCCGCCGGGCAGGGCATTCCGACCGCGACACTCGCCGCGACGCCGGTCGCAGCGACCGCAACGGCAGCGCCCACGGCGATCATCCCGCCCCTTCCTGTGGTCAACGACGCTGTTTCCCCGCCGCCGGGCCTCATTGCGGACGATCGGGCGCTGGTAGATTTCCCGCAGAGCGTCACCTTTCAATTGGACTTGCAGCCGGGCCACCAGATCGTGGATGCCCGGCTCGCCTACCGGCTGGACAAGCGCGCCTGCCTGACCGTTGACGCGGAGGCGGCGGCTACCCTGACCGGCGATCGCGCTGAGTGGCAGTGGGCCATGGTCCGCTCCGGCAATCCGCCGCCGGGCGTGCAGCTCTCCTGGGTCTGGAAGCTGACCGATGCCGCCGGCAACGTCTTTACCACCCCCGAGCAATCGCTGACCTTGAGCGATGATCGCTTTCAATGGCGCAGCGTGGAGCAAGACGGCATTCGGGTCAACTGGTATGCCGGCGAAGAGGTCGGGCCGTTGCTGTTAGAAGCGGCAGTCGCCGGCCGGGCGCAGCTGCAGAACGAACTGGGTATAACGCCGGAGGGGTTGATCCAGTTTTTCATCTACGGCAGCGCCGCCGAGATGCGCGACGCGGTGCTCTACGCGCAGGATTGGGCCGGCGGACTCGCCTTTACCGAGTATGACACGATCCTGATGGGCGTTGAGCCGGATATCGTTGAGTCATGGGGCCAGCCGGCGGTGCGGCACGAGCTGGCTCACCTGGCCATTGACCAATTCGGCTGGAGCTGCATCGGCGGCCACCGGCCCACCTGGCTCAACGAGGGGCTGGGAGTCTACGCCGAGGGCGAGCCGGACGAAGAGCAGCTCGCCGATATCGCCGGCGGCATTGAAAACGACGCCTTTACCCCCTTGCGCAGCCTGAACGGCGCCTTCCCGGCTCACGATGCCGGCGCAAGTCTGGCTTATAGCCAGAGCTACAGCGTGGTCAACTATCTCATTTCCACCTATGGGGCCGAAAAGCTGCGCGCCCTGCTGACCACGCTGGCCGCCGGCGCCGGATACGATGAAGCATTGGAACGAACTTACGGCCTGAACACCGATGCGCTGGAATTGGAGTGGCGCGCGGCCATCGGCGCGCCGCCGAGAGTAATACCGCCCACGCCGACGCCGGTTACCGCCGCCGGCATACCTACCGTCCAACCGCTCAGCAGCAACCGGCCCATGCCCACCCCGGTGGAAAGCGCCGCTGCGCCGGACGCTGAATCTACGCCGCTGAACTGTGGTCTGATGGCCGCGCCCTTGCTGCTGTTCGGTCTGGCGGCCGGTCGCCGGCCCTTCCGGCGAAGGAAGCGCTCATGAGGCGCGTCGCGCTCTACGCGCTGCCCCTGGTCGTTCTGGCCTTGCTCGCCTGCAACACGCTGACCCAGCTGTCCAATCCGGCGGCTGCCTACGGCGTCGATCGTGATCAGGCCATCTTCCTGACGGGCGGCCAGCCGCAGACGCTGGACCCGGCGCTGACCTACGCCGGTCCCTCCGGCCCCCTCGGGCACGTCTTCAGCGGGCTGGTCACGTTGGACCCGGCGCTGCAGGTGCAGCCGGACCTGGCAACGGGCTGGGATGTCAGCGCTGACGGCAGGACCTTCACCTTCTTCCTGGACCCGGATGCGGTTTTTCATGACGGCAGGCCGGTGACCGCCGCGGATGTGGTCTATTCGTGGGAGCGCGCCGCCGCCCCGGCAACCGGCTCTCAGACCGTCGCCACCTACCTGAACGACGTCGTCGGCTTTGCCGAATACCACGCCGGACAGGCGGACAGTATCAGCGGCCTGCGCGTCCTGGATGATCACACTCTGGAGGTGACTATTGACGCGCCCAAGCCGGCCTTCCTGGCCAAACTGAGCTACCCGGTGGCCTTTGTCGTGGATAGCGCCAACGTCAGCCAGCCGGATTGGGAGCGCCGGCCAAATGGGACCGGCCCTTTCACCCTCAAGACCTGGGAGGATGACAACATCCTGATCCTGGAGCGGAACGACGATTACTATCGCCGGCCGGCGGCTCTGCGACATGTGGTTTATCTGCTGGGGGCTGGTTTGCCGTTGTCCCTATATGAGACCGATCAGATTGACCTGGTGGGCATTGACAGCGCCACCCTGGAGCGGGCGCTGGACCCAAACGATCCCCTGTCCGCCGACTTGAGGACCGGCAGCGCCATGTGCACGAACTATGTGAGTTACAACGCGCAATTGCCCCCCTTTGACAATGTCCTGGTTCGGCAGGCCTTCAACCACGCGATTGACCGCGAGCGGTTGGTCGCTACCCTGGGAGAGGGACAATTGCTGGTCGCCAACGGGCCGTTACCTCCCGGTATGCCGGGCTTCCATGACCGGCCGATGACCTACGAATATGACCCCGAAAAGGCCCGGGAGTTGCTGCGCCAGGCCGGCTACGAACCGGGCAGCCTGCCGCCGCTGCAATATCACATACCCGGCTACGGCGATGTGCACGCCCAGGCCACCGCGCTGATCACCATGTGGCAGGAAAACCTGGGGGTGACCATTGAGCCGGTGCTCATTGATCCCTACGCTTACAATGATGAATTGTTTGCCGGCAATGTCGGGCACATCTTTGACGCCGGCTGGTGCGCCGACTATCCCGATCCGGAAAACCTCCTGGATGTGCTCTTTCACAGCCGGGCGCAGCAAAACCTGGGCGGCTTTTCAGATCCGGAGATTGACGCCCTGCTGGAGGAGGCGCGCGTCGAACAGGATACGGCGACGCGCCTGGCGCTTTACGCGCAGATCGAGGAGCAGCTGATCGCCGCCGCGCCGGCGCTCTTCATCTCTCATCCCTTGTCCGCGATGCTGGTGAAGCCGGCTGTTTCCGGCTACGTATTGGCTCCCATCGGCGTCCCCCAATGGCATCTGGTGGCCATTAACCGCTAACCTGGTGCACCTTACATTGCCGCTTCCATTCCCCCAACGCCTGCGGCGACGGGCTGCCGGCTGCAGCGCTCCCGCAGGAAATTTTCGATCTCGGGCCAGACTTTTTTGTGCGCCGGGTCCTTCGGGCGCATCAGCTCGTGGCCGGCATGCGGGTAGATGTGGATTTGCTTGTCCGCGCTGCCCAGTTCGCGATAAACGGCTTCCGCTCCGCCGGGTCGGACGGCGAAGTCATCGCCTCCCTGCAGGACGAGCGCCGGCTGCGTGACCTTCGGCCACAGCTCGCGCCCAATCGCGGCCATGGCCCGCATCTCAACGATGCCTGACAACGGCACCCGTGACATCTTCGGCAACTGCGCCTGCACCTGCGGGTCGTCCAGGTCGAGGTCGGGATAAAGGTCGAGAACCCGCTCCAAAGTCAGCCGGCGCAGCTTCTTGATCCGCCAGGGGTTCAACCAGGTGACGAATGGGCGTAAGGGAACGGCCAGATGCAGCGCCCGGTTGGGCACCACATGCAGCGGGGCCAGCATGATGATGCCGCGTATATCGGGGTGCGCTTCCGTGAGGCCGGCGGCCAGCACCGAACCCATCGAATGGCCCAGGACGAAGACCTCGTCGCACCATTCCTGAATCTGGGCCATCGCCTCGGCGGCTTCGGCGACCCACGCCTGCCGGGGAACGTTGTGCAGCTTGTCCGGCCGCTCGCCATGTCCCGGCAACAACGGGCAATGCACGGTGAAACCCTGCCCACAAAGATAATCTGCCAGAGGGCGGGAGCTGATTGGGCTGCCCATGAAGCCGTGCAAAACCAGCAGGCCGGTCGAGCCGGCATGCAGGCTATAAGCGCGTCTATCCTCAGTGACTGGATATGTAGGTTGAAACGGCATTCCTTATTCCATCAACGCCAAAACCTGCTGAGTACCAGACCCCGCAGGTCAAAAATCAATCTCAGTGCGAGCTTATTCAGCAAGAACTGCGGACTTCCCATGTGAGTGAGTATAGTGGGAAGCGCATGATTGACAACTCGCTCCCGGCCCGTGACCGTTCTGCGCGGTCTGCGCCCTGTCTGCCATGTGGTAAAATGGCCGCTATGCCAATTCGCATCCTGTCCGATCAGTTAGCCTCCCAGATCGCCGCCGGCGAGGTCGTCGAGCGCCCGGCATCGGTGGTCAAGGAGCTGGTGGAGAATGCCCTGGACGCCGGCGCGCGCACGATCAACATCACCATTCGCGGCGGGGGGCGGGAATTGATTCAGGTGGCGGATGACGGGCAGGGCATCCCGGCTGATGAGGTAGGGACCGCCTTTCAACGTCACGCCACCTCCAAGTTGAGCAGCGCCGCCGACCTGGAGAGAATTACCACCCTGGGCTTCCGCGGAGAGGCGTTGGCTTCCATTGCCGCCGTCAGCCGGCTGACCATCATCACCCGCGCGACAGGCGAAACTGCCGGCAGCCGGCTGGAGATGTCCGGCGGCGAAGAGGCGCGCCGGGATACCGTGGGCGCTCCGCAGGGGACGGTGCTGGCGGTAGAGGAGCTTTTCTTTAACGTGCCGGCCCGGCTGAAGTTCCTGAAATCGGTCACCACTGAGCGCCGGCTGATTGACGAATTCGTCACCCGCTACGCCATGGCCTATCCGCAGGTGCGCTTCCGGCTGTCGCACGATGGCCGGATCACCTTCCAGAGCACCGGCCAGGGAAATCTGCGTGATGTGCTCGTCTCCGTTTACGGGCCGGAAGTGGCGCGCGAGATGCTGCCCATCGCGGCGGACGAGGGCCGGGAAGCGGCGGACGAGCTGGAGTCGCAAACGGCGACCGTGACCGGCTTTGTCAGCCCACCCAGCCTGCACCGCGCCAATCGCGACCAGATTGTGCTCTTTGTCAACGGGCGGCCCATCAGGGACAGCGGGTTAAGCTATGCCGTCATTCAGGCGTACCATACCCTTCTGCCCACCGGCCGCTTTCCATCCGCGACCATTTTCATCGCCCTGGCGCATGAGGAAGTTGATGTCAACGTCCACCCGGCCAAGACAGAAGTCCGCTTCCGCGCGCCGGGAGCGGTCTTCGCTGCCGTGCAGCGCGCCGTGCGGCAGACGTTGATCGCCGGCAGCCCGGTGCGGCAGGTCGGCGCCGGCTTCACGCAATTTGAACAGGCCGGCTGGGGCGGCGGGTTTGAGCGAGCGGCTTTTGGACGCCAGGATGCGCCGGAAGTTGAGCAAGGCGATTTGCGTCTGCGCTGGAGCAGTCCGCATGGGGATAGTGAGATGGTTGTCCTACCCACAGCCCCTGGGGAGAACAGCGATGAGCAACGATTGCCGATAATGCGCGTGGTCGGCCAGGTAGGCGCAGCGTACATCATTACCGAAGGGCCGGACGGTTTGTTTCTGATTGACCAGCACGCCGCGCATGAGCGCATCCTGTACGAGCAGTTCATGGCGCAGCATGCCGCTGCCGACGGCGGAATGCCCTCCCAGGGATTGGTCGCCGGGGTGGTTGTGCATCTCACCCCTGCCCAGGCGACGCTGTTGGAGGGGCAACTGGAGCTTCTGGCGCGGCTGGGCTTCCAGGTAGAACCGTTTGGGCCGCAGGCGTTCATGGTGCGCGCCCTGCCCGCGCTGCTCGCCAAATTGGACCCGGCCCAGGCGCTCCTGGCGGTAGTCGAAGACCTGGAACAGGAGCGCGCCCCGCTGGCGAACCGCGTTGAGGCGCGGATCATCCTTCGCGTTTGCAAAGCGGCGGCGGTTAAGGCCGGGCAGACCCTGTCGGTGAGCGAGATGGAGGCGATGATCCGGCAACTGGAGGGTTGCCGGAATCCACACACCTGCCCGCATGGCCGGCCCACGCTGATCCACCTCTCCGCTGCCCAACTCGCCCGCCAGTTCGGTCGCATGTAGCTTCCCCGGATCGTGACCCGGCCGCCGCAGAAGTACCTCCCATACCTGATTGCGCTCACCGCTTTCCTGGCGGCGCTGCTGCTCTATTGGCCCACGCTATCTCTGCCCCTCATTTACGATGACCTGCTGCACATCCGCATCGCCGGCGAGCTGACTCCGCTTACGGTCTGGCTGCCCACGTCTTCCTTCGGCTTCTACCGGCCGCTGACCTTTCTGCCCTTACTGCTCATCAACAGCATCTTTGGCGGCTACCCGCCGGCGCTGTTGCACGGACTAAACGTGTTCACCCATGCGCTGAACGCCGCTTTGCTTGCGTTACTCGCCTGGCGCTTGTGGCGCCGGCCCGGCCGGGCGCTGGCGGCCGGCCTGTTGCTGGCGCTCTTCCCCTTTTCGTACCAGGCCATAGCCGTCTACGGCCACAACGTGCACCCCTCGACCGCCGGCATCATCCTCCTCGCGCTGCACACCTATCTTTTTGCCAGGAGGGGCGTCGTAGTAAGGCTGCGCTCGCTGCGGATTGGCGCGCGCTTCTGGTGGGCAACGACTGCCGCCCTCTTTGTTCTGGGCCTGCTCAGCCACGAGTCCGCCATCCTCTTTGGCCCCTTCGCCTTCCTCACGGAATGGGCGGCAGATGGTCATTTCCCGCTGCAGCCGGGCAAACCGCTGAAGGAGTATTTGCGAGCGCCCTGGTTCATCTTCTCGCTGCTGGGTGTGACCTACCTGGCCGGCTATCAATTCCTGCCCTTGAGCCGCGCGCCGCAGGCGGATATCGGCGGCGGCGCGTGGGCATCCAAGGTGCTCTATCTCTTGCAGGGGCTGGCTTACGGTTTTGTCTGGCCGGCGCGATTCCTGCCCGCGGCCGCCGGGGTGTGGCTGATTATGACCAGCGCCCTGCTGATGCTGATCCTCCTGGCGGTGAGCGCCCGCCGGCCGGCCAACCGCCCGGGTCTGGCGCTGGGCCTGGGCTGGTGGGGGTTGGCGAGCTTGCTTTTGGCGTTGCCCCTTTCGGCCAACTACCTGCTGCACGGCCCGCGCCTGCTCTATCTCAGCAGCGTCGGTCTGGCCCTGCTCTGGCCGCTGCTGTTGGAGCCGCTGGGCAAGCTTGCCCGTCCCTTGCCGGCGCTCCTCCTGTTCGTGATCCTGCTGCAGAACTGGCTCTTCGTGCGCGAGAAGCTGGACGTCTATGCGGCCCTGACCGGCCCGGTTGCCGAAGTAGCGCAGGTGATGGCCGGCCGGCCGGCCGGTGAAGGAGTCTTGTTGGTCAACTTGCCCCAATGGTTGTCGCCTGCCCGGAACACCTATCCGGCCGGCGTGGAGATCGCTTCCATGCTGGGCGATTACCTCTTTGCGGAAGAGTTGATCGGCTTCAATTTGGGGCGCGATATCCCCGTGCAGGCGGTCCGGCTGCCCGAATTGTTGAGCCAACCTGAAGACTACCACTACGGCATCCATGCCCAATCTGAGTTGAACGCCGCTACTTTCGCCGGCGCGCCGGACGGCCTGCATATCTTCCTGGTAAGCTATGGCGCAGATGGGCCGGAGACCCGCTACGCCGGCCTGCTCCGTCCCGGCAGCGCAGATTCGGCGCTAATTGCGTCCTTCGGCGCGTTTGACCTGCTATCCGCAAGCGCGACAGCGTGCGGGGACGAGCTGGTCGCCGAACTGACCTGGCGACCTGCCGGCGAGGCGGCCCGCGCCCCCACCACTTCCGTCTTCGCCCAACTGATCCGCGCAGACGGGATGGTGCTGGCGCAAGCTGACGGCCCACCTCTGGGCTTGCGCCCCGACCTGCTCCCAACTGAAGGGGAGTGGCTCATCAACGATCGCCGCGCCTTGCCGCTTGAGGCGGGCCGGGAGCCGTCCGCGCTGCTGATAGGCGTCTATGATTATCTGACCGGCGCACGCTTCCCGGCTGCCGGCGCGGATGGCGAGAGCTTGCCCGACAACGCGCTGCGCCTGCCGGTGGAAACATGCGCCACTGACCCCGCACCTTAAGAGCGGGACACTCCCGGCTCTCATCAATCGTCCGGCGCAATGCGCAGCGGAATGAATATTGTGTCGCCGCTGCCGTCTTGCCGGGAGAGCCGTTGGCCGGATGCGGGATCGTACAGGCCGACCGCAAGCTGATAATCGCCCGGCGGCAAATCTGCCGGCAGCAACATCGTGTGCGGATCGTCAATGATCTCCCCGGCCCGCCACAGTGAAGTCGGGTAGTCGCCGTCAACCGGCGGGCTATCAGCCCCGGCTATCTGCTGCCCGGCGCTATCCAGCAGTTGCACAAAGACGGTGTAATCCTGCCCCGGCGTCTGTTCCGACTGCCAGTAGAGGGTCAATTGCAGGCTTTGACCGGGGACCGGCTCCATAGGAGTCAGGGAATAGCCCTGCAGGACGATGCCTTCTTCCAGACCAACCTCCACATTGCTGACCGGCGCAAAGTTTTCCGTTGCCTTCAGGACAGCCTCGCCCACAATCAACAGGGAGACGGGTGCGCCATCCGGCCCGGCAGCCGCCAGGTCGCGGTTACTGTCCGGATCGTAGACCCCGGCTCGCACGCGCAGGAGCGCCGGCGCCGCCGCTTCAGCGCCCGGAAAGAGGGTGTAATCATCACGCCATATCTGGCCCGGCTGCCATTCCGAGGTGGGCAGCATCCCACCGGCCGGATGGCGATTCACGTGCGCGACCGGCGCGAGTTCCCTCCCCAGCAGGCTGACCGCCGTCAGATAGTCGCCCGGCATGGGCTGCGCGGCCTGCCAGTACAGGCTCACCTTCACCGGCTCCACCCCGCCGGGCGCAACCCGCTGGTCGGGCGCGATCTCCACTCCGACCAGACGCAAATACTCTTCGCCGTCCAACGAAAAGGTGAATGGGCCAAACTCAGCCTCCGTCGGAACGGCCGCCTGCGGCGCCGGTTGGGCATAGGCGGGGCGGATGACGCTCCAGGGCAGGAACAAGGCGATGATCAGTAGCCCGCCGGCCAACGCCGGCGCGACGCGTCTTTGCCAGCCGGCCGGCAGGGCCAGCAGCGACCCCATCGCCAACAGCACGTTGATGGCCGCGATTGCCGGAAAGAGCAGCCGGCCCTGGAATGACGCCGCGTAGAGATTCCAGCGGACCAACAGCAGAAAGACGAGCAGCGCCCAGGCCGGCAACAGCCATAGCCCGCTCTCAATCAACAGGCGTCGCCACTCAGTCCTCTGCCGGACGAGCCACAGGGCCAGGCCGAGTAACGCAAGTAGGGCAAAGCAATTCAGCAGGTAATAGATCCACCCCGGCGCGGCTATGTTGACTCCGCCGAACAAGGCCCAGAAGCTGCGGTAAAGCGTGCCGAACTCGCCTACCCAATCGGCCAAACCCGGCAGCCCCTCACGCTGGTCCTGCACCGCGACAAACACGTTCAGCGCGGTCGGGTCGCCATACAATTGCAGGTTGCGCCAGAACCAGGCCGCCGGCAGCAACAGTGCCGGCAAAGCGATCCATAGCGTGGCCCATCGCAAGGTAGACCAGGAGCGCTGCCGGCGGGCCAGCCAGACCATTGCCAGCAGCGCCAGCCCCAACAAGCCGCCGAGGCTTAGTTTGGTCAATAGCCCCAATCCCAGGATAACGCCCAGCCACAGGTAGCGGCCCCATTGCCGGCGCGGGTCCGGCGCGTCACGCCACAAGCGCACCAGCCAATACACTCCCAGGCTGCCCAGGAAGATCGCCAGCGAGTCGTTGTTCACCGCCGCGTGCACGAAGAGGAACATCGGGTTGAAGGCGGTGAGCGCCGCCGCCAGCAGGCCGGCCATCCCCCCGGCCAACAACCTCCCCAACCACGCCGTGACCAGCACCGTGCCCAGCCCAAGCAACAGCGAAGCCAGCCGGATCACCTGGATAGCCAGCACGGAGCCGCTCCAGGGGAAGCGCTCCAGCTCCGGCTGATGGATGATCAGGTTCTTGTTGCCGCTCTGGTTGGGATCGCCTACAAAGGCGTATTTGTTCAACTGATGCAGCGCCGGCAGATCGCTGGTGTCTATCGGCCAGGTTAGCGCCGCCATCGCCAGGTAGTAGAGCGGCGGTTGGGCAGCCTCCTGTAACCAGCGGCCCGGCGCCTCCGGCTCCAGCACCGGCAGGCTGCCGGTCGTCTGAATGTGCTGCACCACCGGATAATGCTTGTACTCGTCCGAAGCCTCCAGCGGCGGCGTAGCCAGGGCGTAGATGAGCCCCAGCAGCAGGTAGGCGAGGGCAATCAAGGCCAGCCAGCGACGCTGCCGGATGTTGGGCGCTTCGGCCGGCCCGGTCCAGGATTCACTCAACCGTCAGCCACCCTACCAGGAACCCATCTCCCGGCCGGCGCTTTCCGTCCACCGACAGCGGCAACCGCCCATCCCCGGAGTACATACCGATCGTGATCGGGTAGCGGCCGGGCGGCAAATCAGCCGGCACGCTCAGCAGATAATCATCCTCGATCACCTCGCCGGCCGCCCACAGGTGAGTGGGGTAATAGCCTTGTAGCGGTTGGGCGTCGCCCGTCGCCGCCGGCGGGCTGATGCCGTCGCCCAGATGCACGAAGGTAGTCAGCGTTTGCCCGGACGGAGTGATTACGCGCCACACCGGTGAGACATGCACCGTCTCGCCCGCCCTCGCCGTCTCCGGCGCGAACGAGACCCCGGCCAGCTCGATCCCATCCCCGAGTTGCGCCGCGGGCTGCTCCGGCGCGGCAGGCCAGCCGGCCGGGATCGCCTTGACGGTGCCGGCGACGACCGGCTCCGCGCCGTCCACCAGGCGCACCTGCACGGCGACGACTGTTGGGACTTCCATATCCGCATCCATTTGCAGGCCAACCCGGTCGGCCACGATCGCGCCCACCGGCCACATCGTCGCCGGATAAAGGCCGCCGCCGTGATAGCTTTGCAGCTTCCCAACCAGGTCGTGCTCACGGCCAAATAGCTCAATCACCATCTCCGGCGGCGCGTCCGGCAACGCCTCATTGGCCCGCCAATAGAGGGTCAACCACACCTGATCGCCCGGCAGCACCTCCGTAGTCTCGATCTGGGCGGCGACCAGCTCCACATTATGCCCCATAGGGTTATCGAATCGGGCCGCTTCCGGCGGCAACTGCGCCTCCGTCACCAGCGGCGGCGCGGCATAGGCCGGCGGAATCACGAACAACAGACAGTAAACCGTAGTGAGCAAGGCCAACAGCGCCGCCGCCAGCAGCACGATCCGCCGCCGATACATTGACAATCCATAAGCCACCCCCAGCGAGAGGGGCAGCAACGCCGGAAACAGCAGGCGCCCTTGCGCCGCCGGCGTGCGCAACATGAAGGTCACCAACCCGGCGTAGACCCCCACGCACCACAGCGCCAGCAGCAGCGCCGGCAGCCGGCGATCGTGCAGGATGCGGGCCATTCGCCCGCCCGTAGCTGGGGTCGCGGCCGGACTCTCGCCACTCTTGCCGGCCTTGATTGAGCGCCACAGAGCAAGCAGCGCGCCGCCTATCGCGGCCAGGATCAGGCCGTTCCAGACCAGATACACCCAATTCGGCGGCGCGATATTCATCCAACCGAAGACGGCGAACGTGGAGCGCCACAGCCCGCCGCTCTCCCCCAGCACCTGCCCCAGCGAGTAACCCCGATCGCCGCCGGCCAGGCGCACAAACTGGTTGGCGGCGGTTATATCGCCATACAGGCTCCAGTTGCGCCACAACAACCAGCCGCTGATGACCAGCGCCGGGAGCAACGCCCAGCCCAGGTTGCCGAGAGCAAGCTGAACGGTGCGCGACAGACGCGCCGGACGTTCCTCACTGCTATAGGCGTCGCGCAGGGCCAGCAGGACAAGCCAGCCGGCGGCAAAGAGTAGCAACAGCAGGCCGGCGGTCTTGCTCAGGACCGCCAGGCCCAGCGTCACCCCGAGCAACGTCAACCTCAGCCGGCTGCCGCCGCGATACCAGAGATAGAGCAATTGCCACAGCGCCGCCGCGCAGAAGAAGATGACCAGCGGGTCGTTGCTGATCGAAGCGTGCAGGAAGTTGTATTGGGGCAGGAAGGCGACCAGGGCGGTAGCGGTGAGCGCGCGCTCCGGCTGCTCCGGCCAGGCGATCCGCCCGCCGCCATAGATGCACAACAACGTCGCCGCGCCGGTCAGGGTGACCGCCAGCCGCAGCAGGTGTCCCGCCAGCGTCGGGCCGCCCCAGGGCCAATTCTCCGCCGGCGTGTGTACGAAGGCGTTGCGGTTGGTGGGTGAGCCGGCGTCCCCCAGGCGCACAAACGGGTTGAACCATACCTGTTGTCGGGCCAGCGTCGTGTCTACCGGCGAAATGAGCAGCGCCCCCAGCAGGTAGAATAGCGGCGGTTGGGCCGCCTCCTGTCCCATCCAGCCGTCCGGCTCGGCAGTCACTTGCGGCAGACGCCGGCTCTCGACGATGTGCTGCACGGTGAAATAATGCAACTGCTCGTCAGGCGCTTCAAAGAGCGGGTTGGCTGCCCCATAGCCGATAGTGATCACCAGGTAAAGCAGCAGGATAGCCGCCAGCCAGCCTCTCACATTTAGCGTCTTTTGGGCCGGCGCACCCTCGGCTGTGCTCATTCGTCGCTCTCCCCCGGCGACCAGCTTTCCAGGAGTAGGCGACCGTCCGGCTGCAGCGCATCCTCGACGACGACCGGCAGCCGGACGCCGTCGGCGGGGTTGTACAGGCCCACGTAGAGCTGGTATGCGCCGGACGACAGCTCCGGCGGCAGGGTCAGCCGGTAGCTATCGGCGATTACCTCCCCCTCCCGCCAGCCAATCGTGGGGCGCAACCCCTGGACCGGGATGCCGTCCGCCTGGGCCACAATCTCGCCGGCTTCATCAACCAGGTGCACAAACACCGAGTAGTTTTCCGGGATCACGTCGCCGGCCGAGCGCCAATAGAGGGTTAGCAATAGCTCGCCCGGCTCCCCGGTCAGGTCGTAACCATGCAACTCAATCAAGGACGGTTGCCCGAAATCGGCGCGCAGCGACGTCTCGATTGCCGGCAACTCAGTCACAGCCGGCCACGCCCCTACCTCGATGCTCTCATCCAGCACGACGCTGCCGCCGATCGCCCGCTCGCCGGCTGGATCGCGCAACGTCACGCGCAGCTGGTACCCCCCCGGAGGCGTCGCGCCGGATAGAACCAGCGGCGCTCGCCCCATGAGCAGTTCGCCGGGTTGCCAGGCAGAAGACGGATAATCGGCCCGGCTGGGGGGAGAAACGAACGAGGCCGCCACGTCCCCATTCTCGTCAATCACTTCCACCTGCACCATAAAATCCGTCGCCGGCGCCTCATTAACCTGCCAGAACAACTCCAGTGGGGCCAGGTGTCCGGGCAGGATCGCGCTCTCCGGCAGCCTATAACCCAGCAACGTTACCGGTCCCAGCCGGCTCGACTGGGCGGTGTGCGCCGGAAGTTGGGCCGGATCGTCCCCTGCCAGCACCTGCACGGAACCGATGAAGGCATCTACCCCGCCGCCGGAGACGGGCAACGGCTGCAAATTGCTGTCCAGCGCCCGCAACCAGAGCTGGTATTCGCCCGGCGGCAGGCCGGCCGGCAGCGCCAACGCATGATCGTAGCGCAGCACCTCGCCCTCCGGCCAATCCGCCGGCGGGAATCTGCGCCACAGCAGGCCGTCCGCCTGTTCCCAGACCTCACCTGCTTCGTCAACGAAGCGAAAGGAGAGGGTGTAGTTGCCCGGTTCCGGTTCCAGACGCGAGAGGTAAAGTATGGGCCAGGCCGTTTCCCCGGCGACCAGTTGCGCCGGCAGTGAGATGCCCTGCAAGTGGAAGTCGCTGCCGACATCTATATCAAGCGGAGAAGCGCCGGCCGGCAACTCGGGCACGGCCGGCTGCGGCGTATACCCGTTCAGGGCCACGCGCAGCCACAGGCCGGCGTACTGCAGGTCGGCAAAGCGAGGCCAATTTCTGTCGGCCCAACGCCGGAGCGTCTCCTGCGGGAAGCCGGTGCGCGGGGTCGGTTGCACCAGGAACCAGACCCGTTCCGGCCCGTCGCCGGCGGCGGCCAGCTCCGCGATAGCCGCCGCTTCATCCTGTTGCCAGAGCGGCGGGATCGCCGTCACGGGAGCAGCCCCGTTGTAATAATGTTCAAACGTGAAGCGGATCAGCGTATCATGCAGGACGATCAGATCATCTTCCGTCGCCTGTTGATTCAGGAATTCGGCCGCCCCGCGCACATCGTCCTTCGCCAACACCGGGTCGTGGTATTGCAACCACAGCCATTGACCCTGGCTGACCAACAGGAACAGGCCCAGCAGCCAGCCGGCGAAACGCAGGCGGCCCGGCCACATCAGCACGCCGCCGGCGGTCAGGATCAGGAACGGGGGCAGGCTGATGAGGACATGCCGGGGGCCGTTGTAGAGCGGGTTAAGTTGCGACAACAACAGCAAAATGACCAGCGGAATGATCGCATAGCCCAGGAGTAACCAGGCAGCCATCCAACGCCGGCGCTGGAACAACAAGCCCAGCCCGGCCAGCGCCGCCAATGCGGCCGGCGCTACCCGCCACATTGGCTGCCCCAGGCTGGGGCTGATGCCCACCGCATAAGCATTCAGCGCCTGGCGCAGGACGGCGCCGGGCGGCAGTAAGGCGAAATCAATCTGCTGCCCGGCCCGGAAGCGCCCCAACGCCGTGGGCAACAACGGCAGGATGACCAGCATCAACAGCGCCCCCAGGATGATCAACCACAACGGCGGTCGCCAGCGCCGCCAGACAAAAGCCAGGGTCAGGGCCAGACCGCCGTAGGCCATCACGAAGAAGCCGAAGTAATGCGTGTAGATGCCGAGTAGGCCGCCGACCGCCCACAGGCCGAGCCAGCGCCGTTCGCCGGGGGCGCTGCTTCCCTGCCGTCCCAGCGGAATGAGGTAGCGGAATAGTCCATAGACCGAGAAAAGGTTGAGCAGCACCAGCGGCGCGTAATTGCGCATCTCCTGGGACATCCAGACGTGGAAGGGGGAGATCGCCAGCAAGAAAGCGGCGCCCAACCCGACCAGCGACCCTCCCGCCAGCCGGCCCAGCAAGTAGAGCAGCGGCACGGAGAGGACGCCGGCAAGCGCAGAGAGATAGCGCAACACAAACACCGCATCGCCCGCCGTCCGTTGCCATACGTTCAGCAGCAAAAAGTAGAAGGGCGGATTGGTGTCGCGGGTGGCGATGCCGTCCACCACAATGGTGTTCTGGAACAGCTCGCTCAGGGACAATTGCGCTCGGTAGAGGCTCAGTCCCTCATCGGACCACATGGATTGCGCGTCTAACTGGTAGACGCGCAGCGCAAAGGCCAGCAGGGTCAGCAGGCAGATGAGCAGCAGTTCCCATCTTTTCGCCCGCAGGCCGGCAGCGCCGTTCACTCCTGCACCTCAATGACGCCCAGGACGTGCTCTTCGCCGAAGCGTTGGCCGGAGCCGAGATCGTAGAGGCCGGCGACCAGCGTGTACTGCCCGGCCGGCAGATTCGCCGGCAGTTCCACCCGGCGCGCGTCGGTAACCACCTCGCCGGCCCGCCACCAGGAGGTCGGATACCAGCCGGCGAGCGGCGGACCATCCGCCTGGGCCACGTTGACTCCCGCCTCGTCACGCAGATGCACGAACGTCTGATAATCAGCGCCCACCGGCTCACGCACACCCCACTGCAGGACCAGCTCATGACTGCCGCCTGCCCGCCAGGGCGACGGCTCCACCTGGGCATCCAGCAACTGGATCGCCTCCCCTTCAGCCAGGGAAGTTGTCTGCACATCCGGCGCGGCCAATCGCACCCTGCCCGCAAAGGTGGCGGGCAGCGGGTTGCCGGCCTGATCCACTGCCTGTAGCCGGGCATCCGTCTCCTCATCCAGCAGCCCCACCTCCAGCTGGTAGGCCAGCGTCGCGGGAACATTTTCGGTGCGCACCAGCACGCGGGTCAGATCGCAGTAAACATCTCCCGGCGACCATAAATTGGTTGGGCGCAGCCCCAGGCCGGGATATGTGCGCCGGTTGGCAATGAGCGCGTTCTCCGGGCCAATGATGTGCAGGAACACCGTGTAAGGCTTCTCGGTCCGGGCCAGCGCCCGCCAGCAGATCCGCACCGGCAGCGTCTGATCGTACGCCTCGGTGGTCGCGATCTCGTCCAGCAGCGGCTCGAAGCTGAGCAACTCGGCGACGGGCTGCCCGGCGGCGTCCAGGAAGCGCCAGCCTAATCCCGGCTTCAAGGCCGCCACAGCCGATGCCTCGATCGGGGCCGGCGGCGTAAAGTAGGGCGGCGCGACGAGCAACGGAACGGCAATCCCCAGCGCCGCCACAGCGCCCACCGGCAGCCACAGCAGCCGGCGAAGCAACAGATGCCAGCCGCCGGCTAACAGGACGGCTATCGCGCCCAGAGCGGGGAACATCAGCCGGCCATATGGGGCGCTCACCCGGCGCATCCAGCTCTCCAGAAAGAGCGCCGTCGCCAGGATCAGCGTGGTCAGCATGAGCAGCAGTATCACCCGCCGCGTCACCCGCCGCTCCGCCCGGCGCAGCCAGCGCCACAGGCCAAGTAGCAGGCCAACCAGGGCCAGGATCATCAGGATCAGCAGAAGGTTGAACACCCAGCCGGGCGGCCGGACAGTGCCCCACCCCAACCCGGCCCAAAAGGAGCGAAAGACCTCCAGCCAGCGCAGATAGGGGCTGGCCAGGTCAGCGGGATCGCGGATGGCCCAGGTCGTGAAGTCGTGCGCGCCCAGCCCAAGCGGCGAGCCGTAAAGCGCCCAATTGCGCAGGAACCACCAGCCGCCGACCAGGGCGGCGCTGAGGGCCATCCCGCCGGCGGCGACCAGCACCTGCCGGCGATCCCCGGCTCGATCCGCCCGCAGCCAGAGCCAGATCAGCCCGGCCGCCGCCGGCGCAAGTAAGCCGGCGGCGCTCACTTTGGTCAGGACGGCCAGCCCGACGAGCAGACCGGCAGCGATCCCCCGGTTCAGGCTCGGCCCGCGGCGCAACATGACCGCCAGTTGCCATAGCGCCAGCGTGCTCAGCGCAGCCGCGGGCACATCGTTGGAGATCACCGTGCTGAGAAAGAGCACCTGCGGGGTGAAGGCGGCCAGCGTCGCGGCGGCCGGGGCTACGCCGGAGCCGGGCCACACTTCGCGCCCCAGTAGATAGATCGCGGCGATCAGCAGCAGGCCGAAGCCCAGCGTGACCGCCCGGGCCAGGTAGAGCGAAAGCCAGCCGCCGGCCGGCGGCCGCGCGTCGCCGGGGTAGTGGATGGCCCGGTGATCGTTGTCTATGTTGTCGCGGGGGAACGGGCCGATGAAGTAGGGGTTGGGCCGGTACGGGGCCGGCGGCTCGAAACCGACCAGGCGCGCCGGCAACGAAGCCACCACATAGTAAAACGGCGGTTGTCCCGCTTCTTGCTCAACCGGCGTCTCCCAGGCCGCCTCCCCCTGCGGCGGGAGCGTCCCCTCTTCCACCAGCCACTGGATATAGGCAAAGTGCTGCGGCTCATCCGGCCCCTCGTAAGGCGGAAAGGTGCGATCATAGACGAGCGCGAGTAGCAGAAAGCAGGGCAGCAGCAGAAGCAGCTGCCAGTGCCGGTGAAGCAACGCGCGAGCGCGTCCGCCGGAATCGGACGCCGGGCCCCCGGCTGCGATCAGGTGCTCCTTTTCGGCCATACAGAGGAGAGATTGTAATCCTGGCCGGGGCAAAAGCAACCGCCCTCCGCTCCGCTCTCACCGTTTGTGAATTGTTGGACAAATTAGAATCGCTAGGGTAATATCCCTGGCGGTGAACCGCCGTGTCCGCACAATTGGCGCATGCTTGTTATAATCCCCTTTGATTACCATAAAGAAGCACATTGGCGGGCTTCGCCGCCCCGGCGGGGGAAAGATTGTAGCAGAGATTGCACCTACCGCAGCAGGCGAAAAGCGCGGGCGACAGTTCCTGAGAGGAAGATTTAGGAGGTTGGTGAATGGCAACCCTTGCCCCAGATTTTAAGAACATCACAGACGCTCTGCTGAAGCAGATTGATGCCTTCCAGCCGGAAGTCAAGGCGCAGAGCGTCGGCAGCGTGGTAACGGTAGGCGACGGTATCGCCCTGGCGGACGGTCTGGCGACGGTCGGCGCGAACGAACTGGTGGAGTTCAGCAACGGCGTGCGCGGTGTGGCGTTGAACCTGGAGCCGGATCGAGTGGGTATCGTCGTCATGGGCGACTACACGGGCATCGAAGAGGGCGACGAAGTGCGCGCCACCGGCCTGATCGCCTCCGTGCCGGTGGGCGACGGCGTCATCGGCCGGGTAATTGACCCCCTCGGCAACCCGCTGGACGGCAAGGGGCCGATCCGCGCGGAAGCAGTGAATCCATTGGAGCGCATCGCCCCCGGCGTGATTGCGCGTCGCGAAGTGGACACGCCGGTGCAGACGGGCGTGGTCGCCATTGACGCCATGACCCCCATCGGCCGCGGGCAGCGCGAGCTGATCATCGGCGACCGGCAGACAGGCAAGACCGCCATCGCCCTGGACACGATCATCAACCAGAAGGGGCAGGGCATGATCTGCATTTACGTAGCCATCGGGCAACGTATCGGACAGCTGGCCCAGGTCGTCGCTACGCTGGAGCAACATGGGGCGATGGACTACACGGTGGTAGTCATAGCCGGCGCATCCGACCCCGCCCCGCTGCAATATTTCGCGCCATACTCCGGCTGCGCCATCGGCGAATTCTTCATGGATCGCGGCCAGGACGTGCTGGTGGTCTACGACGACCTTTCCAAGCACGCCTGGGCCTATCGCCAGATGTCGCTAATTCTGCGCCGGCCGCCGGGCCGCGAGGCCTACCCTGGCGACATTTTCTCGCTGCACAGCCGTTTGCTGGAGCGCGCCGTGCGCCTGCGCGACGAATATGTGATCGTTCGCAAGGGGACGGAAGTGACCGGCGCCAGCGAGGGGGTCACCGGCAAGCGTTACTACGGCAATCACGACCGGGCGAACGCGCGAGCAGACATGGAGCAACTGGACAACCCGGACGATTACGAGATCAAGAAAGTGCCCGGCACCGGTGGATCGTTGACGGCGCTGCCGATCATCGAGACCTTGCTCGGCGACGTCTCCGCCTACATCCCCACTAACGTCATCTCAATCACCGACGGGCAGATCTTCCTGGAGTCGGACCTGTTTAATGCCGGCCAGCGCCCAGCGATCAACACCGGCATCTCTGTCTCCCGCGTCGGCAGCTCCGCGCAGCGGCGAGCCATGCGCCGGGTCGCCGGCGGCTTGCGCTCCGACCTGGCTCAGTTCCGCGAGCTGGCTGCCTTTGCCCAGTTCGGTTCTGACCTGGACCCGGCCACGCAGCGCCAACTTTCCCGCGGCGAACGGCTGATGGATCTGCTCAAGCAGCCGCAATATGCGCCCTATCCGCTGCATCACGAGGTCTTTCTGATATTCGCCGGCACCCGCGGCTTCCTGGACAAGGTCCCGGTTGACAAGGTCCGTTCCTGGAGCACAGAATTTCTGCGCTTTGCCGACACTGCTTATCCGCAACTGCGCGACTCCGTCGAGAGCACGCTGGATTTCTCGGACGAGACGGAAACGACCCTGCGACAGGCGCTCAATGACTTCAACGCCAATTGGTCTGCTTAGTACTCTTATGAGTCCGGCTTCTTTGAGAAGCCGGACTTCTCAGGAAAGGCGGCAAGGAGCGTAGATGGCTACCGAAAGAGAATTAAACAAGCGCATCCGCAGCATTGGTAACATCTCCCAGGTTACCAGTGCGTTGGCGGCGGTGTCGGCCTCGAAGGCGCGCAAGGCGCAGTTGCAGGTGCTGGCCACGCGGGCCTATGCCGGCAAGGCGTTTGAGATTTTGCACAATGTCGCCTCGCAGCCGGGCGTTGGCCAGACCGGGCACCCGCTGTTAACAGTTCGCAGCGAGATCAAGAATGCGGCCCTTGTGCTGGTCACCGGCGATCGCGGCCTGGCGGGAGCCTACAACACCAACGTCGTCTCCCATACCGAGCGCTTCATCAAGGCGTTGCCCTATCCGGTGCAGGTGATCACCGTCGGCCGGAAGGGGCGCGACCTGATGATCCGCCGGGGATACAACGTGATCGCCACCTTCGACAATATCCCCGACAGCCCTTCTATCCTGGAGATCACGCCGATCAGCTCGCTGATCATAAATGATTATCTGGAGGGCAAGGTGGACGAAGTCTTTGTCGCATACACCGACTTTGTCAACCTGGTGACGCGCATCCCTCATGTGAAGCAGTTGTTGCCCTTGAAGCCGCTGAATTTTGAGGGGATGGCGGTTGCCCAATATGTGCAGGAGGTCGACCTCTCCGGCGTGGCCGAGCGCGCATATACCTACGAGCCGTCGCCGGAATTGCTGTTGAACAGCATCGTCCCCCGCTTCACAGAGTTGCAGCTGTATCAGGTGATCCTGGAATCGCAGGCCAGCGAGCACAGCGCGCGCATGGTCGCCATGAACAACGCCACGGATAATGCGGGCATCCTGGTAGAGGAATTGACCCTGGCCCGCAACAAGGCGCGCCAGACGAGCATTACCAGCGAAATGCTGGACATCGTCGGCGGCGCAGAAGCGCTGGCGCGGTAAGGTTAGATATTTTTGCTATGATGGGCTGCGGCGTGTGCGCGGCCCGATCACAGGCGGACTGCCGGGTAACTGGTTACTGGAGGAAGTAATGGCCGTTGGAATTGTTAGAGCTATTCGTGGCGTGGTTCTGGACGTGGAGTTCCCGGAAGGGGAATTGCCGGAAATCTACGAGGCGTTGGAAATCGAGCGCCCCGGCGGACGTCTGGTTCTGGAGGTCCAACAGCATTTAGGCGAGGGTATGGTGCGCACCGTGGCCATGGACGCCGCCGATGGTTTGCCGCGCGGCGCTGCCGCTGTGGCCACCGGCGCCCCAATCAGGGTGCCGGTAGGCGCGCCGACGTTAGGCCGCATCTTCAACGTCATCGGCGAGGCGATTGACGGTCGCCCGACCCCCAAGGCGGACGTTTACTACCCGATTCACCGGGAAGCGCCTGAGTTTCAAGACCAATCCACCCGCGTGGAGACCTTTGAAACCGGCATGAAGGTCGTTGACTTGATCGCGCCGTTCATCAAGGGCGGCAAGACCGGCATCTACGGCGGCGCCGGCGTGGGCAAGACCGTGACCATTGCCGAGCTGATCCGCTCAGTCGCCCAGGAGCATGAGGGCGTCTCCATATTTGCCGGTGTGGGCGAGCGCACCCGGGAAGGCACCGACCTGTATTACGAGATGATTGACTACGGCGTGCTGAATTCGGTGGCCATGGTCTTCGGCCAGATGAACGAGCCGCCCGGCGTGCGTCTGCGCGTCGCCCTGACCGGTCTGTGCCTGGCGGAATACTTCCGCGATGAGGGGCGCGATGTGTTGCTCTTCATTGACAACATCTTCCGCTATGTGCTCTCCGGTTCCGAGATGTCCGCCCTGTTGGGCCGGATGCCCAGCGCGGTCGGTTATCAGCCGACTTTGGCCGCCGAGATGGGCGCCCTGCAGGAGCGGATTACCTCCACCCGCACCGGATCAATCACCTCCATGCAGGCCATTTACGTGCCGGCCGACGATTACTCCGACCCCGCGCCGGTGGTCACCTTCAACCACCTCGACGCCATCCTCACCCTGGAGCGCAGCGTCTTTGCCAAGGGCATCTTCCCGGCGGTGGACCCGCTTTCGTCCAGCAGCCGCGCCTTGCAGCCCGGCATCGTCGGCGAAGAGCATTACCGCACGGCCAGCGATGTCAAGCAGGTGTTGCAGCGATATAAGGACTTGCAGGACATCATCGCCATTCTGGGCATTGACGAGTTGAGCGAAGACGACAAGCTGCTGGTTGCCCGCGCGCGCAAGATCGAGCGTTTCCTCGGTCAGCCGATGTTTGTGGCCGAGAAGTTCCACGGTCTGCATGGGCAATATGTCCCCATGCTGGAGACCGTCCGCGGCTTCCGGGAGATCCTGGACGGCAAGCACGACAGCCTGCCGGAACAGGCGTTTTACATGGTCGGAACCATTGACCATGCAGTTGAGAAGGCGGAACGTTTGCGCGCTGAAGCGTAAGCCGGCCTTCACGAGGCAACAAGACAATGCCTATCCACTGTGATATTGTGACCCAGGAACGTTCCGTTTTTAGCGGCGTGGTGGATTACGTCAGCTTACCCGGCTCCGAAGGGCGGATGGGTATCTTGCCCAACCACTCCGCCACCCTGACCGCGCTCAGTTTCGGCGAGGTGATGGTTCGCCGCGAAGGCAAAGAAGAATACTTCGCTGTCGGCGGCGGCTATGCTGAGATTCAGCCGGATAAGGTCGTGGTGCTGGCCGATTCCGCTGAGCAGGCGGAGGATATCGACCTGGAGCGCGCTGAACAGGCGCGAACGCGGGCCGCCAAAGCAATGGCCGAGGGAATCCGGGAAGATCCGGCCCGCTATGCCCAGGTTGAAGCAGCGTTGCGCCGGGCGCAGATCCGGATTGATGTCAGCCGGCGGCGAACAAGCGGTCACCGCGTGCGCGAATATCCCACCTCGTTGAGCAGCGAACCAGAGAGCGAGCACTAGGCCGTTGCGTCAGTGGCGGCCCGGCAGGAAGCGGCTTGCTGTCCGCTCCGATTGGATGCAGGCAAGTTAATTGAGCGTTTTTACATCGCATATCGCTGTTGATCTGGGCACCGTCAGCGTCCTGGTCTTTGTCCAGGGGCGCGGCATTGTCCTGCAGGAGCCATCGGTCGTGGCCATTCGCGATGACGGCAACAAGACCGTCATTGTCGAGGTGGGCCGTGCGGCGCGGGATATGTATGGGCGCACGCCGGAAGAAATCGAAGTGATGCGGCCGCTTCGCGATGGGGTAATCGCCGACTACTTTGTCACCGAAGCGATGTTGCGCTATTTCATTGACAAGGTTGCCGGCCGGCTGAATATACGCAAGCCGATGGTGATGATCAGCGTGCCGTATGGGGTCACCAGCGTGGAGCGGCGCGCCGTGCGCGAGGCTGGTCTGGCGGCCGGCGCGCGCGAGGTGTTCCTGATCCCCGAGCCGCTGGCGGCGGCGATTGGGGCCGGCCTGCCGGTCGGCACCCCCACCGGTAACATGATCGTGGATATGGGCGGCGGCTCTACCGAAGCGGCGGTCGTGGCGATGAATGGCGTGGTCTGCGCGGAGTCGCTCCGCGTCGGCGGCGTCCACCTGGACGAGGCGATAATCAGCTACGTGCGCAAGAAGTTCAGCCTGATCATCGGCGAGCCGACCGCGGAAGAGATCAAGATCAAGATCGGGGCGGCGCGGGATCTGCCCGAACGGCTGGAGATGAACGTGCAGGGGCGGGATCAGGTCGCCGGCCTGCCGCGGACAATCACGATCACTTCCAGCGACGTGGCGGAGGCGATCCAGGAGCCACTGTCGGCCATCGTCAACGTGGTGCGCGCGTTGCTGGCCAAAACGCCGCCGGAGCTGGCTTCCGACATCATTGACCGGGGTATGGCGCTGGCCGGGGGCGGCGCGTTGTTACGCGAAATAGATGCGCTCCTCACCCAGGTCACCGGCGTCCCCGCATACGTGGCCGACAACCCCATCGCCTGCACCGCCATTGGAGCCGGCATGGCTCTATCCGAGCTTCCCGTACTCCAGCGTAGCCTGAACCTGTAAGCCAGCGCATTATCAATTTTCCCGGAAACTTCACCTGGGACCATCGATTTTCCCGGAAACTT
>CAYVQP010000016.1:0-9194 GCA_964452775.1 uncultured Ardenticatenaceae bacterium | reverse complement strand
GGTCGTCTTCCTGGAACGCAGCCGCTGAGTTTCCGGGAAAATAAACGTTGCGTTTCCGGGAAAATGAATGCGCGTCAGCCGTCGCTGCCCAAGTAGTAGGTCATGTGCTGCAGTTGTACGACCGGGTCGCTGTATTGGACGTGCACGTCCTCCGGCACCGACAGGCTGAGCGGCGCATAGTTCAAGATCGCCTTCACCCCGGCGGCGACCAGCACGTCAGCGAGCGCTTGAGCAGCATCGGCCGGCACCGCCAGGATGGCGATCCGTATCCTCTCCCGGCCAATCGTTTGCCCCAATTCAGTGATCGGCTGCACCGTCACCCCGTTCACCTGTTGGCCGATCTTCTGCGGATCATTGTCGAACAGCCAACGAATGTGAAAATCATGCGCGGCGAAGCGGCGATAATGAACCAGCGCATGCCCCAGGTAGCCGGCCCCTACCAGCGCCACCGGCCAGCCGCCTTCCAGTCTCAATATCTGGCGCAACTGCTCAACGAGATATTGAATGTGGTAGCCGGTGCCTTGCTTACCGAACTCGCCGAAGTGGGAGAGGTCTTTGCGGATCTGGGCGGAGCTGATACCCAGCTTTTCACCGAGCTCGTGGGATGAGGTGGTTACCTTGCCTTCTTCTGCCATTTGCGCCAACATGCGCAAATAGATAGGTAGCCGGCCGATTACAATATCGGGAATCTCATTGTTCACAGCGAGCGTCTTTCCTCTGGAAGCCCGGTTCATTCGTGGAACTTTTCACAATTTTAGCATATCAAGATCGGGGCGGCAATAGGGGTATAATACGCTTGCGGCCGCTTCCGGCGGCCTGTCCTTGCTATGCACGTCGCCTTCAACGCTTACTTCTGGAATCACGCGCATACCGGCAGCGGCCAGTACCTGCGCCAGCTTGTCTATCACCTGAACCGGCTGGTCTCTGACCTGGAGATCACCCTCGTCTATCCGCGCTCGCCCGGCAGCCGGCCGGCGGAGAACGTGCCGCCCAGCGTGCGCGTGCTGGAGACGCCCATCCGGGCCGGGCACGTAGGCAAGGTATTGTTCGAGCAGCGCGGCTTCCCGCGGGCATGCCGGCAGGCGGGCGCGACCATTGCCCATGTGCCCTATTGGGGGCCGGCTTTGCGCTCGCCCCTGCCCCAGGTGACAACCATTCACGATTTGACCCCCATTATCGTGCGGGAATACCGGCGTGGAGGGCGCGCGCGGCTGTACAACGCGCTGGTTTCCGCGGCGGCGCGGGGCGTGGACGCGGTCATTACCGACTCGCAGGCCAGCAAGGATGACATCATCCGCCATTTACAGCTCCCGGCTGAGCGGATCACGCCCATCTATCTGGCGGCCGGGGCGCAGTACCGGCCGGAGGCCGAGCTGCTACTGGATATGGCGGTAGGGCGCAAATATGATCTGCCGGAGTCGTATGTCCTCTATCTGGGCGGCTTTGACATCCACAAGAATGTAAGCACTTTGCTCCTGGCCTACACCTATGTGGTTAAGGCGATGGGCGACACGTATCCACTGGTACTGGCCGGGCGCAAACCGGCCGGCGGTCAAGGGCAAATGCCGGATTACGCCGCTTACATTGAGCAGCTACAACTGACTGAGTTTGTGCGCTGGATCGGCTTCGTGGATGAGGAAGATAAGCCGGCCCTTTATCGCGGCGCGCAATGCTTTGTCTTCCCCAGCCGGTACGAGGGCTTCGGCCTGCCCCCGTTGGAGGCGATGGCCTGCGGTGCGCCGGTGGTTACGACTGACGCGGCCTCCTTGCCGGAGGTAGTGGGAGACGCGGCCTTTGCCGTGTCGCCGGACGCCGAGCGCGAAATGGCCGGGGCAATCATCGCCGTTTTGGTGCAGGAGCAGCTGGCGGCGGAGTTGAAGCAGAAGGGACTGGCGCAGGCGGCTCGTTTTAGTTGGGAGAAGACGGCTACAGAGACGTTGCTCGTATACGACAAGCTGATGCGGGCGGCATAGCGCTGAGCTTGGCGCGCCCTGGAATCGCTTTATAATCCGCCGCTGATGCCGGAAGCGGCATTGCATGGCCTGCCCTGTTCCCCGCCGGGGCAGCGGCGTTTCACAACCTGCCGGCCCAACGCCAATCGGGCCTGATCTACCGAAACCCCGCAGGTCTGGCGAAGTACATTCGCCCTGGAATGGATCCGGGATAGACCTGCGGGGTTATTCATTTTTTGGCAAGTCGCGTACTAAAGGAGAACCCCACATGGTAGACATTCGCTTTGACACCTATTATCGCTACGAAGCCATTACCGGCTTTCTGCACGCCTGGGCAGAGGAATATCCCGGCCTCTGCCGGGTCGTCAGCCTGGGCAAGAGCTATGAGGGGCGCGACATCTGGCTGATGACCGTCACCAACTTCGCCAGCGGGCCGGACAACGAGAAGCCGGCCTTCTGGGTGGACGCCAACATTCACGCCACCGAGGTATCGCCTTCTTCAGCGGCGCTGCACCTGATCCATACCCTGCTCAACGGCTACGGGCAGGGCGAGAAGATCACCTATGCGCTGGATAGCCGGGTTTTTTACGTCGTACCGCGGCTGAACCCGGACGGGGCGGAGCTGGCCCTGGCGGATACCCCCCGTTTCATTCGCAGCAGCACCCGCCCCTACCCGCGCACCGATGAACTGGACGGCTTTGTGCAGGAGGACATTGACCGCGATGGGCGTATCCTGCTCATGCGCATCAAGGACCCGCACGGGGCGTGGAAGGTGCACCCGGATGAGCCGCGCCTGCTGATCCCCCGCGCCGGCGATGATCTGCCCGGCGGCGACTATTACCGGCTGCTGCCCGAGGGGCGCATCCGCAACTACGACGGGGCGATCATTAAGATGGCCCCGCCCGTGGAAGGATTGGACCTGAACCGCAACTTCCCGGTCTTTTGGTCGCCGGATCAATATGGCAGCGGGCCTTATCCGGCGAGCGAGCCGGAGGTTCGCCCGGCGGTGCAGTTCATCACCGACCACCCAAACATCTGCGGCGCGATTTCCTTCCACACCTTCAGCGGCGTTCATCTGCGCCCGCCGACGAAGGAGCCGGAAGACAAGATGAATACGCAGGACCTCTTTACCTACAAGCGCATCGGCGCCAAAGCGACCGAATTGACCGGCTACCCGGCCATCTCTATCTATCACGACTTCAAGTATGACCCGAAGGATTACATCAAGGGCACATTCGACGACTGGATGTATGAGTTTCGCGGGGTATATGCCTGGACGACCGAAATCTGGAGCGTGCAACAGCAGGCCGGGATCAAGGATTACAAGTTCATTGACTGGTCCCGCGAGCATCCGGCAGAACATGATGTACAGATCCTGAAGTGGTTCGATGACGAGGTAGACGGCGAAAGTTACATCAACTGGTACGAGTACGACCATCCGCAGCTGGGCAAGGTAGAGTTGGGCGGCTGGCACACTTTCATCACCTGGCGCAATCCGCCTTACAGAAAGCTGGAGAAGGAGATCGCGCCGCTGACCGAATTCGCCATTTACCACTGCCTGATCTCGCCCAGGTTGGAGCTATATCAGGTGGAAACGGAGTCCAACGGCGACACTCATCGCATCCGGCTGGTGCTGCACAACACCGGCTGGCTGCCCACTAATATCACCGAGCAGGCGCTGAAGATGAAGGTCGTGCGCCAGTTGGAGGTGGATATTGAACTGCCGGAGGGAGCGCGACTGCTGGTAGGGGAGAAGAAGACGATGCTGGGGCAGCTAAAGGGCCGGGACCATAAAGGCTCTACAACCATCTGGAACGCGGACAGCACGGACGAGCGGGTGAAGGTGGAGTGGGTAGTGCAGGGGCCGGCCGGCAGCGTAGTTACCATTACCGCCACGCATGAGCGGGCGGGTATGGTGCGCGCTGAGGTGACGCTGGGCGCCTAGCGCTGATTGCGGGTGACTGTCACTTGGGGAAGTGACAGTCACCCTGATCAACGAACATGTGCTGGGGGTGTGGAGTCCCGGCTCTCTCGATTCCTGTCTCCTTTCCCGCCATCCGGCCTTTTGATAGCTTTTGAGAGCAAAAGCCCGTTATAAAGCACGACGATGAATGTGACGCAGCGCATGTTGTAACCATGCCCCGGCGATCCTCCCGCATACCGGGTTTTTACAAATTGAACCCGACACAGCGCGTGTCGGCTGTCGCCGCCTGGGCCGGCCTGGATGAGGAAGATGAAGCGATCCTGCCGGGTCGAGGCCTGACGCCGGAGCAGGCCGGCCTGATGATCGAGAACAGCATCGGCGTCCTGGGTATGCCCCTGGGTGTGGCGGCCAACTTCCTGGTCAATGGGCGCGATTACCTGATCCCGATGGCTGTGGAAGAGCCCAGCATAGTGGCCGGGGCCAGCCTGGCGGCGAAGCTGGTCCGGCAGGGCGGCGGCTTCTTTGCCGAGGCGGATGAGCCGGTGATGATCGGCCAGATTCAGGTCATCGGCATTGCTGACCTGCGGGCGGCAAGCCGGGCGGTATCCGCACAGAAGGCGCAACTGCTGGCGGCAGCGGACCGGGCCCAGCCTAATTTTGTCCGGCGCGGCGGCGGCGCGCGCGATATTGAGGTCCGCGCTTTGCCGGAGACGCCGGCAGGCCCAATGCTGGTTGTGTACTTGCTGTTTGACACGCGGGATGCGATGGGCGCGAACGCGATCAACACGGTCAGCGAGGCGCTGGTCCCAATGGTCGAAGAGTTGACCGGCGGGCAGGCGATCATGAGCATCCTTTCCAATTTGACGGACAGGCGGCGGGTCGCGGTGCGCTGCCGGTTGCCGGCGAGTAGCCTGGATTCTGCTGAACTCTCCGGCGATGAAGTTGCGCGCCGGATAGCGGCGGCGAGCGCGCTGGCTTTCGCCGACCCCTATCGCGCGGCGACCCACAACAAGGGAATCATGAACGGCATTGACGCAGTCTGCCTGGCGACGGGCAACGATTGGCGGGCCGTGGAGGCCGGAGCGCACGCTTTTGCCGCCCGCGACGGGCAATATCGCGGGTTGTCCACCTGGAGCGTGAATGAGGACGGCGATCTGGCCGGCGAAATGACGCTGCCAATGGCGGTGGGCATCGTCGGCGGTGCGACCCGAGTGAATCCGACCGCCAGGGTGGCCATGAAGATTCTGGCGGTCGCCTCGGCGGTCGAGCTGGGCGAGGTGATGGCCGCGGTCGGGCTGGCGCAGAACCTGGCGGCCTTGCGGGCGATGGTGACCACCGGCATTCAGGACGGTCACATGCGCCTGCACGCCCGGCAGGTGGCGATGGCTGCCGGCGCGAGCGGGAACGATGTCGAGAAGATAGCCGCCCAAATGGTGGCGGAGAAGAATGTCAGGGTGCAGCGGGCAGAAACGCTGCTCCTGGAACGAAACAAGATAACCTGAAGCGCGAGAGGATCGTCGGAGCTCCCATAGCTCTGAAATTAAAACGAGGTAGATCAGCAGATGAGCGAATATCAGCACCAACACAAACCCGCGGACGGTATGTTGCAGCCGCAGATCAAGGTCGGGATCGCCGGGTATGGCGCGTATGTGCCGCGTTACCGGCTGCCGGCGTCGGAAGTGTCGCGCATGTGGAGCGGCGGCAAAGGCGGCGCGCCGATTAAGGAGAAGGCGGTCAGCGGCCTGGATGAGGACGTGGTGACCATGTCCATCGAGGCAGCGCGCAACGCCCTGGCCCGCGCCGAGATCGATCCGCAAGAGATTCGAGCCGTCTGGGTGGGCAGTGAAAGCCATCCATACGCGGTCAAGCCGACCAGCACCATCGTGGCGGAGGCCATTGGGGCGGTGCCGCACACGCAGGCGGCGGACTGGGAGTTTGCCTGCAAGGCAGGCACGGAAGCGATGCAGGCGGCGATCGGCTTTGTCGGCTCCGGTATGGCCCGTTACGCGCTGAGCATCGGCATGGACACCGCGCAGGGGCGGCCGGGCGACGCGCTGGAGTATACCGCGGCCGCCGGCGGAGCGGCGATGTTGCTCGGCCGGGCCGAGGTGTCGCTGGCGGTCATCGAGGCTTCCTATTCGTTTGTGACGGACACGCCGGACTTCTGGCGGCGGGCGCACGCCCAGTATCCTTCGCACGGCGACCGCTTCACGGGTGAGCCGGCCTATTTCAAGCACATTACCCACGCGGCCGAGACGTTGATGGGGGCGCTGGGGCGCACGGCGGCGGATTATCGCTGGGCGGTCTTTCATCAGCCCAACGTGAAGTTCCCCGAGCGAGCGGCGAAGATGCTGGGCTTCACGCCGGAGCAGATCCGGCCCGGCCTGCTGAGCGACCGCATCGGCAACACCTACGCCGGCTCGGCGGTGATCGGTTTGACCGCCACGCTGGATGTGGCTGAGCCGGGCGACCGGATCCTGATGGTCAGCTATGGGTCGGGGGCCGGCTCGGACGCTTTTGACCTGCTGGTCACCGAGCGGATCACGCCGGCGAGAGACAGGGCGCCAAAGACGGAAGAGTATATCGCCCGGCGATCGGTCATTGATTATGCCACCTATACGCGCTTCCGAGATAAGTTGAAGCTGTCCTAGCGCTAAACCCCGTAGGTCTCAAAGGCGATGTCGCTTGAGGCCAAGGCAGTGAAGAAGACCTACGGGGTTTAGACCCAATTAGCGGAGAGTAATTCATGACGAATGTATCCATTATCGGCGCGGGCAGGACGGATGTGCGCGAAAGCTGGGACACATCGCTGCGCCATCTGGCCTGGTATGCCATTGAAGCAGCCCTTGATGACGCCGGCAGCACGGATGTTGACGCCATATTCGTGGGCAATATGCTGGCCGGAGCGTTGAGCCGGCAGGATCATCTGGGCGCGCTGATCGCGGACTTTGCCGGGCTGCGCGGACGGGAAGCGGTGACGGTCGAGGCGGCCGAGGCTTCCGGCGGGGCGGCAATGCGCCAGGGGGTGCTGGCGGTGCAGAGCGGGTTGGTGCGCACCGCGCTGGTGGTCGGCGTGGAGAAGATGACCGACGAGACCGGCAGCACGGTGAACGCGGCTTTGGCGACCGGCCTGGACGCGGACTACGAGGCGATCCACGGATTGACCCACGCCGGCGCGGCCGGGTTGTTGATGCGCCGCTACATGCACGAATATGGACTGACCCTGGCAGATTTCGCCCCATTCAGCGTCAACGCCCACGCCAACGGCTCGCAGAATCCGGGCGCGCTGTATCGCAATCGCATCCGGGCGGAAAGTTTCTCGGGCGCGCCGGTGGTGGCTGAGCCGGTGAACCTGTTCGACATGGCTCCCGGCGGAGATGGGGCGGCGGCGGTCGTGCTGACCCGCAGCGAACGGGCGATGGACATGGTGCCGAAACCGATTGAGGTGGCTGGCTCCGCGCTGGCGACGGACACCATCGGGCTGCACGACCGGCGAGAACCGCTCTACTTGCGGGCGGCGGCGGAAAGCGCGGCCAAAGCGATGGCGATGGCGGGCGTGACGCCGGAGGAGATTGATCTGTTCGAGCTGCACGATTCCTTCACGGTAATGGCGGCGCTGGCCCTGGAAGCGTGCGGCTTCGCCGAACGGGGAAGCGGCTGGCAGCTGGCCCGCGACGGCGAAATTGGGCGCGGTGGGCGCATTCCAATCAGCACCTTCGGCGGGCTAAAGGCGCGCGGCAACCCGGTGGGCGCGGCCGGCGTCTATCAGATCGTGGAAGTGGCGCAGCAGTTGCGCGGTGTGGCCGGCGAATGTCAGGTGGAGGATGCGCGCATCGGCATGGCCCAAAATATCGGCGGCTCGGGCGCGACGGCGGTGACGCATATATTGCGCCGTTGAGGAAACCTGGCAGGTCTTTTGAGACCTGCCAGGTTTGGTTGGGCAACTTGAGTAGTTTCCGAGAATCTATGCGCCGAAATCGGGCTCTTTGATAGCTTTTGACAGTCTTTTCCCCTTGCATGGCAGGAAATGGGAGTAGTGAGCTTGCATAATTTGCGCAGTTGTCCGCGCTGAGACCGGCCCGGCAGGAAGTTTCGTAGCATCGCCGGTCATGAAAAGCGGGAGGAAGTGAGGAAAGGAAACGATGCAAGTATCACGACATTGGCGCCTAAATGAACAACGTTACAGCCTGGTAGGCGAAGAGTGCCCATCTTGCCACACGAAGCTCTTCCCACCGCGTGACGTTTGTCTGGTCTGCGAAGCGCCGGCCAAGGAGCTGTTCACCTTCACCGGCCTGGGCGAGATCTACTCGTACACCACTATTTACGACGCGCCGGCCGGCTTTGAGCACAACGCGCCCTACACTGTGGCCCTGGTCAAGTTGGACGAGGGACCGCTGCTGACCGCGCAGTTGACGGACATCATGCCGGATGAGGTGGAGATCGGGATGCCGGTGGAGATGGTCACCCGCAAATTGCGCTCCGAGGGCGAGGAAGGGATGATCGTATACGGATATAAGTTCCGGCCTGCGGTGCGAGTCAGCGAGGGTGTGATCGCCTGAGCGATCCGCAATCAGATAGAATTACCTTTCAAAGGCCCGGCTCAAGTGAGCCGGGCCTTTTTTGTTGCAAGTATGCTATAATCACAAAGCAATCTACGATATTTGCTTTGTGAGGTATTCGATGGTTGAACCGACGACAGTGAAAGTGAGCGGCCGGTACCAGATCTCATTACCCAGTGAGGCGCGCCGGCTGCTGAAGATTGAAGCAGGTGACCGGCTGCTGGTTGATGTGCAGGACGGCATGGTGATTCTGTTGCCCCGGCCGGATGACTATGTCAGCTACCTGGCCGGCCTGCACCGGGAGTTATGGCAAGGGGTGGACGCGGCCGCCTATCTGAACGAGGAAAGAGCGGCGTGGCCGGCCTCGAACAGCAATTAGCCGGGCACGCCGTTATCGGCCTGGACACGAGCATCTTCATCTATCATCTGGAAGGGCATCCACGTTATCTGCCCTTGACCAGCCGGCTGCTCGATGGCGTTCAATCGGGTGGGCGCGAGGCCGTTGTCTCCGTGGTGGCCCTAATGGAGCTGACTGTGCATCCGTGGCGGAGCGGCCAACCGCTGATCGCCGCCCATTACGAAGCGATTTTGCTCCATTTCCCCCATCTGCATCTGGCTGATGTCAATCGAGAGGTGGCCCGGCGCGCGGCTCAACTCCGCGCCGGCTACCAGGTGCGACCGGCTGACGCGCTGCACGTAGCCACCGCGCTGGTGAACGGGGCGACGGCCTATGTGACGAATGATCGGGAGCTTGGCCGG
>CAYVQP010000015.1:64725-68374 GCA_964452775.1 uncultured Ardenticatenaceae bacterium | reverse complement strand
GTCTTGATTAGCGGCGCGCCCGTCTTTGACGAGGAGCAGCTCAGCGAAGTGATTTACGTGCTCAGCGACTTGCGCCAGATTCGTGAAGTCGAGCGGATGCGCGACGACTTCTTTCATAACATTGTTCACGAGCTGCGCACGCCGTTGGCAACTATCCTGATGTATGCGCGGCTGCTGCGCGAAGGCAAAGCGCGCGATGATCCGGCGAAAGCCGATCGCTTCCTGGGCGTCATCGAGCGGGAAAGCGACCGTCTGCAGCGCATGGTGCGCCAGATGTTGCAGATGTCCAAGCTAACCAGCCGCGAGATTCAACGCAGCTCGGAGATGGTTGACCTGAACGCTCTCTTTGCCGATCTCCTGCCGCCGCTGGCAGATCGTGCAGTCGAGAAAGGACTCACTTTCAGCCAACGAATCTCCCCTGACTTGCCGGAAGTGATGGGCAACGAAGAGACCTTACAGGTTGTATTCCGGAATCTGCTCGACAATGCGGTGAAGTTCACCATGTCCGGCACGGTCAGCATTCGCGCCGAAGCAGTCGCGGGCGGTGTGCAGGTCATCATCAGTGATGAAGGGATCGGCATTCCGGAGGAGAGCTTGCCGAATCTATACAAGCGATTCTTTCGCACCCGTCTGGCGGTCGAACGCGGTATCGCCGGCACCGGACTCGGCCTGTATATGGTCAAGGAAGGGGTCGAGAAGCACAACGGCACGCTCAAGGTGAGCAGTACGGTGGGCAAAGGTTCCGTCTTCACTGTCTTTCTCCCCCGAGTGTCGCCGCTGACGGAGGCATGATTTGGCCGGCGATCGTCTGATCTACATGGATCACAGCGCCACCACGCCTGTTGAGCCCCGGGTCGTGGCAGCAATGTTGCCCTATTTCGGGGAGGCGTATGGGAACGCATCGTCCACCCACGCCCATGGGCGCCGGGCGCAGCAAGGGCTGGAGGAGGCGCGCCGGATGGTCGCCGGCTTACTTAACGCCTCGCCGAACGAAGTCGTCTTCACCGGCTGCGGATCGGAAAGCGACAACATCGCCATACGCGGCGTAATGTGGGCCGCCCGCCAATCCGGACGCGGCAACCATTTGATCACCTGCGCCATCGAGCACAAGGCAGTTCTGGAGACGGTCCACCAATTGCGGGAACTTTCCGGCTTTGAAGTAACTGTGCTGCCCGTCGATCGGTTGGGCCGGATAGAGTTGGATGAGCTGGAGGCCGCCATCCGGCCGGACACCGCATTGATCAGCATCATGGCAGCCAACAACGAAATCGGCACGTTACAGCCGTTCCTAGAGATTGGCGGCGTTGCCCGCGAACATGGAGTGCTGTATCACACAGACGCGGTACAGGTCGTCACGTCATTGCAACTCGACTTCAAGAGCTGGCCCGTTGACCTGGTGAGCATCGCCCCGCACAAGTTCTACGGCCCGAAGGGCATTGGCATTCTCCTGGTCCGCTCCGGCACAGACCTGATTACCCCGGCAACAGGGGGCAGTCAGGAAGATGGACGCCGGGCCGGAACCCAAAACGTGGCCTTCGCGGTGGGCGCGGCGGAAGCGTTGCGCCTGGCAACCGTCAACCGCGAGCGAGACGTAGCCCATTACAAGGCGCTGCGCGACCGTCTGATTGCCGGCATCCTGGCTGCCTTCCCCGATTGCTGTCAGTTAACCGGCCATCCCACCGAGCGCCTGGCCCATCATGCCAGTTTCGCCTTCCAAGACTTGAGCGGCAACGATCTACTCATCCAGCTGGATGTCGCCGGCGTCTCTGCGGGCAGCGGTTCCGCCTGCAGCAGCGGAGATCCCAAGCCCTCCGCCGTATTGGAGGCGCTTGGTCTGGAAGCGCAGTGGACATTGGGCGGCCTCCGGCTGACCGTCGGTCGCCAGAACACAATGGATGACGTCGAATACGTGTTGCAGGTATTGCCGGAGGCCGTTTCACAATTACGATCTCTCACGGCTATGTTTGCTTGAGCTCTACCTGATGATCTGCTTAAACGGCGTGTTCACTTTACGCGAAAGTCTACGTTAATGGCTGCTACTGAGAACTCAAACAACAAGTCTACACGAGTAGTTGTTGCGATGAGCGGCGGCGTAGATAGCTCCGTCGCCGCCGCGCTGCTCGTGGAGCAGGGCTATGATGTCGTCGGGATGATGTTGCGGCTATGGAGCGAACCGGCCCGTGGTCCGAACGCGCCCCTCAATCGTTGCTGCACGCCGGACCAGATCGCTGAGGCGCGATATGTCGCCGGCTTGCTCAACATCCCCTTCTACGTGATCGACGTGCAGGATTTCTTTCGCCAATCGATCGTGCAGTTTTTCATTGACGAACACGCTCTGGGCCGGACCCCAAACCCATGTATTCGCTGTAATCGCGTCATCCGTTTCAATTATCTGATGGAGCGCGCGGCGGCCATCGGAGCCGGCTATCTAGCAACCGGTCACTACGCCCGCATCGAGCATACTCGCGAGGGGAAATACCTGCTCCGTCGAGCGGTAGACGAGAACAAAGACCAATCATATGTGTTGCACGTGCTCACCCAGCGAGACCTGGCGCGCACGATGTTTCCCGTCGGCGACTATACAAAGGCCGAGGTCAGGGAGCTTGCCGGTCGCTTTGGCCTGCCGGTAAGGCAGAAGCAGGAGAGTATGGACCTGTGCTTTTTGGGAGATAATGATTACCGGCGCTTCTTGAGCGAATACGCGCCGGAGGAGCTGCAGCCGGGTCCGATACTCGGCCAGGACGACCAGGTATTGGGCACGCATGGTGGCTTACCACTCTACACAATCGGCCAGCGCAAGGGTCTGAGTGTCACTTATAGTGAACCGCTGTTTGTCCTGGGCAAGGACATGAGCCGGAACGCGCTGCTGGTGGGCACGCGCGACCAACTAGGTCAGGCCGAGCTGATGGTCCGGCAGGTCAATTGGCTGGCCGGAAGCGCACCAGAGCAGCCGATCCGGGCAGAGGTGAAGATCCGCTACCGGGCCGTCGCCGTCCCCGCCTGGGTCACCCCACGCCCGCCGGACGCAGCCCATGTCGCCTTTGACGAGCCGGTGCTGGGAGCCACGCCGGGCCAGGGCGCTGTCTTCTACGATGGCGATGTTTGTCTCGGCGGCGGGTTGATCGCCAGCGCCACGGCAGCCGGCTCCGAGACAATGGAAGACCTTCAACACGTTGCTGAGAACCCCGCCGTCACATGAGCGCGCCTGCATCCGGCCTCGTCCTCGGCTTCTTCCTGGCCACCGCCTATGGAGCGGGGTTCCACCTTCTGCTCGGCGGCCCTCCCCGCCGCCTGATCATCTACGTGTTCTTCTCCTGGGTCGGCTTTGCGCTAGGACACATCGTCGGCGACCTGCTCAACATTGACACGCTCAAGTTAGGCGCCATACACCTGCTCAGCGCCAGCCTGGGCTCGTGGATTGCTCTGATTATCTGCTGGGCGCTGACCCGCGATTCATAGTGCTCCCCGCTCCAGGTTTTGGTTGGCGGCTGGATTCTGTTATACTCTTCGCCAGAGGGAAGATGCATGGCCACACAGTCCTCAATCACATCTGAACTAGTCGTTGAGGAGCCCGGACCGCCCAGGATTCCAACCCGCTACATTGTCCTGGGGACAATCGGCGCTATCATCGCCTTTCTCGTGGTTGTGG
>CAYVQP010000015.1:62805-64625 GCA_964452775.1 uncultured Ardenticatenaceae bacterium | reverse complement strand
TGGCCCCCCAATCCGGGGAGGAGATGCGGGCGCAGTTGGCAACTCAGAGCGCTGAACTGCGCGAGCGCAGCAGCGAGCGTGTTAGCGAATATCGTGATCGAGCCGGTCAGGCCATGGCTGATGCCCGTCAGACGGTGCAGGAGCAGTCCAGGATTATTCTCGACCAGGGTAAGGCGCGGATCAGCGGCGCTCAGGCTGAAGGCGAGGTTAACACCCAGGATGACGTCTCAGCGCCGGCAGATAACAGCAACGCTCAAGACGGCGACGATGGGGATATGCCTGGATAGCTCGCTAATCTAGGCATTGTGATCCCATTTTCCGGCGTCGCTCACCTGGTGACGCCTATTTTTGCGTGCAAACTACCCTGACCAAATGGACACCCCGGCGCCAATAACGCTTACCCAATTACTCGACCTGTTCCCGCCAGGAACGCCGGAGAGCGTAATCTCGACAGTCCGCCGGGCGTATGACTATGCGCGCGATGTCCTTGGCGACCGGCAACGCGAAACCGGCGAGCATCTTCTCGAGCATGACCTGGCAGTCGCTCACACGATCGCCCAGCTTGGCCTGAATCCTGCTTCTATTCTCGCGGCGCTGCTGCACAACACCATCGGGCCGGGGAGCGGCAAGAGTGATCAGGAACTGCGCAACAACTTCGGCTCAGAAGTGGCATCGCTGGTAACCGGCCTGCACAACCTGTACACATATGCCGCAGACGTCAGCTATCGCGAAAAGGCGCACAACCCCGACCACCGCAAACAGGAGGAAATCCGCCGCGCCATTCTGACGATCATCGAGGGAGATATCCGGATCGTGCTGCTCAGGATGGCTATCGTGTTGCAGGATTTGCGCAAGGCCGGCGCGCTGCCGGCCAATGCCCGCCAGGAGTTAGCTACCGAAGCGATGCAGATCTACGCTCCATTGGCTAACCGGCTCGGGGTCTGGCAGATGAAGTGGCAACTGGAAGACCTGGCCTTTCGATATTTGCAGCCGGACATTTACCGGAGCATCGCCCTACAAATCGATCAAAAGAGGATTAGCCGGGCCGCGATAGTCAACGAGGCGGTTCAACTGCTGGAGGCGGATATCAAGGAGCTTGGGGTCAAGGCAACCATTGTGGGCCGGCCCAAGCATATCTATTCCATCTACCGCAAAATGGAACGCAAGAGCGTGGACATTGAACAGATCTACGACGTGCAGGCGCTGCGGGTCATCATTGACACCACGGATATTGAGGCTGATACGACCAGGAACCGCAAACAGAAAGATGACCTGGCGCGCTCGATTTGCTATCAGGTGCTCGGTTCCGTGCATAGCCTGTGGCAGCCGATTCCCCATGAATTCGATGACTACATCGCCTCGCCCAAACCTAACGGCTATCGCTCTCTGCATACGGCGGTTATGGACGACAAGGGGAATACCCTGGAAGTGCAGATCCGCACCGATTTAATGGACGACGAAGCGGAACGAGGCATTGCCGCTCACTGGGCATACAAGGAAGACGAGGTTCGCTCCAGCGCCGCGCAAAATAAGCGCATTAACTGGTTCCGGCAGTTGCTCACCAGCCTGCAGGACGCCAATGAGTCGCTCGCCAACGGCGAATTGCTGCAGCAGGAGCTGCTCGGCGAGCGCATCTTTGTCTTTACCCCCCGGGGAGATGTGATCGATCTGCCGGCCGGCGCTACCCCCATTGACTTCGCCTACCACATCCACACTCAGGTCGGCCATCGCTGCCGGGGCGCGAAGATCAACGGTAAGATGGTCGGCCTGGATAGCGTGCTGCAGTCCGGCGACAAAGTGGAGATTATTACCGCCAGCCG
>CAYVQP010000015.1:36223-62705 GCA_964452775.1 uncultured Ardenticatenaceae bacterium | reverse complement strand
GTCACCATTCACCGAGCCGGTTGCCCTACCCTCGACCAGATCACGGAGCGCGACCGGCTGATCGAGGTCGAGTGGGGGCTGGACCAGGACACCTACCCGGTGCCGATTGTCGTGCACGCCTACCAGCGCCCCGGGTTAGTTGAAGAGATCTCCAATATTCTGCGCGGCCGGCGAATCAACGTCCCTAAGACCAAGCGGACGACTGCCAACAGCATCACCACTATCTACATGGTCGCTGAGATCTCTAACATGGCCGATCTGAACTGGCTGATGCAGCGAATCGAAAAGTTGCCGAATGTCCTGTCCGTACAGCGGCAAAAATGGGCCGACTAGCTCCCGGCGCGCCAACGCTGCGCGTCTAGTGCCGGAGCCCGAATGAAGGCGCTGGTCCTTTGGTGTCGCTGGCATGACGCACGCCTGCGGCTGATGGGGCGCAGCGCGGACTCCGTCTGGGGCGAACTGGCCTTTGCGGCAAGTACCGCGCCGTTTCGCTTCCAGTTGTTGGATAGGACCCTGGTGGTCGGCGAGGGAGATGCGGCCCGCACGGTGGTGTTGGACGAGATGGGTGTGGAGCGTCCGCCAAATGAGTGAAAGCGCTCGGGCGGGCGATGGAATTTGGGCCGGGCGGACAGTTACTCTTCTTCGTACATCTCAAAGATGTGCCGGTAGGCTGGATACTCCGCCATAAGTTGCTCATGGTTACCGATTGCGGCCAGCTTGCCCCGGCGAAGCAAAACCACCTGATCGGCCCAGCGAATCTGTGACAGCCGGTGGGTAATTAGAATCGTCGTTTGATTGGCTGCCGCCCCCACAATCGCTTGCTGAATCCGATCTTCCGTGGCGCTGTCCACCGCGCTGGTGGAGTCGTCCAGAATCAAGATGCGCGGCCTAGTCAGAAATGCCCGGGCCAGGGCGAGCCTCTGCCGCTGACCGCCGGAGAGCGTGACCCCACGTTCGCCGATAACGGTGTCATAACCATCCTGAAAACCGATAATGAACTCATGTGCCTGGGCAGCCCTTGCCGCTTGTTCGATTTCATCTTGAGTGGCTCCCGGCAAACCAAAGGCGATATTCTCGCTGATGGTACGCGAAAAGAGGAAAATGTCCTGTTCAATGATCGAGATCTGTTGCCGCAAGCTGGCGAGCTGCCAATCTCGGACGTCAATGCCATCCACCAACACGCGGCCCGCGCGTACATCATAGGTGCGGTTAATCAGCTTGGCAATGCTGCTCTTGCCGGCGCCGGTCTGGCCCACAATCGCCACCGTCTGGCCGGGAGTCACTTCAAAGCTGATCCCCTGCAGCACGTCAACCCCGTCTACATAGCCAAAGGTGACATTCTCAAAACGGATAGCGCCCTGGATAACGCCCTGATTGCCGGCCACATTTTCGTCCAGCTCGGTCTGCGTGTTGATCAGGGTCAGGATGCGCCTGGCCCCGGAGATGCCCAGGGAAACCTGCGAATAGGCAAACAGCGAGGTAAAGGTGGGGAAACCAAACAGACCCAACAGCCCCATATAGGCCACTACATCGCCCACCTCTAATATGCCCTGCTCAAGCAACACAATGGCCTGGGTGAAGCCAATCGCCGTGGCAATACCCAATAGCAGCATCGGCAAGAAACGCGCTTCGATGTAACCGCGGGCTACAGAAGCATCTCGATAGTCGCGAGCGTTCTCTCTGAACCGGGCGATCTCCTGCGCTTCCTGAGACGCTCCCTTCACAGTTTCGATGCCGTCTATTGCTTCCGCAAGGCGGCTGTTCAGGCTTCCAAAAGACTCGCGCACCCAATCCGAAACCGGTGACAGGATCCGCAGGTAGCGCGCCAGGGCAAGCGCATAGGTGATCAGGAAGAAAGCCGGGGCCAGAATCAACGAAGGGTGATATCGCGGGGCCAAGAACACGGGCATCAACAGGAAAAACGCCGATCCCACCACCAGGTTGACGCCGGGATTGAACATTCGGTTGACCTCACGCACATCGTTGGTGGCGCGAGCCATCGTATCGCCCACCGGCTGCAACGCGTGAAAGGTCATACTCTTTCCCAGTAGACTCACGTATAGCTCTTCGCGCGCATCGCGCTCTAACCGTTGGCCGAGCACCTCGCTGGAGAAGTTACGCCCCAGCTGCAGCACCGAGCGCACGACTTGGCTGACTACAATGCCCAGCGCCGCCCACCCGATTCCCGCCATGTTCGCCGGCGTGGCCAATACCGCGTCAAAGGCCACCCCGATCAGGATTGGCACAACCGCCGCCAACGCCGCGTTGCCGAAGGCCCCCACCAGCATGGTGACAATGAACACCCAGTTGTGGATGAGATGCGAAAAGATCCAGCGCAAAGGTGAACGGCGATCCGTCGGATACGCCGGGCTGACGACAAACTCACTCAATGCGTCACCCTACTCCGGCCGCAAGTCGGGCGGTGTATCGGTTCGTATACACCGGTCCATCGGGTAGCAGCCGGCTTTGCATCAGATTGATCGCCGAAACCGGTACCGGCAAGCTGTTTACGCGCTCCCCCCAGGGAAGCCGGATTTGCTTGTGTTCGTCCTTTACCCTCCCCAGGGTGAGATGCGCACGGAACGGGCGATCTTCCGGCTGCCAGCCTAATGGCTCCAACATCACATCGATTTCCGATTTGATAGCTTGCAACTCGTCATCGGCCCCGAACAGGCTAATCCAGATAACCCGCGGCCGGTTACTGTTTGGAAAGCAGCCCAATTTATCGAGCTGCAACGCAAATGCGCGATGCCTCGCCGCTACCTGATCAAGAACAGATCCGATTGCCGGCGCCTTGTCCTCCCCTGTTTCATCCAGGAAGCGCAGCGTCAGATGCATGCGATCCGGCATCACCCAGCGCACCGCGCCGGCAGGTAATGCCTGGCTGTAATTGTGGCTGATCTCCCCCAGATAAGCCTGCACATCGGCGGGCAGATGTATCGCGATGAATGCGCGTATGGTCTGCATGGGGTTGATTCTACCGGTGCGCCAAAATAGCGTCAAAGTATGTGCTTGCTACAATTAGGGGCCTGAACTGGAGAAGTTGATGAAAGCAGCGGACTATCCTGTCTCAACCAGTATTGATGTCAGATTTCGCGACCTGGACGCGATGGGTCACGTGAACAACGCGGTCTACTTCACCTACCTCGAAGTGGCCCGCTACTATCTCATCTGGCGCATTTTCCCCGCCCGGGCCGTACAGGAGTTGCCGGTAATCGTTGGCGAGGCCACCTGTCGCTTCATTTCGCCGGCTTATTTGGGCGAGTCGCTGACCATTGGGCTGGCGATTTCTCGCATAGGCGGCAAGAGCTTTGATATCGTCTATCAGATCGACGGTCAGGACGGCAGGCTTGTGGCGCAGGCGCGCACAGCGATGATCATGTTTGATTACGCACAGGCTGCGTCTGTACCCATCCCAGACCACGTCAGGGCGCAATTACAGGAAATGCAGCTACCCGGCCCCGGCCAATAATCAGGTCACACGTTGCAGATAAGGCCCCAGCTCCGGCTCCGCAAAGCGAAAGCCCGCTGCCAACGCTTTCTCGGGCAGGACTTTCTGGCTGTCCAGGATGGCATCGGCAAATTCGCCTGATCCCAGACGCAACAACCATCCGGGCAATCTTCCCCAGACGCGCCGGCCCAGACCAGCCGCTAACAATTCGGCAAACTCTCTGTGCGATACTGGGTTGGGTGCAGTCAGGTTGAGCGGGCCGCTAATTTGCTCATTCTCCAGGGCAAAGCGTATTAATCGGACCGCGTCCTGCCGGCTAATCCAGGAAAGCATCGTCTCAGGTCCGGCCACGCTGACAATTGGCAGGTAGCGATACACCCGCAACATCGCTTGCAGATAGCCGCCGTCCGGATGCAGCACATTGCCCAGCCGGAGGCGCACGACCCTGACGCCCAGCGCCTCAGCCTGCAAGGCCTCGCTTTCCCATGCCAGGGTCACCTGGGCGCGGAACCTGGCTGCCGGGTCCGGCGCGGACTCCTCGGACAGCTTTTCTCCCGGCCTGTCGCCGTAAATGCCAATCGCCGACATCGAAAGAAAGACCGCCGGCCGCGGCGATGCTTCCCGCACCCAGTCCACCACTCTCCTGGTGATGTTGACCCGGCTCTCCAGAATGCGCTGCTTCTTACGGCGGGTCCACCAGCCGGCAATACTCTCGCCCGCCAGATTCACCACCGCGTTTGCCGCCGGCCAGGGGTCGGAATAGCCGCAGATTCCCACGCCCGGCGGCATTGCACCGGCAGGTATCTGAACTGAGCGGGTGACGACGGTGCAGCGAAAGCCGGCTTCGACCAGCTCCTCCACCAGCGGCCGGCCCACAAAGCCCGTTGCGCCCGTCAACAGGACGTGTTCATAACCCCCCATCAGTCGCTGGCTGGGTTCGCGGGCTGCCTGCCGCCCGGCGTCAAGAACCAGCCTGTGCGTCTCTGCAGAGCAAACAGCGTGAAGCCGCCAATGTCGTGCAGAGCATGCGCGCACATCGCTACCAGCATCGAGCCGGTCAACACAAAGACCAGCCCCAGCAAGACTCCCTCCCATACCGCCCATAGCACGAAAGGTTCCAGGCTGCGTTCTCGGAGAAGATGCGTCAGCCCGAATAAGATCGACGAGACCGCAATACCAATGCCGTTTCCCCAGCCAATCGCCACCCACTGCAAGATCACGCCACGAAAGAGCCACTCCTCGCCCGTAGCCAGGAGGCCGCCGGCCAATATCTCCGGCGCTTTCTGCGGTGCAAAGTACCAGGTCAACTCGCTGTAGCGCGCGAGAAATCGGTCAGCCAATACCAGACGCAGTAGCCCATAGAGGATTGCGTCACTGGCAAGAATCACCAGAACTGCTATCAAGACCTGCCACCAAAAATTCCCCCCCGGCTCCAGGTTCCAGGTCAACCCCAGCGCCTGCCGGGCCAGCAGCGAGCCGGTCATGACGGCGACCCAGGTCAACAGAGTAGGTACGAGGAAATTCTTGACGGCAAATAGCATGGTTCCACCTGACTGGCAACTGAAAGCGACTGCTACAGAATAGCACGTGCTCCCCGCGACTCCAAACCACGAGCGCTCATTGAGTCTAACTATGGCAAGCGTGGCTATAATAGCGATCACATTGACGTGGCAGGAAGGCGCATGTGAGCGATAGCACGATCATTCTCACCGGCTTTATGGGCGCCGGCAAAAGCACAGTGGGTCGCATCCTGGCCGAACTCTCCGGGCGGGAATTTGTAGACACCGATGCTTGGATCGAAAATCAGGCCGGACGCCCCATCAACCGCATCTTCGCGGAGGACGGCGAGGCGCATTTCCGGCAACTTGAGCGATTGGCTGCCCATGAATTCGCCGGGAGGGAAGGGTTGGTTATCGCCACCGGCGGTCGGCTCATGCTCGACTCGACCAATGCGGCGCTGCTCGCCGGAGGAGCGCATGTCTTTTGCCTCCACGCTTCTCCGGGGACTATTCTGAGTCGCCTGACAAACAGCGCAAGCGTGCGCCCCTTGATTGCCGGGGACGATGCCGGGCAGCGGATTCAAGACCTCCTCGTCGAGCGAGCCGCGGCCTACGCCAGGTTCACGCCCATAGATACTGACCGGCAGGAACCGGAGCAGGTAGCTCGCCTGATTCAGGAAACACTGCCGGCGCATCCCATCCCCATTCCCGTCACACTGCTGGTCACGCATCCCGCCGGGCAATATGAGGTGATCGTCGGCTACCACATTCTCTCACGCTGGCGGGCGCTTTCCGGCGCTACGGCCCCGGCTGTGATCATCTCCGACAGTAACGTGGGTCCGCTGCACGCCGCCAATGCCGAAGCGGCTGCGCCGCTGGTTACTATGCCACCCGGCGAGGAACATAAGAACCTGGACACGGTGCGCCGGCTGTATGATCAGCTGCTGCACGCCGGGCTGGACCGCTCCGGCATCGTACTGGCCCTGGGCGGCGGTGTGGTGGGAGATGTGGCCGGCTTTGTCGCTGCCACCTATTTGCGCGGCCTACCCCTCATTCAAGCGCCGACCAGCCTGCTGGCCATGGTAGACGCAGCTGTCGGCGGCAAGACCGGCGTCGACCTGCCGCAGGGCAAGAATCTGGTTGGCGCGTTTAAGCAGCCCGAACTGGTCATCGTCGACCTCGCCTTGCTGGCCACATTACCCGCCGTCGAGTTTGCCGCGGGCATGGCTGAAGTAGTGAAGAGTGGATTGATCGCGGCGCCGACGCTCTTCGCCCGGCTTGAGACTGAATCCTGGAACGAACGCGACATCCGCGCAGACGCCGGGATGCGCCAGTTACAGGAGCTGGTCGCCGGCGCGATTCGCGTGAAGCGCGACATTGTGCAGGATGATCCCTACGAGAAGGGGAACCGGGCGCTGCTTAATCTGGGCCATACCTTTGCCCACGCCATCGAGCAGGCCAGCCGTTATCAGCTCCGGCACGGCGAAGCGGTGGCCGTGGGCCTGATCGCCGCCGCCAACCTCTCGACGCGCCTCGGCTTCTGCTCGCCCGAACTTCAGCCGCGAATTGCTCAGGTGCTGGCCCGCTGTAATTTGCCGGTCAGCATTCCAGCCGATCTTTCGCCGGAGACGCTGCTGGCTGCGATGCAAACGGACAAGAAGCGCGCCGCCGGCCGGCTACATTTCGTCCTATTGCGCGACATTGGTGATGCCTTTCTCTGTGGCGACGTGGAGCGTGACGCTGTACTGGCGATGCTTTCTGAGCTAAGTAAATCCCGTAGGTATCCTCCATCACCATGACCGTCGGGAGATCGTCCGGGAGACCGTCGGGGTTTTGTCCTTAAGCGGCGAGAAGACCCCCTACCGATCCTGCGTCTGCTCCTTCAAGTATTGATAGAGCGCGCCTAACGCGGTGGCCGGCGCAGCCTCCCTATTCAGTCCAAAAGTGCGTGTAAACCGGCTGCGACTGATGTGCAAATAGCGCCGCGCCCGGGTGATGCCCACGTAAAGCAGGCGCAGTCGCTCACAAATGACCGCGATATGGGCGGATTCGGTGGCCGTGCGCCCCGGAAAGAGATCGGCGTCGCCGGTCATTAGCTCCCGCAACTGCGCGGTAGCCTCCGCGATTGGATCTCCACCCAGGAAGTCGTAGCTGCCCAGGAACGGCGCGTCCAGGTCGCCGGGAATCCAGAAATTATCAATCCCCACCAGGAAGACAGCGTCCCACTCCATGCCCTTGGCCCCGTGCTGCGTCGTCAGGGTGATGCGCCCCGGCTGCGGCTCGTAACCCAATTCGGCCGGCGATATCAGGGGCAGCGTGCGTCTGCCGGCTGCCACTTCGGCCAGCGCCGCCGCCATTTCCGGCAGCCGCCATTCGGGGTGTAGATCATGCCAGCGACGCAACACCGCCGCGATGCGATGCGCGGTGGAAAGGTCCGACTCACGCATAGGCGCGCGCGCCGGCTCTGCTGTCGCCCCTTCGCCGGGCTGCATGCTCGTCGCAAACAGCTCATCCGCCAGAGCCAGCACCAGGTCGTCAACCGGTAACGGACGCAGCGCAAACAGCCGCCGGACAAACGGCAGGAAGGTGTCCAGTCGTCGCATATCCGTTTCGCCGGCTGTCCCTCCCGGCAGCGCGGTCACAGGACTCTGCTGATTGTCAGGAAACAGCAACTGTTCGGACCGGGGAACGCTTCGCAACAGCGCATGGAAACGATTCAGCTCCCAACCGGCTTCGACCACCCCTTCGCCATCCAGGGAAGCGTCCGGGGCCGGATGTCCTGATCCGTCGCCGATTGGCGTCAATCCGGCGACAGGATGTCCCAACTCAAACAGCGCCTGGTGCGCCTGCGCCAATTGCCGGGTATCCAGCGGATCAGCCAGCAAACCCAGCAGCCCATGCAGGACGGCGGCAATCTCGCGCTCCCGTCCGCCCCCACGCAACAGGTTGTCATATGGCGCCTCACGCAGGTCGAGCAGCTCTGAGAGATTGTAGCCGACCCGATTAGTTGGACTCAGGATGGCCACCGTACGTTCCAGATACTTTTCCGCGTACAGGTGCGCCAATCTGGCGATCTCCGGCAGCTCTTCCTCCTCTCGTTGTGCGTAAACGCGGATGCGCAGCCCGGCTTCCTCGTCCGGCGGATTGGGTTGCCCATCCCCAGGCGGAGTGGGCAAGATATCCTGCCGGCGGAGGGCGTTTTTCCTCACCTCCAACACTGGATGCCGGTCGCAGACCCAATGTACCAGCCGGTTGGCCGCCTCATAAATCAGCGCCGCTGAGCGCCCGGAATTGGGCAGCGGAAAGAACGCCACCTGCGGCTCATCAATGAAGGCGTTGAAGAAGCGGGGGTGCGCGGCCGTGAAACTGCTGGTGATCGCCTGATTGGGATCGCCGACGCGCACCCAATTGCCGGCCGGGCCGGCCGTCAATTCCGCCAGCAGGTCGCTTTGCAGCGGCACACTGTCCTGCGCCTCATCCTCCAGGACATAGGGCCAGCGCTGGCGCAAGGCGGCCGCCAGGTCGGGCCGTCCGGCCATCAGATCCGCCGCTTGCCAGATCAGGTCATCGAAATCCAGCGCCCCCTGCCGGTCCAAGATCGCCTGGTAGCGAGCATAAATGCCGTTCAGCACCCAGAGCAGCATGTATGCATTTTCACTCTGCGTGGCCGGCTCATTCAATCGTCCCTGGATATTCGCCGGCCGGTAGCGTTCATTTTTGGCGGTCTGAATGTAGACCCGCGCCGTCCGCTCTGTTATCTCGCGCCAACGGGCCGCCATGGATGGGCTGCGATCGGGTAGAAAGACGTTCCACAATTCCGGGTAATCGTCAATCCAGTTGTTTGCAGCGGTCTGAAGGTAGTTGGCGCTCTGAACGTCGTCCAGCACGACCAGTTCATTCGCGGCGTCGGCGCTCCCCCGCGCGGTGCGCACGATCTCCAGCCCCAGACTGTGCAGGGTGCGCACGTCATAACCCTGGGCCGGCAAGTTTAACTCTTGCAACCGGCGTCGAATCTGCGCCCTGAAGTTATCAACGCTCGAATTCAGGTAAGTGACCACCAGCACCTGCTGCCCGGCAGCCACATTCACCCGGCCGGATCGGATCAGCTCCGCGGCCAGCAGCGAGAGCGTGAAAGTCTTGCCGCTGCCCGGCACCGCGCTAACCGCCATCCGGCCCCCACGGTAAGCCAGGATCTTTTCTTGTGCCGGGCGTAACTGCATGGTGGATAGCCTTGCTCAATACGAGCGCTAACGACGCATCAGAACCGCCAGCGCGCCGGATTGTTCATGAAGCCGGAAAAATCTGCACCCGGGTCGGGTTCAATGGGCGACTAACTGGACGTATAACCTATCCGCGCCTTCTTCCCGGTCCGGGTCGCCATAAGCAAAGCGCCGGCCACATTCGCGACAATATCCCTCGAACCACAACAGCGTAGCGTCAATGTCAAAGCCGTATGACTCCAGCAACAAGCGTCGCACATTCATGTCCCAGGGCAAGCCCAAGGAATGCTGATCGCTGCTCTGCACCGCAGTTTCCAACACCTCCAGGCCGTAGATGATCCGGCATCCGGCAAGGAAGTAGCTGCACCGGCCGCACAACACAAACTCATTCATTACCTGGCTCAAAGCTGCGGACTCAACTTTTTCAGTCGCCGCATCTACCGTGGGTCTGCGATTAGACTGCGTTGCCTGCCGGCCGCGTTTCCGCCGGCGTCGTGGAGCGCCGGTGCTCTGTTCGTCATTCGTTGTCATGCCAATTGTTCAATACAATAGGGTGCAAGTGCCTTGCCTGGACCAACCGGGCATCTACCTGGTTGATCGTTGATTGTAGCTGCCCACCTGCGCTAGTCAAATCGCGCAGATGGGAAGCGTCGAGGTAGCTATGGAGATTCGATCTGTCACGCTTTTCTGTGAACCGGACTTTCCGGCGGCTGTTGCCGGGCGCTTCTTCGCGGCGGCCCCTTCTGCATTTGCCGTACCGGTTCAATCCAGACGAGTCGCCCTGCCGCCATTTCCTGACTGGTGGGATTCCACGCTGGGCACCGGCGAACAGGCCGCCAGGGTAGCTGACAAATGGCTGGCAGCCGGAGCCGACTTTATCAGCCTTGGGCCCGTGCAGTTGCAACATGAGATCGGCTGGCTGAAGCGCCTGCCGGCCATGATCGGCGTCTCCGAGACCCTCTTTGGCGCAGCCGAGATCGCCGACCGGCGGGGCAAAATCAACATTGATCGCTGCGAATCGGTCGCCCGCCTCATCCTGGACATCAGCCGGCTGGATGAAAAGGGGTTCAGCAACCTCTACTTCGCAGCGCTGGCCAATTGCGCGCCGGGTTCGCCCTTTTTCCCGGCCGCCTATCATGCCGGCGGCGCGGCGGGCTTTGCTCTGGGCGTGGAGGCCGCCGACCTCGCGCTGGTCGCCGTGCAGGCGGCCGCCACGCTGGATGAAGCTCGCTCCGGCCTCATTCAGAGCATTGAAAGCGCCGCCGCCACTCTGTCAGAGGCCGGCCGGCGGCTGGCTGCCGAGCAAGGCATCCCGTTTCGGGGCATTGACTTCTCACTTGCCCCTTTCCCGACAGCTGAACGTAGCCTGGGCAGCGCCCTTGAATCGCTGGGCCTTTCCTGGTTGGGCGCATCTGGCAGTCTGTTCGCCGCCACCTTCATCGCCGAAGCGCTGGGCCGGGCCGACTTTCCACGCTGCGGCTTCTCCGGCCTGATGTTGCCTGTGTTGGAAGACAGCGTCCTGGCAGAACAGGCCGCCGCCGGGCGGCTATCCCTGGCAGATTTGTTGAACTGGTCGGCGGTGTGCGGGACCGGCCTGGATACCGTGCCGCTACCCGGCGACATCACCCTTGCCCAGGTGACCGCTGTCTTGCTCGATGTGGCGGCGCTGGCGACGCGGCTGGACAAGCCGCTCACCGCCCGGCTGCTGCCGTTGCCGGGTCTACGGCCAGGAGACCCGGTCAGCTTTGACTTTACCTACTTTGCCGACAGCAAGGTCATGTCTATACCCGGCTCCGGCGCGGCCGGATTGCTGCAAATCCCGGCTACCATCGCAATCGAAAGTCTCGCCAAGCAGCGCCGGATGCAGTGAACAAGCAGGAAATGGTGTGATGACGACCGATCAAGACAAACTGATTGCTGGAAATGGCAAGTCGCTACGCGAGTTGCTGGCCGGCTGGGAACAGGCCGTTCAGGGTACCGCCCTCCCCCAGCCGCCGGCCTATGACGGTCCGGAGGTGCGGCTGACTGCAATTGTTGAGCACACCGACGCCGTCACACCCGGCGCTTGCTTCGTGGCCCGAGTGCGCAGCGGCAGCGATGGTCACCCCTACATCCCTCAGGCCGTCGCCCGTGGGGCCGCGCTAGTAATCGGTCAACGCCCGCTGGTCGAATTGCCGACGATGCTGAGCAGCGCCGTCCCATATCTGCAGGTCGCTGACAGCGGCCTGGCAGAGGCCTGGCTGGCGGCCTCATGGGAAGGCTTCCCAGCCCGCGACCTGGTCATGATCGGCGTCACCGGCACCGACGGTAAGACGACCACCTCGAATCTAATTCATTCCATTCTACAGGAGAACGGGATCCCGGCCGGGCTGCTCAGCACCCTACGGGCAATTGTCGGACCGCAAGAAGAGTCGCTGGCTCTGCACGTTACCACCCCGGAGTCGCCGGTCATTCAGCGCTACTTGCGGCGCATGGTGGATGCCGGCATGACCCACTGCGTCCTGGAGACCACATCGCACGGGCTGGCCCAGCACCGCGTGGCCGCCATTGATTTCGACGTCGCTGTGGTTACCAATATCACCCACGAACACCTGGACTACCACGGCAGTTGGGAGGCTTATCTCGACGCCAAGGCGGGATTGTTCAGAGCCCTAACAATGGATGCCGGCAACCGGCCATCAGCCAACCCCATCAAGGGGCAGATGATCCGCACTGCCGTGTTGAATGGCGACGATGTTTCATGGGCGCGTTTGCAAGAATTGCCGGCCGGTCGCCGGCTAGACTATCGGATGGGCCAGCCGGCCGACATCTACGCTACAGATATCCGCTACGGCCCGCACGCCACCCGGTTTACGCTCCACATCACTTCCGGCGACAGCCATTCAATTACCGGCGAGATCGCCTCACCCCTGGTTGGAGATTTCAACGTCTACAACATGCTGGCGGCGGCAGCGGCAGCTCACGGCCTGGGACTATCCTTGCCGGCGATCCAGCGCGAGTTGGAGCGCGCTCAGCCGCTTACCGGGCGTATGCAGCGCATCGCCGGCGGGCAGTCCTTTCTGGTCATCGTGGACTTCGCCCATACCCCCAATGCCCTGGCGGAAGCGATCCGCGCGGGTAGACGCATGGTCGGCGGCCGGATAATCACGTTGTTCGGCAGCGCCGGCAAGCGGGACATTCAGAAGCGCCGGCTGATGGCCGAAGTCTCAGCCCATGAGTCCGACCTGACGGTCCTGACCGCCGAAGACCCGCGAACGGAATCATTGGATGAGATACTGGAGATGATGGCCAGCGGCTGCCGGGACAAGGGCGGCGTGGAAGGACACAACTTCTGGCGCGTGCCGGATCGTGGCCGGGCAATCTACTTTGCCCTGCAACTGGCTCAGCCCGGCGATCTGGTCCTGATTTGCGGCAAAGGGCATGAGCAGTCCATGTGCTTCGGCGTCATCGAGTACCCCTGGGATGACGTGGTCGCCACCCGTGCAGCTCTGGAAGCGCTACTGGCCGGCAAGCCGATGCCCGACCTTGGCCTGCCCACCTACTAAGCCTCCTCGCCGGCAGTGGCCAATACCCATCCGTTCTCTCCCAGGCCTATCGCGGAGCGAGCATCCCGGCAACACCTGCGGGATTTGTTTAGGGCAGCGCAATTGAATGGTTCTCTCGCTAAATCTTTCTCAAACCCCGCAGGTCTTGCTGAGTATGCTCGCTCGGCGGTAGACCCGTGAAAGACCTGCGGGGTTTTGTCCTTAGTTAGCGAGCGGACCATTGAGTGACTCGATCTGTCCGGCATAATGACGTTTACGCATTCGGGCTTACGTGCTATAAAAGCACGCGGATGCACCAAGCAAAGGATCTCGCATGAGCAGTACGAGCAACTTGACCAGTTCGACCAGTGCGATCGGCAAGGTAATCAGCCGCATACGCCGTAATCACGCTTTGGAGCATGCCACCATCCATGTGCTCAGCGAACAGCACCACAGTTTCAGCGCACAGGGCAACTCCACGCCGGCCGGCTTCCATCTGAACATTTACGGCGATTTGAATGAAGAAAGCATTATCGGCGCTGTTGACGAGGCGTATCGCCGGATGCAGAACGGCGAACGGCATCTGGCTGTACACCCCAACTGCGGCACGGTGTTGCTGACCACTGCTACGATGGTGGCGGTGGCCTCGCAGCTTGCCTTTGTCTTTGAGCAGCGCCGGCAGCAGCAGAAGCAGGCCACCTTAATGACCTCATTGGCTGCTTTGCCGTCTGCTGTGTTGGCCGGCGTTGTGGCCCTGATCGTCTCCCGGCCTCTTGGCATGGCATTGCAGGCCAGATACACTACCGATGGGAACTTGGGTAGTCTGCGCGTTGTGAGAGTAAGCCGGGTCGCTCCCTCACCCGTCACCCGGCTGTTCAAGCTTCTGCTGGCTGCCGGCAGTGATAGGCAGATGACCGCCTATCGCATCGACACCAGCGATTGATTCCGCTTTCGTTGAGTACGTCTCGGCTGTGGGCCTCATTGACCGCCCGGTCCTTGAGCAGATGGTAACGTTTACGCCGGTGTCTTATGTTCTACCTGTTTCACGGTGACGACACCTTTGCCCAGAAAGAAACCCTGGCCGATTTGCTCAACAAGATGGGCGATCCGGCCATGCTGGAGCTAAACACGACCCGCTTTGAAGGGGTCATGTCTTTCGGCGCGTTGCGTCAGGCCTGCGATGTGGCCCCATTCCTCGCCAAGCGCCGGGTAGTCATAGTTGAAGGTCTGTTCGCCGCCAAGCCGGATGAAACCTTCCTCGGCAAGTTATTGACTTATTTGCCGGACATGCCGGATTCGGCGCGGCTCTTTTTCCTGGAATCGAAGGCGCTGCCGGAAAATCACCGCTTGATTAAGCTGGCCGAAAAGGCCGAGAATGGCTTCGTTCGCCTCTTCGAGCGCCCCGAGGGCGCGGCCCTCAATCGCTGGATTCAGCAGCGCGTACAGGCGCAGGGTGGTCATATCTCACCGCATGCCACACAGGTGTTGGCCACCAATATCGGCAACGACCTGGCTATCCAAGAAAACGAAATCACCAAGTTGGTACTGTACGCCGGCGAATCGCACACCATCAGCGCAGAAGACGTAGCCTTACTCAGCCCATACGTGGCCGAGGCCAACATCTTCGACCTGGTGGATGCGCTTGGCGGGCGGGATGTTCGCCGGGCGGCGAAGTCGCTCCATCAGAAGCTCAGCGACGGCACTGACCCATTCTATTTGTTTGGCATGCTGATTCGCCAGTTCCGGTTGCTCATTCAGATAAAGGAGCTTGCGGAGCAGGGCAAGCGCCCACCGGCCATTGCCGATACTCTTAACCTCCATAAGCGCGTCGCCCAGAAGCTGTACCAGCAGTCTCACGGATTCAGTCTGGAGCAACTCGAACAAATATACCACCACTTGCTGGATGTTGATGTTGACGCCAAGACGGGCAAAGCGGACATTACGACATCGCTCCACCTGTTCCTGGCTGCGCTGGTGGAATAAGGCGCACCACGCCGGCATTTACGAGGGTAGCTTGTTATCGTCAAACCGTTCAAACGGTCATTACAGCATCGAGGCAGCGGAATCAGCGACCTTGCAGGAGGCGCTGCTTGAGACCGTGGCCTACGTTGATGTCTTTGACTACCCGCTACTGAGCCGGGAAGCGCATCGCTATTTAAGCGCTCATACGGCCACCATTGATCAAGTGCAGCAGGCGCTGGATGCCATGTGCGCCGGCGCCGGCCGGCTGGCGCAGCGAGAAGGCTACTACACGTTGCCGGGCCGCGAGTCCATCGTTGAGATCCGCAAGAGCCGGCATGAAGTCGCCAAAGTGCTCTGGCCGCAAGCTATCTCCTACGGCCGTCGTATCGCCGCCATGCCCTTTGTGCGCATGGTGGCGGTCTCCGGCTCGCTGGCAGTAGACAATGTCGAACAGGGCGCGGACATTGACTATTTCATCATTAGCGCGCCCGGCCGTGTCTGGCTCAGCCGGGCATTCACCATCTTAATAGTGCGTCTCGCCGGCCAAAGGGGAGTGCCCCTCTGCCCCAACTATATTCTCTCCGCCGGCCGGCTGGCTTTCAGCGACCACTCCTTCTATTCAGCTCATGAATTGACCCAAATGGTGCTGATTGCCGGGCTACCGCTCTATGAGCAACTGCGCCAGGCAAATGCCTGGTCTGCGCGCTACCTGCCGAACGCAACCGGCCACCCCCGTAAGGTTGAGCTTGCCGGTCCCTCCTGGAGCCAACGTCAATTTCGCCGGGCGTCGGAAGGAGTTCTGGCTTCCAGGCTTGGCGCGCGGCTGGAGAAGTGGGAAATGGATCGCAAAATCGCCCGGTTTGGCCGGCAATTGCAGGACCAGACAGATACAGAAGCGGCCTTCTGCGCCGACTGGTGCAAGGGCCACTTCATCAGCCACGGAGAGCAAACGATGGTCGCCTTCAGCCAGCGGCTCAGCCTGATCAATGAGAGCTGAGCCGGCGATAGGCGGCTTGCCTGTATGACATCTGATACACTGAACTGAATAGTTGTCATGAGCAAAGTTCTCTTCGGCCAATCGTACTATCTGAGATTCGATCCCAAGCTGTGGGATGCCATGCAGCCCTACCCGCCGCTGGGCACGTTATACGCCGCCGCCTACTTACGCCGGCAGGGTCACGAGGTAGCGCTGTTCGATGCCATGCTGGCCGAGTCCGAGGCGGAATGGCAGGCGACGCTGGCCGGCGTGAAGCCGCAATTTGCGGTCATCTACGAGGACAACTTCAACTATCTCTCCAAGATGTGCCTGCTGAACATGCGGCAGGCCGCATTTACCATGGCCCGCATGGCCAAAGATGCCGGCTGCACCGTGATCATCTGCGGCTCCGACGCCACGGACCATGCCGAGCGATACCTGGCGCAGGGCGCGGACTTTGTGTTGCAGGGCGAGGGCGAGGAGACGCTGGCCGAACTCATCACTGTGCTCAGTGGTGAGCAGGCGCAACCGATTGAAAACATACTCGGCCTGGCTTATCATGCGGACGACCCCCGCATAACCCCCGGACGCAGCCAAGCGAATGGCTCTCCCGACCCCGCATTCCGGCGAAACCCCCGCCGGCCCGACATCAAAGCATTGGATGAGCTGCCTTTTCCGGCCTGGGACCTGGTGGACATCGAGCGTTACCGGCGCATCTGGCTGGAGCGGCATGGCTACTACTCGATGAACATGGTCACCACCAGGGGCTGCCCCTATCATTGCAATTGGTGCGCCAAGCCAATCTGGGGCCAGCGTTACAATTCGCGCTCCCCTGAGAACGTGGTGGCGGAACTGAAATGGCTCCGGCAGCATTTTGCCCCCGATCACATCTGGTTCGCCGATGACATCATGGGTCTCAGGCCGGGTTGGTGGCAGCGTTTCGCCGAACTGGTCGAAGAGGAACAGGTGCGCACGCCCTTTAAGTGTCTGAGCCGGGCGGACCTGATCGTGCGCAGCGAAAGCAATGTCAGCGCCCTGAAGCGCGCCGGCTGCGACATCGTCTGGCTGGGAGCGGAATCCGGCTCCCAGCGCATCTTGAACGCCATGGAGAAGGGCACCACCGTCGAGCAGATATATGAGGCTGCCGGACAACTGCGGGCCGCCGGCGTCAGGGTCGGCTTCTTTCTCCAATTTGGCTATCCCGGCGAGACGCGGGAAGAGATCGAGATGACTCTGCAGATGGTGCGCGACTGCCGGCCCGACGACATCGGCATGTCCGTCTCCTACCCGCTCCCCGGCACAAAGTTTTTCGACAATGTGCGCCTGCAATTGGGCGCCAAGCAAAACTGGCAGGATTCGGCGGACCTGGCCATGATGTACCAGGGGCCGTTCACCACATCCTTTTACCGGCAGTTGCATAACGTGTTGCACAAGGAGTTTCGCAGCCAGCGGGCGGTCACCGCCTGGAAGCAAGCATTGCGTCGACCCGGTACACTGTCCACCTATCACGCCCGCGAGCTAGTGGCCACGCCTTACCGGCTGATCACCTTGCCGGCCGCGCGCCGCAAGCTGGATAGGCTGGCTCAAACGACGCCTGAGGCAATCCCCCTGCCAACGCACATGTCGCTCCAGGAGGCGGCCAGCCCGACCACGCAGGATAGTTGAGGCCGGCCGCCTACTGATTCTGCCCGGCGCTGAACAAGGGTCATCAACAGGACTAACAGTGGACATACTTCTTTCCCACGGCTACTTCATCGCCGAGGACGAGCACGAACAGAAGATTATGAAGCCCTATCCCACTCTAGGGCTGCTCTATATTTCCTCGCATCTGAAGGCCGCCGGCTTCTCTGTTGACCTGTGGGACAGCACATTTCGCACCATGGCCGAATTCGCCGCCCACGTGCAGCAAAGCCGCCCGCCGCTGGTAGGGCTATACTGCAACCTGATGACCAAGTTCGCCGTCTTGAAGATGATTCCACTCTGCAAGCAGGCGGGCGCAACCGTCATCCTGGGCGGCCCGGAGCCGGCGTCCTACATTCCGGAATACCTGGAGGCCGGCGCGGACATCATCGTAATAGGCGAAGGGGAGACCACCCTGGCTGAACTGATTCCTCACCTGGCCCGGCGCGGTCTGTCCGGCCTACACACAATCAGCGGCATCGCCTTCCGTAACGAAGAAGGCGAACCCGTGCACACCCCGGCCCGTGCGCTGCTGCCCGATCTGAGCGCCCAGCCCTGGCCCGACCGGGCGGCCATTCCCATGCACAGGTATCTGTCCACCTGGAAAGAGCACCACGGCCTCAGCTCCGTCTCGCTGATCACCGCCCGCGGTTGCCCATACACCTGCACCTGGTGCAGCCATTCCGTCTTCGGCCACACCCATCGCCGGCGCAGGCCGGAGGAAGTGGCCGACGAAGTAGCCTGGATCCGCGAGGAGTACAACCCGGATCAGCTCTGGTACGCCGATGACGTGCTCACCATCGCCCCGCGCTGGTTCCTGACCTATGCCGCCGAGTTGAAGGCTCGCGGCATCCGCATTCCCTTCGAGTGCATCAGCCGGGCAGACCGGCTCGATGAAAAGGCAGTTGATGCCCTGGCCGAGATGGGCTGCTCCCGGCTCTGGATCGGCTCAGAGAGCGGTTCGCAGCGCGTACTGGATGCCATGAAGCGCAAGGCAAATGTCCTCGATGTGCAACAGAAGACAAAGATGCTGCAGGCGCGCGGCATCGAGGTCGGTATGTTTATCATGCTAGGCTATGACGGGGAAGAGTTGGAAGATTTAGAGGCCACGGTCGAGCATCTACGAACCGCCTCGCCCGATGTCTTCCTGACCACTGTCGCCTATCCCATCAAGGGCACGCGCTACTACGAAGCCGCCCGGGATCGAGTGATCACGCATGCGCCCTGGGCAGAGCGCACCGATCGCGATCTGGGCGTCGCCGGCCGGCACTCACGCCGCTTCTATGACCACGCCACCCGCTGGATGGTCAGTGAAGTGGGCCTGCATCGGGCCATTAAGGGTGGAGAGCGCAACCCGTTGCGCCTGGCCCGACTATACGTGAACGCCCGCCGGGGATGGTGGGGGATGCGCCGCACACGCTCAGAGCGCGAAGAGGATCAGGGCGAACAGGCTGGGCGCGGCTGGCAGCCCGAAGGAAGGGCGGCTGAGGGCTGGTAGCGCCGGCCCACACCCAGAACCGCAGGAGAGCCGGCAATAAGGTTAGCCGGGGCGGGAGCTGTCCAGGTGATCCAGCAACGCTTGCAGTCCGAGCGTATAGCTGCGCGCGCCGAAGCCGGTGATCTGGCCGATACAGACCGGCGCGATAACGGATTCGCGCCGGAAAGCCTCCCGCGCATATATGTTCGAGAGATGCACCTCCACCGCGGGTAACCCTACCGCGCTGATCGCGTCGCGAAGGGCGTAGCTGTAGTGGGTGAAGGCGCCGGGATTGATCAGTAGACCGTCGCAGAAGCCGGCCGCGCTGTGCATGGCATCAATGAGCTCGCCCTCGTGATTGGACTGAACTGTCGTGATCTCGGCGTCGCGCGCGCCCGCATACGACCCTAACAGCTCGTTAATCTCACTCAGGGTTTGCCTGCCGTATACGTCCGGCTCCCGTTTGCCGAGCAGGTTCAGGTTTGGGCCATGTAATACCAGAACTCTCCACATATTTCACTCCAATCACGTACCTTGCGCCACTTGCGGTTGAGCCTGCTCGCATGCCGCCGCAGGATGATTAACCCTTGCCTGAATCCTTTTACCTTTTCCCGCTTCCACTCTACAATAAGACGCTATGAATGTGGACAATCCATTCTACCATCGTGGGGCGATCCGGCATGCAGAAATGTTTCATGGCCGCCGGTCCGAGATCAACCAGATTCTCGAGCTGTTGCGCAATGGACAGAGCGTTTCGCTGATCGGGCCGCGACGCATCGGTAAAAGCTCCATGCTGCTGCATTTGGCGCGCCCGCAGGTGCACGAGGCCTTTGGCCTGGCCCCTCCGGCGGCGCTCTTCGTGCTCCTCGACTGCCAGGAGTTTGGCGGCTCCCCGCCGGAAGAAGTATACGAAGCGCTCCTGACCGAGCTGGTAGACCAGGCAGAAGGCGCCGGCTTGCAGACCGGGTCGCTTAATCGCTTCGACACCTATCGCTCTCTGGACCGCGTGTTGAACCGGCTCTATCGTCAGGAAGCCAACGTCATCATATTGCTGGACGAGTTTGAGCTACTGGCGGCCAACGAGCAACTCACCCCCTACTTCTTTGCCCGCTTGCGTGGGCTGACGACCAAGTATGGGCTGGCCTTTTTGACCGCCAGCCAGCGCCCGCTGTTCGCAATCACCGCTGACGAACAAATACTCAGCTCTCCCTTCTTTAACATCTTTGTCACCCTGCCTCTCGGACTGTATTCGGAGGCGGAAGCGCGCAGCCTGCTTACTGAACGGCTCGCCGGCACAGGGGTCGACTTTCCTGAATCGCTGCGCGAACATCTGCTCTGGCTTGTTGGCGCGCACCCCTTCTTCCTGCACATCGCCGGCTACCATGCCTTCAAGGGCTGCCAGGAAAACACGTTGGATGCGGGCGACGCTTACGCTGCCGTAGACGCGGCCGTGGAAATCGAAGCCGATCCCCATCTCAGCTACTTGTGGCACAATCTCTCTCCCGAGGAGCAGTACACACTGGCAACGCTGACCGGCCCGATTGACAGTCTGCGCCTCCTCGAGCAGCAATGCCTGCTCGTGCCAGTGGACAGCGACTATCACTACGCCGGCGACATACTTCGTCGCTATGTCCGCCGTCAGGAAGTGACCGGATTGGTACAGGGGGGCCCATTCGTTATGGACCTGCAGCGACACACGGTAAGCGCCGGCGGAACCGAGTTGAGCCTGACCACATCCCAATTCGCCCTGCTTGGCTCCCTTACCAGGCACGCCGGACAGGTTGTGCACAGCGACAATTTGGAGATCGCCGTCTGGGGCGAGATTCTTGAAGACGATCCCGACCGGCTAAAAACCCTCATCAAACGGCTGCGTCGCGCCGTCGAACCCTTTGACAACTGGATCGTTAGCGAGCGTGGTGTTGGATATGCCTTGCGGCCGCCAGGCTAGTTCGAGGCAGAATGGCTCGCTTCCGCAGAATCTTACTCCTTGCACTTGCCGCCGCGCTCTTGCCGGTGACGCTCTTCCCTCGCCCATCGGCTGCTCAGGACGTCTCTCTCTCCAACTACTGGACATATGACGCGCCCGGCCCGATCACCCTGGTGACGGAAGGTGATTTTGACGGCGACGGCACGGACTCTTTTGTCGTAATTACTCAGGATAACATCGTCATCTTGCTCAGCGCCACCGGCCGGCCTCTATGGAGCCGGGAACTGGAGGATTCGCTGCCGGCGGTATTGCTGACGCCGATTCGCGCCGGCGCTGAAGACCCGGGCAAGCGCAGCATCCTTGTTGTGACTGAGGACGAACTGCGCCTGCTATCCAGCACCGGCCAACCGTTATGGCAACAGCCCCTGCTTCTCCCCGTGACTCCGGATTCGGTAGATGATGACCCGGAGCAATATGCCGCTTTTCTTGAGCAGCATAGACCAGCGGCGGTCAGCGCCTTTGACAGAGACGGCGACGGGATTGACGAGATTCTACTCATCTTGCGATCCGGACTGTTAGCGCTTTATGACCATCAGGGCAACCATCTCTGGACCTATGTGCCTGAAGATCCGCCGGCCGATAACGGCCGCTCATTCTTTGATATCGGCGACATTGACCGGGACGGAACGCCGGAGATCGTCTATTCATACTTCGGCGGTCGTTTCAGCAAACTGGCTCTCCTCGACGGAGCAGGATCAAGTCTGTGGGGAGGCGAACGCCCCATTGACGGGCAGGTGACAGCCCTTTCCCTGGCTGGCTTCGACCCGGCTGATCCGATGAGTATCGCTATCGGCAACAGCCTCGGCCGGGTACACCTGTATGATTTCGACGGCCAGGAGCGCTGGTTTCGCACCCCCAATAGACCGGTGACCAGCCTGGCGCCGGCTCTCTTGCCCGCCGGACCGGCGCTTCTGGTGGGTACGGATACAGGGGCGGTAGCCGCCTACAACGACGCCGGGGATCGATACTGGCGCACCATCGTTGCGGACTCGCCGGATCGCAGCGTTACCGGTCTCAGCGTCGGCCCAACATTGGCCTCACTGGGCCAACCAGCTATCGCCGTCACCCTGACGGCAGGTGCAGCCGAGAGTCAGGAATTGACCGAAGTCTACTTGCTTGACGGCGATGGTCACAGGTTGCATGACGAAGCGCTCGTGTCAGTGCCCGGCGCAACCCGGCTCGTTGATGTCAATCGGGATAATTTGAACGAGCTGTTACTGGTCAGTTTCGGCACCCTGGCGCTGGTGGACTCCGGCACAAGCGCCCGTAAGAACGCCCCGGCCTGGAACTACCGCCTCTTTGTGGCTCCGCAGGCGGTGTTGGCGGCCGACATCACAGGCGATGGTAGGGACGAGCTGCTGTTAGGGGCCGGAGACGGGCGGCTGCACATGCTGGAAAGCGATGCCGGTCAACAGGCGACCTGGATTCAAAAGCTGGGTGACCAGGTGCCTTTGCTGGCGGTCATGCCGGCGGCTGAGGGAACGCAACCCCTGATCGTGGCTGTGAGCGCGGAACGTCCGGCAGACGCCGATACCTTTGAAAGCACCCTACACCTACTGGACGCCAACGGTCGCGACACATCAGACCCGCTCATCTTCTCCGACCTGGCGACGGCGCTAACCGTAGCCGATTTGAATGCCGATGGTCAGAGCGAGATCTTTGTTGGGACCGGCGGCGGTGAGCTCAGCGCTGTTTCAGCCGATCTGGGAATTCGCTGGCAACTTCCTCTGGGCAGTCAGGTGACGCATCTTTTGCCCGGCGCCGGAGGCAGCCTGCTGGCTTCAACTGCAGACAGCCGGATCTACGCCATTGATCATGACGGCAATTCGAGGCTGCTCGTCAGTTACAATCTGCACGACATTCTGCACCTGCTTCTGACGACGCCGGCCGAAGGCAGCCAGCCCAATATGCTGGTCACGACCAGTGACGGGGTAGTGCACCGGGTGACGCTTGATGGTCGTGAGGTCTCACGCTTTGACCTGGGAGATGGGGTCCCGACGGTGGCGTTACAGGCCGGGGACGATCAGCTGATCGCCACCGATAATGGGCGGCTCTTTCAAATAGACTCGACTTCGCAGCTCGTTGAATGGGAGTTGCCGGCGGGCGCCGGGATCAGCGCCCTGAGTTGGGGAGACCTCAGTGGTGGCGGAGCTGAAGATCTGGCCGTCGGCAATCGCAGTGGCGCTATCTCCCTTTATGGTTCGGATGGCCGAATCTGGGATGAACAGGGGCTAACGAGCGGGATATTTGCCCTGGTTGGCGTTGACAGGGGTCTATCGGATCCCTTGGAGCTGGCTGCGGTGACAGACCTGGGAGTGGTGCAGCTGTTTGAAGCCAAGCCCAATCGTCCGCCGTTGCTGGTCAATCCGCGCGTGTTGGTTGAACCGGGCCGCTATGAGATCAGCGTGGATGTGCTTGATGAGGAAGGAGACTCCGTTCAGGTCACCCTTGAGACATGGGACAGCGCCGCCGGCAGCTGGATTGTGCAGGGTGTGGAGGATGTCGAAGGCGCAGCGAGACCCTCTTTCGCAATCTCCCCAACCGATGAGGAACCGGTACGCTATCGCTTTCTTTACAACGATCAGTCCCAGTCCGGCATTATCGAGCCTCCGCCGGGGCCGGTCGCTCTGCGCGTTAATCGTGAGCTGAATGCGGTACTGGGTATCGCGCTTGCCGCCGTACTGGGTCTCAGCACCTTGTTCTTTGCTCGCCAGGCCCTCTCGCCGGAGTCGAGAGCCCGGCGTTTGTATGGTCGAATCCGGCAACAACCCGCCGCCACTCTGGAGCTGATTGAGAAGGCGTACCAGCGTTCAGCCGGTGAGCCGGGCTTGTTGCTCAGCCTGGCAAACCGCGCCCGCGGCGACAAGAACATGGAGTTGGCAAATCTTGCCGATGGACTGTTCTTACTCTCTGCCCGGCCGGAAGCCGGCCTGGCCATCATTAATGGCGCACTGGATAGCGCCCAGCAACTACAGCCGGTGTGGCGCGACCTGGCTGTCTGGCGTCCTATGTTTCGAGTAGGCCAGACGCTATACGAGGCGCCCAACGTCACAGAGCTTACCCTTTTGTACCCGCAATTGGCCCAGTTGGTAAAGGAGCATGAAACCGGCGCATTGACGGTGCCTGGGGTGAGCCTGTTGCTGCGAGTCCTGGCCGGCCTACGCGATAGTGAGCGGGTTGACCTGGTTGAGGATCGTCTCTACTACTTGCATGAGTCAACCGTGCTTTTGCGGCAATTGCGGCAGGACCAGAAGCTCCAGCCGACGCAGGTGATGGGCCGGCTTGTCGGCATAATCGCTGCTCGTTGGCTGGGTCTGGTCAATGCCGCCATTGAGGAACTTCGCGGCCAGGCTCAGCCGGTCGTCAAGCTGAAGACACGCCAGTTGATTCTGAAAGGGGAGGTGACCACAGTTACCCTGGAGATTACCAACACAGGCCGCGCGCGGGCTGAGAATGTTGAGCTTCACCTGGACGATAGCGCCGCCTATACCGTTATCGTCACACCGGACCACATTCCGGCGCTGCCTCCCGGCCGTAGCCGTGAAATCAGCGTCGTGCTCAGGCCGCACGTCATTGATAGTTTCCGCCTTTCCTGCACAGTGCACTATAGCGATCGTAGCCAGGAAGACCGCCGCATGGCCTTCGGCGATATGGTGCACCTGCTGGCGCCGGTGCGTGAATTCACCCCTGTCCCGAACCCATATCTGCCGGGCACGCCGTTGCGCGAGTACAGCCCGCTCTTTTATGGCCGTGAAGAGCTATTTGATTTTATCGCCCAAAATGCGGACCGGCTGTCACAGCGCAACGTTTTAATTCTGATCGGCCAGCGACGCACCGGCAAGACGTCGGCTCTGTTGCGCCTAGGCTCGCATTTGCCCGACACACTGGTGCCCGTTTACGTAGACTGCCAATCACTGGGAGTGCTGCCCGGGATGGCCTCCCTTTTCCATGACCTCGCCTGGATGATTGCCGACGCGCTGGCCCTCCGCAATATCGAGCTGGAAGTCCCGGAACCCGGCATCTGGCGCGAAGACCCGGCAGGCTATTTCCAGCGCCGCTTCCTGCCATACGTCCATGAGCAACTGCCGGCTGAATCCACCCTCCTGCTGGTCTTCGATGAATTTGAGGCCTTTGAAAACCTGGTAAGAGACGAGATTCTGCCGCCGACATTCTTCACGTATTTACGTCACCTGATGCAACATAGCCGGAGTCTGAGCTTCGTCTTTGTGGGCACCCGCCGCCTTGAAGAAATGAGCAGCGACTACTGGAGCGTCCTCTTCAATATCGCCCTCTATCGGCACATCGGCTTCCTCAGCCATGAGGCGGCGATCCGCCTGATTTGCGAGCCGGTTGCTCCTCACATCGTCTATGATGACCTGGCCCTGAACAAGATCTGGCGCGTCACTGCCGGCCATCCCTATTTCTTGCAGCTCGTTTGCTACACCCTGGTCAATCAAGCCAACACCCGGCAGGACGGCTATGTAACCATTTCAGACGTCAACGCAGCAATCTCCGAGATGCTGCGCCTGGGTGAAGTCCATTTCGCCTATCTTTGGCAGCGATCCAGCTTTATTGAGCGCGCGTTGCTGGCCGCCGTGGCCCACCTGATGGATCGAGATGTCCCCTTCCACCCGGCGGACCTGGCGCATTACCTGGAGCAGTTCGGTTTTCAGTTCGATCCGGCTGAACTGACCGAAGGCCTTAACCGGCTGGTCGAGCGCGAGATAATGCAGGAAACCACGCTTGAAGGTACGACGCTCTATGAGCTGAAGATCGGTCTGGTCGGGCTATGGGCGGAAGAAAACAAGAGTCTGAGCAAGCTCTACGCCAGCAAAGAGAGCGCACCCGCCCCAACATACGCCTGAGTCAGGCGCTCCTCAGGAAGCGTCCAGACCTCGCGGATGCCACAGGTTTACCAGTCGCCCTTCGGTCACTCCGGTCAACTGCTTCCAACTGTCAATCGGCAACGCAATTTCCGCCAGCGCCGCGGTGGGCAGTCGCTCGTAGTGGCCGGTCAGGTCGGCCACCAACTCCTCCATACCCGGATTGTGCCCCACGATCATCACCCGCGTCATGTTATCCGGCACCAGGCGCAAACGGGCGAAATAGTCGTCCGGGTCTCCCATGTAAAAGTCCGGCGACACAGCGATCTTCTCTTCGTATCCACACGCCTCGGCGACCAGTTTGGCGGTCGCCAGGGCGCGTTTCGCCGTTGACGAGACGATTAGCTCGGGGACCAGTTCCTGCTTGCGCAGCAACTTGCCCATTTCCGGCGCGTCTCCCATCCCTCTTTGGTTGAGCGGGCGCTCGTGGTCGGTCAGATTCTCATCCTTCCAACTGGATTTGGCATGCCTCAAGACCAGAAGTGTCTTCATAAGTATCCTTTACAATCCCCCGGGGTTTTCTTTGTTAGGTCAGACCGTTAAGGTAACATTGCCGGTGCAGTCTGAATTGTGATGGAGGTAGTATGCGACAATTGGTCGGGCTTTACAAGATCACGCGGCCGTTTAATGCCCTGAGCGGCGGCCTGGCGGTGTTCCTTGGAGGCTACGTGGCCGGCACCGGTGAATGGTTCAGCGTGTTTGCCGCCGCCCTGGCGACGCTGCTCGTCACCGGCTCGGCCAACGCGTGGAATGACTACCTGGACATCGAAATCGACAAGATCAACCAGCCCCATCGCGCGCTGCCCTCCGGCATGATCAGCCC
>CAYVQP010000015.1:0-36123 GCA_964452775.1 uncultured Ardenticatenaceae bacterium | reverse complement strand
AAATCGACAAGATCAACCAGCCCCATCGCGCGCTGCCCTCCGGCATGATCAGCCCGCGTGCAGCCGTCCTCTTCTCTCTCTCACTCAATGCCCTGGCCCTGATCATTGCGGCCCTGATCAATCTTCCCGCATTCCTTATCATCCTCTTCTTCAGCATCCTGCTCTATGTCTATTCCTGGCGCTTGAAGAGTACCGTGTTGCTTGGCAATCTGACTATCGCCCTGGTGACCGGCACGACGGTCATACTGGGCGGCGTGGCAGCCGGCAATGTTTGGCCCACGCTCTGGCTCTCTGTAATCATCTCAATCTCGATCTTCAGTCGGGAAGTGCTGAAGACTATCGCCGATTATGAGGGCGACCAGAATCAGCAGGTACGCACCGTAGCCACGGTCTGGGGCAAACGCGCGGCCCGTCTGATTTTCTACGTGTCAGCCGGCGCCGCGATCATTGCCATGATGATGCCCTACTTGCGCAGCGTTTACGAGGATCAGTTGGCGCTTTGTAGCGCCAATCAGGGAATCTGCCTGGTCTATAATCAGTTTCTCGCCCTCTTGCCGGATTATCAGCCCGCCTACGCCTACATCGTCGCCCTGGGTGTCTTCCCGGTCGTGGCATACATCCTCTTACGCCTGCGCCGGGAATCGACCGGCCCGCAGATAGAGCGCCTCAGCCAGCTGATGAAGTATGACTTCCTCATCTGGTTTCTGGCGGTCATCATTGGCTCCGCGGTCTAACTCCTTCAAGACCGGTCTGCCTGGAGCCGCTCACTCAGAGTCCTCCGGCCCACCCCCTTTAAGCGACGCGGTATCCATACGCAGCGCCGGCTGCGGCTCCGGCGAACGCCCATTGAGAAACCATAGTTGGCTGTTCAGCAGCGGCTCGTCAGCCGGCAACTGGGAAGCAACCGGGACATAGCTGCCGTCAGGCAAGAGTAGATGTCCCTTGGCAGTGTCCCGCAACTGCACTTCCAGGATCCCTTCCACAATCTCGTTGCGCAGCTTTTCATCCTCAATAGGGAAGATCACCTCAACCCGGCGATCGATATTGCGCGGCATCAGGTCAGCGCTACCCAAATACACTTCCGATTTGCCGCCGTTGCGGAAGTAGTAAATGCGCGAGTGTTCCAGGAACCGGCCGACAATACTCCGCACCGTGATATTGTCGCTGACCCCGGGGACCCCCGGCCGCAGGCAACAAATGCCGCGCACGATCAAATCAATCTGCACTCCGGCCTGAGATGCGCGATAAAGCGCCTTGATCATTTTCCTGTCTACCAGAGAGTTGAGCTTAAAGATCAGCCGCCCTTCCGGGCCAAGCAACGTCTCACGCTCAATATACTCGGCCATACACTCCCGCAAATTGACCGGCGCGACCATGAATTTGCGATATTCCGTTTGCCGGGAATAGCCGGTGAGCACGTTGAACAACTCGCTCGCATCCCGGCCCATCGCTTCATCCGTTGTCAGGAAATCGAGATCCGTGTAAATGCGCGCCGTCGTGGCATTGTAGTTGCCGGTGCTGAGATGCAGGTAATGCCGCAGTCCGTTTTCTTCGCGCCGGACAATCAGCAGCATCTTGCAGTGCACCTTCAATCCGATCAACCCATAGACGACGTGCACACCGGCGCGTTCCAGCGCTCGGGCCCATTCAATGTTGCTCTCCTCGTCAAAGCGCGCCTTCAGTTCCACCAGCGCGGTCACTTGCGTGCCGTTCTCACGCGCCTGCATCAGCGCTTGCACAATTGGCGGTTCGGGGCCCACCCGGTAAAGCGTGATCTTAATCCCCAACACCGCCGGATCTTCTGCCGCCGCCCGCACCAACCTGACCACCGGCGAGAAACTATCATAAGGGCGATGGAGGATGAACTCCTGCCGGCGCATTGCCGCGAATATGTTCTCGTCCTTCTGCAGAGTAGCCGGCAAGTTAGACGTGAAGTATGGATCCTTCAGATGCGGGTAATCCAGCTTCACCAATTGCATCAGGCTGCTCAGGCCAATCGGCCCATCAACCGCGTACACATCATGATGGCTGATTCCGAAGTTCTGTAGCAGCATGTTCAGGATAGACTCGGGCATCCCCTGATCGATCTCCAATCGCACGACCCGGCCAAAGTGCCGCCGGCGTAGATTCTGTTCAATCGTCAGCAACAGGTCGTCGGCCTCTTCTTCCTGGATCTCCATGTCCGTATTGCGAGTCACCCGGAAAGGATGGCACTCGACAACCTCCATGCCGGGGAAGAGCCGGTCGAGATTGGCCGCCACGATCTGTTCAAGCCAGACAAACTTCTGCACAGAAGGTAGCGCATATTCGTCAGGGTCCAGCGGCTTCAACGGCACAAGTCTCGGCAGGATGGAAGGCACCTTGACACGGGCAAAGAATGTCTGCTTGGTGGCCGGATCGCGCAGCAGAATTGCCAGGTTGATGCTGAGATTGGAGATGTGTGGGAATGGGTGGCCGGGATCGAACGCCAGCGGGGTCAGTACCGGGAAGACCTCCCGCTCGAAGTAATCGCGCAACTTCTTCTGTCGGGCCGGACGGAGTTCCGAGTAGTTCACCACGTGGATGCCCTCTTCGACCAACTCCTCCTGCAATTGCCGCCAGCAATCCATCTCCCGTTCAACCAGGGCGGTCACCGTGCGGTGGATTGCGACCAGCTGTTCTCGCGGAAGCAGTCCATCCGGCGGTCGATCGGTGACGCCTAACAGTACTTGCTGTTTCAGCCCCGACACCCGCACCATAAATACCTCGTCAGTATTGGATGCGAAGATGGCCACGAATTTCACCCGCTCCAGCAGGGGATGTCGGCGATCCATGCTCTCATCAAGCACCCGGCTGTTGAACTCAATCTGACTCAACTCGCGATTGATGTACAGGCTGGGATTGTCCAGGTCAGTTACAGTCGTGGTATGATTGCTCATCGTCGTGTTCCGTGAATCATGAATCGTCCCCTGCCACTGCAGGATGTAGCTAATACTTTAGTGATATATGTGGTCAATGTCCAGTGTCTTCTGTCGTGCTTCGCGTTCACAGGGCAAATACTTGTCGCCGGCTCACTTCCGAGAGTACCTCAGATCCAATTTCAGTCATCCAACCGGTCCTCTCTTTCTGCTGATCCTTTTAGCACTCTTGCTTTCAGCATGTAGTCCGGCAGAACCTGCCCACCTCCCGCCGCCGGGCGCCATTGGCCCAATCCCACCGCCGCCCACCTCTCCCGTCACACCGGCTGCGCTGCTGGATTTACCGGGGCCGACCCCCACGCTGGCCGGCCAGGTGGCTGCAATCGAAGCTGCTCCCGGAGCGGCGATCAGGCCGGCCACCGCCACGCCGCCGCCGACATCGCCGGTCACGCCCGCCGGCATGGTGCACCTGGCAACCATTACCTCCACCCCGCCGCCCGGCAGCTGGCTCATCTATAGCGACCCGGCCGTTCCCGCAGGAGTTCGCGCGGCGGTCGATCAACTTATGGCCGCCCAACCCGGCCGCTTCAGCTGGACGGATGACCCGGCCGGGGCCGATTTGCGCCTGTCAGCCGGCGAAGGGACGCCGTTTGCTTCCTGGACATATGCCCTGGCGGCCCCATTTCCGACAATAACCGACGCCGTTTCGCTGGAAGAACTGCAGCAAAGCTGGCAAGCGGGGACGCCCACGCCGCTGCTCGTGACCGCGCAGGATGCGGCTCTGCTGACCGCGCTGTGGGGCCCCTCCGACGCGGCGGAGATTGTGCCGGAGGAGGAACTTGTCGAGCGTCTATGGGAAAGGAGAGATGCCTGGACCATCCGGCCATTTGAGACGCTGACGCCGGAGCTGAAAGTGCTGCGCCTGGACGGGCAGTCGCCGCTGGACGCGGAGTTCGATCCTTCGTCCAATCCTTTGCAGCTCACCATCGGCCTTGTAGGAGACGATTCGGCTGTGGCTGCCTTCCAGGCCGCGCAACCGACTCCCTTGCTCAATCGCGATCCGGAGAAACTGACCACGGTCGCCATGACCGGCGTCACCGCTCTGGTCCGCGCCACCGCCTATCAGATGGAACTCAACGGCATTCTCTATCCCGGCGAGGAAGTCGCCCCGATCCTGCAACAGGCGGACATCGCCCACATCAGCAATGAGGTCTCCTTTGCGCCCGATTGCCCGCCGCCCAGCCCCGTCGGCGGCACGACTTTCTGCTCCGCCGATTCCTACTTCGCCCTGCTGGAGTCTTTAGGGACAGACGTGGTGGAGGTCACCGGCAACCATGTCAACGATTGGGGCACGGAGAACTTCACCCGTACGCTGGACATGTACGACGCCGCCGGCATGAGCTATTTTGGCGGCGGCCGGGTAGTGGATGACGCCGGCGCAGAAACCTTCTTCGAGCATAACGGCAATCGCATCGCCTTCCTTGGTTGCAATCCTTTTGGGCCGTCGTATGCCTGGAGTAGCCCGGACAGCGCCGGTTCGCAGCCCTGCGATTATGAGGCGCTCTATGCACAAATCGCTGAATTGCGGGATGCCGGCTACGTGGTCATCGTCACCCAGCAGTACGAAGAGATTTATAGTTACGCTCCCGGCAGCCAGCAGGAGATTGATTTCGCGCAGTTGGCGGCAGCCGGAGCGTCGGCGGTGAGCGGCAGCCAGGGGCACCACGCGCAGGGTTTCGCGTTTCACGACGGCGCCTTTATTCACTACGGCCTGGGCAATCTCTTCTTTGACCAGATGGACATGTTGGGCACCCGGCAGAGTTTTGTGGATTTGTACACGATCTACGATGGCCGGCTGCTCAGCGTGGACCTCTGGACCGGCCTGATCGAAAATTACGCTCGGCCGCGCCAAATGACGCCGGATGAACGCGCCGACCTGTTGCAGACCGTCTTCAGCGCCAGCGGTTGGTAACCGTCGCCTGGACAGGCATCGCAGGCGCATATTTGTTATGAGTAAAATCCACTTGACATATTCTCGTAGCCGCGATACGATGCACCGACAACTGAATAGTGGGCAAACGAAATAGCGCATGGCCCCTGGATGTTCAGACCTGAACACTCAGGGGTGACGAGGTTGGAGGATCTCCACCGCAAGGTGGAGCTAAGGCGTTACCGGCTAATCCGGTGCGCCGAAAGTCGAAAGATCAGCGGATACCTCCCTGGGCCGGCCACGGCCCTGCGTTTCGCCCCAACGGAGCAATCTGACAAACCAGCCGGGTAACCGGCCTCACAAAGCAGATTGCAGTGGCGACGACAGCAGTTATTGAGAGCTGTCGGCAGTTTTATTGGGGCACCTCCCATGCTCTTACCGACATCGCGCGTGGGTACGTGCCGGATATGTCGCTATGGGTCGCCGGGTATACTTGTCCGGCGGCCATAGTCGCTACACTATTTGGAGGAAACCATGTGTGGAATTGTCGGTTACATTGGGCCAGGTGAGGCGCCGGCGGTCATCCTCAGTGGCTTGAAGCGTCTGGAGTATCGGGGGTACGATTCGGCCGGGGTAGCCGTTTTGCAGCCGGACGGTCAAATTGCCATTCAGCGGGAAGTGGGCAAGCTGCATAACCTGGAGAGCATGATGGCCGCCAACCCTCTCAACGGCAACATCGGCATCGGCCATACCCGCTGGGCGACGCACGGCAAGCCCAGCCGGCGCAACGCCCACCCGCACGTCAGCATGGATGGGCGAGTCGTTATCGTGCATAACGGCATCGTCGAGAATTACCTGACTCTGCGCGACGAGTTGGAAGCGGAGGGGGTCACGTTTCAATCGGAGACGGACACGGAAGTCATCGCGCAATTAATGGAGCGTCACTTGCAGGCCGGCCTCGATTGGCTCACAGCCGCCCGGCGTACCTTCAAGCTGCTGCACGGCGCTAATGCGGTCGTAGCGATGACGCCGGACCACCCGGACACCCTGATCTGCACCCGCATCGGCAACGCCGGCGGCATTACGCTCGGCCTGGGGAGTGGTGAGATGTACATCGCCTCCGACATTCCCGCCATCCTGGAATACACCCGCAACATGGTCTTCCTGGAAAACCGGCAGATGGCGCTAATCACGCGGGATCAATACCAGGTCACGACGCTGGAAGGCGACCCGGTGCATCCCGAAGTTCACGCCATTCCCTGGGACCCGGTAAGCGCCGTCAAGGGCGAGTACAAGCACTTCATGCAAAAGGAGATCTTCGAGCAGCCGCGAGCGATTGTAGATACCATGCGCGGGCGAGTAGCCTTTGACGTCAAGCGAGTCGAACTGCCGGAAATGAATCTGACCCCGGAACTGGTGCAGCGACTACGCAAGATATACCTCATCGCCTGCGGCACCAGTTACTATGCCGGCCTGGTCGGCAAATACATGATCGAGTCAATCGCCCGCCTGCCGGTCGAGGTGGAATACGCCTCAGAGTTCCGTTACTACTGTCCGATCATTGACCGGGACACAGCGGTGCTGGCTATCTCCCAATCCGGCGAGACCGCCGACACCCTGGCAGCCAGCGAACTGGCCCGGCAGGAGGGGGCGCTGCTCTGGTCCATTGTCAATGCCGTCGGCAGCCAGTCCATGCGCCTTTCCGACGGCTATATTGCCATGCACGCCGGCCCGGAGATCGGCGTCGCCAGCACGAAAGCGTTTATCGCCTCACTGGTCGATCTCTATCTGCTGGCCTGCGCTCTGGGCGATCTGCGCGGCGCACTGTCGCCCCGGCAGCAGCAGAAGCTGATTGATGATCTGACCCTGCTGCCTGATCTGGCCGGCCGCGTGCTGGACCACGACCATGAGTACGAGGAGTTGGCCGGGCATCTCTATCGCGCACAGGACTTCCTTTTCCTGGGGCGCGGCATCAACTACCCGGTGGCCATGGAGGGAGCGCTGAAGCTGAAAGAGATTAGCTATATTCACGCCGAAGGCTATCCGGCAGGTGAGATGAAGCACGGCCCCATCGCCTTGATTGACGAGACGATGCCGGTGGTAGCCATTGCGACCCGTGGAGATCATCTGTACGAAAAGATGGTCAGCCAGATTGAGCAGGCGCGCGCCCGGGGCGGTATTGTCATTGCGGTGGCCAATGAAGATGACGAGGCGATCGCGGCCAAGGCCGACTACGTCATTCGGGTGCCGGAGTCGCCTCCGCTGTTGGCGCCGGTCGTCAACACGATCCCGCTGCAACTGCTCAGTTATCATATTGCTGTCCGCCGGGGATGCGACGTTGACCAGCCGCGCAACCTGGCTAAGTCCGTCACGGTGGAATAGCAGTTGACTTGCTGTCACCTTTGGGTATAGTGCGCTTATTCGCCTCTCGACAAGCCGATCTCGCGGGCTGGAAGAGGCGTCAGCTTCACAATTTCTGCGATTGGGTACAGCTGGCCCGATGCGAAAGTAAGAGATAGGAGGGATAGAAATGTCGAAGACGCCGGTAGTTGTCGTGACGGACAGTACCGCTTACTTGCCTGAGGAGCTAGTACACGAGTATGAGATACCAGTAATCCCACTTCTTTTGAACTGGGAGGGTAGCACTCTGCGCGATGGGGTGGATATTGCGCCGAAAGCGTTCTACCAGCGCTTGAGTACGGCGCGCGAAATGCCCACCACTTCTCAGCCCTCTGTCGGCGAATTTCACGAGCTGTTCCAGGAAGTATCCAACTACGCGGAATCCATCGTAGGTATCTTCATATCCGACGCATTGAGCGGCACTCTGGATTCGGCTCGTTCAGCGGCAAAGATGCTGCCGGATGTCAAGATTGAGCTGGTAGATTCCAAGTTCGCCTCCATGGCGATGGGCTTCATGGTGTTGGCCGCGGCGCGGGCCGCGCGGGCCGGAGCTTCGGCGCAAGAAGTGGCCCAGGTAGCCACCCGCGTGCGCGAAAGCGCGGAGTTGGTGTTCGTCGTGGACACATTGGAATTTCTGCACCGCGGCGGTCGAATCGGCGGTGGGCGTCGCTTCGTGGGCAGCCTGTTGTCAGTGAAGCCCGTATTGCAGGTTGTTGACGGGCGCATTGAAGCGCTCAAATCCGTGCGCACCAAGAGCAAGGCGCTGCAATTCGTCCGCGACTACCTCACGGAGAAGCTGGGATCACATCCCGGCGTCCACCTGGCTGTCGCCCACGCGAATGCGCCGGAAGAAGCAGCCTCGTTCAAACAATTGCTGGATGCGCAATTCGATCCCGTGGAATCCTATCTGGTCCCGCTCAGCCCGGTCATCGGCGCACATGTCGGCCCGGGCACCGTCGGCGTCGGCTTTTACGCAGATGGTTCCGGTTAGGCATCAGATTCAGTCCGTAGCATTGAAGAGGAGGATATATTGAATACGACAATGATCTTTCTGGCCTCGATTGTTCAGCAGGGCTATGTAGATCGCGTCGCCGACTTATGGCGAAGCTTCTATGTGCAATGTTGCAGCTGCCTTGGCTTAATAGTTTTCATCCTGGGTGTTGTCGGCCTGTGGCGCATCTTTGTCAAGGCCGGCGAGAAGGGTTGGGCGGCGATCATTCCAATCTACGATATCTGGGTGCTCTTACGCGTCGTCGGCAAGCCGGGATGGTGGCTGATCCTCTTCTTCATTCCTTTCGTACAGATCGTCGCCTGGTTCCTGGTGGCCCTCGAGCTGGCTAAGTCTTTTGACAAGGGAACCGGCTACGCGATCGGCACTTTCTTGTTCCCACATTTCTTCTTCCTCATCCTGGGCTTTAGCGATTCGAAATACTTCGGGCCGGGAGGTCCGCCGGCTGCTTAGGCCCAATTTCGACGCGCTCCTGCTTGCAGTTCGGTTGCGTTCTGAAGAGGAGATCAACTGATGACTATTCCAGGAGATTGGGGCGCATTCTGCGGCTACTACTCGACGTTTGGCTTCTTGCTGGAAGTCAGACTTGACGAGTGGGGCCTGGTCGCTGCAGTGCCGGGTGTTCCGCCCGGCTACGAGATTCTCTTGCAACCCACCAGCAACAGCCGGAGCTTCCGGTCGCTGGGCGGCCCATTAGATGGCGCGCTATGTGAGTTTCGTGGGCCGGCCGGCGAACTAGCGACTGCACTCGCGGTCGGCGAATTCGAACTGCAGCGAGTTTCGCCGGAAGCCCTGGCGGGCATGGAGATGGTAGAGCGGCTCACTCTGCCGGCAATCGTTTGGGACCCAGCGAAGCGAGCTGCTTTCGACGGGCTGCTGCAAAAGGTGACTGCTGTAAGTAGTGGGGACTGGATCGCCTATGATCTGCCGTATCCCCGCTACGAATTCCTGCTGCATGCAGCCGAGAGCGATCAGTTCATTTTTCACGGTTCAAACAATACCGGGATCGAACACTTCCTGCCGATTCGGAAGTCGTTTGAGTTGCGCGATGCGGGTGGCCAGGGAAATCTACCCGCAGTCTACGGCACGCACGACGGCATCTGGCCGATGTTCTATGCGATTGTGGACCGGGAGCGCCTATCGGGTAGCATCAGCAACGGGGTCATGTACTTCAGCAACCGGCAGGGTGAACGCCTCGCCGTGTACAATTTCTCCATAAACCGCGAAATGCTGGCCGAGCGCCCTTATTGTTCCGGCGCGGTTTACTTCTTGCCGCGAGAGTCATTTCGCCGGCTGAAGCTCGTGGGCGACGCCTGGTCGAACCAATGGGCCAGCGAGGAACCGGTGGACCCTATTGCCCGGCTACTCGTGCAGCCGGAGGATTTTCCTTTCCTGGATCAGATCGGCGGGCATGACGATTCCACGCTGTTGCGTCACGAGCGGTTGTTCAGGGCGCTGCTGGCTACCATACAGGCCTCAGAGCAAACGGAAGACGGTTTCATTCTAACCTTGCGCTGGAACTCTGCGACCCGTGAGGATGTTAATGAGTTTCTCACCATTCGACACGAACTGGACCCGGCCGGCGAATACCTCCTGCAGCCTGCGGCGGACGGCCTTACCGCCCGCCTGACCATGAAGGTGCCTCCGGCCTTTCGTCAAGTGTTGGAGAAGTCCCTGCGCGAAGTCGCAACCAGTCAGGCCGGTGATCAGTAGGGCCGGTCCGGTTCACCTACCTGTCGCGCTCTCCCAACGATTTGTACTGTTGTCCCTGCCATGCCATTTTGACTATAGCAACCCGGTCTTCAATGGGTTATTATCGCGCCAGGTGGGACACTTTGCTCAAATGGATGAAACCGCCACCTGGAAATCACCTTGCCAGTGCAGAATGAGCGACAAAAGGAGGTAAGTATCGAACTGAACCTGCTGCCCGAACAGGATTCACAAAGAATCCCCACCAACCTGTACCCGAAACTGCACCCCTGTTACACCCAAGGAGACAAAAGAAGATGTTGAACCACTTTACTTCAACAAAGTCCGTTGCCGCAATGGCCATCATGCTGGCTGTAGTATTGTTGGCGCTGGCGGCATTTGCTACTCCGGCCGCAGGGTCGAATGAGAAGGTCGACAACTATATCCTGGAACAGATGGCTGCCAATAGCGGGCGAGCTAACTTCTTTGTGAAGATGGCGTCAGACGCTGAACTGGCGGCTGCTGAGAGCATGACTGACCGGGTTGATCGTCTGAATTACGTTCATGATACTTTGACCGCGCATGCCGCAAGCACACAGGCAGACCTGCTCGCCACGCTGGATGCTCAGGGTGTACGCTACGTGTCCTTCTGGATCAATAACAGCGTATACGTCTACGACGGAGATCTCGCCCTGGTGGAAGCGCTGGCGGCTCGCAAGGATGTCGCCTATCTGAAAGGGGATGTAGAGGTGCCGCTGGTGGCGCCGGTCGCGATGGAACCTGCGCCTGCCTCAGCGGAGGCGATCGAGTGGGGTGTCAGCCGGGTCAATGCGCCGGACGTTTGGGCCACCGGCAATACCGGCCAGGGAGTGGTTGTGGCTAACATTGACACCGGCGTCCGCTGGACCCATGATGCCATTGACGACCAGTACCGCGGGTCGGGCGGCGACCACAACTATAACTGGTGGGATCCTGACCTGGTCTATGCGGCGCCGACGGACGTGAACGATCACGGCACGCACACAATGGGCACCATGGTTGGCGACGATGGCGGCTCCAACCAGATCGGCGTGGCGCCGGGCGCACAATGGATTGCCGCCCAGGGTTGTGACGGCCTTTCTTGCTCGTCCTTTGACCTGACCAGTTCAGCTCAGTGGATCGCCTGCCCGACCGACCTGGCCGGGAATAATCCGAACTGCGCCATGGCCCCGCATATCGTCAACAACTCCTGGGGCGGCGGAAGCGGCGACCAGTGGTACAAGAGCTACGTCAAGTCCTGGCGCATGGCCGGCATCATCCCGGTCTTTTCTGCCGGTAATAGCGGTCCAAGCTGCAACACGGTCGGCTCGCCGGGCGATTACCCCAACGTTTTCGGCGTCGGCGCCACCAATATCGCCAACCAGTTAGCCTACTTTAGCAGCAAGGGACCGGGTGCATTCTCCCTGTTGAAGCCAAACCTGGTCGCTCCCGGCGAGAACGTGCGCTCCTCCGTTCGGGGCAGTGACAACGCCTATGCCAACTTCTCCGGCACCTCGATGGCCGCCCCGCACGTAGCCGGCGTAATCGCCCTCTTGCTGGCCGACACTCCCGGCTCCACCTACAACAGTGTATACGCGGCGGCTGTGAACACTACCGACCTGGGATTGGTCGCCCCGAACCTGCCCCCCAACAGCTGCGGCGGTCGCGCCTGGAACCAGTTCCCGAATCCAATCTATGGCAAGGGCATGATTGACGCCTGTGCGGCAGTCAATCATCCGGCCCTGCCGGGCGGCGTGCCCTGCCCCTGATCCACCTCTGAGGCCGGCGGCGATTTCTGAGTAGCCGCCGGCCATTAATCCAAGTCCGCGACAGCGGCGCATGGCGACCCAGCAGGATCGCCATGCGCCGTTCTATTTTGGTTGCGCCGAAGCCTCCAGAATCAACCATTCCAAATAAGAAACTCTTGTCCGGTGCACCTGTCGAGTTATAATTGCACATATTCGCAATTGCGACTATTCGCAATAAGGCCAGCTTATGTCTCACAGCGAACGCAACGTCGCCTATCAGATCCGCGAAATGGGGTATCGCATGACCCCCCAACGCCAGCTCGTGCTGGATACGCTGTGCCAGCAGGGCGACCATCTCTCCGCAAACGAGATTTACGCGGCGGTGCATGAACAGGCGCCGGCGCTCAGCCGGGCCACGGTATATCGCACCCTGCAATTCCTTTGCGATCTACAGCTGGTAACGCGCACCGAGATCTCCGGCCTGGCGGTCTACGAACTGGCGCACGAGACGCCGCATCATCATCTGGTTTGCCGGGTTTGTGGACACGTGGTGCAACTTCCGGACCGTTACTTCGAGCCGCTGGCCGAGCAGCTACTTAGCGACTTGTGGTTTCAGGCCGAGATCAAGCACATGGCAATCTCCGGCATCTGCGCCGACTGTCGTGAAGTAGAGCAAGCTGCCGCCGGCGGCCGCTGAGTCGCCATTCCGGGAGAGGCAGAACCGCCTTTCGCCGGGAAACAATAGATTGGAAGGACAGAATGACGGGCCTGCTATTCCTCGCATCTGTACACTACTTGCATATTCCCGATGGCTTCCTGGACACAACGGTGTCCGTCATCTGCTGGATTATCTCCCTGGTCATTCTGGCGATCGCCGTCCGCCGCGCCCAGGCTGACTACGACGAACGCCTGGCGCCGCTGGCGGGGATTCTGGCTGCCTTCGTCTTCGCGGCGCAGATGATCAACTTCCCCGTGCTGGGCGGCACTTCCGGCCACTTCATAGGCGCCGCTCTGGCTTTCATCGTGCTCGGTCCCTGGCTGGGACTGCTGGTAATGACCGCGGTCATCGCCCTGCAAGCGTTATTGTTCCAGGATGGCGGCCTGATCGTGATGGGCGCCAACATCCTGGTGATGGGCATCGTGCCCGGCTTCGTGGCATACGGCCTCTATGGATTGGTCAGCCGGCGCGGGCGAGGCCTCAGGCTGACCATAGCCGGCGTTGCCTCCTGGCTGTCCGTCGTCCTGGCGGCATTGGTCACAGCCTTGCTACTTGGGCTTAGTGGAACGGCCAATATGGCCGTCGTCGTGCCGGCGATGGTTGGTGTGCACATGTTGATTGGCGCCGGCGAAGCTCTGGTTACGGTGGCTGCACTGGCTTTCCTGACGGCCACCCGGCCGGACCTGCTTGGCGAACAGACCGCGAAAGGGGGCGGGCGCTGGGCGTTGGCCGGCCTGGCTATCGCCCTGCTGGTCGTATTTCTGGCCCCGCTTGCCTCGTCCCACCCGGACGGCCTGGAGTGGGTGGCCACGCAGCAAGCCTTCCTCAGCAGCGCATTGGATAGCCCCTATCAATTGTTGCCCGACTACACTATCCCCGGCCTGGATAACGCCTCGCTCTCCACCATCCTGGCCGGGCTGATCGGCGCGCTCATTGTGGCCGGCGTAGTATATGTCGCCGGGCGCGCCCTGGCTCGCAACCGGCAACGCAAGAATGACTCACACGCTTGATCGCTACCTGCACCAGGAAAGCCGTCTCCATCGGCTCGACCCGCGCATCAAGATCGTCATAGCTTTCGCGTTTGTGCTGGCCACGCTGTTGTTGCCGGATGGCGCGTGGGCCGCATTTGGCCTTTCCTGGCTGTGCATCTGGCTGGCGACCCGGCTGGCAAACCTGCCCTATCGCGTCGTACTCAAGCGTTCGCTGATCATCCTGCCCTTTCTGCTCACCGCCATGACCCTGCTGATCAATACGCCTGGGAACGTGCTGCTGGATTGGTCAGCCGGACCGGTGACGCTGGCGGTCAGTGATGCCGGCCTGGTGCGTTTTGTCAGCGTCATGGCCCGCGGCTGGCTGGCGGTGCAGGCAGCTATTCTGCTTACCGCCGTCACCCGCTTTCCTGACCTGATGCACGCGCTCAACCACCTGCATGTTCCAGCCATCCTGGTTAGCATCATTAGCTTCATGTATCGCTACCTCTTCGTGTTGGCGGAAGAGGTGCAGCGGATGTTGCGCGCGCGACAGGCGCGCAGCGCCCGCCTACCCGGCAGCGGCGCCATCGGCGGATCGGTCATCTGGCGGGCGCGCGTGGCCGGACAAATGGTGGGCCAGCTCTTTTTGCGCAGTCTGGACCGCAGTGATCGCGTTTATCAGGCCATGATCGCCCGCGGCTATCGGGGGCGGATGCTGACCATGAACCCGCATGAGTTGACCCGACCCGATTGGATAGCCGGGATCACCGCCCTGGCGGCAGTGTTCCTGATTCAGTTCGTCGCCCGCCTCTGATAAGAGTCCACGTCACCATGCCGGTCACCCACCACACGCCGCCCCCACCTGTCCCCGCCACGGCCACTGCCCGGCACATGCTTTTCGTGCAGGATCTGCGTTACTCCTATCCTGATGGGCAGCCGGCGCTGCGGGGCGTCTCCTTGCAGGTCGCTGCCGGCGAAAAAGTAGCTCTGGTCGGCCCCAATGGCGCGGGCAAGAGTACCTTAATGTTGCACCTGAACGGCATCCTGTCGGGCGCCGGCGTCGTAGAGGCGGCCGGCCTGCCGGTCAACAAGGAGAACCTGCCCGTTATTCGCGGCCGGGTCGGAATGGTTTTCCAGAATCCGGACGACCAGCTTTTCTCACCCACCGTATTTGAGGATGTGGCTTACGGGCCGCTGCATATGGGTTTGCCGGAAGTGGAAGTGCGCCGGCGCGTCGCCGCCGCGCTTGATCAGGTAGGAATGAGTGAGGTCGCCGGGCGCATGTCCCATCACCTGAGCATCGGCCAGAAGAAGCGAGTGGCTATCGCAACCGTGTTGGCAATGTCGCCGGATATCCTGGTACTGGATGAACCCACCGCCGGCCTGGACCCGCGCGGACGCCGGCAATTGATCAATCTACTTCGCGACTTGCCGGTGACGATGTTAGTCTCCACCCATGATATGTTGCTCGTGCAGGAGCTGTTCCCACGCATGATCATCATGGATGAGGGGCTGATTGTGGCCCAGGGAGATACAGCCTGCTTGCTGAACGACGATGCCTTGCTGACGGCGCACGGGTTGGAACGACCCGCCTGCATCGAGCAAGACGCGCCTGGATTGCAACAAACCCCGTAGGTGTCCTTCACGGCCATGGCCGCCGGCGATTCCGCTTGAAGACCTACGGGTTTTCGTTTGTTTCGCGAACGGGCCATGTAACCCAATCCCACCCAAAAAAAGAAAGATGGCCCCAGCCGAAGCTGCGACCATCAATCCTGTCGGGGCGGCGGGATTTGAACCCACGACCTCACCGACCCGAACGGTGCGCGCTAGCCAAACTGCGCCACGCCCCGAACAAGCTAGAATTATAGAGTAACACGCTCAGTTTGCAAGCGCCGGCTGGATGAGCGTCGCATAACCGGCGCAATCGCTGCCCTGGACGTTATGCTATAATTGCGACTTTGTTTGCTCGCCAGTGTATATGGTATGTATCGGAATCGGCTTTGCGGGTGAGCGACAGGGCACCGTGAAACTAACTTTGTCTCCTATCAGGAGCTCTTCTTGAAGCGTTGGCAACTCTGGCTGGGCATTCTCATCAGCGCCGTCTTCATGTGGTACGCCTTGCGCGGCCTGCATCTGGAAGAAGTACGCGTTGCGCTGCAAGCCGGCAACTACTGGTGGCTGATCCCCAGCGTGGCCGTCTACTTCGTGGCCGTATGGGCGCGTACCTGGCGATGGGATTACATGCTGCGGCCGCTGAAGCGGATCAGCGTCCGGCGCCTCTTCCCGGTGGTGGTCATCGGCTACATGGGCAATAACATCTACCCCTTTCGCGCCGGCGAGCTACTGCGCTCTTACGTGCTCTACCGGCGCGAGCTGGTGCCGGTAAGCGCCAGCCTGGCCACGGTAGTGGTTGAGCGAGTGTTCGATGGGCTGGTCATGTTGATGTTTATCTTCGTCGCCCTGCCGCTGCTGCCCAACCTGCCGGATTGGGTGCGCACATTAGTTATCATTGCCAGCCTGGCCTTCTTTGGCGCGCTGTTGCTCTTCTTCGTGGTGGCGGCGGTACCCAGTCGCGCCTACCGGACGGCCGAGTGGTCCAGCCGGATATTGCTCAGGCCGCTGCTGGCGCTGGCCCGCATTGGCTTGCGACTGGCGGCGGCGATAGCGACCTACGGCGGCGCGCTCCCCGGCAAGGCCGGCCTGTCTATGCAACGCCTGGGCGCTCGCCTGGCGCAATCCGCCGCCCGCAGCGCCCAGCCGGACGCCCTCAGCCGCGCTCAAGCGCCCCTCCTCGGCTTTGCTGAACGCTTCTTGACCGGCCTGGAATCCCTGCGCAGCTTCCGCAACGTGATGATGATCTTCTTCACCTCGCTGCTCATTTGGCTGCTGGAGACCCTCAAATACTGGTTCGTGATGCAGGCCTTTCCCTTCAATGTGAGTTTCTTCGCCCTGATGCTGATGAACGGCATCGTCAACCTGGCCACAACCTTGCCGTCCGCGCCGGGTTATGTCGGCACATTCGACCTGCCCGGCATCAAAATACTACATGAGCTGTACCTGGTCCCGGCCGCCGTTGCCACTGCCTACACATTAGTGCTTCACGCCGCGCTCTGGCTGCCAATCACCTTGTTGGGCGGCTATTACATGCTGCGCGAAGGATTGAGCTGGGCGGACTTTGGCCAGGGCGGTCAACCGAGCGAGGGTGAGGCGATCGCGTGAAAATCGGCATTATCGGGGCGGGCATCACCGGCCTGGCAGCCGCCTTTGACCTGCTGGACGCCGGTCACCAGGTAACGCTCTTTGAAGCGGATAGCCGGACCGGCGGCCTGGCTACCGGCTTCCGTGACGAGAATTGGGAATGGCCGCTGGAGCGGTTCTATCACCACCTCTTCACTTCCGATAAGTCGATCCTGGAACTGGTCAATGAACTGGGTATTCGCGAGAAAGTCTACTTCCCCCGGCCAACCACATCGGTCATCTACCAGGGGCGGATTATCCCCTTTGACTCGCCCCAACGATGGATTACGTTCCCCGGCTTCAACTTGCTGGATGTGGCTCGCTTCGGCCTGGTCAGCGCCGGGCTGCGCTTCACCAACCCCTGGCGCCGGCTGGAAAAGGACACCGCCGACCATTGGCTGCGCCGCTGGTATGGGGACAAGATTTATGAGATGGTCTGGCGCCCGTTACTCATCGGCAAGTTCGGCCCATACTACCAGCAGGCGAACATGGCCTGGATGTGGGCCAGGCTGAAGGTGCGCAGCCCTCGCCTGGGTTACTTCGAAGGCGGCTTTCAAATGTTCGTAGACACGCTCACCGCTGCAGTCGAACGTAAAGGGGGGCGCCTCCATCTGAGTTGCCCGGCACAGGCGCTATCCCCACTCGACGACGGCCGGCTCTCGCTCCAAGCGGGAGGGCAGCAGTATGAACTGGATCGCTGCCTGGCCACAACCTCGCCGGAGCTGCTCAGCCGGATGGCCCCGGCATTACCCGCTGACTACCTTGCCCAGTTGGCGGAGCTAAAGAGCATGGGCGCGGTAGTCCTCACGCTGGCTCTGAAGCAGTCCTTGATGGCCGATAGCGGCACCTATTGGCTCAACATTCCGGCCGCTACGCCGGATAAGAGCCAGAATGACTATCCCTTCCTGGCGGTTGTAGAGCATACGAACTACATTGATCGCCGGCATTATGGCGGCGACCACATCGTCTACTGCGGCGATTATGTGACCCCGGATCACCCCTACTTGAGCATGTCCCACGAGCAGTTAGAGACGCTCTTTGTGAGCAGCCTGCCCCGGGTAAACCCGGAGTTCCGGCCGGATTGGGTACGCAAGAGCTGGCTCTTTCGCGCTCGCTACGCCCAGCCGGTGCCGGAGGTCAATCACTCGCGGCGCATCCCGGACATCCGCACGCCGCTGCCTAACCTGTTCTTTGCCTCCATGAGCCAGGTATATCCCTGGGATAGGGGCACCAATTTCGCCGTGCAGATTGGCCGGCGGGCCGCCGGGATCATGCTGACCTGACCCGCGCCGCACTGTCATGGGAAAAGCGTCTGCAGAGCGTTGTGTTTAATCACCTTTGTGCGGTATAAAGGCCGCCGGTATCATATTGCACTTTTCCCGGAAACTTATCAGCTTCTGGTCTTTGGGAACACGCTATTCAGTTTCCGGGAAATTGCAGAAGCACTGTCGTAGTTTCAGGCAGTCAATCGTCATTTCTCAATGCGCCGGCCAGCTTTGGCCGGAGGAGTAAGCAAACATGAAGATCATTGTCGTTGGAACCGGATTTGTCGGCTTGCCCCATGCGGCCGTACTATCTGAGTATGGGCACGAAGTCTACGCATACGACATCGATGAAAAGCGCATCGCCGCTTATGAGTCGGGAGATCGGGCGCGGATTGAGGAGTACGTCAATGAGCCCGGCCTGGTTGAAGCCATTGAAGAGACACATGGCCGCTACCTGCACTTTACCACGGACCTGACCGGCGTTATTGATGGCGCGGACGTAATCTATCTATGTCTGCCGACGCCGCCAAAGCGCGACGGCGCCACCAACATGAGCACTTACATGAATGCCGCGCATGGCCTGGCGCAGCTTTTGGCCGAGCGCTCCCACCCCAAGCGCGTTGTCCTGGTGAACAAGAGCACGGTTCCCATTGGCACTTCTCGCATTTTAGAGCAGGTCATGATCGAGCATGGCGTGCAAAACTTCGGCGTCGCCTCTAACCCTGAGTTTCTGGCCCAGGGAAACGCCGTCGAGGGATCGCGCCGGCCCGATCGAGTGGTAGTCGGCGCTGACCATCAGGAAGATTTCCTGCTTTTGCGCCGGGCCTACTCCCAATTCGTCAACCACGTGCGTATCCGTTACCTGGAGACAACGCCGGAGACCGCGGAGGCGATCAAGTACATGGCCAACACCTTGCTGTTAACCTACATCTCCTTCTGGAACGGGGTAGGCGCGCGTCTGGGCGAGACCTTCCCCAACCTGCGCATGGAGGACTTGAAGATCGGCGTCACCTCCGATACGCGCATCAGCACTTGGGGCTCGTACGTCAGCAATGGGGCCGGCGGTAGCTGCTTCGGCAAGGATATTCAGTCGCTGATCTCCCAATTGAACAGCGCCGGCCGATCCACCGATTTGCTGCAGGCGGTGTACAACATTAACGAATACCAGAAGGGTTATCTGGTTGACCGGGCGGTGCACGAGGCCGGCTTCAACTTCAACCACAAGCGAGTTGCCTTACTGGGTCTGGCTTTCAAGAAGCGCACCAATGACATGCGCGACTCGGCGGCGCTGAAGGTTGTGGAATCGTTATTGGCTCGCGGCGTCGCCGAAATCCGCGCTTACGATCCGCTGGCGATGCACGAGGCGCAAGCACGCTGGTTTGACCCTGACCACAATCACCTCTTTGAACGCATTAGCTATCACGATTCGGCGAAGAGCGCCATCGCCGGCAGCGACGCGCTCTTCATCTCCACCGATTGGGAGGAGTTCCGCGGGCTGTCCAGCACGATCGCCAACACGGTACAGCCGCCGTATCTGATCATTGACGGCCGGCGTATGATCCCGGACTATGATGCGCTCGTGCGACAGGGGTACGATTATCTGTCGGTCGGCGGGACATTGTTGCGCGCAGAGCCGGCAAATGAACCCCAGTCGAACGGCCAGCATCAGGGCCACCGGCGCCGCGAAGGAACCGTTCATAACGCTGAGTAATTGACTCCCTGTCAGGCGCGCCGCCGGCTCAATGGCCACGCCTGTTAATGCATGATCACACGGGACGCTGCGCCCTCTTAATAGTGGGCCAGCGTCCCTTCGCTTCGCGCCCGCCCGACCGCAAAACGAAAGGACCAAAGCGAAAGCGGAAAAAGGACCACGCAGAACAGGGAGAGGATCAGCAGGTCCGGCAGCAACTCCGCCCAGCCGGCTCCATTAAGCAGCGCCTCCCTCATCGCGTGCAGGGCGTAAGTGATCGGCAACAGCGCCGCCAACTTCTGCAGAGCCGGCGGCAGGATCTCCACCGGATAAAGTACGCCGCCCACCAGCGTGGACACACTGCCGAATAGGCTGGTCACCGGGTCGCCGCGTTTGATGATCATGATCACGCTCGCCGCAATAATGCCCAGACTGGCAAAGGCAATAATCGAGAGGATAAGGGCCGCGAACGCCCCCAGGTAATTTGCCCCACTAAAGCTCAAGCCCAGCAGCAACGTGCCCACCAGCAGATAGACGAAGACGCGAAAGGTAGTAAAGGCGTAGCTCCAGGTAGCTGAGCCGATGATGATCCGCGACAGGGAAGCCGGGGTCATCAACATCGCCTCCAGCGTGCCGGTGGTTTGCGCCTCGCGCAGCGCCCGGGCAAATCCGTTCAGGCCGAGACCAAAGTAGCCGCCGAACGCTACCCCGATGATCACGAAAGCGAAGTAGTCGCCGCCATAGCTTGCCAGGGCCGGCGAATCGCTTCCCACCAGCAACGATACGAAGTAAAAGGTCAGCGAGCTGAAAAAGACGCCCACAATGCTCATGATAAACGAGAGGCGATAACTCAGCTCGGTATGCAGGTCGCGTAGAAAGAATGCCCACATCAGGCGCATCAGTCTGTCCGGCTCCCGTCGTTCGTGTCATCATGCTCGGCGACCCCGGCAAAGCTGACGTGGTAAGCGAAGACTTCCTCCAACGTAGGCGGCGCGGCCACAATGTTCAATATCTGCACACCCTCTGCGTGCAGTGTGTCCAGCACTCGCGTCAACGTGCCGTCTGTCTCGCCCGCTTGAAAGAGCAGATGCAGCCGGCCGGCCTCGGTGGACACCCGCAAGTCCGGCAGCACCGGCTTCAACGCCTCGCCGGCCGCTTCCGGCAGCTCCATTACCTGCACCTGATATTGGAAGCGGCGCGCTAATTGATGTCGCAGATCCGCCGGCCGGCCCATTGCCTGAATGCGCCCCTCGTGCATCACAGCCACCCGGTCGCACAATTTTTCCGCTTCCGCCAGGTCATGCGTGATCAAGAAGATAGTCATCCCCTGTTGGGCCACCAGTTCCCGGATTAGTTCATGTAGTCGCTGGGTGGCCACAGGGTCCAGGCTGCGGCTGGGTTCATCCAGAAAAAGGATTTGCGGCCTATGTAGCAGGCTGCGTGCGATTGCCAACCGCTGTTTCAAGCCGGAGGAGTAACTGCTAAACAAATCTTCCGCCCGCTCCGTCAGGTCAACCGCTGCCAGCACCTCCTCGACTCGCTGTTCCGCAGTCCGGCCAAACATATTGTGCATGGCAGCGAAAAAGGTCAGGTTTTCCCGTCCCGGCAGTCGCCAGTAGAAGCTGCGCTCATCCGTCACCACCAACCCCACGGCGGCGCGGATCGCCGCGTCATCGCTCAACGAGAAGCCGTTAACCGTGGCCCGGCCGCTGGTGGGCAGGATCAATGTGCAGAGCATCTTCACCAGCGTCGTCTTGCCGGCTCCATTTGGACCCAGCAGGCCAAACAGCTCGCCGCGCGGCACGGAAAAGCTCACCTCCTTGACGGCGGTCACCGGTGGACGCCGGGCGATGCGCCTCCAGCCGCGCGGCTTCTCGAATTGCTTGCTCAGCTTCTCAACTTCTATCGCCGGGGTCATAACGGGTGGAAGTCTAGCGATAGCGCAGTGAACTGACAAGCTCAGGCAAGGGAGTTTAGCTTGACATAAGGCTGGCCCGGCCTGAGTGACGGTTGTTCAGGACGATCGTAGCGCATCTGCTCTTTCACTGAATTTCCTGGGCGACCCCATGACCCTTGCCGGACAAGAAAACCGCCAGCGAGGCTGGCGGTTTTACATGGCTGCTGATTTAAGCTCTACCTGACCCAGGCCCGTTGCCTGGCGGGTGCTTACTCCGACGACTATTACTGCGGCGTAATGACCACGAGAATGGTGCCGTTCGAATCGGTCACAGACACCAGGTAGCTAACGTCATCGCGAGTGAAAAACAGTGTAGCCACCCCATCGCTGATCAACGTTCTTGCTGTATCCGCCGTGTAGCCGGCTGCGGGCATCTCCGCCTGATAGTAAGCGACGACATCGTCAAATGGCGCATCGGTCTGGTAATTGACGATGTCATTCAGCACGATGAGCTGCTGCGCACCATCCAACACCGGATAAGGCGATGCGGCCGCGTCTGTATCCAGGCCCAAGTCCGGGATGTCGAAATCAAAGGATGCGCAGTTTTCCGGCGCCAGAATCTCGATTGGCGCGTTAACATCGGACGTATTCACTTCAAAGTGTATATTGCCCGGCTGGGAAAAGTCAGCTCCCGGTAACTCTAGCTGGCCAACGGCATCCATCACCAGCCGCACCACATATCCGCCTTCCTTTGCGACATAGACGTGACCGGTTACCGATTCCAGCTCGTTGCTGGGATCAGTCATGGCACTCTCATCAAAGGTAAAGTGGTAGGTATCGACACCATTGATGTTCTCGTCCGGCAATACGCGCGTTGCCCCGCTGACATCACCCAAAATCTGTCCGGATTCCAGCAGGTTCGCGAAGGGGTTCGCGTTGGTCCCCAAATCCGCCAGTGATCCCGACACGCAACCGACACCGGGGACATTGGAATAAGTGGTGTCGCCAATCTGAATGAGCTGGATGTTACCCATGCCGGCCATCGTCTCATCCCCGGCAATCGAAACGTCACTCTGGAATGCCGGCGGATCGACCACTGTTGCCGTTTCCATGGAAACTACGATGGGCGCTGCGCCGCTGTCTTCAGCTGCCTGAACCGTAATTTCGGCGCGCAGCCGATAGCTGTTAATACTTGCCAGACCAGACGTCAGGCCGAATAAATCCAGAGTTTGCGGCCCCTCAGTCGTTGCTGCATCCTCCGTATTCGAGCCGTCATCAACTTCGTTGCTCCCGTCATCATTATCAGACCCCGGCAACACGCTGGAATCGGCATTCTCGTCGCCCTCATCCCCTCCGCCGGTGATCGCATTACAGGCCAGGCTAACCAGACCCAACAACACAATCAGCACTACCAGCCACCTGAACTGCCTGTTCATCTTGTCTCCTTCACATGATTCGGGCACACCCGACACACACTCTAACAGGTCCGCCCGTGCACCAATCAAGCCAAGTCAATCCCAAAGCGCGAAATAACCGAAAACACAGACACTCAAGGAACAACGAAACTGCTCTCGACCTCCAGCACGACCGGCCGGCTGCCCGTATTCTCCGCAACCTGTCTGGCCCAAAGCTCCACATCAACAGCAATGAGGGGCCAGGTGTTGTAGTGGCAAGGGATCGCATACTTCGGCTTCAGATACTGCAACGCCCGCACCGAATCCTCCGGCCCCATGGTGAAATTATCACCAATGCAAACCACTGCCACATCCAGGCCGGCCTCGCCAATCAAGGCCATGTCCGAAAACAGCCCGGTATCGCCGGAAATGTAAATCCTCTTCCCACCAACGGTCAGCAGTAACCCAACCGGCATGCCGCCATAACTACCGTCCGGCAACATCGAGCCATGCAACGCCGGAGTAAACTTTACATGACCGCAATCATGCGCACAGCCGCCGCCGATATGCTGCCCGTGACAATTGGCATACCCTTTGCCTGTCACCCAGTGCACAATCTCAAAATTGGCAATCACCTTTGCGCCGGTGCGTAATGCAATCGGAAGCGCATCGGTGACATGATCGAAATGCCCATGGGTCAGCAGAATGTAGTCCGCCTGCACGTCCCTGGCGGCCACAATTGCAGAAGGGTTGTCATCGAAGTATGGATCCACCAGCAGCTTGATGCCGTCTACGTCAACTGTAAAGGTCGAATGCCCATGCCACGTAATCGAAACCGACATGCTTACCTCCTGTTTCGCAGTCAAACGACGTCAATGATCAGCGTAAGAGTATAACGGCTAGCCAGGGGCAGTCAACACGCAAGGAGCGCGGCGGCGGCCGCGCTCCTTGCTCAACTGAGAACCCCGCAGAGCTCGCCTAGCCAAGTCCAGCACGAGATTGCCGAGGATGACCCGCGAAGTTTTCGCGTCCTTACTACATGCCAATCCGGCTCGCGGCCTGCTGGCACAAACCCGCGCCGCCGGCAGCCATCCACGCTTCCAGCGTAGGGCTGGGGTTGAGCCCGGCCTGAATGTCCTCGTAGATGCCGGTGGTCCAGGTGTAATATCGTTGCGTCTCGCTGGGCCACAAGCTCCAGTTCTTTGCCGAGGTGCCATGTCCGCCGTTGTAACCGGCGAATGTGCGCCCAATGTCCCCGTCATGATAGCGCAAGCCCTCTACAAAGTAGTTCAGGCCGCGTCGGGCATTGGTTTCGGGATCGGTCATGTTCTCGCCGGCGGAGAAGTGGAAGGGCATTACCTGGAAAAGCCCCTGCGCGCCGGCGCCGGAAACTGCGTCCGGATCTCCGCAAGATTCCACCTGCATGATGATCGCCACCAAGTTCGGGTCCAGCTCGTAATCCGCGGCCCATTGAAGAATCTGTGGCGTCCAGTGCAGAACTTCCGGCGCAAAAATTGGAGCCAGCGCGGCGGTAGAGACAAGCGCAGTCGTCGCGCCGCCTATTCCGCCTGTCTCGGTTAGCTCGGGGGCGGCCGGCTGGGCAGTCGCGACCGGGTTTGCCTCCGGGGCGGCGTACACAGTGCGCGCGCCGGAGTCACCCAACAAGTACAGCCCAACGACGGTCAGCGGCATCACAATCATCAAAGAAATGAGCAACACCAACGCGCGCTTCTGCAAGGGATCACCGTCGTTCGCCTCGACATGCCCACCAAACGGGAGGGAAAGCGCGATAGGTTGAATATTGTTTTGATACTTCGTGCTGAGTGCCATGATTTATCCTCGAATCAACTAAAAGCGTGGTGCGCGGCTACTGGCGTTTAGGGAGGAAGGGCTCATGCCGGGTCGCGGCGGTCTCTGCTTCACGCGCGTTGGGTCTGAGACCGGCTGTCGCGTGGTGGGCGTCACCGGGTTAGGGGCCGGTCTGGACGGCGCAGCCGGGTTCCTGGTGGCAGGTACTGCCGATGGCATAGCAGCCGGCGCCGTAACCGTCGTAGACCCTGGGACGGGCGTTGCCTGCCGAGCAGGGAGCGGTGCAGCCTGCGTGGGTTGCCTGACCGGCGTCTGGTTCGTCCGGACCGCAGGGACGTTCTGTTGACGCTCGGCGGCCTGGCCGGCAACGGCCGCGCCGGCCGGCGCGCGTTTCTCGCTACGTCGTTGGCTTACAATGTGTCCGCTCGCCATTGACAGCGATCCAATGAACAGAATGCGCGTCAGCCAGACGAGAATAGCCACAAAGATCGGCACAAAGCGGACCAATTGTTCCCGGCTTAACACTTCGTTGCCCAGATTGTGGTCCAACAACGTCAAGGAGACCGCCCACCAGGTCATGACTGCATTCATGGTCGCTCCCAGCAGCCACGCGCCCATCAGATACCACACCTCTTTCGGTTGCTCCTTGCCCTGTTGCGGCGAGAATAGGCGTACCAGCCCGGCCAGGTCTATGCCGCAGAAGGCAATCGCCAGGATGGTAGCCCAGGCTACCCCCATGAATACCATCTCACCCAAAAGATTCTCCAGGGCAAAGCGAGTCGTATCAAAGTTGAATAGCTCAAAGGCGATAAGGGCGATGACCAGAATGCCTGCTACTACCAGTTGCCTGGGCCGGAGATTAGTACCGGCGAGCCGCCGCTCAAGATTTACGCTCAATGTAGACATGTGGACCTCCTCGATTGAAACTAGTAAGAACAAACGTTCTAATTCGATAATAGAACATATGAGCTAATCTGTCAATACTTTTTGCCCACAATTTTGTGGAATGGGCCATGGGCGCACTTTGTCTGGGGAACCTGGATTGTGTGCGCTAAGTCCGCGGTCGGCGACGGCTCCCGTGCAGTTGCCGCTCTTGGGCGTCCTGGGAAGGCGGTTTAACTACCCTAATTCAGTTGCGCTTTTACTGCTTCGGCGACCACATACGGAATGCCAGGAACGGTGGCGATCTCCTCAACGGTTGCGCGGCGGATATCATCCAGCGAACCGAAGCGCTCCAATAGGGCTTTGCGCCGGTTCGGTCCTACGCCGGGGATGCTATCCAGGATGGACGCAGTGCCGGCCTTGCTGCGTTGCTTGCGGTGACCCTCGTTGGCAAAGCGGTGCGCTTCATCCCGCACGCGCTGCACGAGATATAGCGCTTCAGAGCGACTGGGCAGCAGGATAGACTGCATCATGCCGGGCACGAAAATCTCTTCCTCGCGCTTGGCCAGGCCGGCGAGTGGCACGACTCCGGTCAAATCGAACTGCTCCAGCACTTCCATCGCCGTCGCCAGTTGTCCCTTGCCGCCGTCTACAATGAGCAGGTCCGGCAGCAGCGACCAGGCTGCTTCCTTCTTCAACTTCCCGATCTGGCTGAGATCATCCAGTTCGCCGTTGGCTGATTCCTGGTAGCGCTGGAAACGGCGAGTCAGCACCTCTCGCATCGCTCCATAGTCATCATTGCCCACCGTTTTCACGCTAAAGCGCCGGTAGTCGCTCTTGCGCGGCGCACCTTGCGTAAACACCACCATCGCCCCGACGGTCTGCGTGCCCTGGGTGTGGCTGATGTCGTAGCATTCGATGCGCGCCGGCGGCTGGGGCAGGTGTAACGCCTCCTGTAATTCGCTGATCGCCGCCACATGCCGGGAGCGGTCGGCCGCCCACTGCTGTCGCAGCGTGGCCAGCGTGTCGCCGGCGTTGGTGGTCGCCATTTCCACCAGCTCCTTCTTTTTCCCCCGCTGCGGGACGGTAATGGTCACCTTCTGGCTGCGCTTCTGACGCAGCCATTGTTCAATGATCTGCGCTTCCTCTACGTCATGCGGCAAGAGCACTTCCCTAGGAATGTGCGCCGCCTCATCGTAGAACTGCGTCAGGAACTCCTGCAATACGGTAGCATCCGACTCGTGTTCCGTGCCTTCCAGCAGGAAATATTCCCGGCCGATTAGCCGGCCATAGCGGATGAAGAACACCTGCACGCAGGCGTCGCCATCGTCTCGGGCAAAGGCGATCACATCCTGGTCGGTGTGTTCGTTAGAGATGACCTTCTGCTTTTGCACCACCTTCTCGATGGCGATAACCTGGTCGCGATAATAGGCGGCCTGTTCGAATTGCAGCGCCTCTGCCGCGCCGTTCATCCTGGCCTCGATGTCCCGAATGATGTAGTCGGATTTGCCGTCCAGGAAATCCATCAGCTGCTGGATCATTGCCCGATATTCCTGCTGGTTGACGTTGCCGATGCATGGCGCGTTGCACAGCTTAATGTCGAAGTAGAGGCAGGCCCGTTCGTCTTTGCCGGTTATCTCCCGGTCACAGGTAAGATAAGGGAATATCTTCCGCAGCAGGTCTAGCGTCTGGTGCACCGCCCACACGGACGTATAGGGGCCAAAGTAACGCGCGCCGTCGCGGGCCATGCGCCGGGTGACAGTCAATTTTGGAAACGGCTGGTCCCAATGCACCTTGATGTAGGGATAGCGCTTGTCGTCTTTCAGCCGGATGTTGTACTGGGGCTTGTGCTTCTTGATCAGCGTCGTCTCCAGCAACAACGCTTCCAGCTCCGAGTCGGTGGTGATGATCTCGATGTCGGCGATCTTTCTGCGCAGCTGGCTCGTCTTGTATGAATCCACCGTAGCCGCGAAGTAGGAGCGCACGCGCGAGCGCAAGTTGACCGACTTGCCCACATAGAGAATCTGCCCGCGATCGTCCTTGTGCATGTACACACCGGGACGGGACGGCAGATTTTGCAATATTTCTTGGACGCGGACAGGCGGTGAATATGACATTAGTTCTATTATAGCAGAATAGCTGGTCAGTGATGGCGGGCAGCTTCCTGACCGCCCGTTTCCGGCCGTAAGTAGCGCCAGCGAAACTTCTTGAGCCACTCACTCGGCTTTCCTTCCACCGCATCGGCAATCAGCGACCCCAGCATCGGCGCGAACTTAAATCCATGCCCGCTCCCACCCGTCGCCACCGTCAGCTCGGCATACTCCGGATGGCGATCGATCCAGAAATGCTCGTCTAGCGTGTCGGCGTAGAGGCAGCGCCGGGTATAGACGATTGGCGCGTCAACCAGCGAGGGGAACGTGCCGGCCAGAAATTCACGCAAGTTGGCTTCGTCCTCTGCGGTCACCACTCGCGCATCACGGGCTGGATGCAGCCGCACACCGATGCCGTGATTGGCGATCTTCACTACCTTTTCGGGAGGATGGTAGGGAAAGCCGTACCAGCCCGAGCGATTGATGTCCGCCGTAAAGACCGCAAAGTCCGGCGGCGTGTATAACCCCGGATCAGCCGGCTGAAGGTGGAACACTGGATGTCCCGTCGCCTTCATGAAGGGCGCTAACTCCGGCACCAGTAGATATGTCCAGCTGCCCGCCGCCACCAGCACATGCCCGCCGGAGATGCGCTGCCCACTTTCAGTCACCACCCCTTCCACCCGGCCGGCTTGCTTCACCAATGAGGCCAGCGCCTGCCCTTCCAACAGGGTCACGCCGGCTTGTTGCGCCCAGGCCACAACCGCGCTAACCACCTTGCCGGATTCAGCGTAACCGCCGCGGGCGTGGAAAAAGCCGTCCACGTACGCGCCCGGCCTCCAGGCGGGAAAGCGGCGTTCAATCTCATCCGCGTCCAGCCGGTCGGGTTTGTGGCCTCGCTGCAACAGTAGCTGATAGCTCTCGTACTCATATCCGCCCGGGCGCATCGGTTCGCGAGTCAGCATAGACACGCCGGTTTCATGATATAGGGGCGCCGGCAGGGTGTCGTTCCAGGCGTGCCAGCCGTCAATCGCCGCCTCGATCATGGCCATGTATTGCACGTCCGCGCCGTACTCCATGCGGATTACCTTGCTGATGTCCGTTGAGGCGGCCAGCGGATGCGGAATTGGGCCGGGGTCAAGCAGCGCCACCCGGCTACCCCGGCGTTGCAGCTCCAGCGCGGCCGTCGCCCCAAAGATGCCGGCTCCCGCCACGATCACGTCATAGTTTTCACTCATCGGGTTCTCCTGTCTAACCGTCTCCATTTTAGAACCCCGGCCTGCATCACACAAGCGACCGCCATGCAGTCGTTCTGCGCCGGCTTCCGGGCCATGTTACAATCAGCGCATGGTCACGACCTTGCCTACCCTTCAACTGGACCTCGCCGGCGACCTGCCGTTGCAAAGGCAGATCTATTTGCAACTGCGCGACGGCATTCTGCGCGGCGACATCCCGGCCGGCAGCCGTCTTCCACCTACCCGGTCGCTGGCAGAGCAATGCCGGGTAGCGCGGATGACCGTCGTTGATGCTTACCGGCAACTGCAAGAGGAAGGGTACGTAGTCACCCGCACGGGCGCAGGTACATTCGTCACTACCGGCCTGACCTCGTCGGAGCATACCACCCGGCATTACGAGGCCCGCTTAGCTCCCTGGGGACGGCGCGTAATGGAGCGACCGGTTTCCCCTGCGGAAGGGGAAAACCGCGCTGGCTCCGGCGGCCTGATAGACTTTGGCTTTGGCCGCTCATTTCCACATATCTTCCCTTACGACGTCTGGCGTCGCCTGCTCGCTCGCTACCTCAGCACCGATGACGCCATGCTCTCGCGCTACGGCTCCGTCGCCGGCTTCGAACCGTTGCGCACCGCCGTCGCCGGCTACCTGAACCATGAGCGCGGCGTGGTCTGCGGGCCTGAGCAGGTGATCATCGTCAATGGGGCGCAGCAGGCGCTCGATCTCCTGGGGCGATTACTCATTCGCGCCGGCGATGCCGTGCTGATCGAGACTCCCGGCTACACCGACGCCTATGAGATATTCACCCTGCAGGACGCCCGGCTGATCCCGCTGCCGGTAGACGCGCACGGCGCGATGGTAGAGCTGATCCCGGCCGGCCTCGCCGCCCGGCTGGCCTTTGTCACCCCCTCCAACCAGTTTCCCGGCGGCGGCGCCATGCCCGCCCAACGCCGCCTGGACCTGCTGGCCTGGGCGCAACGGGCGGACGCGCTGGTCATTGAGGATGATTATGACGGCGAACTGCGCTACGAATCCCATCCGGTGGCGGCCATGCAGGGCATGGACAGCGAAGGGCGCGTGCTCTACCTGGGCACCTTCTCCAAAGTGCTCTTTCCCGCTTTGCGACTGGGCTATATCGTCCTCCCACCCGGCTTCATCGAACCCTTCCTGCAGGCCAAGCGGATCATCGATCGCGGCGCGCCCACTCTGACCCAGGCAGCAGTCGCCGACTTCATCGCCGAAGGTCACTTCCAGCGGCACTTGCGCCGGTTGCGCCGGGCATACGGCCACCGGCGGAACGTGCTGGTCGAGGAGTTGCAGCGTCGCCTGCCCGGCGCCATTCGCTTCTCGCCGGAGCCGGCCGGGTTGCACATCATGCTCTACCTGCCGCCCGACTGGAGTGAAGAGGATGCCGTTCGCTCCGCCGCCGATGCCGGGCTGCGCATCTATCCGGGCCGGCCCTATTATCTGAATGCGCCGGCCCCGCCCTCCGTATTGCTTGGCTACACCGGCCTGAGCGATGAACAAATCAGCGAAGGCGTCATACGCCTGGCCAACGCCTGGGAGCGGCCGCCTATTGTCGCCGGAAAGTGATTCCTCGATGAGCACGCCCACGCCCGGCAGCAACCAAACTCAACCCGACGCCTTCGATGCCTTTGCCGGCGACTACGATCGCTCCTTTACGGATACGGCGTTGGGCAAGATGTTGCGCGCCCGCGTGTGGGAAGAGCTGGCCCGCCAATTTCCACCCGGCAGCCACGTCCTGGAGCTGGCCTGCGGCACCGGCGAGGATGCAGTCTGGCTCGCCCGGCGCGGCGTGCAGGTCACCGCCGCCGATGGCTCGCCGGAAATGATCCGAGTAGCGCAGAGCAAGGTCGCTGAGGCGGGTATAGCGGATCGCGTGGAGTTGTACCCCATCACGCTGCAAGCCGTCACGGCCGGCCCGACGGCCCTCGCCATCAGCGGCGGCTACACCGGCGCATTCAGCAACTTCGGCGGCCTGAACACCATCGCCGAGTGGGATCAACTGGCCGGCGCTTTGGCGCAACTCGTCGCGCCCGGCGGCCGCTTAGTATTGGTGCCCATGGGTCCCATTTGCCCCTGGGAGATCGGCTGGCACATGCTGCACGGGCAGTCGCAGCTTGCCCTACGCCGCTTTCGCCAGCCGGCTATCGCCGAGATCGGCGAAACCCACATCCCCATCTGGTATCCGTCGCCCCGCCGACTGCGCCGCGCCTTCGCCCCCTGGTTTACTCATCGCAGTACACGCAGTCTAGGCCTCTGGCTACCCACCAGCAGTCTGAGCCGATGGGTAGATCGCTTCCCGCGCTTCTTTGCGTTGATGGACCGCCTGGAAAACGCCACCGCCCGGCTCAGCGCCGGCTGGGGCGATCACTATCTCATACTTCTGGAGAGGCGATAACGCGCCGGAGTTCTATAATTCTCTCGCTGGAAACCCTGCAACTCTTTCCGGGTCAGTACGCCCTGCCAGAGTTGCCGGCTAGACCCGCGGGGTTTTTTCACTCAATCTGCGAGGAATCCATTTTGCCGGCCGTTTCCGAATGAGCCTTCTTACTTGCCGCCATCAAGCGTCAGGCCGGCAAAGAAGTCGCGCTCCGGCTTCCGGCCCTCATATGGCGGGTAGGCGCGCAGGTAATACTCCGACCCAAATAGCCGCTTCTGCAGCCACTGCGGAAACCTGCCTGCAAAGCCGCCGCCGCCCTGGCTCCGATGATGGGCGCTGGCTTCCCGCTTAGTTTCCCACGCATCGGTTATGGAAATGCGGGTGGTGATATCCTTCATCGGCCGGCCGACCTTTGTGAAATCAACGTCGTTGTTCCGACCCATTTTCGTGGGATCCTGGCCGCGCAGGCGAAGCATCAACAGGAAGAACCTCATCCAACGTCTGGGAAAGACCGAGTAGTAAAGCCGCGCCGGCCGATAGGGCGCTCCTCCGGCGCCCGGGGCGTAATCGGCGTTGCCGGCCTGATGGAACGCCGCGGTCGTGATCTCGTAGCAGCGAATGTGGTCAGGATGGAAGTATCCCCCTGTTTCATCGTGTGTAACCACCACCTGCGGCCTGATTGTGCGGATCAGCTCCACCACCTTGCGGGCGCTCTCTTCTGGATCAACCTGGATGAATGCCTCAGGGTGGTCATTGGCCGGATCGCCGACATATCCTGAGTCACGGTATCCCAGCATATGCAACTGCCCTCCGAGAACGTCTACCGCGCCACGCAATTCTTCGGCCCGGATCGCCGCCAGGTCTTCGCGCTTATCCGCGAATTCATCAACTACCGACCCGGCAATCCCGTCCGTGGCGATGGCAATGTGCACTTCAACACCCTGCCGCGCATAACTGGCCAGCGTACCCCCCAAACCAAAGGATTCGTCATCGGGGTGCGCCAGCACGGCCAACATTCGTTTCTTAGCTACCATTTGCCTCGATTCTCAATCCTCGAAGATCTCTTCAAAGGCATCGTCTAAGATCGCCAGCGCCTCCTCGATCTGCTCCTCGGTCACCACCAACGGCGGTATCCAGCGAATCACATTGCCGAATGTGCCACAGGTGAGCAGCAGCAACTTGCGATCCAGGCACGCCAACTGTATCCGCCGGGCCAGATCCGGATCCGGCCCGCGACCCGGCACACCAATCTCCAGAGCCACCATCAACCCCAACCCGCGCACATCGCCAAAGAAGGGGTAAATATCCTTCATGGCGGTCAGCCCATTCAGCAGTTGCGCGCCGCGAGCCACGCTATTCTCCACCAGCTGCTCATCGCAGATGACGTCAATCGTTGCAACGGCGGCGGCCGCTGCCACCGCATTGCCGCCATAAGTACCGCCATGACTGCCCGGCAGCCATTCCGCCATCAGCGCGCGCGAAGCGGCGATGCCGCTCATCGGTAGGCCGGAAGCCAATCCCTTGGCCATCACCAGAATATCCGGCTGCACGCCAAAATGCTCCAGGGCGAAGAAACGGCCGGTGCGCCCAAAGCCGGACTGTATTTCATCCAGCACCAGCAAGATGCCATGCTCATCGCACACCCGGCGCAACCCTCGCAGGAACTGCGCCGGCGGGATCACATAGCCGCCCTCGCCCAACACCGGCTCAATCACCATCGCTGCCGTCTCGCCGGGCGCGCTCTGGCTATGCAGGATGAAGTCCAACTCGCGCAGGCAAAACTCAGTGGTGGTCTCGTCATCCCAGCCGTAACGATAACTATATGGGAACGGGGAAACGATGACGCCGGAGGCCAACGGTTGATAGCCGGCTCGATAGATAGTCTTGCTGGTGGTCATCGCCATGGCCTGGTTGGTACGGCCATGAAACGAACCTTGAAAGACGATCACATTTGGGCGCTTCGTCGCATGGCGGGCCAGCTTGACCGCCGCTTCAATCGCCTCCGCCCCGCTGTTGCTGAAGAAGAAGCTGTCCAGGTGAGCAGGGACGACCGTGCGCAACTTTTCAACCAGTCGCAATAACGGCGGGCTAAACACGATGTTCGCCTGCCCATGCAGCAATTTGGCGGCCTGCTCCTGGATGGCGGCGACCACCCGCGGATGGCAATGTCCGGTGTTGGTCACCCCGATTCCGCTGGTAAAGTCCAGGTATTGCTCCCCATCCTGGTCATACAGGTAGCAACCTTCGGCTCGTTCGACCACGATGTCCGCAAGGTGAGTCCACACCGGCGACAAATGCTCTTTCAGTTCCGCATATTCGCTCATCTCATCTCTCCCGTAAATCGAAATTTCATTTCGATGCCGATTTGAAAAATCTGACTGTGCTTGTAACCCTGTCGGTTGTTAAGCCCACCGCTTGCCTCATCAGCTATCTCGCTAACCGTTCTCCGGCGGCTCTCCCATCGCGACCGCAAATCCAATGGCGTGCGTTTCGGTATGGCTCAGGCTGATTGACCAACGGCAGAGCCCCAAGCTATCCGCCAGCGCCCGCGCCTGATTGTGCAGCACCAGTTCCGGCTTGCCGCGCCCGTCGCTTACCACCTCGATATCCGTCCAGTTCATGTCGCCAATGCCCGTGCCCATCGCCTTGGCCACCGCCTCTTTCACGGCGAAACGACCGGCCAAGCGATCCGGCCGGCCGGCGCAACAAGCCCTTTCCTGCTCGGTGAAAAAGCGACGATAGAAGCGCTCGCCATGCCGGGCGGCGGCCCGCTCGATGCGCGCGATCTCAATCATGTCTACGCCTGTGGCCAGCATCAACCGTTACTCACCAAATTGACTTCTCTCCAAACCCCGCAGGTCTCTCTTGCATCCTGCGCACTGAAGGCGTGCCCGGCAAGACCTGCGGGGTTTAGTCGAGGCCAAGCGAAAAGACCCTTATTAAAGCGGGGGACCGACCACCGCGATCGAGACGGCATCCAGCGGCATATAGCGCCGGGCCACCTCCTGCACTTCGGCCGGCGAAACGGCGTTCACAATATCGCTGAAGCGGAACAGATAGTCCAGCCCCAGATCGTATAGCACAATATCCGAGATGATGCCGGCAATGCCGTCATTAGTCTCCAGGCTGACCGGCAATGAACCCGTCCGATACGCCTTGCTGTCGTTCAACTCCTCGTCCGGCGTCAGTTCCTCGCGCATGCGGCGCACCTCTTCCAGGATGCTGTCAATCGCCGTTTCCACGTGCTCCGGCGCGACTCCGGTGCTCACCAGCCACGGCCCCGGTCCGAGGCCGCCCTGCAACCGGCTATAAGCGTAATAAGCGAGGCCTTGCTCCTCGCGCACACTCTTCCCCAGCCGGCCCATCATGCCGAACACGCCCAGCACAGTATTGGCCATGCTGGCCGCCATGTAATCAGGTCGAGCGCGCTCCGGCCCCACCCAGCCCAAAACAATATCCGCCTGCGACTTGTCGGGGATGCTATGGTAGATGCGCTGGTTGGCCGCCGGCATCTCCACCGCGGGCAGGTCCGGCAACGGCTGCCACTTCGGGTTGTGCCAGTCGCCAAGCGCCGCCTCAATTTTGTTCGCCGCCTCCTCCGCATTCACCGCGCCGACAACCACCATCACCATGCCGGCGGGGCCGTAGTGCAATTCATGGAAGCGCACCAGCTCTTCCCGGGTCAGCTCTTTAACGGTCTCCAGATAGCCCTGCGGGCTTCGTCCATAGGGGTGGTCGCCGTATAGCAGCTCGCGAAACTTTAGGCCCGCCATCTGGCGCGTGTCGCTTTCCCGGATCTGCAGCCCGGTCAAGATTTCACCGCGCTCCTGCTCCACTTCGTCTGCCGGGAATACCGGGTAGCGCAGAGACTGCGCCAGCAATTCCAGCGACAGATCCAGGTCCTCGACCAGACAGGCTATTGAGAAATCAGTGGTGTACCGGCCGCTGTCAAACTCCAGCGTGGCGCCAACGGATTCCAGCGCCTCATAAATCTCAGCAAACGTTCGTTGCTTTGTGCCGCGCATCAACATGCCGGCCGTAAACTGAGCCAGCCCGGCCTGGCTGCTCTGTTCCGATAGGGCGCCGGCCGGAAAGTATCCCTCCACCACCACCGACTCGGCGGCGAAGTTCTCATAGACCAGGACCGAAATGCCGTTTGCCAGCCGGCGCTGGTAAATTGAATCAGGTCCTGGAAAAGTAGGGTTAGCCATGAATTTGCTCCGTAATCTGTGGTGAACCAGGCATCAGGTAAGCAGCACCACTAGCCTGTCCCGTTGCCGGAAGGCACGTACAGGCCGGTCGTCCGATTGGCCGGGCGCAAATAAGCCTGCTGCACGCGGGCAACATCCTCAAGGGAGACCTGTTCCAGCCGGTCCAATGTCTCTTCAAACCAGCCATAATTGCCGGCGACCATCTCCGCCAAACCCATCATCTGCGCCTGGCCGGTAACGCTCTCCCCGGCAAATACAAACTCCGCCCGGGCGCGTTTTCTGGCTCGCGCCAACTCGGCCGCGTCAATGGGAACCTCAACCAGCCGGTTAAGCTCCGCGTCCAGCGCCGCTTCAATTTCATCCAGCGAACGATCCGGACGGGCCACCGCGCTGATGGTGTACAGATAAGGGTCAATGGTAGGCGTGATACTCCCCCTGGCGCTGGCTGCCAGGCCGGAGGTAACCAACGCCTTGTATAGTCGCGAGCTCTTGTTCGAGCCTGCCCCGGCAAAGAAGCCCAGGCTGCTGCCGCCGGCAAAGGCCGCATTGAGCAACACCAGCGGATAGAAGTCCGGGTCGTTCGCCCCCGGCACGCGATAAGCCTGCACCAGATAAGCGGTCTGCCCCGGGCCGGCGA
>CAYVQP010000014.1:31702-69103 GCA_964452775.1 uncultured Ardenticatenaceae bacterium | reverse complement strand
CAACTACTTCGGCGACGGCCTGCGCGATGCGCTGGACCCGCGCCTGAAACTGTAGGTCGGAGAGGAAGAGAGGACTATTGTGGCTAACGAGACAAACGACAGGATTCTCGAAGTCAGAAACCTGAAGACGCAGTTCTTTACCGAGGGGGGAATCGTCAGGGCAGTAGACGGAGTCGACTTCTATGTGAAGCGCGGCGAAGTGCTGGGACTTGTCGGCGAGTCGGGTTGCGGCAAAAGCGTGACTTCGCTCTCCATCATGCGTCTGATCGGCCAACCGGGCGAGATCGTTGACGGTGAGATCATCTTTGACAACCAGGACCTGGTGAAGTTGCCCGAGTCCCAGATGCTGAAAATGCGCGGGAATCGCATCTCCATGATTTTCCAGCAACCTTCCAGTTGTCTGAACCCGGTATTTCGGGTGGGAGAGCAACTGTCGGAGGTGCTCTATATTCATCAGGACCTGGGCAAGGCGGCCGGAGAAAAGCGAGCGATTGAGTTGCTCAGTATGGTCGGCATTCCGGAGCCGGAATCGCGCATCAAAGCGTTTCCGCATGAGCTTTCCGGCGGCATGGCACAGCGGGTAATGATTGCGATGGCGTTGGCCTGTGTGCCGGAACTGTTGATCGCCGATGAGCCTACTACGGCGCTGGATGTGACCATTCAGGCCCAGATATTAGACTTGATGCGCAACCTCGGCTCCAAGATGGATACATCCATCATCCTGATCACGCATGATCTGGGGGTAGTGGCCGAGATGTGCGACCGGGTGGATGTGATGTATGCCGGGCGTATCGTGGAAGAGGCGCCGGTTGTGGAGCTTTTCAAGGAGCCCAAGCATCCCTACACCATGGGTTTGATTCATTCTACGCCGGTACTGGGTTATACAGATAGGGAACTGGTTGGGATACCAGGGTCAGTGCCCAACCTGATCGATCTTCCAACCGGCTGCAAATTCTGGCCGCGCTGTCTGCCCCGCGTACAGAACAACCTGACGATTTGCACTGAAGAAGAGCCCGAGTTGAAAGCCATCGCGCCAAACCGCTTGGTACGTTGCTGGCTCTACGAATAGAGGAGGATTACGCTCAATGGCGAACGAAGACAATCCCGGCGGCAACGGCCAGGTCACCCCAACAACACCGAAGAAGAAGCTGGTTGAAGTAAACAACCTGGTCAAGTATTTCCCTGTTCGTTCCGGCCTGTTGCAGCGCGTCAGCGCCTGGGTTAAGGCGGTTGATGATGTCAGCTTTCATATATACGACGGCGAGACATTTGGTCTGGTTGGCGAGTCCGGCTGCGGCAAGACCACGGTAGGCAGAACGATCTTGCGCCTGGTGCCCTCTACTTCCGGCGAAGTGCTGTTTGACGACCAGAATATTTACAATCTCAACGGCAGCGACTTGAAGAAGCTCCGCCGCCGGATGCAGATCATCTTCCAGGACCCTTATTCATCGCTCGATCCTCGCATGCCCATTGGTGAAAGCATTGCCGAAGGCCTGCGCGTACATACGGATAAGAACGCTCAGGAACGTTATGACGTGGTCGTGGAAATGCTGACCCGGGTAGGCATGCGCGCGGATCATGCCCGGCGTTATCCGCATGAGTTCTCCGGCGGACAGCGACAGCGCATCGGTATCGCCCGCGCCCTGGCCCTGCGACCCAAGTTCATTGTCTGCGATGAGCCGGTGTCCGCCCTGGACGTTTCGATCCAGGCGCAAGTGCTCAATATTCTCCGCGACCTGCAGCGCGAGTTCGGCCTTACCTACCTGTTTATCGCGCACAACCTCAGCGTGGTGGAGCACTTTAGCCAACGGGTGGGTGTTATGTATCTGGGGAAAATGGTGGAGGTTGCCCAGCGCAAGGAGTTGTACGCGAATCCCCTGCATCCTTATACGCAGGCGCTCATGTCGGCGATCCCCGTGCCGGATCCCACCCAGAACCGCCAGCGAATCTTGCTTGAAGGTGATGTGCCCAGCCCGTTGCGGCCTCCTTCAGGTTGTCGCTTCCATACTCGTTGTCCGCTGGCCTATGACAAGTGTTCTCTGGAAGAACCGCCGCTGAAAGATTATGGCGAGGAGCATTACGTGGCATGCTGGTTGGTGGAAGATGGCGAGCCGGGTGCAAGCAAGATCGATGTCTCCGCATTGCCGAGCACCTCGCTCAGCGCCATGCGACCTGAAAAGTGATGGCTTGAACGGATATTCTCGGGAACTCAAATAGTTCTGTTTGGGCCTGCATCCGCAGGCCTTTTCTTTCCTGGTCTGAAGCCGCCATGAGCGCCGGAAAGCATATTCTAATAGTTGATGACAGTTTCGAAATTCTGGCGTTTTTGCGTTCATTGTTGGAGGTCGCGAATCCCGATTTTCATGTGGCGACCGTTCCATCGGCCGAAGAAGCGTTTCTGGAACTGCACCAACGCCCATTTGATCTGCTGATTACCGATCTACGCTTGCCCGGCATGAACGGCCTGGAGCTCGTGCGACGCATCCGGCCGCTGCGGCCCGAATTACCGGTCATTGCTCTCACCGCCTATGCCACGTCATACAGCCGGCAAGAAGCGGCGGAGTTGGGAATCGAGCACTACTTTCAAAAACCGCTGGACCCGGACAACCTGCTGGCAGCCGTGCGCTCCTTGCTGTATAGACGAGAAGCGCTGCAGTCAGCCATTATCGCCGCGCCCGCCGGGGCGGGATCCGCCCGAAGTGTTGATGTCTATCAGCGGTTGCAGCGCATTCAGTCAGATGTCGCTGCGGCTCAGGTCATATTCGGCGCGCTTACCGGCGAGGTGTTGTTTGCCGCCGGCCAGCTCGGGTTTGACATCGGCCAACTGGCCCGGCTGGCTGTCGCCGGACTTGAAAACAGCCGCCTGATTGCGCGCCAGCTGCACCACGATTCGCCCCTGGCCCTACTTCATCAGGCGGGTCCAGGAGGCGGACTGTATTGCCTGAACGTGGGAGCCGAACACTTCCTGATGTTGATCTACGAACCGGAATCGAATGACAGCAATCTGGGCGATGTGTGGGAGCGCATTCAGCAGGCTGTTGCCGAGTTAGCGGAGCTGTTGCGGCCGCAGCCCGCAACTGAGGTCGCCATTACAGCGGAGGGAGGAACGAATGAGCCGGCGACGGCCGGCAGGGGCAACACGGGCGCGCGTGATCCACAAGCCGAATCGGCAGCTGCCAGGGTTGTCAGAAGGCAGATAAACCGGCAAGGAAGCCGGGACCCGCTGCTTGAAATGTTGAACGCCTTTCTGGAGCAAGACCAGCTTGACCTGGACGCATTTTGGGAGCAGGCGCTGAGAGACGAGAAGGGGCCCGTACACCAGGAGCTATCATTTGATGAGGCTCGTCGCCGCGGGCTGATCCCGCCCGGCATCAGCCCGAAGTCTGATTAAAGGGAACGGCAACAGGCGCCTGAAACGCCACAGGGGATGTTTTCCGCGCTTTGACAGCGATTTTTAATGTCAGTACAATTTGCCGCTGCTGTGAGGGTCCGCAGTGTGAGGGCCTCAAGTCTGAGCCTACTTTTAGAGCTTTGAGTGGTGGGCAGGCACAGGAAGAGCTATTCCTCCAGCCCGCAAAGTGGCTTGCAGCCGCCACCGTTTCAGTCCTTACGCCCGCCTGTCGTCGAGAATTCCATGCCCGGAACAGATGCATTAGTCATCATTCCAACCTATAACGAAGCCGATAACATCGAGAGCCTGCTGGAGCAACTGCTGGCGCTGCCGGTGAATGTGGGCGTCATCGTGGTGGATGACAATTCTCCGGACGGCACCGGTGATCTGGTCGAAAAGTGGGCGCGGCAGCATCCTGAGCGGGTGCACGGCATTCATCGTCCCGGCAAGTTAGGCTTCGGCACCGCACACATTGCCGGCTTCAAGAAGGCCATGGAACTCGGAGTGGAGCACATTCTGACCATGGATGCTGATTTCTCGCACCATCCGCGCTACATCCCGGCCATGCTTGACCTTGCCGGGCAGGCGGATGTGGTAATTGGCTCGCGCTACATCGAAGGAGGGGGAGCGAAAAACTGCACCTGGAAGCGCGTCATGCTCAGCAAGTGGGCCAACAGCTATGCCCGGCTGATGCTGGGGCTGGAAGCGCACGACGCCACGGCGGGATTTCGCTTGTATCACCGCGCCGTGCTGGCGTCCATCCCCCTGGATTCCATCTTCTCCTCCGGCTATTCCTTCCTGATCGAAATGCTCTTCATGTGCCAGCAACGCGGCTGGCGGGTTGGGGAGACGCCGATCATCTTCGAGGACCGGCGGGCGGGAAAGACGAAGATCTCGCGGCAGGAGATCTTCAAGGCGCAATACACTGTCTTGCGCCTGTTCCTGCGCCGTTTGCGCCGGGTCAAGCCGGTCTACCCGGAAGTTTCTGCTTCCTCACCTTCATGAAATACGTTTGCTGCAATTTATGTGGCCGGGACGATTGGCGGGTGCGCTTTCCGGAGACCATGAACAGCGCCGCCGCCCCGAATGTCTCCGCATTTCGCTGCACGAGTAATAGCTACGGCCATCATCCCCAAATCGTGCAGTGCCGGCATTGCGGCTACGTATACGCCAACCCTCGCTGGGACGGTGAAGAACTTATTCATGCCTATGAAGCGGTAGAAGACGAAACTTATGTGCACGAGCGGGCGGGGCGCGAGCTGACATTTCGTAAACATCTACAGCATCTGGAGAAGCACGTTGGGCCGGCAGATGGGCGCTCTTTGCTGGATGTGGGCGCCTACATTGGGGTGTTTGTAGAGGTTGCCCTGGAGGCGGGTTGGCAGGCTCTCGGCATTGAACCGTCAGCCTGGGCGGTATCCGTGGCGACTGCTCGCGGCCTGCCGGTGACTCAGGGCACGCAGGAGACGATCCGGCAAGCCGGCCGGCAGTTTGACGTGCTGACCATGTGGGACGTCATCGAGCATCTGGATGACCCGGCCGGCGAACTGGAGGCCTCCTTCAAACTACTGAAGCCGGGCGGCTACCTGGCCGTGCACACGATGGACATTGACAGCCTGGCGGCGCGCCTGCTGGGGGAACGCTGGCCCTGGCTGATGGATATGCATATCCATTACTTCAGTCAGGACACGTTGGCGCAGATGTTGCGGGCGATTGGCTTTGAGGTGGTCTGGTCCGGCGCGCAGGGGCGATATCTGCGCCTGGGGTATCTCGCCTCTCGCGTGAAGGGTATGAATGATACGGCTGGACGACTTGCAAATGGGGTGGTTAGCCGGTTGAAGCTGGCGCAACTTGCGGCGCCGGTGAATTTCGGCGATCTATTTACAGTGTACGCGCGTCGCCCGCTTGCCGGCTGAAGACGAGCGTCTCTCCAGGTTTGCGACGCCATTGCAGTTCTTGTATACTGCGTTTATGTCACTACCCGATCCCATCCTTGATGATGGTTCTCCGAACCTGATGACCGTGGTAGCCCGGGTCGGTTCAAGCATGCTCCCATCTTTCAATTGCATTGGCGCCAAGGAAAGGAGAGAAGCATAGCCCATGTCTGACGTAATAAGATTGTTGGTGGTGGATGATCACCCTGTTTTTCGCCAGGGTTTGCGCGATGTGCTGGAAACGGACCCGCGCCTAGAGGTGGTGGGCGAGGCAGCCGATGGCGAGCTGGCCGTTGAATTGGCGGAAAGTCTGGCGCCGGAAGTCGTGTTGATGGATATCAATCTGCCCACCGTCAACGGGCTGCAGGTCACCCGGCGGATCAAGGGCAAGCTGCCGGATACCAAGGTGGTCATGATTACCGGCTACGATGAGGTAGAGCAGGTGGTGCATGCCCTACGCTCCGGCGCGAATGCCTATTGCGCGAAGGACATTGCCCCAGAGTTGTTGGTGCGCACAATCGTCGCCGCCCATGAAGGCAAGTTTGTAGTGGGCGAGAAGATAATGACCGCCGATGAGGCAGTCAAGTGGATCGAAAAGAAAGTCGGCCACTCAATCGAGTCCTTAACCGCCGACAGCAGCGACTATCTGGTCCCGCTCTCTCCCCGCGAAATGGAGATTCTGGAGTTTGTCACCCGTGGCCTGAGCAACAAAGAAATTGCCTACCGGCTGGGAATCAGCCATCAGACGGTCAAGAATCACATGACTTCAATATTGCGCAAGCTACGGGTGGACGATCGTACGCAAGCCGCGGTCTACGCTTTAAGCCGGGGTTGGGTCCGCCTGGACAGCACGCGCAGCGAGTGAGCCGACCATGCCGGACGAAGCGGTAACAGGACAGGCCGCCACCTTGCCATCCCTGTTGGAGACGACCGCCGTCGAATGGGAGCAGACCAACAGCCGGCTACAGGATATCGAAGCCCGGCTGGCGCAAAACGCGGCAGAGTTAGAACTGGTGATGCAGCGCAACGCCCAGGTCAGCAGCTACGTGCGCCGGTTCCAGACCCAGTTGGATAGCGTGGCCCCGGCGGAAATTTGTGAAGGATACGAAGCGCTGCTGAACACCCGGCAACAGATGGTCGCCCTGCGCGGCCGGATGGAACAGCTGAAAAGCGAACATCGCAGCCTGGGCCGGCTGGCAGAGACACAACGCCGGCTGTTGCAGCTTGCCGCCCCGCGCGGTATCCCGGAGACGGACGCACGGTCGCCCACGAATGACGAATCAGCCCTGATTCGTTCCATCGAAGACGAGGAGTCCATTCGCGAAAGCCTGGCGGCAAGTATGCATGCCGGACCGGCCTCCTCATTGGGCAATCTCATTCTGCAGGCGGAACTCTGCCAGCGGTTCTATGAGGTAAGTCCTGAGCGCGCCCGAACCGAACTGGCCTCACTGAAGAAGGGCGCCGCCAGGACATTCGGTTCCTTTAGAAGGGCGCTACTTGAAGTTCACCCCTTGTCATTGGCCGAATTGGGGCTCGTCCCGGCCATTCGCCGCTATGTTGAGGCATTTCAGGAGGAGAATGGGCCGGTTATCAGCCTGACCGTCAACGGGGACGAACGCCGGCTGCCGCGCCATGTGGAAATTGTCGCCTTCGGCGCCGCGCGCGAGCTGTTGAACAACGCCCGGACACATAGTGAGGCCGGCAATTTGCAATTGATATTAGATTTGTCCGCCGACCCAATTACGATTGTCGTTGAGGATAACGGCGTCGGGTTTGACGCCGATGCAGTACTATCTTCCAGCAGTCACAAAAGGAGCGGCTTGATCATGCTCAAGGAGCGAGCCGAGCTGATGGGCGGTGAACTCACCATTCAGAGCAGCGTCGCCAACGGCGTCAGAGCCGAGTTTTCAATTCCGGCGGCGCTCCAGGAAGGAGTTGCGGGCCAGCTCTGACCACAGGGCTGCCTGTTTTTCCCTTTTCTCCATGTCCAGGGAGGTACCATACCATGTCGTTCTTTCGCGATGAAGACGGCCAAAGCTGGTTAGAATTCGCGCTTGTCCTGGTGCTTGTAGCAATCGTCATTATCGCGATTCTGACCCTGCTGGGACCACAGATAAACAGCGCCATTGAATGGCTCAGGGAAACGATTCCCTTCTTACAGTAGGAAGCGCCGGAAAATTGATCGGGGGAGAGGTCGTGAGCCAAACTAGGCGGACGCTGGTCGAGTTTGTTTTTCCTCCGGTGTGCGCCGGCTGCCGCAGCGTGGGGGCGCTCTTTTGCGACTCATGCAGGGCGGACATCTGCTGGGTGTCCCATCCCCTCTGCCGGCTGTGCGGTAAGCCGCATGACGACGACATACCGATTGACGGAATATGTGCTCACTGCCGGCAACAGCCCCCATTATTGGAACGCATCCGCGCCGCGACACTATATATGGGGCCCATCCCCCACGCCATCTGGCAGTTGAAATATGAAGGCGCTTTTGCGCTGGCAGAGCCTTTAGCAGAGATCATGCTGGAAGCATGGCCGGCGTGGCAGATGCCGGTAGACATCGTCATACCGGTAGCTCTACACGCTAAACGAGAGCGGAAAAGAGGGTATAATCAGTCAATGTTGCTGGCCGGCCAACTCTCTCGCAGTTTGGGCTGGCATTTGCTTACCAACGGCTTGCAGCGCGTCAGGTACACACCACCTCAGACGGGACTGGGCAGAAGTGAACGACTACAGAATGTCCAGAAGGCGTTCAAGGCGGATCCCGGCCTGGTCGCCGGCAGACATATCTTGTTGGTGGATGATGTGGTGACCAGCGGAGCCACATTGGCGGCTTCTGCCGAAGCGCTGCTGGCGGCCGGAGCGGTCTCAGTTTCAGCCTATTGCCTGGCGCGAGCAACGGAAAAGACACACCGGGCTGAGGTTTGAGCGGCTCACTTTGATCAGCAGAAAACCCCGTATGGCTGAAGAGCGATTTCGCCGGAGACTATGGCCATGACCTGCGAGGTTTGTTACGTACTTAGCGATTGTATCACTTGGAGAGGTTAATCGATGGAACTGACAATCAGTGGTCACGGAATGGAAGTGACCCCCCGGCTTCAAACTTATGTCGAGAAGAAGACAGCTCGCCTCGACCGTTATATGCCCAACCTGGCGGAGGTGCACGTCGATCTGACGCAGCAAAACGCGAAGAGCGCTGTTGATCGCCACGTGGCGCAGATCACTGTGCGCGATAGTTGGGGCACAATTCTGCGCGCTGAGGAGCGTAGTAGTGATATCTTCGCCGCGGTAGATGCGGTCATCAACAAACTCTACAGCCAGATCAAACGCTACCGGGGAAAGCGGAAGCAAAATCGGCGCGGCGGTCGCGAAGAGTTTCCGGAGATGGAGCCGCTGCCTTTAGAGGACGTGCTGGAGGAAGGAGAAGAGGAAGGCGAGAACCAGGTTATCGTCCGCCGGAAGCGATTTGTAGTCCAGCCGATGTCCGCCGAAGAAGCGATTGACCAGATGGAACTGCTCGGTCATGATTTCTTCGTCTTCTTCGACGCGGAAGAGGAGGCCATTAACGTGGTCTACCGGCGTCGCGATAACAACTACGGCCTATTGCAACCCGAGCTTGACTGACCGTTCCCTTTTTTGTCGCCCATGGGCAGTCGCGCCGTTTGGCGCGATTGCCCTTTTTTGTAAGCAGCGACTGTGATCTCGGCGGTTGTGATGGTCGGCGGGATCGCCCCGCTTCAGGCCGGCCCGGCAGAATGGATGGACGGCGCGCTGCGGGCGGCAGCCTATGACCTGATCGCGCAATTGTCGCGGCAGCCTCTGATCAAGCGCATCGTCCTGGTCTCGCCGGACAGCACAGAGCTGTTACCGGCCGGCGTGACCGATTACGTGCAATCCGCCGCCGGCGAAGCGCCCCATATCGGCGAGACCCTTTCAGCATTGGTTGATCGCTTTTCAATTTCTAAACTGCTCTATTTCGGGGGCGGAGCGTCGCCGTTGCTGACCGACGAAATGCTGACCGAAGCGCTGACTTCTTTGGATAGCGCGCAAGAACTGGTGATCACCAACAACCGTTTCGCCAGTGATTGGGCAGGCGTGACGCCGGCCCGTCACATCCAGTCCTGGACAGCCCGCCTGCCGCGAGACAACATGCTCGGTTGGGTGCTGTCCACTGAAGCGGGTATGCCCTTTCGCGCCCTGCCATCCTCCGCCGCCAGCCGGCTGGACATAGACACCCCAACGGACTTACTTACCTTAAGCATCCACCCGAACACAAAACCTCAATTGCGCCAATATCTGGCCTCATTGCCCCTGGATGCCGGCCGGTTGCAGCAGGTATTGCAGGCTTTGGCGCGCCCGGCGGCCCGCGTGTTCATCGCCGGCCGGATTGGGCCGGATGCCTGGGCGGCGGTGAATCGCGTCAGTCAATGCTGGCTGCGCGTGATCGCCGAGGAGCGCGGCATGGTTTCCAGCGGCCGCGAGCGGCGCGGCGAAGTACGCTCACTGTTGGCCGAGTATATTGAAGTGGCCGGCATGGAAGCTTTCTTCAGCCTGCTGGCGGAGTGGGCGGATGCGGCGCTGATTGACACACGTGTGCTGCTGGCACATCACCGGCGCTCTCCGGACAGGCGGTCCCGCTTTGCTTCGGACCTGGGAATGCCCGCAGAGGTGGATGATCCGTGGCTGCGGCAGTTCACAGAACAGGCGCTTGCCTGTCCCATTCCGGTGGTGCTCGGCGGACATGGGTTATTAGCCGGCGATTTATTGGCCTGCTGCGACATTCTAACTTCCTGACAGTCTGATCGCGGAGTGGTAAAATCTAAACTCGAGTTTGTGATAGGTTTGCTTCATGCCCCATGTCTTGTTTGTCTGCACCGCCAACATTTGTCGCTCACCCATCGCTGAAGGGCTGCTGCGCCAACAACTGATCACTAAAGGGATGACTGATTGGTCGGTTGGCTCGGCCGGCACATGGGCGGTTGACAGGCGCCCGCCGGCGCGACACGGTATCCAACTGATGGCCGAACAGGGCGTCGACATCAGTGGACGCACTGCGCAAATGGTTGACGCGACCTCGTTGGACCAGGCCGATCTGGTGTTGTGCATGGAACAGGGACACGTCGAAGCGCTATCGGTTGAGTTTCCGCAGGCGGCCCACAAGATTCACTTGCTGAGCGAGTTGGCCGCGGGTAGTCCGCGCTATGACATAAAGGATCCTTTTGGGCAGGATATTGAGATGTATCGTCAGCTGGTCGCCGAATTGTCGCAGCTGATCAACGAGGGTTTGCCAAAGATCGTGCTCCTGGGGGAGCAAAATGCGCGGCGAACCGGCTGACGATTTACCAACCGGTAAGAAACGGCTCCCACTCCTCACGCTGGCCGAGGTGCCGGCCAAAGCGATAATGCGCCGAGGAGCTTGGCTCGAAGGGCAGACGCCGCAGACTCATATGCGCCTGCTCCGGCGTGCGCCCTCCCTTCTGGCGGTTGCAGCTCGCGCAGGCAGCTACCAGGTTCAACCAGGTATGCTCGCCGCCCAGGTGCCGGGGCACAATATGGTCGAGGGTGAGCAGGGCGCTGTGCCGGCCACAGTACTGGCAGATGTACTCATCGCGCCGCAGTACTTCGCGCTTGCTGAGGGCGACTCGCGGACGCGGACGGCCCACCATGTGATTCAATCGGATGATGGAGGGAAGTTCAAATTCCCGGCTGCTGCTGTGAATGACGCCCCGGCCATTGAGGACCAGATCCGCCTTGCCGGAGACAAGGAGGATTAACGCCCGTCGCGTTGAGCAGACGTTGAGGGGTTCGAAGTTAATGTTGAGCAAGAGTACCGGCTCGTTCAACAAGTTTGCACTCATGACGGCGGTGAGTATAGCATGCAGCAGCCTTCCCCGCCACATGACCGGAAGGCAAGCGCCGGCGAGATCTGCCCGCTCAGCGGGCATCTACTTCAGGTATAATCGTTTGAAAGGAAGAAGGGCATGGATCGCACAGAATTAATCAACTACATGGACGCCTATTTGCGCATCGCCGAAGTCAAGGACTACGGGCAACAGGGCCTTCAGGTGGAAACCGGCAACGATGCTGTGACACGGATCGCGCTCGGTGTTGATACCAGCCCGGCGATTATCGAGGCCGCGGCAGAATGGCAGGCCGACATGTTGATCGTGCACCACGGCGTGTTGTGGGGCAAGGAACAGCGCATCGCCGGCCCACTGGGAAAGCGCGTGCGCCTGCTGATGAAACACGGCATCAATCTGTATAGCGCCCATTTGCCGCTGGACGCGCACCCCGAAGTCGGCAACAACGCGGTGTTGGCGCAGATGTTCGGCGTGCAGGTAGACGGCTGGTGGTGTGAAGCGCTAAACGCGCCCCTGGGCACTGTGGGGAGTGTCGCGCCGGGTACCACCCTGCTCGACCTGGAACAAGCGATCACTGAACAATTGCAGGGGCCGGTACGTACCCTGGCCTATGGGCCGCAAGCCGTCTCCAGAGTGGCGATCCTGTCCGGCTATGGCGCTGATCAGCTGCCGGAAGCGCACGCAACCGGCGCGGACACATTCATCACCGGCGAGACGTCGCACGCGCACTATTGGGCCGCCGCTGACTACGGCATGAACGTTATTTTTGCCGGACACTATGCAACGGAAACGGTCGGCGTGAAGGCGTTGGGCCGGCATTTGGCGGATAGATTTGATCTGCAGGTGAAGTTCCTGGATTTTCCAACGCAGATGTAACGAAAAGATTCCCGGAAATTGCTGTCGCATACGGGTTGGCTGAACAGGGAATTTCCGGGAATCTCGATGGCATTTTCCAACGTAGATGTAACGAAAAGATTCCCGGAAATTGCTGTCGCATACGGGTTGGTTGAACAGGTAATTTCCGGGAATCTCGATGGCAAATTTCCGGGAATCTCGAATCTCAGAGTTCGATAGCTAGAGGAAAGCGATGAGCACCAAGACAGACTGGATACAAGAAGAGATCAACGGCCTGCAGGGAGCCGGGCTTTTCAACGTGATCAGAACGATAGACTCGCCGATGGATGCCTGGGTCACCATTGATGGCCGGCGACTGCTCAACTTCTGCGCCAACAACTATCTTGGGTTGGCCAACCATCCGCGCATCCGGGAGGCAGCCAGGAAAGCTATTGACAGCTTCGGCGTCGGTCCCGGCGCGGTGCGCACCATCGCCGGCACGACCACATTACACGTGAGACTGGAAGAGCGACTGGCGGAGTTCAAGCGAGCGGCGGACTGCATCACCTTCCAGAGTGGATTCGCGGCCAACCTGGGCACGATTCCGGCGCTGGTCGGGCGCGGCGATATCATCTTCTCCGACGAGCTGAACCACGCCAGCATCATTGACGGCAGCCGGCTGAGCCGGGCGCAGATCGTGCGCTACAACCACAACGACGTGAATGATTTGCGGCGGGTCATCGGCGAAACCACCGAATACAACCGCCGGCTGATCATCACCGATGGAGTATTCAGCATGGACGGCGACATCGCCCCATTGGACGAATTATGCGCGGTCGCCGAAGAGCATGACATCCTGCTGATGGTGGATGACGCGCACGGCGAAGGGGTGTTAGGCAACGGCGGGCGGGGTATCGTCGATCATTTCGGGCTGCACGGTCGCGTGGATGTCGAAGTCGGCACGATGAGCAAGGCGTTCGGCGTTGTCGGCGGCATGGTCGCCGGCAAAAAGGTGATTGTTGACTGGCTACGGCAGCGTGGCCGGCCCTTCCTCTTCTCAAGCGCCATGACCGCGCCGGATGTCGCCGCTTGCCTGGAAGCGGTTGACCTGCTGGAGGAATCCACCGAGTTGGTAGACCGGCTGTGGCACAACGCCGCGGTCTTCAAGACCGGGATGAGCGCGCTGGGCTTCGACACCGGTCATAGCCAGACGCCCATCGTGCCGGTGATGCTGGGGGATGCGCCGCTGGCCCAGGAGTTCAGCCGGCGGCTGTTCCAGGAGGGCGTCTTCGCCATGGCCATCGGCTTCCCCACCGTGCCGCAGGGCAAGGCGCGCATCCGGGTGATGAACTCGGCGGCGCACACGCCCAGCGACATCGAGCAGGCGCTGGAGGTCTTCGGCCGCGTCGGTCAGGAGTTGGGCATCATTTAGTGGTTCTCTCGCTAAATCTTTCTCAAACCCCGCAGGTCTTGCTGAGTATGCTCGCTCAGCGGTAGACCCGTGAAAGACCTGCGGGGTTTTGTCCTCAGTTAGCGAGAGGACTATCCAGGCGGCCGGCTGGTCAGACCGCCCAGGGCAGCGCAAGCTCGGCGGCGCGCCGGCAATAGGCCGCGATCTGCTCCGCGCAGGTGGGATACATATCCGGGACGGTCGCCTCTGCGTTTTCGCTATAGCGCCGGTACCACTCCACGGTTGCGGCAAGAGCCGCCTGCCAATCGTAGACCGGCTTCCAACCCAGTTCCCGCGCCGCCTTCTCCCAGTTCAGGCGCAACAGCGTGGTCTCCTTTCGCGCTGCACCTTCGTCCGTCTGCACCCAGCTACCCTTTCCCCACAAAGAGATAGTGCGCTCAACGATGGTACGGGCGGTTATCTCGGACATCTCCCAGGGGGCGAAGTTCCACGCCTGAGCGTAGCTTTGGCCGCGCGTCGCCAGCCGATTCGCCAGCCACAGATAGCCGCTGAGCGACTCCAGGACATGCTGCCAGGGTCGGACGGAGTCAGGATGCCGCAGGTGGATTGGCTCGCCGGCCAGCAGAGCGCGGATGCAGTCGGGCAACAAACGGTAGTCCGCGAAATCCCCGCCGCCGATGACGTTGCCCGCCCGCGCCGAGGCTACCGCCGGATAGCCTTGCTGAAAGAAGGAGCGACGATAAGAGTCAATGGCCAGCTCGGCCATTGCTTTGCTGCTGCTGTACGGGTCATGCCCTCCCAGGCGGTCAATCTCGCGGTAGCCCCAGCTCCATTCCCGATTCTCGTACACTTTATCGGTGGTGACGCAGACGACCACCTTCACTGAGCCGGTTTGGCGCACCGCTTCCAGGACATTCACGGTTCCGCCGGCATTGATGTCAAAGGTCTCTTTGGGGGCGTCGTAGGAAGGGAGCACCAGCGGTTGGGCGGCCAGGTGAAAGACGTACTGCGGGCGATGCTGGGCCATTACCTCGCGCAGCGCCGGCAGGTCGCGCACGTCGCCGCGCATGTCGATCATCCGCTCGGATAGCCGGCTCAACTCAAAATTGCTTGGATCGGTGGGCGGGTCCAGGCTATAGCCGATGACCTCCGCGCCCAGCTCCCGCAGCCAGATGGAGAGCCAGGAGCCTTTGAAGCCGGTGTGGCCGGTGATCAGCACACGGGCGCCGGCAAATGTTCGCTCAAGTGCGTTACTCATTCTCAGTCGCCGCTCGCCTCTTACACGGTGAACGATTGTCCCAAAGTCGGGACCGTCACGCCGGCGAAGCCATCGCTCTGCAGGGCATCGCGCAGGGCAAATGAAGCCTTCTCTTCGCCGTGCACGATGTAGGTATGCCTGGGCCGGCGGCTGAAATGGCGCACCCAGGCGATCAGCTCGTCGCGATCGGCATGGCCGCTGAAGCCGTTCAGGGTGATCACTTCTGCCTTGAGCTGGTACTCTTCGCCCAGAATCTTCACCACCGGCTGTCGCTCCACCAGCCGGCGCCCCAGTGTGTTGGGGGCCTGCCAGCCGACAATCAGGATGGTGTTGCGCGGATCCTCCACGTTATTCTTTAAGTGATGCAGGATTCGCCCGGCCTCAGCCATGCCGCTGGCGCTGATAATGACCGCCGAATCGCGCAGGAAGTTCAGTTCCTTGGACTGCTCGACGGAGCGCGTGTATTGGATCATGTCAAAGCCGAAGGGGTCCCCGTGCCCATCTTCCATGATGAAGCGGTTCAACTCCTCGTCGAAAGCCTCCGGGTGCAGGCGGTGGATGGCGGTGGCGTCAATAGCCAGGGGGCTGTCCACGAAAACGGGCAACTTGGGCGAAATATCCCGGCTTTCCACCAGTCGGTGGAGGCGGTAGACAAGCTCCTGAGTCCGGCCAACCGCGAAGGCCGGCACAATCAGCTTGCCGCCTCGCTTGCAGGTCGTATTTACAATCTGCTTGAGCTGCTCACCGATCTCTTCTGCCGGCGGGTGCAGGCGGTCGCCGTAGGTACTCTCAACCAGCAGGATATCCGCTTCGTCCAGGAATGTGGGGTCGCGCAATATCGGGCGATCGGGCCGGCCAATATCGCCGCTGAACACCAGTCGTTGCGTACGCCCCTGTTCATGGTCTTCAATGTCCAGGGCGACCATGGCCGAACCCAGGATATGGCCGGCGTCATAAAAGGTCAGGGTAACGCCCGGCATGATCTCGCGGGGCCGGTCATAACCCAGGCCGACGAATAGCTTCAGCGATTCATTCGCGTCCTCCATCGTGTACAACGGCTCGATGGGCGGCTCTCCTTTGCGCTTGCGTTGCTTGTTCAGGTACTCGGTATCCTGTTGCTGGATTTTGGCGCTATCGCGCAACATGATCGTGCACAGGTCGCGCGTGGCAAAGGTGCAGATGATGTCGCCCCGGAAGCCGTTCTTCACCAGGTTGGGAATGTTGCCGCAGTGATCGATGTGCGCGTGCGAAAGAACCAGCAGATCCACCTGACGAGCGTCATAAGGCAGGTTCCTGTTCCGGTCATAGTATTCCTGCCGCCGGCCCTGATACAGCCCGCAATCCAATAAGATTTGTTTGCCGTTGATGGACAGCAGATGTTGGGAGCCGGTCACCGTGCGCACCGCTCCATGAAACGTGATTTTCATTGTTCCTCACTCAATAGCTGGACCAACTCCGGCCCATAGGCGCGTAGCCTAAAGGGGCCCAGGATGCCGGTCGCTTCCAACTCCGGCAACGTCCGCGGATTGGCATTTGCCAATTCCCACATGGCCTCCCGGCTGATGATGACATCGGACTCCACATGGCGCACGCGGCCCCGTTCCTTGCGCCAGATGTGTAGCCGGTCATAGCGATTGAAGACCGCATCCGGCAACCTGGGCGGGCGTTTGGGGCGGGCCGGCGCGCGGGCGCCTTCGTTTTCGGCGATAATCCGCAAGATATGCCGGCCATAGCGCTGCGTCTGTCCCGGGGTCATGCCGTGAATGTCGCCCAGAGTAGCCGGGTCGTGCGGTCTGCTTTGGGCGATCTCCACCAGCGTCCGATCGCTCAATACCTTAAAGAGCGGCTTGTCGCGGGCGGCGGCCTCCTGGTGCCGGTAGGTGTTCAGCGCTTTCAGGATCGCTTTGCCCTGGGGATCAAGCTCTTTGACCCCGTTGATTGACCAGAAGCTGTCGGGGTCAAAGTGATTGGAACTGATCTCCACGTGGCTCTGTTCGGCGAATATTTCGAGCGCTTCTTCAGTATGGCCGCCGGCCTCGAGTTGCGCCGCCAGGTGATCCCGCAGACCAAGCAGATAGTGGGTGTCCGCCTGCGCGTACGTCAGTTCGCCTTTGGAAAGCGGGCGCCGGCACCAATCCGCTCGCTGAAAGTGCTTATCCAGGCGCACCTGGTAGATGTCCGCCAGCAGGCTGGCCAGGCCGACGCGCTCAACGCCCAATATCCTCGCCGCCCACATCGTGTCGTACAGATTGCGCACCTGCCAGCCAAACTCGCGCTTAAGCAGCTTCAAATCGTACTCGGCGGAATGAAAGACCTTTTCGACTGCCGGATCCTGGATTATTGCGCCCAATGGTTGCAGATCAGAAATGACCAGGGGGTCCACAATGAAATCTTCATCGGCCGTGGAGATCTGCACCAGGCAAATGCGCTCCCGGTAGGCATACATGCTGTTCGCCTCCAGGTCAATGGCGATCCGTGTCTGCCGGCCAAGCGCCTGCACACAGGATGACCATTTTTCAGCGCTGTTGATGAATCTGTAGGGGGGCAGATCCGGTTTTCGCAGGCCGTCACTCGTCATTGGCATTGTTGTACCATGAATCAACCTCATGACCAACACGCGATTGCCGGCGGAACGGGAAGCCGGCGGCTACATGACATGTTACGGCGGCCGGCAGTAGTGGTAGAATCAGCCGCGATGCCGGAGCGCGCGATAGTTATTCAGCCGGTGTACCCCTGGGAAGTGTGGTCAATTGGCCGCATGTCTTATGCCAATATGATCGGCGTCGATCATCAGTTCACCACGCTTGCCCGGCGACGTGTGTTCGGCCCGATCAGCCGGGCGACCTTCCCGTTTTACCTGCTGCTGGCCGGCCGGGGGCGGAAGGCGGTCATCAACGGGCAAGTGGCCGGCTATGCCTTCCTGCATTTGCGCCGGCTGAGCGGCGTCATCTTTAACGTGAGCGTCAACCGGCCCTTTCGCCGGCAAGGAACGGGCGAGACGCTGCTGCGTGATCTGGAGACGATCATCCGCCGGGCAGGGCGATCCTGGGCGGCATTGCAGGTGGACTGGGATAATCGGCCGGCTCGCGCTCTATACGAAAAGCTGGGCTATCGCACCGTCCATGCGCATGTCTGGAGCGGCGCGCCTCCCCCGGCTACTGTTGAATCCATCGCGGCCGTGGAAGCGCTGCCCCTGGCCGCCGGCCGGGAGCGATTCCGCCGCTACCTTCACATCGAACTCGCCAACGGAGAGTGCTGGGCAGCCGGATTACTGCGCGAGGAGTACGGTGAGATCCCGAGCGAGGGGCGCTTCTGGCTTTGCCTGCGGGGACATCAGGAGGTGGGTTGCGCCTGGGCAGCGTACCGGAATGATCAATTACTCTGCCGGCTGTGCCTCGCGCCGGATTGCTGGTCCGATCCGGCCCTGACTGCCGGCCTGCTGCACCAGATGACCAGCCCCTTCGGCCCCGGCATGAGCGTTTATGTGCGATTCGGCAGCAGCGAACACCATGCCGGCGCTGCAGCTACGATGCGCGACCTGGGTTTCATTGAAGACGAATCGGCGCGAATTATGATGTTGAAAGAACTGAGCGCCTGAGCGGGACGTCAGCTTTACGGGAACTGTGCCAGGTACCAGCTCCAGAAGCGGGCCAATCCATCCTGGTAGGAAGTCTTCGGCTCAAATCCAAGCAGGCGCCTTGCCTTGCTGATGTCGGCAAAGGTGTACGGCACGTCGGCGGCGAGCATCGGTTGAGCGATCAGGTTCGCCTTTTGGCCGGCCAATTCCTCCAGGCAGGTGATGAAATCGCGCAACTGCACCGGCTCGCCGCGCCCTAGATTGATCACCTCGTAGCCCAGCGGCCTGTCCAGCGCCGCGGCCACCCCATCCGTAATGTCATCCACGAAAGTCCAGTCGCGCCACATCCGGCCCTCGTTGTACAGCGGGACAGCCGTCCCGTGGCGGATGCTGTCTGCCAAAAGATAGGCCATCATGTCCGGGCGACCGTTTGGTCCATAGACGGTAAAGAAGCGAATGGCGGTGAAATTGAGTTGGAAGAGGTGGTGATAGGCGTGGCCCAACATCTCGGCGGCTCGCTTGGCGGCGGCGTAAGGCTGCAAGGGCCGGTCGCAGGGGTCATTCTCGGTGAAGGGCAGTTGCTTCGTGTTGCCGTACACTGATGATGTGGAGGCAAAGACAAAGTTGCCGGCCCCGTTCCAGCGAGCGGCGTCCATCAGGTTCTGCGTGCCGTTGTAATCAACGGCCACATACAGTTCGGGATATTCTACGGCCTTGCGCACGCCGGCCAGCGCCGCCAGATGCGCCACCGCCTCAAATCGCTCCTCCTCAAAGAGTTGGAGCATGGCCGGCCGGTCGCGCACATCCGCTTCAACCATGCGGAAATTCTCGAATACCTGCAAACGGCTTGCATTGGCGCGCTTCTTGCGCGGATCGTAGTAGTCGTTGAAGTTGTCCAGGCCGACCACGGTGTCTCCGCGCCGGCAAAGCTTCTCCGCCAGGTGGCTGCCGATGAATCCAGCGGCTCCCGTTACCAGTATCTTCATGTCGCCTCTCGATTATTGGCTTTTCAGCCGGCCGTCGCCGGTTGCGCCTGTTCGTTCATGTCTGCTGCGGGCACGGCCGGCCTGATATCCTCAGCGCGTAGTTGAAGCTCCCTCTGTCCATTCCAGACGTTTGATTGAATTGTGTAAACCAGATCGATGTGCGAGGGCATGCGCCCTATCCAGGAGCCCTGCCGGAAGGCAATCGCCGCCATTTCACGCTCGCCGTCGCTTACCCGCAGCTTCAGATGGCTGTTGTCCTGGCCGACGGTGCGGCTGTCAACCACGCGCAGATTCCGGCTCAAGAAGAGCGGAGTGGGGTTGGCTTCGCCCGTCGGCTCCAGCCGCTGCAATTGCCCGTGCAGCGCCCAATCCACTTCGTCCAGGGCCAACTCAGCATCAACCTCCAGCACGGGCTTTAGCTCCCGGCCCGCCAACTGCTCGGCGGCGATGGCAGCCAACCGTTCAAAAAAGGCATCCAGGTTTTCATTCAGGATGGTAAAGCCGGCTGCCTGGGCATGGCCGCCATGACGCACCAGCAATTCCTGCAGCTGGTCCAGGGCATGCGTGATATGAAACTCCGGGATTGAACGGCACGATCCCCGGCTTTCCCGGCTGCCCTGCTCGATGACTACCGCCGGGCGATAATACAGATCAGTGAGCCGGCTGGCGACCAACCCGACGACGCCGGAGGTAAATTCGCCATCGGCGGCGATGAGGATGTAGCCCTCCGGATCGATCAGGGTCTCCGCCAGGGCGCTTTGTGCGCGGGTCAAAGATTGCCGCCTCACATTCAACTGGTTCAGTTCCTGGGCAAAGTGCGTCGCATCCTGGCGGGTGTTGGCCGCCAGCAGGCGCGCCGCGGAATAGGCGTGCGCCAGGCGACCGGCGGCGTTGATGCGCGGCCCCAGCCCGAAGCCGATGGTCTCGGCGGTTACCCGGTGCAAGCCCATACCGGCAATCTGCTTCAAGGCGGCGACGCCGGGACGTGGGCCGCGGTTCATCACCGCCAGCCCCTCAGTGACCAGCTTCCGATTTTCTCCCAGCAAGGGGGCAATGTCCGCCACCGTTCCGATGGCTACCAGGTCCAGCAACTGCTCATCGGTGAATTGCGCCCGCTCGGGGTACGCCTGCCGAAGCGCCTGGGCCAGTTTGTAGGCAATGCCTACCCCGGCCAACATGCGTTCCGGATAGCGGGATTCCTCGCGCTTGGGATTGATCACTGCCAGGGCCGGCGGTAGCACAGGGCCAATGCTGTGGTGATCGGTGACGATCATATCAATACCCAACTCGTTGGCCCGTTGCACTTCGCGCACGGAGCGGATGCCGCAGTCCACGGTAATCACCAGCGAGGCGTCTTGCTGCTTTTTCAGACGCTCCAGGGCATCCTCGTTCAGCCCATACCCCTCATCCACCCGATCCGGGATGTAAGGACGCACGCGCTCGCGCGACAAGCCCAGCCCGCGCAATGCTTCCACCAGAAGTACAGTGGCTGTGACCCCGTCGCAGTCGAAGTCGCCGTAGACGACAACGTTCTCTTCGTCCCGCACCGCCCGGCCGATGCGCTCAACGGCCGGTTGCATGTCGGTAAGTAAGAAGGGATCTTCCGGCTCCAGATACTGCCCTTCCAGGAAAGCTTGTACCTGGTTGCTGCGGGTGATCTCTCGATTGTGGAGCACTTGCAAGAGAACCGAATTCAGCCCCCGATGTTGCTCGAAGAAGCCGGCGGGAGCCGGCTCTTTAATGTGCCATCGCTTTTCGGGCATGTTGACAGGTCGGGTCATAGCCGGAGAATGGTAACACGAAGCGGATATCGCTTCAATGTTCGTCGCGCGCTGATCCGTCCGGCGTACCGGCGGCCGGATAGGAGCCTAACACCTTGAGAAAAGAGGAGTGCCGCAAAATACCCAGCATCGCTGCCTGTACCTCGGGGGCATCTACATGCCCTTCAAAGTCCACGTAAAAGAGGTAGTTCCAGGGGCGGTTGCGCCGGGGGCGGGACACGATCTTGGTCAGGTTCAGGTTGCGTTGGGCCAGTTCGCCCAGCACGCGGTAGAGCGCGCCGGGAGCATGTTGGGTAGTGAAGATGATGGAGGTTTTGCTGGGGTCCTGTCGCGGTGGGTTGGCTGCCGCCAGTAGAAAGAAGCGGGTGTAATTCTCAGGCTGATCTTCCATGTGGCGAGCCAGGATGGTCAGTCCGTACGTTTCAGCGGCCAGCGCGCCGGCAATAGCGGCGACGCCCGGCTCCGGCCTGGCAGCCAGGTCGCGGGCAGCCCCGGCTGTGTCATAGTAGGGCGCGGCCTGCAAACCCATCCGCTGCAGTGTCTGCTCACATTGCGCCAGCGCCTGTGGGTGAGAGCGGGCCAGACGCACGTCGCTCAGGGTGGCGCCGGCCGGAGCCATCAGGCAGTGCTCGATCCTTAAGATCACCTCCGCCTGGATGTGCAGGTCGTGATCCACCAGGCAATCATAGGCGGGGATGACCGTGCCGGCGAGCGAGTTTTCTACCGGCAACATGCCCTGCGTGGCCCGGCCTGATTGCACCGCAGCGAAGATTTCACCAAACGAACGAACAGGAAGCGTGGCGACATCGGGGCCGCAATGCCGGCGCACCGCCTGCTCTGAGTACGCGCCTCGTTCACCCTGGAAAGCGACGATCTGATCCTGATTCTTGCTCGGTTCCATCTGTCTGGAGCGATCCTTAGACGACCGGGCGGCTATCCCGGCTGCATGCCAGTTTATCTGTTTGGGGGCGGGGCGCAATGGGGCGGCTGTGCTTCTCGACGCGCCTGGTTTTTTATTGACTTTGCCGGCAGCCATCTGGTATGATGTGACCATCATGAGGCAGCGTCGTGATTGTGTCGCCCATCACTATTACTTTCAGACAACCACCAGCCGCCAATGCGTGGGAGGGTTGTTCGCGGGCAGTTGACGCAGTTGTAGCAGCGACGTGAAGACCTTGACAGGCAGGACGCGGCATGAAACCGCGTCTTTTTTGTGCATAGCACAGGAATGTAACCCGATTTTTCAAATCGGCGTCGAGATGCAATCTCGACCTACAGGCGTAACCCGATTTTTCAAATCGGTGTCGAGATGCAATCTCGACCTACAGGCGTAACCCGATTTTTCAAATCGACGTCGAGATACAGTCTCGACCTACAGGCGTAACCCGATTTTCTAAATCGGCGTCGAGATGCAATCTCGACCTACAGGCGTAACCCGATTTTCTAAATCGGCGTCGAGATGCAATCTCGACTTACAAGCGTAACCCGATTTTTCAAATCGGCGTCGAGATGCAATCTCGACTTACAGGAGAGCAGGCGTTGAAAGAAGCAAACATCTTTGACGAACTAAAGTGGCGGGGTCTGGTATACGACCACACTGATGGGCTGCCGGCATTGTTGGCCAATCAGCCAATCACAGTCTACAACGGCTTCGACCCGACGGCGGACAGCCTGCACGTGGGCCACTTTGTGCCCATGATGGGATTGGCCCGGCTGCAGCGATTCGGTCACACACCAATCGCGGTTGCCGGCGGCGGCACCGGCATGGTCGGCGACCCCAGCGGTAAATCGGAGGAGCGCAACTTGCTTTCCAGGGACGAGCTGGCTGCTAACGTGGCTTGCATCGAAGCCCAATTGGCCAGCATCCTGGACTTCGAGAGCAAAAAGAACCCGGCCATGATCGTGAACAACGCCGACTGGCTGGCCGAGCTCAATTTGATGGAGTTCCTGCGCGACATCGGCAAGCACTTCACAGTCAACTACATGATATCCAAAGACTCGGTGCGGTCGCGACTGGATCGGGATGGCGTGGGTATCTCCTTCACCGAATTCAGCTACATGCTGCTGCAATCATACGATTACCTGGTGCTGAACGATCGCTTCGGTTGCCAGTTGCAGGCCGGCGGCAGCGATCAGTGGGGCAATATCACCGCCGGGATTGAACTCATCCGCCGCTTGCAGGGCCGGCATGTGCACGGGCTGGTCTACCCGCTGATCACCAAAGCGGACGGCTCCAAGTTCGGCAAGACCGCCTCCGGCGCCGTCTGGTTGGACCCCAAACGTACCTCCCCGTATCGCTTCTATCAGTTCTGGCTGAACACGGACGACGCCAACGTGTTGGACTACTTGAAATACTTCACCTGGTTGACACACCGGGAGATCCTGGAGCTGGAATTTGCCGTATTGCGCCGGCCCGAACAGCGGGAAGCGCAGCGCCGGCTGGCGGAAGAAGTCACCCGCATGGTGCACGGGGAAAGCGCGCTGGTCAAGGCGCAACAGGCTTCCGAGGTGCTCTTCGGCGGCGAGATGAGCGGCCTGGAAGCCGCCGACATTGCCGACATTCTGGGCGACGTCCCTTCCTGCGACCTGGTAAAGTCAGACATTGAAGGGGAAGGTAAGCCGCTGCTTGATTTGCTGGTGGATTGCGGGCTGGCCCAATCACGGGCGGACGCCAAGCGCTCTATCAAGGGCGGAGGCATCTATCTCAACAATGTGCGCGTGGTGGATCAGGACCAGGCGGTCACGCTAAGCGATTCAATTGGCGGGCAGTTTTTGGTGCTGCGCAAGGGCCGGAAAGGCTACCACCTGCTGCGGGTTATCGCCTGAGTCGCTTATAGACCCCGTAGGTGTTCCTCGCTCCTGACACCTACGGGGTGGGGAGCGTAACCGCATCCTCGCCCTGATCCGCCGGCAGGCGCAGGCCCGTCTCCGGATCATAAACGCCCACGCGCAGCAGCAGTTGCTCCGCCGCGGAACTATCTAGCGTGTGTTGCTGGATGATCAGATCGCCGGCTTGCCAGTGAGCGGCCGGCGCGCTATTGCGGTCATCTTGAGCCAGGATCTCCCCCTGCTCATTCAGCAGGTGCACAAAAAAGCGGCGCGGGGAAGCCGCCGGCTGCAACACGCGCCAATAGGCAATCAGCGTGCAGGGTTCCGATCCGCCGGCGCGACAGCCGGGATTCAGATCATACCCCAGGAACCGTAGCTCATCGCCGAAGACCACATCGGCCGGAAACCCCGGCGTAGGTCGCGGCTCGATGGTCAGCGAAAACAATACAAAATCGGCCTGCGCCTGCTCGACTCCACCCCACTCCACAAGCCTCTCTTGTAGCTCGGGCGATAGCGGCAGAATGGCCGGGTAGACGATGCGCGGCGAGTCGCCGGCCGGCACAATCAGCCCACCGCTGGGATTGAAGTAGCGCAGGGACAGGTCCTCGCGCCGGAGGGTCAATTCCATGGTCGGCGGGTCCATTGTTTCCGGCGTCCAACCGCCGACGGCGACCGGCCCGGCTTCGGGCTGATCATCCAGATAGCCGGCCGCGCGGGTCAATGCTTGCTGCCAGACAAACTGTACCTCCTGATTGGCCGGCCAGGTGCGGAAGATCCATACACTGGTGCGCCCCAGGTTGAACAACAGCAGCGCTATTGTCAATAGAGTTATCCACGAAGTTATCCCCGACTTTGTGGATAACTGTGGATGATTTGTGGATAAGCGGTAGAAACTGTGCATAACGAGAGCAGGCAACGCGGTCAACAGCGGCAGCGCATTGATGATCCGGATGGTGCTGGGAGCATCTATGGTCAGTATGCTGGGGATGAAGGAGACGCCTACCCACAACCAGACAAAAGTGTACCGGCGGTCACGCCAGCGCCACAGACAGAGTAGCAGGCCGGCATAGGTTAGTAATGCGGTGACGGGGTCAAAGACCGGCTGGGGAGCCACATTTTGACGCCACAACGGATCGCCGCGCACGCCGAACAAGCCCAGGCTGCGCAGGCTGTTCTGCAGGACCGGCTGGAGATCGCCGGCCAGCAGGACGCGCAAGGGCGCATCCACCTCGCTGATGCGAAACTCGGCCCCAGGATTGCTCAGCAGATAGATTGCCAACGGCGCAGCAACCAGCGCCAGCGCCGCCCAAAAGAGCAGAATGCTCCGCCGGCCCGCCAGCAGCACCTTGCGGTCAACAAGCAGCAGGTAGACGATAAACAGGGCGTAAAAGATGGGAACCGCCCGCGCCGCCATGTAAGTGTACAGGCTGAGGCCGGCCAGCAAGCCCGCGATCGCCATCCAGGCCGGCGCTCCGAGCTCCCTGGAGCCGGGCAGCGCGGTCCGGCTGCGCGCGATCAGGGCCATCCCTCGCCACCAGGCATAGGCGGAGAAGGCCGAGATCAGCGGCAGGGAGATGGCGCGCAAGCCCTGCCGGCTGTAAAAGACCGGCCAAAATAGCACCGCCAGAAAGGCGCCGGCGATCAACGCTACCCGCCAGTTGAACAGCAAGCGAACTAGCGCGAAACAAGCGGCGACCAGCATGATCCCGGCGAACGCGGCCGGTAGCCTGAGCGCCAGCGCATTATCGCCCAGCAGAGCAACAAAGGCCGACTGCACATAGTGGAAGCCGGCTTCATGCCCGTAGGCTTCCGTGAAGTAGACGGCGTGGTTGCCGGCCAATATGGAGCGATTGATCAGCCAGTGAGCCACCTCGTCGTGCGCCAGGCCGGGGGGAGAGAGATTGCTCAGGCCGTAGAGGCGCAGGCCGGCGGCGACCAGCAGCACAACCAGCATGTACCAGCGCCAGGACTTCATCGGGAGAGGGGGATGAGCTTCAAACGGTTGGCTATCGGCGCCGGCAGGATTGATTCCAGGATGTGCTGCTCATCCGCGCCAAAGACGCGCAGCAGCCACAACCCGGCGGGATAGACCACGAGACCGATTAACAGGCCGAGCAGCCAGTGGATCTGGGCGCCGGCGGCCATGGCGGCAACCATGACCACCGTGACCAGCGCCGGCCGCCACAGCAGATGCAGCCAGCCTACGCCGGGCATCCGGTCGCGCAAGTAAAGACTGAAGATAAAGAGCAGGACGATTTCCGAGGCGATCGTCGTCAGGGCGGCGCCGACAAAGCTGAACCTCGGCAGCAGCAACAGGTTGAAGACAAAGTTGAAGGTTACGCCAATCAGAAAAGCGCGTATCTGCACCCGTTCCCGACCCAACGCGATCAGCACGTAATTGGTCACGCTATTCATCCAGCCCACCGGGATGGACCAGATGACGATTTGCAATGCCCACGCGCCTTGCGGCAGGAATTGCCGGCCGCCCAGCACACCGATGAGCAGCGGGGCCAGCAAGGTCGTGCAGGCCGCCAGGGGAAGAGCCAGCAACACCATTAGCTTGATCGACATGCGGAAGGTGCGCTGTGCGTCCGCCATATTGTGCGCAATCTGCCGCGAGATGACCGGGAAGAGCGCAAAGGTAAAGAAGCTGGGTATGACGTTAAAGGCGTTGACCCACTTGTAGGCGCTGTTGTACCAGCCGACCGCCTCATCGCCGTTGATCTGCTGCATCATAGGCACGTCAACAAAGAAGAAGACGCTGGCCAGCAGGTGATTGAGCATCAGGGGGTAGCTGGCCCGGATCATCGCGCGGTGCGCCGGCCAATCAATGCGCCAGGGGCCATGCAACGGAATCCGGCGATAGGCCGCCCAGGCCAGGATTGCCAGCGTCAGCAAATTAACCAGGATGGAGACGCCGGCCAGGCCCACAAAGCCGTAACCCAGGATCAGCACGATGACGCCCAGGCCCACCTTTAGAATGGTGGTTACAGTGGCAATGGCCGCCGGTGTCTCGGCGGTCTCATAGGCATAGAAGAGGCCGGTGAAACTTTGCCCGAGGCCGGAGAAGAACATGCCCACGATGAGCAGCAGAATGGCGGCAACGGTATCGATCCCCAGCGGCGCGCCCCGGGTGCTCACCAGCAGGATGTACAGGAAGATGGGCAGCCCGGCTACCAGAGAAGTGCCCAGGCGCAACACCGTCGTATTCAGCAAATAGTAGCCGGCCTGACCCCGCTCCCGGGAGACCTCGCGGATGACCAGCGTATTCAAGCCGAAGTTGGCGAGGATCTCATACCAGCCGGCGATGGCGATAGCGGTGGCGTAGCTGCCGGCGTCGGCCGGCCCCAACAGGCGCAAATAAAAAGCCGCGAAGAGAAAGTCAATGAAGCGATTGAGCAGGTTCAGGAAGGTGGGCGCCAGGCTGTTCTTGGCGATGCTGCGGGTGTTGGTCAACTCGGCAGCCGGATTGTAAAAGCGACGCCAACCCCAGACGATCATGCCGAAGAAGAGGATCACCAGGCCCATGGCGCTGGCCAGGCCGCCGAGCTTGAAGCTGAGCGGGCTGTAGCGGAAGCGGACCTCCCAGGAGCCCGGCTCAAGCGTCACCCCGCGGAAGTTGCCGTTGACCCGCACAACCGGCGTCTCCTGCTCAGCGCCGCCGTCTTCGGCGCTGCCGTCTGAGCCGGCAGGACGGATGTAGGCGTCCCAGCCGGGGAAGTAGCTGTCGTTCAGCACCAACCAGGCCGGCTGGTCAACGGTTGCGGCGACGACCACCTCCAGGTTGCTGTAGGAGAGAATCTCCGCCGGCGAAAGGGAACCGGGGGTGACTTCCGGCTCGCTCTCCCCCGCCGGCCAGTCGTCCGGAGCGACAAAGACGAACTGCCGGGGATCGCGCGCCTGCATCGCCGCCAGCACATCCGGCGCGGCCAGCGTGGCCGATTGGGGCAATGTGTAGGCCCTGGGAACGACAGCCAGGTTCTCGTAGACCTGCAAGCCCTCCCCCTCCCAGACCAGGGCCAGCTTGGGCAGGTTGATCGCTTCGGAGGTGATGATATAGCGCGCTCCAAGCAGGTCCAACAGGGGCGAATTGAGCGTTTCCCAGTTCACAATAGGCTGCACGCGATTGAACAGCAGTTCATTTTGTGGCTCAATCGCAGCCATGTACTCCGTGTACTGCCGGGCAATCATCGAATCGTAGCCGCGGATATCCTGCAGGTCGTACAGCCAGCCCACGTTGGCGTTCAGCGGCTTATCGCCATGCGGCGTGAAGGTGGTGAAGCGCCACAAGCCGGGTTGCTCTTCCAGCCAGGCGATCAACTCCGGCTTGTATGTCAATAGCGCCGGGTCGGCCGCGCTGTTGAAGTTGCGCCCGATCAGGAAGAGGTCCAGGCCGATCACCAGGCAGGCCAGCCAGGGCCAGAGTTGGCGGCGTCCGCTCACCCGCCCGCTCAGCCAAAGCACGATGCCGGAGGCGATCCACATACTGCCCATCAGGAGCAGATTGCGGGCCTGATAGCTGAAGAAGGCGCGCACGTCTGGGAAGGCCTGCGGGGCCAGGGCCAAATTAAGGAACAGGCTGTTGAAGAATGATTCCAACCGCGTAAACGAGAGCCAGGACAGGGCCAGCGCCGCCAGGGTGAGCGCGCCGCCGGCCAGCGCCACAGCAGCCAGCACGGAGACGATGGAGCGGGCCATGCGCCCCTGTTCCCGGCGACAGAAGAGATCGTCTATGCCGAAGCCGGCTAACAGGCCAACGGAGAGTGAAAGCGGGAAGACCCAGCGAAAGGGGGAGTGGAGCTGGTTGATGCCCGGCAATCCGTAATAGAGCAGCGCGTAAAGCGGCGTGCCGAATATGAAGGCCAGCGAGAAGAAGGACAGCAGGACGAAGAAGAGGATCTGCGCTCGCCGGCCGCTAACATCCGGCGGTCTTCGGAAAGACCAGATGCCCAGCGCAGCCAGGAAGAGGGTCAGTGTGCCCAGGTAGATCCCGCCCTCCACGTAGTTCTTCAGCCCCCAGTCGCTGGTTCCGGCCCCGTTTGGATTGGGCGCGCCGTAATAGTTGGCGGTAAATGCGGTCAGGTTGCCGGTGAACAGGTCGCGATAACTGTGATGCGTGGGGTTGCCGAAGAAATCCGGCATGAACAGGGTGATAGCGCGCCGCGCCGGGAATGCCCAGCCACGCACCTCAGCGAGGCTGACCGAACCCTCGCGAAAATTGACCTGCGCCACTTCGTACAAGGGAATGAATTGGATGGCCCCCAGCATGAAGCCAAGAAAGACCATGACCAGCAGCCAGCCGGCCGGCCGCAGCAGGTAAAATGCGAAGTGAGACCATGTCGAGCGTCCGGCTTTCTCGCGCTCGCCGGATACCAGTTGCCGGGCAATGGCGATGAGCCGCCAGAGAGCATAGACCGCCATGACGAGTAGCGTGTAGTAGGTGATCTCTACGTGGCCGGCGAGCATCTGGCTGCCCAACGCCAGCGCGCCCAGCGCGACCCAGGGGAGCGTCGCGCCGCCCTGTTTCAAGGAGGAGTTGCGCAGCACCTTTTCGATACAGGCCAACAGCAAGGGGAGCCAGGCGGCCGCGCCGATGATCATTGGGAAGACCGCCGCGCTGACCAGCATGAAGCCGCTGCCCTGATAGACCAGCCCGGCAACCACGGCGCCGGCCCGGCGCATACCCAGGATCCGCCCAAAGACGTATGCACACACGCCGGCCAGCCACAACTGGCTGACCGTGTACCAGCCGTAAGCCTTGGTCAGCGGCAGTACTAAAAAGAGCAGGCTGAAGGGATAATAGGCGGCGTTCTGGCCGGTGGCCAGGAAGGGTGCGCCGGCGAAGATGTATGGATTCCAGAGCGGGATCTCGCCCTCGGCCAGGCTCTGCCGGATGAAGCGCTTCCAGGCGTAATTCTCAATGAGCAGGTCGCTGATCAGGCTGTTGTGCGGCGCTTCCACCCCCAATTCGCCGGCGGCGCTGCTCCAGGGCGCCCATTGCGTCAGGTTGTCGGCGGGCGCCATCGTGCGCCCGCCGATGGTAACGGTCGCGTATAGCAGCAGAGGCAGAAGGAGCAACCCTGCTGCCGCCAGGAAGTCTGCCTGATACCGTTTCAACAAGTTCATTCTGGAGGATCGCGCGTCCAACGCCGGGGAGATGGGCGTTGAGCCTACACCTTGTGCTCCACATTCGGGTTGGGCTGCAACGATTCCGGCAAGGGGCGACGTTTGGCCGGGGTGAGCCGGCGATAGCGCCAGAGGATCTCCCAGGCGCGCAGGGCAGCTTCGATCTTGATCGGAATGGTCAGCTTGGACCGGCCAATCCGGCGATCCTCAAAGTAAATAGGGATCTCCTGCACTCGATAGCCCAACTTCTCGGTCACATAGGCCATCTCGAACTGAAAGCTGTAGCCGTTGGAGCTGATCTCATCCAGATTGATGCCGCGCAGCACGTCGGCCCGCCAGCATTTGAAGCCGGCGGTGGCGTCTTTCACGTGCAGGTTGAGGATCAGGCGGGTGTAAAGCACGTTGGCCCACCAGCTGAGCAAGTAACGCCCGGCTTCCCAGCGCTCATCCACCTGGCCCCCTTTGATGTAGCGCGAGCCGACCACCACGTCGGCTTGCTTCAGGGCAGACAGCATCTCCGGAATGTGCTTGGGCGAGTGCGAGAAATCACAATCCATCTGGATGACCACATCCGCGCCCCGGGCCAACACTTCCTTGAAGCCGGCGACGTAGGCGCGGCCCAACCCTTCCTTGTGGGCGCGATGCAGCACAGAGAAGACACCTGGATGCTGCTCTGCCAGCTCGCCGGCGATCCGGCCGGTGCCGTCCGGCGAATTGTCGTCCACGATCAGGATGGAGAGGCCGGGCAGACCCAACGCAAACAGCGCATCGGCCATGGCCGGCAGATTCGGTGCTTCGTTATAGGTTGGGATAACAACGTAGGTCGCGCGCATTACCTGCCCTGAGTACAAATCCGGGCAATGCTACCACGCTTACGGCAGAGCGGCATCTATCACCTGCCGACGCTAACACACCGCTCCGGCTACTCAGCGCCGTTCGCCGGTCAGCGTAGCGGCTCTTTGTCGATGCGATAAGTCCCGCAGCCGGCGCCCATCCCCTTACATTCAAACTCCTCCACCCGGAACTCATAGCCGCCGCTGACCCAGAGCAACGTCTCCTGCAGGATGCCGGTAGCGATATGGCCGACCGGCCGGTCCGTATTGCGCTGCCAGCACATCGAACAGCGGTCAATATAGTAGAGGAAGTGATCGCCGTGATCTTCCACCCGGCTGGTCTGGTCGCTAAACTGGGTGAAGATCTGCGCAACCGCCGGCACCCCAATACTCAGCTTCGTCTGCAGGGGCAGCAGCTTAAAGGCCAGGTCGCCCACGCCGGCCAGCGCGCCGAACCCTTTCAGGCCATGGGCGAAAATCGCTCGCCCTCCGCGCAGCGCCAGCCCGCGCGCCCCGCGTGGGCCATAGATTACTTCCAGGCCTCTGTTCAAGTTGCTGATGTGGGCGAAATCAAACTCGCGCTTCAGGTTATCCGGCGGCAACTCGGTCATGTAGAGTTGCAGGTCAATCAGGTTCAGCAGGGCGTTCAACCCGTTGCGCCCCATCGCTTCTTCCAGGGCAAGCAGGAAGATGCGCCCCATCTTATTGGGATAGTAGTAGCCGCTCAAGGGAACCAGATCGTCCACAAACACCTCTGCCGGAGCACAGGTGCGCGCCGGTCAGCGAAGTATAGCAACAGGCCGGCCAGAAGTTCAACTTCTCAAGAAGTTGGACTTCTCGCGCACAGTTGCGCCGTAATGGTAGAATAGCCGCAGGCGACCGGCCAATAGTCTTCCCGTTAGGCTTTTTTAGAATCCCCGCAGCTCTGGTCAAGACCTGCGTGGTTTTCCACCAATTGAGGCGCATCCGCAATGGCCCAGGCAACGATGTACTTCCCGGCGGGCTTCCGCTGGGGAACCGCAACCTCCTCCTATCAAGTAGAGGGGAGCAACCAGAATAGCGACTGGTGGCAGTTTGAACAACGGCCCGGCGCTATCCTGGAAGGCGGTCGCTCGGGCATTGCTTGCGACTGGTGGGAGAACTTCGAGGAGGACCTTGACCGCGCCGCTGAGATGGGCACTAATGCTCACCGGCTTTCGCTGGAGTGGAGCCGGATCGAGCCGGAGCCCAGCTTATTTGATGATGAAGCGCTCGGCCGCTACCGCGAGATCCTACAGAGCATGCGGGATCGCGGGATTGAACCGATGGTCACCTTACACCACTTCTCCAACCCGCTCTGGCTCGTGGAGAAGGGCGACTTTGATACCGATCTGGCGGTGGAGTATTTCCGGCGCTACACGACCAAGGTAGTCCAGAGTCTCGGCGATCTGATCCCGCTATGGGTCACGATCAACGAGCCGATGATTTACGCCTACAAGCGCTACATAGCCGGCAAGTTCCCGCCCGCCGCGCACAAGGGCTGGGGAGCAGCGGGCCGGGCGTTGGTTAACCTGCTGCGCTGCCATGCGGTCGCCTATCATACCATCAAGGAGGCCCTACCCGGCGCGCTCGCCGGTGTGGCCCACAATTTCATGGTCTTTGACCCGCTCCCCGGGTGGAACCCGCTGCGCCCCTGGTGGAATGGGCAGTTGTCCTGGTTGATGAACGAGTGGTGGATGGAAGCCATGACCAGCGGCAAGCCCAGATGGCCGCTGGGGCGTGGTCATGGTCAAATCAACGGCTTAGCCGGCAGCTTTGATTTCACCGGCGTCAACTACTACACGCGCTTCTTCACTCGCTTTCTGCGCGGCGAGAGTCGCCAGTGGCCGGCGGGCAGCGAGATCAGCGACGGCGATTATGGGGAAGTCTATCCAGCCGGCATGTTCCGGGTGATCAAGCACGCCATGCGTTACGAAAGGCCCATCTACATTACCGAGAACGGCCTGCCCGATCGCGGCGACCGGCTGCGTTCGGCCTTCATCTTGACCCATCTCCGCGAAGTATGGCGGGCGGTGAATTTCAACTGGCCGGTGCGAGGCTATTATCATCGGAGTCTGGTTGATAGCTTTGAGTGGGAACGCGGCTGGACGCAGCGCTTCGGGCTAATTGCCCTGGACCCCGAAAGCGGCGAAAGGCGATTGCGCCGGAGCGGAGAACTCTACGGCGAGATCTGTCGCACGGGCAGCATCAGCAGCGACATGGCCGCCCACTACGCCCCGCAAACGCTGCCCAAATTGTTCCCCGGACAGACGCCGGCGGCGGTCGCAAGTTGAAGTGTCCGGCTGCCGGGGTTGTGCTATAATTCACGATCATTTGCATGCTATTGAACAGTCAAAATTACTTACAGTTACCTGCCCGGTAGAGGCGTTGCAGCGTTCGTACCGGTTGTGGTAACAGGAGCAAAACAGGATGTCCGGACATTCAAAGTGGTCCACCATTAAACACAAGAAGGCGGCGGCTGACGCCAAGCGCGGCAAGCTGTTCACCACGATCACCAAGGAAATCACCATCGCGGCCCGCGAAGGGGGCGGAGATGTCGAGTTTAACGGGCGTTTGCGCCTCGCGGTTGACAAGGCGAAAGCGTCCAACATGCCCAAAGAAAACATCGATCGGGCCATCAAGCGCGGCACCGGCGAAATAGAGGGGGTCGAATACGTCGAAATGCTCTATGAGGGGTACGCGGCGCACGGCATCGGCTTACTGATTGAGGTGGTCACCGACAACCGCAATCGCGTCGTGGCGGATCTTCGCCATGTGTTGAATCGAAATGGTGGCTCGATGGCTGATGCCGGCTCCGTCGCCTGGCAGTTCACGCGCAAAGGATATATCAGCATCTCGGATGAGGTGGACCAGGATGAGCTGTTCATGACCGCGGTGGATGCCGGCGCGGAGGATGTGCAGTTTTCGGCCGGAATCGCTGAGGTCTATACCAGTCTGGAAGACTTTCAAACGGTGCGCAACGCCCTGGAAGAAGCCGGCTACAGGCTGGAGGAGGCCTCGGTGGTCTATGAGCCGAACGCTCCCCTAGGCCTGGAGAACGCCCATACGATACAGGTGATGGGCCTCATTGAAAAGTTGGAAGAGCTGGACGATGTAGAAAGCGTCTATTCCACGCTGGATATCTCCGAAGAGGCGCTCGCCGCTCTGGAAGCAGGCTCTTAAGCCGGCCCAACAGCATATTGGAAAAAACGGATGAAGTCGCAGTTCAAGTTTGCGGCTTCATCCTTTTTTGCCGGTCAGGACCGGTAATAACGATGCGCATCATTGGATTGGATCCCGGCACCGCCCGCACCGGCTTCGGCATTATTGATGTGCTCGACGGTGAGCCGGTCGCAGTCCATTTCGGGGTGATCGAGACGCCGGCCGGGGATGCGCCGGGACAGCGGTTGCTGGAGATCTACAATGAACTACAGACGCTGCTAGACACATATACACCGGAGGTGGCCGCCATTGAAGAGGTCTTCTTTGGCCGGAATGTGACCACCGCCATCAGCGTCGGACAGGCGCGCGGCGTCCTCTTGCTGGCTCTCACCCAGCGCAATCTGCCCATCACTGAATACTCCCCGCCCAAGATTAAGGAGGCGGTCACCGGCTATGGCAAGGCGGATAAATACCAGGTGCAACTGATGGTGCGTAATCTGCTGCGCCTGGAGGAAATGCCCCGGCCGGATGACGCTGCGGACGGCTTGGCGGTCGCCCTGACGCATTACCAGTACCAGCGGTATGCGTCTCTCTCCGCCGGCTAGCCGGTTCTTCGTAACAGACCCCGTAGGTTACCTCCGCAGCCATAGCCTCCGGCGAGATCGCACCTGATACCTACGGGGTCTTCAGCGCTCCACTTAACTGGCGCTTATCCCTGGATTAGCTACTGCTCATGCGCACATCAGGATCCGCTCATCCCTGGTTCAGCCTGGACTAAGATAGTACGGTTATCCTAGTAAATGAAGTCGCCAAAGATTTGATTCGGCCTCAGCCTCCCCCCTCCTAGGCTGAGGCCGAACGCTTTCTAGTAGCCCTACAGTTCAAACCCCGCAGGTCTTTCCAGCTACTACACAGAATGAGTTTACGCGGCAAGACCTGCGGGGTTTCTGTAGCGATTTGGCGAGATGACCCGCTACTTGTCAGATGCTGTTACCAGCACCGGCCCCAGGATGTAGCGATCAGCCGACACGTTGCCGGCGGCGTCGCTAATGTGCAGCCTGCGCCCGCCGGTCATCTCGTACAACCCCACTTCGATGTAATACAGCCCCGGCGGCAAGTTCGGGTCCAACACCAACCGGTAGGGATCAAGCATCGTCTGATTCGGCAACCACTTTGGGAACCAGAGATGCGTCGGGGTGGAGCCGCCGAGCGGCGTGTAGTCCAGGGCAGCATGCGGCACGTTGGCCGGGTCGATCAGATGCACGAAGACCGTGTAACTCTCTTCCGCCGGGGCCAGGCTCAGCCACTGCAACAGTATGTGGATGGTGTCGCCGGGCTGAGCCGGCAGCGGGTCATCCTCAGACCAGGGCGCGACCCGGCGCTCCCAACCGTTTCGCGCAGACGCGGAGAGCAGTCCAACTCGTTGGCGGAAGTTTGCCAGCAGCCGGCTGGTATCCACCGCGAACTCCTGCGCCGAGACCGCCAGCGTTCCCAGCGGGAGCGGCTCGCCGCTCAGGCTGTCTGTGCTCAGGTTCTTCAATTGCACGGACAGCGGATAGTCGCCGGCAGGCAAGTTATGCGGCAGGGCGAAATCAAAACGCTCGACAATTACCTCACCCGGCTGCCAGAGCGGCGTTGTCAAGTGACTGTCAGTTGTGAAGGCGAATGTCAGCCCGCCGGCCGCCGGATCGCCCACGGTCAGCACCGGCGCGTAGTAATCACTCGTTGCTTCCGGCGCGCTCATCGCCAGAGTAAGGGGGACATATGCGCCGGCAGACACCTGTTTCTCCGGTAGCTCGTAGGCCACGATCCGCGGCCCGGTCGCGCTCTCGTCGCCGGCCGGCAGCATGGTAAGCTCAGGCGGGATCGTCGAATCGCCCGGCTCGATTACCTGGTAGAACGGGCCGCGCGGCCGCAGGCGAAAGCCCGCACGCACAATCTCAGGCCGGTAACCGCTGAGATAGACCGGCCCGCCGGGCAGAAATTGATAGACGCTTTCCAGCCAGGGCAGATCGGTAGAGACAAACTCAGGCCGCACATCTGTCTGGTCTGGCCATCGCCCTTCAACGAGTTGCGTGTACCAGAGCGGCGTCATATGCTCCCAATCGTTCAGCAACACCGCGCCCTCGCCGCTGCCGGCAAAGTAGTCAAATACCTGCGCCACATAACGCTCCCCTTCGTCGTAGGCCGCCAGGGAGATGCGCGGCAGGTTGCGGGCAATCTGCAACACGGGACCCAACAGGAAAAGCCCGCCGGCCAAGAGGGTCAGCAGCCGGGAGTCCAATCCCAGGCGCTGCCTTGCCCAGCCGAGCAGGCCGTAGAAGCCGGCGCCGGCAAGCAGCCCCACCAGCAGAAAGGGACCAAGCAAATAGGCCATGATGTCCTGTGCGCGCAGGCTGATCACAAAGAGGTATTGGCCCAGGAAAGCGACGGAAAAGAGCCAGAAGTGAGGGCGCAGCGACGGCGTGCGACGGCCCCACAGCCAGGCCAGGCCGAGGGTAGCCAGGGCAATCGCCGGCAGGCTATATTGCAAGCGCAGCAACGTCCAGAAGACGGTCAGGCGGCCCGGTTGGTCAGCTGGCTGAAAGAATGGTAGGCTTTCCGAGAGGCCGCGAGCCAGGACGTGGCTCAGAAAGCCGTCCAGGGTATTCAGCGTGTCCGGCCCAAACGGCGGGGACATGCTGCTGCGCAAGGGGAAGTAGAGCCATGTCGCCAGACCGAGAAGCGCGCAGCCGAGCATGGTCGCCAGCGTGCGCCAATCTCGCCAGATGGCCGGGCGCACCAGCAACACAAAGAGAGCGTAGGCGGGAAAGGCAAAGAGGGTCAGCGGATGATGGGTAACGCCCAACCCGGCGGAGAAGCCAAAGGCAAACAGCCAGCGATGCCGGCGCCCGAAAAATCGCGGCTCGTCACCCCCCGGCCCGGCAACCTGCACCTGCCACCAGCGGGTCAGCAGGAACAGGTTCACCGCCAGAAAAGTTGCCGTGATGATGTGCGGATTGGCATGAATGGCGTGTTGCCAGAAATCGGTCGCCAGCGCCGTCAGCAGGGCGGCAAAGAGCGCCGCCAGCCGGCTCCAGTTATCGGATAGTCCGCTGGCCGGAGCGGTCGTCGAAAGCGCCCGCACGACCCCATATACCGCGATCGCCGCGATGGTTGCGGCGACGACAGCCAGCAAGTGCATGCGCCAGGGGATATCGCCGATTGGGACGACGCTCTGGAACAGCTTGCCCAACAGGGTCATGAAGGCGTAGCCCGGCGGATGGGCGATGCCCAGCACGTTGGCGACCAGCGTGTATTCCGTTGGGTCGCCCAGCACCAGCGTGCGGGCCATCGTCGCCAGGTACAGCAGGGGAACCAGCAGCAGAAAGGCGGGAATGAGCCGGGCAAGCGAACGCCGGCTGGTCAA
>CAYVQP010000014.1:0-31602 GCA_964452775.1 uncultured Ardenticatenaceae bacterium | reverse complement strand
TCCAGCAGAGGCAGGCCGAAGCCCTCGTATAGGCTGGGTTGCACCGCCAGGCTGCTCGCGGCAATGATCGCCGGCAAATCCTCGTCCGGCACCCAACCCAGGGCATGCACGGCGTCTGTCATCCCTTCCTGTTCAATTCGGGCAAAGAAAGCATCATAGAGCCAGCCGCGCGCGCCGGCCAACAGCAGTTGTAACTGCGGGAACTCCTGTCGCAGATGTTGCAGCGCCGCCAGCAGGCGCTCCAGGTTCTTGCGCGGCTCGATCGTGCCCAAATGCAGTAGGAATTGCTCCGGTAAGCCATACCGGCTCTTCACCCGGCCAACGTCCTCCTGCGCGGGTGGCCGGAAGTGGGCCGCCGCCGCCTCGTAGACGACCGTGATCTTATCCGGCGCCACCCCATAATGCCTGACGACATCATGCCTGGTGGCCTGTGAAACGGCGATGATCGCCTCTGCTCGCCGGCAGTAGAGGGGCATGGCCCGATTCAAGTACCACAGGTTCAGTCGTTTGTGGTAGGCCGGGAAGAGTTTGTAAATCAGGTCGTGCACGGTGAGGACGACCGGCCGGCCGCGCAGGGGCATAAGTAGATGCTCGGTGCTGTGGAACAACTCAACTCCCGGCAACAGCCGGTTGAAACCCAGCCGGGCCTCGTTGCCGAACAGGACAGCCATGCGCCAGGGTTTATAGCCCAGCCCAACCCGCCGATGTGGCAGCGCTTGCAAGCCGGCCGGCAAGCGGGCCGCGGCGTTGCCGTTGTGAAACAGGGCCAGCTCCCCCGGCGGCTGGAGGCGGGCCATCTCGCCGGCCAATATCTCGCTGTAGCGCCCCAGGCCGGCGCGACTATGCACCGCCGCGGAGACATCCATGTAAATCAAGGAGTTCTACCCAAATTAGACAAAAACCCCGTAGGTCTCAATATCGATCTCGCCCGGTGATAAGGCCGTGAGGAAGACCTACGGGGTTTGCTGCCAAATCAACCAACAGACCACTCAGTGTTTCGCCCACCATTCTACGGACCAGGCGACTGCCCTTTCGATGCCTTCGCGCAACGGCGTCTTTGGCGAATAGTTGAGCAGCGCCCGCGCCTTACCCACATTGGCGACGTAGTGCGTCACCTCGCCAACCCGCGAAGGCGCGATCTCTATCCGAGGCTGCACACCCAGCGCCTCGCCGATGTACTCGGCCAGGGAGACAAGCGTATTCCCCTGCCCGTAAGCAAGGTTGATGGTCTGGTTGGCCTCCTTGCCGGAGACGAGCAGGTCAATACCGCTGCGTACGCCGGCTATGCAATCGTCCACGTAGGTGAAGTCCAACACCTTCTCTCGACCGTAGACTGTTATGGTCTCGCCGGCGCTCAGCTTGCGGATGAATAGCGGGATGACCCGCTCCATGCGCTCCAGGTCGTTATCATACCGGCCGTAGACATTGCTGAAGCGGAAAACCAGGTAACGCAGACCATAACATTGCGCGTAGGAGTAGATCAGGGCCTCGCCGGAGATCTTGCTGGCCGAATAGGGACTTTCGGTAAAGGCAAAGTCGGCGTAAGACTCTTCCGTGATATAGCGGTGGATGTCCCCATAGACCTCACGCGAACTGCTGAAGATAAGCGGCAACCGGTTATGCCGGCAATACTCCAGCACGTTGTAGGTCATGGTGATATTCTCCAGCGCCCGATCCGGCTGCTCCACCAACTCGTGCACTTTGGCATGGGCGGCGAAGTGGACCACCACGTCCAGGTCAGGCGGGAAGGCGGCATAACCGATGCCGCCCTTGAAATCCCGATACGGCACGCTGAGGTCTTGCAGCAAGGTCTCAATCTGGGTCGTCCAGCTATTCGGGCGTATGTCTATCCCGTAGACGTAATGACCATCGGCAATCAGGCTCATCGCCAGATTGGTGCCGATTTGACCACTGGAACCTGTAATCAGAACTCGCATGGATTGCTCTCCACTTGATCACAGGTAACAGTCACTTCAGAAAGTGACTGTCACCCCCCGACAGAAATACCCGCACAGCAAATTGCGGCAAGGCCAGCATCCGCCGCCAACGCCACGGCTCACGACGCAGCCGGTATAGCCATTCCAGCCCCAGCTTTTGATAGCCGGCGGGCGCGCGCTGGATCCGGCCGGTGATGAAATCAAGCGACCCGCCCACGCCAATAGCCACGCGCACGGTCGGCAGCATGCGCCGGTTGCGCGCTATCCATTTGTCCTGCCCGGGCGCGCCATAGGCCACCCAGAGCATCTCCGCCCGGCTGCCGTTGATCATCGCCACAATTTCGTGGTTCTCATCAATCGCCGGCGAACCGGCATGCGCGCCCACAATGTTCAAACCCGGAAAACGACCTTGCAATATCTGCGCCGCCTCGCCGGCCACGCCGGGAGCAGCCCCCAGCAGAAAGAGTCGCCAGCCGGCTTGCGCTGCTCGCTCAGCCAGGTGATAGATCAACTCTGAGCCGGGCACGCGCTCCGGCAACGGTCGCCGATACCGTTTGGCCGCCAGCAAGATGCCCACGCCGTCGGCAATGCACAGATCGGCATCCTGTAATATACGGCGAAATTCGCCATCCCGCTGAGCGCGCATGACGAACTCAGGATTAACCGTTGCCACCTGGTGCAGGCGCGGCTCATCCATAAAGGCGGCAATTGTGGCTACCGTTTCGCTCATGGTCACCTTGTGCACAGGAATCCCGAGCACGGTGATGGAATCGAGAGACGAAGCGCTCAATTGCCCTCTCGGGCAGCCGTTTCCAACAGCGACAACATTTCCCGGCCGGCCTTCTGCCAGGAAAAGCGGCCGACGTTCTGCCGGCCGGCCTCAATCAGCCGTGCTCGCAGCGGTTGATCCGCCACGATCCGGCGGATGGCGTCGCTGATGCCGGCGCTGTCCTCTGCCTGAACGAACAGCGCCGCCTCCCCGGCCACCTCCGGCAATGAACTGTTATCGGAGCAGACGACGGGCACGCCGCAGGCCTGCGCCTCCAACACCGGGAAGCCGAAGCCCTCATACAGCGAGGGAAAGAGCAGCGCTGTCGCGCCGGTAATGAGCGCGACCTTATCCTCCTCATTTACGAAGCCGGGCAGCCCAATGCGTGCGCGGACCTCCTCCGGCTGGCGAGCGATCTCCGCCATGATGGCCTCGGCCAGCCAGCCGTGCTGCCCGGCCAATACCAGTTGCTGCCGGACGCCGCTGGCCGCATATGCCTGCACCAGCCGGACGAGGTTCTTGCGCGGCTGCAGGGTGCCCAGGTAAAGCAGATAGGGCGCGTCCAAATGATACTTCTGCCGCGCGCTCGCCTGGCGGGTCGGGTCTGCCGGCGAAAATGAGCCGGCGTCAAACCCCGGATAGATTACCATAATCTTCTCGCCTGCTATGCCGTAGCGTTGCATCAGGTCCTGCTTGGTGGCCGCCGAATCGGCGGCGACGCGCCGGCTGCGCCGCCCATTATGGCGGGTGCTCCAGCGCAGGTAGGCAAGCTGCCGGCGAGTGTGCGCCGCCGGGAAATAATCGTAGCCCAGATCATGGATGGTCGCCACGCTGGGTCTGTAATAAGTGAGCGGGATCACGTGAGCCGGCGTCAGAAAGACATCCGGCGGGTGCAACTGCAAATGCGCCGCCAGCCGCAGGTGCGTCCACAGATAAGGCAAGCGTAGCGCATATTGTCGCACATGCGGGCAGCTGGGAAACAGGTCCGGGGCCGGCTCGCCGTTGAAGTAGAGGGCCAGCTGGTGCGGAGTGTCTGCGGTCAGGGCGATCAGCTCGTTAATCAGGTGATACGCATAAGCCTCGGTGCCGGTTCGCAGTCGAACAGCGGCCCGGCTGGCGTCTATACCGATTCGCATCAGGGCAGCTGCACCTGCGTCAGGCACTCCTCATCGCTGATGAACAGGAACTCCAGCGCCACCCAACCCTCGTTCAGGGCGACGGTGCGCACTCTTAGCCAGGTAAAGCCGCCGGATTCTACCGGCGCTTCATCGTTCAGCAGCGTCAGGATTGATTCTTCTTGCAGAGTCTCCACTTCGGTCCCGCCGGGCGCATCGCGCAGGTTCAGGCCGCTGCCGGCTGTGCCGCGCACCACCGCCCGGCAAATGCGGGCAGTGGCGGTCGGCGAAGGCAGGTTGGGATCGATGGTGGGCGTGGCCGTCTCTGTTGGGGGCAGACTGGACAGGGTCGGGGTCATTGTGGCCACACCCTCGACGGTTGCGCCGGAGAGCACCGCCATTTCCACCTGGCTTTGCTGCCGTTCGTATAGCAGGAAGCCGATAGCCGCCAGAAAGGCCACCACAGCTAACCCCAAGGTTAACATCGCCCGGCGCAATATCGCCTCTCGCTCCAGCGTGTAGAAGCGCGCCCCGCCCCGGCGAATACCGCGATAGGTGAACAAGGCCAGGAGCAGACCGGCGGCGACAAAAAGGATGAGCGGCAGGATATCGGTCATGCGAACAACACTTCCGCCGTAATTGGCCCGGCGCGCAATATCCGCGCCGGTTCTACCGTGCAATCTACAATGGTGGACGATTGGCCATAAGTGACCGGGCCGCCGTTCAACACGGCCGGGATCTCGCCCGCGAAGGCCGCCATGGCCTCGGCCGCGTTCATGGCCGGCGGCTCTTCGGAGTGATTCGCGCTGCTGGTCGCCAGAGCGCCGCCGCAAAGGCGGATGAACGCCCGGCTGATCGCATGGTCCGGGATGCGCACGGCCACATTATCATCCGGCGACAGATTGGCGGGCAGCGCCGGATGCCGGGGGACGATCAATGTCACGGGCCCGGGCCAGAAGCGGGCGATCAACGACCATGCTAGCGGTGGAATATCGATCGCCACCCGTTCCAGCACCTCGTTATCGCTCAGTAGCACGGGAATACCCTTGCTGATTGGTCGTCGCTTGACGCGAAAAAGCCTCTCCAGCGCCTGCGCCTGAAATGGGTCCACACCGATACCATAGAGGGTATCGGTTGGATAGACCACCGGCTGGCCCTGACGAACATGATTAACCGCACGAGCCATTTCATCCGGCCACTCGGCGCGTAGTAGTTCTGTTTGCATCAGCGGCTCTGTCAGCCCCATCGGCATCATCACACTCAAGTCTGTATCTTGACTATCCGATCATGTCCGGACAGGTCTTTGAGCAACAATATCTCTGCTTGGGGGAAAACCGTTTTCGCCAGGTGCAGCACAACCTGCCCTTGCCGCCAGCCGGTCTCCAGCATGATCGCTCCCCGGATGCCTAACTGTCCGGCAATCGCCTGCAGCAAAAGTTGCCGGATAAGTGCGAGGCCGTCGGGTCCTCCACGCAGCGCGCCGGCAGGCTCGTGTAATTTTACCCCATCCTCAAGGGTCGTCCACTCGACGTCGGAGATGTAGGGCAGGTTGGCCACTATCAGATCCGCCGGAGTTGTCAGGGGGGCGAGCAGGTCGCCCTGCAAGAAGCGGATCCGCTGCGCCACGTTGTGCCGGCCGGCATTGGCGCGCGCAATGTCGAGCGCTTCCTCGGAGATATCTACTGCAGTGACCTGCGCCGCCGGCAACTCGCAAGCCAGAGTGACCGCAATGCAGCCGCTGCCTGTCCCAATGTCCGCAACGTGGCAGCCGGACCGGGTGCGCGCCCATTCAATAGCGAGCGCGGCCAGCTCTTCTGTCTCCGGGCGCGGGATGAGCACCGCCGGCGTGACGGCAAATGTGCGCCCGTAGAAGTCGGTGTGCCCAACGATGTAAGGAACGGGTTCACCCTGCCGGGCGCGCGCTACCAGTGATTGATACGTCTCCCATTGTGCCGGCGACAGCTTTTCGTCGCTGTGCGCAATGAGGTAAGCGTGGTTCACGCCCAACAGGTGTTGCAGCAACAGTCGAGCGTCCAGCGCCGGGCTGGGGCTATGGGTAAGCCCATTGCCGGCCCAGACGCTTGATTCCCGAATGGTGGGGAGAGTATCCTCGCCCAACGCGCCGTCCTTTATGGTCATCCGGCAGATTGTACCATTGGAGATCCGCCAAGTAAGCAGGAACTTACGTAACGCTGAAACTCTGCGGCGACGAGAGGCGGGCGCGAACGGGGCGAAGGCGGGCGTTAATCGCCGGATTCCGGTAGATCAGCGTCGAGCCGGCGATAAACGAAGTACAGGTAGCCAATCCCCAACATCAGCGCGAAGCTAAACCATTGCAGCGCATAGCTCAGGTGCGGCCCCTCCGACAAATCGAAGGTGGGCGTTTCACGCGCCGGCAGCGTCATTGCGCCGCCGCTTGAGGCGTCGTCCGGCGTCTGTAGTAGATAATACGGCAGCAGCTCATATGGGAGCTGCGCCCCGATTGCGGCGACGTCAACGCGATACCATTCCTGCCGGGCTGCGCTGCCCTCCTCCTGGTCAGCCTGCGGAAGTGTCTCGGTTGAGCGTACATAGCCGGTCACTTCGACAACCCCCGGCTGATCGTATTGCCCCCAATTGTCCCGCCCCAGTTCGGCCTCCGGCAACCAACCCCTGTCAACCAGGATGGCGCGATCCTGTCCTTCCAACAGCAGGGGAGCAAGCAAGTGACCGCCCGGCTGGCCGTTGAAGTTTTGCAGCTTCAGCAGCATCTGCTGCGAGAAATCAAACTCACCGCGGACCCTAACCTGCCGGTCAACCAACGACTCTTGCGCCGGATCGCTCAGAGTGTTGAGTAGCACGGGAGGCGCGGCCAATTGCGCCGCCAGCACGGCATTGGCGGTGCGGCGCTGATCCAGCCGGTCCAGTTGCCAGACGCCCAGCCAAATCAGCAGCGCCAGCCCGGCCAACACCAGCAGGGTCGTCCACCACCAGCGGCGGCTGAACAGCGCTCGCGCCAGCGCGCCTGCCTTATTGCCCGGCGACTGTATCTTTGCCATGCCGGCGCTCCGTTCGGCCGCCATTGCGGCTGCCTGAGATGTGCTCCGTACCCTTTCGCCGCTGCCGCAAAACCAGAATCAGGGCTACGGCGACCGCAACCACCAGGCCGGCTGCGCCCAGGGCGTACCAGTTGGTCGAGGCCGGGGGTAGCGCCGGCATCGAGAAGGCGCTCTGCCCGCTGCCGGCCGGCCCATCTACGAACACTTCTACGCGCCAGTTGCCCGGCGCTCCCACTTCGAGATCCGCCTCGTAAAAGAGCCGGTTGACGGCGTTTTGATGCGTCGCCAATGCGCCGATAGGGGCCGCGCCCAGCGAATCTTCGGCGGACAACAAGATTCGGACTGCCGCGCCCAGCACCGGCTCCCCCACGCCGCCGTCCTCGTTCGGTTCTGACACAGCCACCGTCACATGCATCGTGCCCACCCGCAACGGGTCCGGCGCGACCCAGACAGAAAGCAGGTAAGGCCCGGCCTGCTCATTGACCAGCTTCGGCGCGCCGCCGCCATGCGCCTCGACCGGCCCTGGTAAGCCAATTAGTAGGAGAAGAATCAGGAGAATGAGAGCCGGGCGCATCGGGTGCAAGCGCCGGCAATTGGGGCGATCAGTGAGCATATGTTTAGTGGTTCGCTCGCTAGGTTTTTTACGGAAGCCCCGCAGGTCTGGCTGAGTATGCTCGTCCCGCGATAAGCCTGGCGAAGAGCTGCGAGGTTTTACCATTTAGGATAAGGGTTGGCCCCTCATCGGCCGGCAGCGAACACGAGAGAGCCGCCTATTTCTCCAATCCCGGCGCTATCATTGCCTCGTCCGTGGACCATTTGGACATCGGCAGCGGGGGCTTCTTCTCTTCGCGATCCAGCCAGCGCGCGGTAAGGATGAGCACGGCGATGATGTACATCATGCTGCCCGGCACCCACATCAGCACTCCACCAAGCATCTGGTCCTGCAGCACAGAAAGCCCCCAGGGGCGCGGGACGGTGAGATAGTAGGTGTAAGCCGGCTGGGTGGAGAAGGCCAGAGCGATGCCCAACAACATCGCCGGCGGAATAGCGGCGATCACGTAAGCGATACGCACGCCGCCGGCCAGGGGCTTCTGGATATGCGGCGCGGCGCCGGTTATTAACCACCAGGAGGCCAACGCCGGCAATAAGAAGGAAAAGTGTTCCAGGTCATGCACCCAGTCTATGCGCAGAGCGGCGTTGTAAGCATTGGGATCATGCCAGGCCACCAGCAGGATCACGTAGAGGAGCCAGATCGTCCCCGGCCCGCTGACCTGGCGCAACGCCCTGCGAAATGACGAGTCGCGATGCATCAGCCGGCTGAGCCAACCTCCGGCGACCCGGCGCGGGCCGGCGGGCAGACCCCAGATGGCAAACGGAAATGGATTGGCCAGCATGAGCAGCGGGGGGACCAGCATGATCAACAGCAGATGTTGGATCATGTGCATAAAGAAGAGCTGCCCGGCCAGGGTCTCCACCGGGGACATCAGCGCAATGCCAATCAGGAACAGCCCGCTGAAGTAGGCGACAAGCCGGCCATAGGTTGCCAGACGACCGCCCTTTCTTCTCAGGCGAACCCAGCCGGCGCCATACAGCAGCATCAAGGTGGACAGCACCAGAATCACTTCCGGGCGCAAATCCCAGGAACTGAGTATCGCTCGAGTAACCGGATCCATCTGCTTAAACAGAAAAAGGGCCCCTCAGCCACTGCAGAGGGGCCCGGAAGAGGCAGGCCGGGTCAGCCGACGTGCACGGCGCTGCCGATCAGATACAGCGCCGGGTAGAAGAAGATCCAGATCACGTCGACATAGTGCCAGTAGATGGCGCAGGCTTCAACTCCCCAATGGCGCTCTGCGGTGTAAACGCCCTTGCGCCCGTTGTTCCAAACGATGGCGATCAAAATCAGGCCGGTGAACACATGCAGCGCATGGATGCCGGTCATGCCGAAGAAGATCGCGCCGTACGCGCCGTCGCCGGGAGACAGTTCACCACGCCACTCCAGGCCAACCACGCCGATGAGGAAGAGCGTGCCGAAAACGAAGGTCATCGCCAGCGTCCACAGGAAGCGCCGGCGGTTACCCGCCCCCATGGCGGATTCGGCGTAGGCCATGAAGACGCTGCTCAACAACAGCACGCTGGTGGTTATCAGGCCGAGCACCTGATCCAGCGCCGGGCGGGTGTTGCCCCACAAATAGAAGCGGGCCGCCAAAAGACCGATGAACAGGAAGACCTCAGAGAAGCAGAAGAGCCACAGGCCGAGGCGGTTATTGCGCAGTTGCTGGGCAAATGAAAGCTCCCCGGCATCATGTCCGCCATGCTCAGCGTGCGTGTCAGGGGTGGTGATAGCGGCCATTAGTGACTCTCCGGGCGCCAGAGCCGATATATGTGCATGAAGTAGTTAACAATCAGGGCGGCCTTGACCAATGCCACCACAAAGAGCAGCGCGGCGCTGCGGACGTAAATGGCGATAGCAAATTCCACCACGGTCAGAACGATCAATATCATGACTACGATAAGGATCCGGCGGTTCTCAGCGCTCATTCAATCAATCTCCTCGTTTCCACAGACGCCGAAGCTACCTGCGTCAGTCACCGGCAGCCGGCGCCAACCCGCCAGGGTGCATGTTGACATAGTCGCCGGGAAGGCCGTAATCATACGGTTCGCCAACCACCTCGAAGGGCTGGTCATAGTTCATCTCCGGCATCGGCGAGGGCATCTGCCACTCCGGAGAACGCGAGCGCCAGGGGTTAGAGCCGGCAACACGAGCGGTGCGCGGGCTGCTGATCAGGTTGTACACCATGATCAGAACCGACCAGGCGATGACCAGCGCGGCGATGGTAATCAGGGCCTGCGTAAAATCAATGCCCAGGGCGGGGTCATAGTCGGCAATGCGCCGGCGCATACCCATCAGGCCGATGCGCATCTGCCCCAGGCTCATTACCCAGAAACCGGGCACCATCAGCCAGAAATGCAGCTTACCCAACTTCTCGTTGTACATCCGGCCGGTGATCTTGGGGAACCAGTAGTAGATGGCCGCAAAGAAGGGGAAGATATAGCCGCCGAACATCGTGGCATGGAAGTGTCCGACGATCCAATAGGTGTCATGCAACGGTAAATTCGTGGGGATCGTGCCCAGGATCGGGCCGGTGACTCCGCCGATGAGGAAGACGGATATCGCGCCCAGAGCAAACAACATCGGCGTAGGGGTGGTAATCTTGCCGCCCCATAATGTGCCGATCCAGCTGAAGAACTTGACGCCCGTAGGTACCGCCACCAGCAGCGTGGCAAACATGAAGGGCAACCGCAGGGCGTCGTTCATGCCGGAGGTGAACATGTGGTGCGCCCAGACCAGGAAGCCGACCAGCGCAATCGCAATACTGGAAAGGGCAACCCATTTGTAGCCAAAGAGCGGCTTGCGCGAAAAGACGGGCAATATCTCACTGATCACCGCCAACCCCGGCAAAACAAAGACGTACACTACCGGGTGGGAGTAGAACCAAAAGAGATGCTGGTAGAGAATGGGGTCTCCCCCCGGGATGCCGGCTGGGGCCATCGGGTTAAAGAAGCCGAGGCCAAAGAGCCGTTCCGTGGTGACCATCAGCAACGCCAGGCCGACGGTCTGCGTGGCCGTGAACTGAATCAGCGAAGCCGCCAGCGCACCCCAGACGAAGATGGGCATGCGAAAGAGACTCATGCCGGGAGCGCGCATGTTCAAGGAGGTCACGATTAGATTGATGGCCCCGGCGATGGACGAGAAACCGATCAGATAGAAGCCCAATAGAAACAATTGCGTACCCAGCGGGCCGCGCACGCTAAGCGGTGGGTAACCGACCCAGCCGGTATCCCAGCCGCCGCCGACAAACATCGCCAGCACGATCAATACAGCGGATGGAATGGCGATCCAATAGCTGAGGGCATTGAGCCGGGGAAAGGCCATATCTCGCGCGCCGATCATCATCGGCACCAGATAGTTAGTCATTGCGCCCACACCCAACAAAATGCTGGCGATCATGATGATCCCATGGGCGCTGAAAATCGTGTTGTACTGATCCATCGTCAGAAACTGCATGCCGGGAAAGACCAGTTCCATGCGGAAGATCAGGGCCAGCACACCGCCCAACATCAGAACGATGAGAGAGGTAACGCCGTATTGGATCCCGATTACCTTGTGGTTATAGTCCACGCTGAAATAGCGCGTCCAAACCGGCTTGCCGGGGGGTGGGCCGTGACGAAGCGGCGTCTCCTTGCCCCTCGCCCACTTGATCCAGTCGGTGAACACGCCGGCAAACAACAACGCCGTAAGGAAGCCCAGCAGCGCGCCCGCCACCCAGGCAGCCTCTAACGCCTCCACCGAAGTTGTGTCCAGGCCCATCGCCGCGCGGATGCCCATCACCAGGCCAAAGCCCAGGGCGATGCCGAAAAACTGGCCCACGAGAGCGCGGGTGATCCCTAGCGTGAAGATGTACCTCATAGTGTTCCTCTAGTTCAAATATCAGTCAAAATCAGACTGCCCGGGCCGCGAGGAGCGCAGCCCAATCACATGCGGCAATGCCTTCCTAATTCTCCAGCGTTTTGGCGAACTCGATCAGGTCGTTGATGACATCAATGCCGGGATCCAACTTTCCTTGCTCTTCCGCAATCCGGTCGCCAAAGTTCTGCGGCATCAAGTTTGGCTGGAAGCCGGTGTGGATTTGCGCGTTCGGCTCCAGAATGGAGTGGCGGAAGTATTCCTCGTCAACCACGACCGTGCTGCCATCTTCCAGAGTGTGTTCGGAACCCCACAGCCCGAGCCAGGTGGGACCAACCAACGCCGAGCCGTCGGTGCTGTGGCAGGCGTTGCAGCCGAACTGCTCAAACCAGATAGCGCCCCGTTCCGCCGGGTCGTCCGGCAACACGGCGCTTTGCTGCTCCTGTACCCAGGCGTCAAAATCAGCCGGCTCAAGCACCCGCACCTTGGCCACCATCAAGCTATGCTGTTCGCCGCAAATCTCCGCGCAGACCAGGGAATACTCGCCGACATCGGTAGGGGTAATACGTAATTCGGTGGTCTGGCCCGGCACCAGGTCCTGTTTCACTCTGAATTCCGGCACCCAGAAGGAGTGGATTACATCCAGCGAATCCATTTGTAGGCGGATTACCTGGTCCTTGGGCAACACCAGTTCCAAAGAGCGCAGATCGCCCGCCTCCGGATACTCGAACAGCCAGCTCCATTGCTGCCCTACCACGTGGACGACCATCTCATCCGGCTCTTCTCTGGTAATCTCGGCCAACACCTGCGCCCCCCAGACCCCGAAGAAGATCACCGTCGCCAGCGGCAAGATCGTCCAGACGACCTCCAGACCGGTATGCCCATGAAAGTGGTCGCCCTCGCCATCGTCATCTCCCCGACGCCGGAAGACGTAAAGTGAATAGAGCACGAAAACCATGACCAACGCGAAGAGGAAGGAAATCAAGATGAAGTGCGCCGTCATCAGCGTGTCGATCGGGACCGCTTCCGCACTGGCTGCCGGCGGCCTTTGATAGATGGCGTTCAACACGAAAAATAGCGCCACCGACGAGACAACTATCAGCCCGACGACGGCAAGAAGGTGCTTTCCATATTTCATGTTGGAGTTCCTGGAGAAGTCAGCATTTCAGCAAGCAACGAGAACGACTGTTTCGCTCTGCAGGCGAGAACATGTGCATGTTATCACAATAGAAACGGTCGGGCAAAGAAGAAGGCGTCCGCGACCCGGCTACTTCAAGAGAGTCTCTCGAGGGAAAAGGATGATAAGCGCCCCCGATCACAGCATGCTGATCCGGCTACGAAGCGGATTAACCGGCAGAAAACTCGATCAATCCAGCTTCTTCGCGCTGCCGGCGAAACCAGAAAACGAGGCCGGCCAGCGAGACCAGCGAGCCGATCGTCGCCGCTCCCACCCATACCTTACGACCGATCCGCCCCGGCGTCGCCAGCGTGTACCAGGGATCAGCCTGCATCAACTCACGGTGCAGTTGCGCCTGAAACCCAATGCGGGGATCAACCGGCTTCAAGGCCGCTTTGGCGCTGCGCGCCAGATGAAGGAGCGCCGCTGCGTCGTCGCTCAGGCCATATTGTCGCACGTAGGTGTTCGTCCGGTCATCGCCCGCGTTCAGCAGATCAGCATGTCGGGCCAGTAGTTCGACCAGGTCTCGATGGTTCATTGCAGCCTCTTTTTTCTATGTTTCCCGGAAACTGATTGGTGTGTTACTCCACACTACAAGCAGTCAGTTTCCGGGAAAATCCATGCATAGTTTCCGGCAGGCCGGCAATTCATCCCGGCAGCAGCCGGCGCCACCTACTTTTGCCCGGTAGTTCCTGCTCCACGGGAGCGTGGATGTCGTCACGCAACGTCAACAAGGTGCGATGATAAAGCGACTTGACTGCACCCTCACTCCGTCCCAGGATCTCGCCTATCTCTGCATTGGAAAGTTGTTCCACATATTTCAGGATGAGCAGGTCTTGTCTATCAGCCGGCAGCCGTTGAATCGCATCCAGCAGCGCCGCCTGATCGTCGGTTGACACCGTCATCTGTTCCGGCCCGTCCTGTGGAAAGCGCCAGTTAGACAGGTCCTCCAGGCTGATCAATATGCGCCGGCTGTTGTCTCGATGCCAGTTGGCGACGAGATTGTGCGCGATCCGGTAGAGCCAGGCCGAAAATGGGACACCCTGATCTTCAAAGCGCTCGATGTGCTGCATCGCCCGGAAAAAGACGCGCGCCGTCAGGTCTTCCGCATCCGCGTGATTGCCGGTCCGGTAGTAAATATAGTTGTAGATACGATCTACGTACTGCTCGTAGAGCTGGCCGAAAGCCTCTTTGTCGCTCTTAGCCCGCTCGATTAGAGCCGGATCATCCATGGGGATCACTTCCCAATTTCTGACCCCGGCATGTTGCATATGAAAACACGCGGCACAGAAAATAGTTGCGTGATAGTCAGGGGGTGCGGGATCAAAACTTTAGAAGACAGTATAACAGATCGGCAGAACACCGCCTACTGCTTGACGAGCGTCAGGGCCTGAGATACAAAGTCAGGCCGTTCGCCGGCCGGCTTAATCTGTTGGAGCCACTGCAAGCCGGCGGCATGTCGAATCAGGTGGAACTTGCGATTCTGGAAAGTGGATCACCGGCTAGGCTCGATTGGAAGTTGGGCTTTGCTGTGGATTCTGATGACCGGGCTGACAGCGTGCAGAGGAGGGGTAGCCGGTGCGCAGGATCAGACGACAGCGACGCCGGCGACGGTTTCCTACCCTGCGCTGGCCCTGGAAGCCGGCCCAACGGAGACGCGTGAACGGCCCACCCGGATGGCCACACCTACCCTCGCGCCCACCAGCACGGCGACGAGCAGCGCCACCATACCGCCCACCGACACCGCTACTCCAACATTGACGGCGACCCGCAGGCCGACAGCCACCTCCGAACCGACCGGCACAGCCACGCCCCTGCCCACAGACATTCCGGCGCCGACTCCCACGGCGACGCCGCGCCTGCCAACGCCGAATCCGGCCTACACGCCCACCCTGACGGTGCCCATCCTGATGTACCACTATATCAGCACGCCGCCGGAAGATGCTGACATCTATCGCCGCGACCTCTCCGTGACACCGGAACAGTTCCGCGAGCAGATGGCTTACCTGGCCGAGAACGGCTTCACCACCATTGACCTGTATGACCTGTCCCGCGCCCTGGCGGACAAACAGCTCTTGCCGGCCAAGCCGGTTGTGCTCACCTTTGACGACGGTTACATAGATGCTTATCAAAACGCCTTCCCCATCTTGCAGGAGTTCGGCTTCAAGGGTACTTTTTTCATCATTACCGAATATGTTGACCGGGAACTTCCGGAGTACATGAGTTGGGCGATGATCGAGGAGATGGCCGCCGCCGGCCATCGCATGGAGTCCCACTCCAAGACACATGCTGATTTGTATGGCGCATCGCAGGAGGAGTTGGTCTGGCAGCTCCTGGGATCGCAGGAGACGCTGGCGGCGCATATTGGCTACACGCCCCGCTACTTCTGCTATCCCAGCGGTCGTTATGACGAGAACACGGTGCAGGCGCTGCGCGATCTCGATTTCTGGGGAGCAGTAACAACGGCAGGCGGCAAGTGGCACACCTTTGACGGTCGCTATGAGTGGTCGCGATGGCGCGTTCGCGACGTAACTACCCTGGCCGAATTTGCCGATCTGGTTGAGCCGGCGCAATGATGCCGGCACCCGTCCTGTGAATGGAGCACCACTAGAGTTGGCTGAACTACATGGAAAGGTCGCCCTGGTCACCGGCGGCGCGATTCGCGTCGGCCGGGCCATTTCGATGGCGCTGGCTCAGGCCGGCTGTGATTTGTTCATCCATTACAATCATTCCGCTGAGGCGGCGCGAGAGGTTCAGGCCGGGGCGCGGGAAGCCGGGGTCCGGGCCGAAATCTATCCCACCGATTTGCTTGACAGCTTCGCCGCTGGAGGCGTAGTTGCCGCGGCGCGGGAGGCGTTTGGCCGGGTGGATATTCTGGTGAACAGCGCGGCCCTCTTCCTGGAGGGCGATCTGCGTAGTACGACCCTGGACGCGTGGGAGCGGCAGTTTAGCATCAACCTGCGCGCGCCGTTCCTGTTGAGCCGGGAATTTGCCGCCCAAACGCACTTTTCGCCCACAGAGCCGGGCAACATCGTGAACGTCAATGACGCGCGCATCTTCCGGCCCGGCGTCGATCATTTCGCCTACCGGCTGACCAAGTCGGCCCTCCTGGCGATGACCGAAGGGCTGGCCCTGGAGTTGGCCCCGGATATCCGCGTGAACGGCGTCGCCCTGGGCGCTATCCTGCCGCCGCCGGGCAAGGATGAGCAGTATCTCGCCCGCCTGGCGCTTGAGCGCGTGCCCTTACAGCGACCCGGCAACGCGCAGCTTGTGGCCGAAAACGTGTTACACCTGTTGCGCCAGCCATTCATCACCGGCCACACAATCCGGCTGGACGGCGGCGAATTTCTATAGACTTGCACCCGGCGCATGTGGGCAGTAAGCCGGGAGAGGAACTTATGGACCAGATCATCATTCGAGACCTGTTGTTGCGCGGTATCGTCGGCATCAACCCGGACGAACGGGAGAACCCGCAGGATATCCTGATCAACATGGTCGTTTACGCGGATATCCGGCCGGCGGCGGAGAGCGACGATATCGCGGACGCTGTCAACTACCGCACCATCGCCAAACGGGTCATCCGGCATGTGGCAGCATCCTCCGATTTCCTGGTCGAAAAGTTGGTGACGGACATTGCGCGCATCGTGCTGGAAGAGTTTGGCGTGCAGCGCGTGCAGGTCCGGCTGGAGAAGCCGGGGGCGTTGCGCTTTGCCCGTTCGGTCGGGGTGGAGATTGATCGCACCCGGGCTGACTTCGGACTCTAATCCGGCCTGACGACTAATGAACCGCGCGTTCATCCTGCTTGGCTCCAACATTGACAAGGAGAATAACCTGGTCGCCGCCGTGCGCATGCTGAGTGAGCTGTGCCGGGTGGCGGCAATCTCGCCTGTCTATGAGACCACGCCGGTCGGTTTGCGCGAGCAGCCGGACTTCCTGAACGTGGCCGTACTGGTGCAGACGGAGCTACAGCCGGCGGAGCTGAGAGCCACGGTACTATCCGAGATCGAGCGCCGGCTGAAGCGCGTGCGCACGGCGGACAAGAACGCGCCGCGCACAATTGACGCCGATTTGATCCTGTTTGACGCCGAGACAGGCGACCAGTTCCCGCCGGATGCGGACCTGCTGCGCTACCCCCATGTAGCTGCGCCGGTGGCGGCGTTGGCCCCCGACATGCGCCATCCGGAGACGGGCGAGCCGCTGCAGGCGATTGCTGATCGCCTGCTCAACGAAGCGGCGCAAGGTGCGGGCGCGCCTCCAATCTGGCCGCGCCCGGATATGGACCGCCGGCTGCGCCGCGAAGCGCGCTGATAAACGACAGCAAGTCCAGCGAAGTCAGGCGGAGAGCCGGCGAGCTACCTAGTCCCGGTTACCACTAGGCATCACGAGTAGCCGCTTTCTATCTTCTTCTCCAACGACATGACCCTGTACCTGCCGCAGGTGGAGCAATAGACGCCCATCTTTTTGCGCTGGGAGGTAGCCTTGAAGCGGACTCCTCCAATTTCCCACACGGAACGTACCGTTCCGCATGTCAAGCAGGTCAGGATCCAGCTTTCGGAATCAGCCTTGATTGATTCCGCCCAGGATTTAGGTAGTAGACCTGTCACGAGCTTCTGGATCAGACCCATATTGCTGCCTCCACAATAGTACTCAGGACCGGCTACTTAGCGGCCAACCCGCCAACCGGCTCAAACAACCAGGTTCAGCAAGCGATCCGGAGCCACGACTACACGTTGGATGGTCTTTCCATCCACGTACTTCCACACGTTGGGATCGGCCAGCGCCGCCTCGCGTAGTGTACGCTCGTCGCTGCCGGCCGGCACGATGATCGTCGCCCGCAGCTTGCCGTTCACCTGCACGGCGATCGTCACCTCGTCCTCCGCCGCGACCGCCTCATCCCAGACGGGCCAGGGCTGCCGGTGGACGGATTCGCGATTGCCTAACACCTCCTGCCACACTTCCTCCGTCACAAAGGGGGCGATGGGGGCCAGCAGCAGGCAAAAGGTAGCGATCGCTTCGCGCCAGCCGGCCGGCGGTATCGCCTCAGCCGGCGTGTCCAGCAACTCGTTTAGCCATTCCATCAGCGCCGCCACTACCGTGTTGAAGCGGAACGCCTGCATGTCGGCGGTCAGCCGCTGGATGGTGCGGTGTTGCCGGCGGCGAAAGGCGGCGTGCGCCGGATTGCCCGCCTGCTGCCATTCCCCTTCAGTGTCGCCCGGCGCGCCCATCGCACCGCGCTCCCGCGCCAATTGCCAGAAGCGATCCAGGAAACGGGTGACCCCTTTAATGCCGGTCTCCGTCCAGTTGACGTTCGCCTCAAACGGCCCCATGAAGACGATGTAGGTGCGCAGCGCGTCGGTACCATGCGCCGCAATGACCTCGTCCGGCGTGATCACGTTCCCCCTGGACTTGGACATTCGCCGGCCGTCCGGCGCGTGCAGCACTCCCTGGTTGCGTAACTGCGTGAATGGCTCGACAAAGTTGATCAGGCCGGCGTCATACATCACCTTGGTCCAGAAGCGGGCAAACAGCAGGTGCATCACCGCATGCTCCGCGCCGCCGACGTAGGTATCAACGGGCAGCCAGTAAGTCACCGCGTCCGGATTGAACGGCCCATCCGCGTAATGGGTGTCGGCAAAGCGCAAGAAGTACCAGGAGGAGCAGGCGAAGCCGTCCATCGTGTCCGTCTCCCGGCGAGCCGGGCCGGCGCATTGGGGGCAGGTGGTATTCACCCAGGATTCGACCCGGGCCAGCGGCGCCTTGCCGTCGCCCTGCGGAGCAAAGTCCTCAATCTCGGGCAGCAACACCGGCAGCTCTCTTTCCGGCACAGTCACAATGCCGCATTCGGCGCAGTGGACCATCGGGATGGGCGCTCCCCAGTAACGCTGGCGAGAGATTAGCCAGTCGCGGAAGCGATAGGAGACGGCTTGCCGGCCCAGACCGCGTTCTGCCAGCTCGGCCACAATCTGCTCGCCGCCGGCCTCGGAGGACAGACCGTTGAACGGGCCGCTGTTGATCATCAGGTCATGTCCGGTGTAACAGCCGGCGAAATCACCCTGCCAATCAGCCGGTTGGATGACCTCGATCACCGGCAGGTCGTACCGCTGCGCGAAGGCGAAGTCGCGGGTGTCATGTCCCGGCACGCCCATCACCGCCCCCGTGCCATAACTTGGCAGCACGTAGTCGGCGACCCAGATGGGCAGGGGTTCGCCGGTCAGCGGGTGGCGGGCAAATGCGCCGCTGAAGATGCCGCTCTTTTCCCGGTCGGCCGCCAGACGGTCGATCTCGGGCTGCCGGACGGCCTCGGCGACATAGTCATCAACGGCGGCGCGCTGAGCGGGCGTGACAATCTCCCTGGTCGCCGGGTGCTCGGGCGCGATGACCAGGAAGGTGACGCCGTACAGCGTGTCAGGCCGGGTCGTGAAGACCGTGACCGCGCCTTCATCCAGGGGAAAGGTGATTTCAGCCCCTTCGCGGCGTCCGATCCAGTTACGCTGCATCTGCTTGATCGACTCCGGCCAATTGACCAGCTCCAGGTCGGCCAACAGCCGGTCCGCATAGTCCGTGATCTTAAAGAACCACTGCGGCAGTTCCTTTTTTGTAACCAGGCTGCCGCAGCGCCAGCAGCGCCCGGCTTCCACCTGCTCATTGGCCAGGATGGTCTGATCGACCGGACACCACCACTGGCTGCTCATGGCGCGATAGGCCAGCCCGCGCTCATACAGCAATAGAAAGAACCATTGCGTCCAGCGGTAGTAGTCCGGGTCGCTGGAGTTTATCTCCCGTGACCAGTCGTAGGAACACTCCACCAGTTCCAGTTGCCGGCGATAATTGGCGGCCTGGCGGCGGGTTGTCTCGCGTGGATGCACGTTGTGCAGGATGGCGTAATTCTCCGCCGGCAGGCCGAATGCGTCCCAGCCCATGGGATGCAGCACATTGTGGCCGGTCATGCGCAGGAAGCGGGCGTTGGCGCAGGTGGGCACATAGTTGCGGCAATGGCCCACGGACAGCCCTTCGCCGGAGGGATATGGGAAGTAATCCAGAATGTAATGCTTGGGCCGGTCCGGCTGATCTTCGGTGCGATAGAGATCGATGGCCCGCCAATATGGCCGCCACTTTGCCTCTAATTGTGCGAAATCAACTTTCCAATTCATCACAACCTCCTGTACTGCTGGTAGAAATAGAATGGGCCGCGAAATTGTCCGTGGCCCATGCAATACAGTGAGGGGATCAAAACGAGCCACGGGGTGAAGGGGACCCTCGTGGCTCGCAATCAGTTCATTCTGTGAGCTTGCTTACCGGCAGGCGGGCTTCACCATTTAGCCAATGGGCTGCTAAGGCTAAGCAACTCAAGATGGGTCCGCCCGGAAGCACGCTTATACATCAGTCATCTCACCTTTGCAGCGAAGTATACCACAGGGAAGTAGGCAACGTGTAAAACTGGTTACATTCTCGCCGGCGGTCGCGACGACCCTTCGGAATCACGTTATAATCGCCGGCATGCAAAGCCTGTTGTTTGCCCTGGCGGGGCTGCTGGTTGGCGGTCTGATTAACGTGCTGGCTGATACTTTGCCCCGGAAATCCGGTGCAAGGGTTTCTCGGAGTGTCCATTGCCCCAGGCCGGCCCCGCGTCGCTCGATACTGGTGGCGTTGGGCACGGCGACGGTATTTGCTTGCATTCCGCCGGCGCTCGGGCCAGGGGTGGACGCCCTGTTTGTCGCCCTTTACGCGGCGATCCTGATCCTGATCGTAGTCATTGACCTGGAGCACCGGCTGATCCTGCACATTGTCACCCTGCCGGCCACCGGATTGGCGCTGCTCGGCAGTCTGCCGGCCGGCTACACGAACCTGCTGTCGGCGCTGCTGGGCGCGCTCTTCGGCTTCACGCTCTTCTTCTTACTCTATCAACTTGGCCGCCGGCTGTATGGGCCGGGCGCATTGGGTTTCGGCGATGTTACCCTGGCGATGATGATGGGCGCGATGATGGGCTTTCCGCTCATTGCGCTCACCCTGGCTACCGGCATGCTTATCGCCGGTGTATGTAGCCTGATCCTGATCGCTGTCCGGCTGCGGTCGCGGCGCAGCAGCATGGCCTATGGAGCCGCCTTAGCCCTGGGCGGCCTGATCATGATCGTCTGGGGAGCGCAAATCTACGGGATGTACTTTGCCGGATGAACGAACGAACGGAGATCAAAATCCGCCCCATCGAGGCCGATGAAGAGTTGGCCCAATTGGAGCCGCTGCAGCGCGAAGCCTGGGGTATGCCGGACAACGAGCTGATCCCGGAGCGGCTACTGCATGCCCTGCATTTCAACGGCGCGCTGTTGTTGGGCGCATTCGATGGCCACAGGCTGGTTGGCTTTATCCTCGGCGTGATCGGCACGACTCGGGGAGTGGAGGAAGGTGTTGACCAGGCGGCGGCAACGCGCCTGCAACTCTACTCGGCGATCATGGGCGTGCTGCCTGCTTATCAGGGCCGGCAAATTGGTCACCGGCTGAAGCTGGCGCAGCGGGAGTTTGCCCTGCAGCGCGGCATCCGGCTGGTGACCTGGACCTACGATCCCCTGGAAAGCCGGAATGGCTGGCTGAACATCGGCAAGCTGGGGGCGATTTGCAGCCGGTATCTGCCCAATTTCCACGGCGAGATGGGCGGCATTAACAAAGGGTTGGCTTCCGATCGCTTCTACGTGGAGTGGTGGCTGACCAGCAACCGGGTCGCCGGGCGCGCTGTCAGCCGGCGCGGCCCGCTGACATTTGATTCGTTAATTGGCGGTGGAGCAGTACTGGTCAATGAGGCGACCTTTGACCAGCAGGGCTTGCCCGTTCCGCCGGCGACATTTGCCGGGGGCGGCGGCAAGCCGGCGCTGGTGGAGATTCCGGCCAATTTTCAGGCGCTAAAGAGAGAGAACTTGCCCCTGGCCCTGCAATGGCGGGCGCATACGGCGGAGCTTTTCCAGAGCTATTTCGCCAACCAATACGTGGTCACCGATTTCGCCGACCATCAAGATGCAGCCGGGCGAAAGCGTTGCTTCTACATGCTCACCAACCAGCAGTAGGGTCATCTTGTCCAAAAAGCCACAGCTCCTTTTCAGCGTCTTTCCGAGGCGACCATACCCCGAGAAGCTGCGGGGTTTATTGAGTAGCAAAGGTTTCCAGAACTGATGAAAATCGAACGCATTGAGCTATATCACATCAATCAGGAGTTGGTCGCTCCGTTCGTGACCAGCTTTGGGCCGCAGCAGCAACGCGACTGCCTGATCGTGGCCGTCCAGAGCGAGGGGCTCACCGGCTGGGGCGAGTGCGTGGCCACGAACACGCCGGGTTATAGCTATGAGACGGTGGGCACCGCCTGGCATGTGCTCTCGGATTTCCTCATCCCAGCTATCCTGGGCGTGGATGTCGGCGAGCCGGAGGAGCTTGGCCCGCTGCTGCATTTCGTTCGCGGCCACCCCCTGGCGAAGGCGTCATTGGAGCAGGCGTTGTGGGATCTGACCGCCCAGCGCGACGGCATTTCCTTCGCCGCAAAGCTGGCTTCGCCATACCCGGAAGGGCCGAAAGAGCGGGTGAAAGTAGGGGTCAGCATCGGCATCCAGCCAAGCATCGCCGGCACGCTGGAGGTCATTGCCCGTCACCTGGGGCAGGGATATCAGCGGATCAAGTTGAAGATCAAGCCGGGCCATGACGTGGAAGTTGCCCGGCAGGCGCGAGCCGCCTTTCCGGACACGGCGATTATGCTCGACGCAAACTCCGCCTACCGGCTGGCAGACGCGCCGCTGCTGGCCCGGCTGGATGATCTCAACCTGCTGATGCTGGAGCAGCCGCTGGGCTACGAAGACATCTATGACCATAGCCTCTTGCACCCGCAAATAGCCACGCCGTTGTGCCTGGACGAGAGCATTCACTCCCTGGATCACGCCCGTTATGCGCTGGCGCTGGACGCCTGTGATATTATCAACATCAAGCCGGCGCGGGTCGCCGGCTGGGCAGAAGCGCGCCGGATACATGATCTTTGTCGAGAGCATGGGATCCCCGTCTGGTGCGGCGGCATGTTGGAAACGGGCGTAGGCCGGGCGGCGCAATTGGCGCTGGCCTCGTTGCCCGGCTTTACCTTGCCGGGAGACATCTCGGCGACGGAGCGCTATTATGTGCCGGATATTACGGCGCCCTTTACCCTGAATCGCGAGGACAGCACCATTTCGGTCCCACAAGGGCCGGGGTTGGGCGTGGAAGTGGACCGGCAGCAACTTCAGGCGGTGACGTTGCAATATAGGATTTTCCCGGAAACTTGAAGTCAAACTACATCATATGGCACGGATCAGTTTCCGGGAAAATGGTATTTGCAACATGTGACGTTGCGAACCAGGATTTTCCCGGAAACTTGAAGTCAAACTACATCATATGGCACGGATCAGTTTCCGGGAAAATGGTATTTGCAACATAGGATTTTCCCGGAAACTTTGAGGTCGTTTCCGGGAAAATAGTTGGCAATGATTGGAGTCCAACATGTTTGAGGATCAAAAGATAGCCTTTATCGGCAGCGGCATGATGGCTGAGGCCATGATCCGCGGCCTGCTTTCACAAGAGATTGTGCAGCCGGGACAGATCATCGCCGCCGGCCCACGCCCTGAGCGCGGCAAAGAGCTGTGCGAGAAACATGGCGTGCAGGTGACGACCCACAACATGGAAGCGGCGGAGGTGGGCGACATCGTGGTGCTCTCCATCAAGCCACAGGTGTTGGGCGATACGCTGCACGAGATTCGCGGCCATTTGCGCCGGCAAAATTTGTTGCTCTCAATCATCGCCGGCGTGCCGATCAAGCTGCTGGCAGACAGCACCGCGCACGCCGCCGTGGTGCGAGCCATGCCCAACACACCCGCGCAAATCGGGCAGGGAATGACCGTCTGGACGGCCACGCCGGAAGTGCCGGCCCACCAGCACGAGCAGGCCAGGACAATTCTCGGCTCCCTGGGCGAAGAAATTTTCGTGGACCAGGAAGATTACCTGGACATGGCCACTGCGCTCAGCGGCACCGGCCCGGCCTACGTTTTCATGTTCATGGAAGCGATGATAGACGCCGGGGTACACATGGGCTTCTCGCGCCGGGTGGCCACCCTGCTGGTCATGCAGACGTTGCGCGGCAGCGTGGAATATGCCGCCCGATCCACCAGACACGTGGCGGAGCTGCGCAATCAGGTCACCTCCCCGGGGGGCACGACCGCGGCGGCGTTGTACGAGATGGAAAAGGGCGGCCTGCGCACGGTCATCTCGCACGGCATCTTCGCCGCCTATCAGCGCTCGATTGCCCTGGGGGAAGGGAAGAAGCGGCCGACGCTGGATTTGTAGGGACAGGTGGAGTTGGCTTCTTGCGTCGGTGCTGCTTTGAATGGCCCCAACGTCCATGCTAAAATGCCCGGCGCAGCAATATACGATAGGAGAACTACTTAATGGGTGTAAGGTCCGACGCCTGGATTCGCCGCATGGCGCTTGAGAAAAAGATGATCGAACCCTTCGTTGATAGCCAGGTGCGCGAAGGCGTCATCTCCTACGGCCTGTCCTCTTACGGCTATGACATTCGCGTCACCGATGAGTTTAAGATCTTTACCAACGTGCGCTCGGCGATTGTCGATCCCAAGCATTTCACCCCGGAGTCCTTTATCGACTTCAAGGGTGACATCTGTATTATTCCTCCAAACTCGTTTGTTCTCGCCCGCACGGTTGAATACTTCCGCATCCCTCGTGATGTGATCACCATCTGCCTGGGCAAGTCCACCTATGCGCGCTGCGGCCTGATCGTCAATGTGACCCCGTTTGAGCCGGAATGGGAAGGCTTTGTGACCCTGGAGATCTCGAATACCACCCCGCTGCCGGCCCGCATCTACGCCAACGAAGGGATCGCCCAGGTGATCTTCTTGCAGGCGGACGAGATTTGTGAGGTGTCCTACGCCGATCGCAAGGGAAAGTACCAGGCGCAGCAAGACATCGTGCTGCCGCGCATCTAGCATTCTCCGGCACGCGGCGTCATGCTGGCGGACACCTCCTTACCGGCGCAGCCGGATCCTCTACTCCTCGTCACTGAGGCGCTGCATGACGAGCTGGACGGCCTCTTCCAGGTAAATCAGGTCAGCCGGCGCGACCGGGGCCGCACAATCGCCTTCACCGGCCGGCTGCTGGACAACCGCGACGCCGGCTACGATGAAATGCGGCGTCGTTTTCAACCGCATGGCTACACCCCGATGTTGCGCCGGGAGCGAGACAACGACGTAGTCTTGGCCATGCGCGGCCTGATTGATGAGGGGCGCACCGGCAACCCGCTGATCAATATCGTCCTGTTCGTTGCCACTGTCTTCACCACGCTGGCGGCCGGCGCTGCCCTGGCAGGAGCCGGCGACCCCCTTCGCATGTTATTAAGTGGGCGGGGAATGGAGATAATCCCTGAACTGCGCAGCGGCATTCCCTTTGCGGCCAGCCTGCTCAGCATTCTTGGCATACACGAACTGGGTCACTACTTCGCCGCCCGCCGCCATGGGGTCGCAGCCACGCTGCCTTACTTCATCCCCATGCCTATCGGCGGCCTGGGAACGCTGGGCGCTTTCATTGCCATTCGCTCGCCGATGAAGAATCGGACGGTGCTGTTTGATATCGGACTATCAGGCCCGATAGCCGGCTTCCTGGTAGCCGTCCCCCTGTTCATTCTCGGGCTCTATCTCTCCGATCCGGTGTCATACTTCGACCTTTCGCATGGGATTACGTTGCGCGTGGTGGGACAATCCTTGCTGGTCAAAGGAATCCTGGCGGTCCTGACGGACATTCCTGCCGGTTACACATTGGCGCTGCATCCGATCTGCTTTGCCGCCTGGTTTAGCCTGCTGATCACCGGCATCAACCTGCTGCCCATCGGCCAATTGGACGGCGGGCATGTCAGCTATGCGGTGCTGGGCCGGCGCGCGCATCTGGTCGCCCAAGTGACCCTGGTAGCGCTATTGTTGGCCGGGGTATTCATCTCCTACTCCTGGTTCTTCTGGGCCTTCTTCGTGCTCCTCGGGGGCATTCGCCATGCGCCGCCGTTGAACGACATCGCCGGCGTAAACGGGCCGCGCCTTGTCCTGGCCGGAGTGACGGCGCTGCTCTTTGTGCTGCTTCTCGTTCCGACTCCTTTTTCATTCTAGCGCACTGGCATATTTCCGCCGGGCGGCTATAATGGCGCTGCCTTGGGCGCTTAGCTCAGTTGGTTAGAGCGCTTCGTTTACACCGAAGAGGCCGGGGGTTCGAGTCCCTCAGCGCCCATGAACGTTGCTCCTACGGCCAGTTTGATCTAGCTTTGGGCTTTGCTATAATCCCGATTCGTGATAAAAGGCACATATGGACTGCTCTTCTGTAACGCCCTGTACTGCCGCTGTGAATAGGGATCCAACGAAGAAGCAACGCCCGTTTTATCTACCAATGTTGCGTTAAGGAGAAAGAGCGATGGCCCAAGCTGCGGTTGGCGCTGAGGGGATGAGTAGGCGGGAATTCCTGTTCTATATCTGGGGAGCTTCCATGGCTTTATTCGTCCTGCAGTTTACCGGCCTATTCATCTGGTTTGCCATTCCCCGTTTCCGGGAAGGCGAGTTCGGCGGTTTCTTCCGGCTGCCGGTTAGCGTCATTCCAGAAATTAACGGACTGCCGGTTAATTTCCCGGATGGTCGCTTCTGGATAGTTAACCTGGATACCAACGAGCCGAATGAGCGCATGTACTGGGTTGAGGGCGACGCCGATCCAATCAAGGGTATTGCCGCCATTTATAAGGTCTGCACGCATTTGGGATGTATCTATCCCTGGAATCAGACCAACGAGCGTTTCGAATGCCCCTGTCACGGCTCCAAGTATCGCCTGGACGGACGCCGGATCGAATCGCCCGCGCCGCGCACCCTGGATCGCTTCTCAATCTCATTTGTAGATGCAGATGGGAACCTGTTGGCTGAATCTGAGGTTGTTGACGGCCACTTTGCCGCCCTCAACGTGGACGATTACCCCGACGCAGTTGAGATGCTTGTCAATACTGGGAATAAGCTTGACGGACCAACGCAGGTTCTCATTTGCGATATTCAGGGTAATTGCCCTTAACGCCGCACGGAGGAAGGCATGACCACTTTTGTCGACCAGGTCCGCGAGATGGGGCTGAAACAAGCCACCATCGCCAAGGCCGATGACATTGTAGAGCGCATCACGTCTGGTCTGAACACCAACGACATTCGCGGCATGCTGCGAGGTGACGAACCGCGCCGGCCCAACCCGCGTTTACAACCCCATGCCGCCGGCTTCTGGCTACATATCCGCCCCAGTTTTTATCACACGGAAGTAACCCACATATATCCGACGTTCCGGCTGGGATGGCTGGCGACGTTTATGCTGGTATGGGAAACGCTGACCGGCATCTTCCTGATGGTCTTTTACACCCCGTCGCCTGATGTGGCCTATCACGACATCTGGAATATTCTCAGCAATGTCCCCCTGGGCGCCTTGACCAGGGACCTGCATCGCTTTGGCGCGGAAGTCATGGTGGTGGTGGTGGCTCTGCACATGCTGCGCACCTTCATTACCGGCAGCTACAAGAAGCCGCGCCAATTCACCTGGCTCACAGGCATGGTGCTATTGGTCCTGACGCTGGTCCTCAGCTTTAGCGGTTACCTGCTGCCCTGGGACCAACTGGCTTATTGGGCGGTCACGGTGGCGGTCAGCGCGGCGGAGGCTTCGCCCGGCCCGGCGTTCGTGGGCGAAAACATTAACCTGCTGCTGCGCGGCGCGCCGGTCATTGGCGCCGGCGGCCTGTTGCGTTTCTATTTGTTGCATGTGCTCGCTCTGCCGCTGTTGGCGGGCATCTTCTTCTTTGTCCACTACTATAAGGTGGTCATTCACGGCCACTCCCTACCCCCGGGCCGGGAGGCAATTGGCGAGGACACCGCCAAGCGGGTTCCGCGAGAAGAGCGTTCTTACTTCTTGCCGGATATCATGACCAGCGAACTGATGTGGACCGCCCTGATGCTGTTGTTCCTGGTGGCGGCATCAGTCTGGTTCTACACCGCCCCGCTGGAACGACATGCCAATCCGTTGGTCACGCCACTGCATGTGGTAGCCCCCTGGTATCTCGCCTGGTCGCAGGGTTGGCTAAAGATCGCCGACAAAGTGTTCATTGCCTTCTTCTTCATCCCGGCGCTGGCGACCGCCTTTTTTGTCATGCCCTACATTGAGGTGGGCAAGAGTCGTCGCTATGCGGACCGTCGGGTCGGCCTGGTTGTATCCATGCTCTTCATTTCCTTCATGTGGTTCTCCAACTGGATGGGATCGCCTGAGTATCGAGTACAGGCTTCCCCCGATCAGGAAGTGGCGCAGGAGCTTTTGCCGGAGGAGGGACACAGCGTCTTGAAAGCGGTCCCCTACGACGAGCTGGTGCCGGGCATATACCAGCCGGGCGAAACGGCCGAAGATAACGCTGATATTGGTCCGCACCTGGAAGAGGCGCTGGCTGAGTTCGAAGCGGCAATGAACCGGCGCAGTTGCAACCACGAGGCCGACTTGAACGAGGATGGCGCTCGCTGGAAAGATGATTGCGTTCGCACAGGTAGCGCAGAGAGCGGTTACCGTTACGCCAACTCATTCACCGATGAAGCCATGCCTGATCCGAATGCCTGGCTGGAGATTGAGCAATACCAGGACAACATGGTCCGGCTGAGTCTGCACTTCCAGGTAATTGATCCGGAGAACCCTGACGGGCCGCTGCTTACAGACTATACGCGCGTCGCGTACCGTCACGCGCTGTCCAACTACGAGGAAGACTAGAGCATGCAGGTAAAAATCGTAATCGGCACAATCGCCTTTATGCTCACCATGATCATCCTGGGCTTTACGGCGCTGAGTGAGCCAGCGCGGCTGGCAGAGACCACGGCCGCCTTCCTTGGGCGCTCGGTAGAGAATGGAGCCGAGATCTTCGCCAACAACTGCGCTACCTGTCATGGCGTGGACGGCACGGCCGAGGTGTGCTTTGACGCGGCCGGCGAACAAATCGCCTGCGCCGGCTTACCGCTTAATAATCCCGATCTGCTCTGCGGGGCGCCCCCTCCCCGCATCCAGGCCCAGGGTTGGCAGGGCTCGACCCTCGATTATATCCGCAGCACCATTTCCAGCGGTCGCCCCTGGAACGGCATGCCCACCTGGAGCCAGGAGTTTGGCGGGCCCTTACAGCTAAACCAGGTGAATGATGTGGCGAACTTCGTCTATAACTGGGGTGCAGGAGATCTCTGCGATCAGCCGCCGGCCCCGACCCTGGAATGGCCGACTTCCGTGGCCGACTTGCCGGAAGGCGACCCGGCAGCCGGGCAAGAGCTATACAACCTGACTCTCGGTTGCGTCGCCTGTCACGGTGATCCGGCGGTAGCAGGCAGCGCCGCAATAGGTCCCTGGCTGGGAGACATCGCTGTGACCGGCGCCACCCGTATCGAGGGCTATACCTCCGCCGACTACGTTTATGATTCGATCCTGCTGCCCAGTGATTTCATTGCGCCCGATTGTCCGAACGGCCCGTGCACCGGCCCACCGAGCACCATGCCGGCCAACTTCGGTATGCGGATGACATCGCTACAGGAAATGTCCGATGTCATGTCGTTCCTGCTGGGTACAACCACTTTTGAAAGCACTGCCGAGGTAGTCTACCCGGCGGAATAGCATTCTGAAGGGCCGAAGCCCATATTCCTTTCAATAGCGAAGGGGACCCGCCTGGGGGTCCCCTTTTTGTTTTCACCAGCATCTGCCATAGCTAACCCAGAGATCAGCGTCAAGAGCGGCGGCGAAGCCGGCCGATCATCGTCCCCTCAATTTCGTGCCGCAATTGCGACAGAATCTATCTGCGGCATCGGCGGAACTCCCACATTGGTGACAAAAACGAACGCTTCCGGCGCCCCCTTTACTGCCCCCTGCCTGCCGGGTAGTGGAACTCGACGGAGTATCCACGCCGTGAGTACTCGCGGCGCGGGAACTCGTGGCGCGCGGCCCGGCGGGTTTGGCGGGCCGGCGTTCCTTTCCTCTGGCAATTACCTGCCGGCCGGCCAGGACCACGATCAGCAGACCGGCCGCTCCGGCCAACCACAAGGGCCAGCTTCTGCTGAATCTAGTTGAACTTTCCGCAGCGGGTGGCGGCGCGACCGGCTCCAGGGCCGTCTGAGCCGCTGGTTGCGCCGCCACCGTTGAGGACGTCAGCTCTCCGCCGGTTGCATCATAGGAGAACTCCAGCCAGTAACTGTCGCCTGCCGGCACGTTCTCTTCCGGCAGATGCAGGTAGGTCAACCCATCCGGGCCGACTGTACTTTCCGCGGCTCCGGGGGTTGATGCCATCGCCTCTGCGGCGGCCGGCTGCTGGATGATGACCGATAGCCGGTCTACCGATAGCGCATTGGAAAACCATTCAAAGAGGTAGGACGATTGGCCGTCCTCCGTCTCGTATGGCGCATAGTATTCCACCCGAAAGCGCTCCTCCGGAACGGTGACGGTCAGGGCGCCATTCTCGTTGGTGAACTCGATATCATCCACCATCGCCCCCTCCGGCGTCAGGCGGGCCACCGCATTCAGCGTGGCGTCTGCCGGGAGGGGAATCGTCACCCGGGCGGGCAGCGACACACCCTCAGGCAGCCGGCCGGTAAGCAAGACCAGCACGGCGGGCTGATCGTAATCGGGCCAGAGATCGACCGCTAACTCTGCCAGCGAGTCAGCCGCACTTTGCCCTCGGGCGATTGCCGGCCAGGAGAGCAGGAAAAACAAGGCGACCAACCATTGCGCGACCTTTCTACCCCGAGAAGTCAGAAGGCGCCGTCGCCTCAGCCTGAACAATGCGCCCGACCCCACGGGCTACCTGCCGCGCAGCCGGATTCGATTAGTCCGGCAATAAGGACATTCCAAGTCAGTGTAATCTCGCCCACAGGTGCGACACGTGCGTACATCAACCGGTCGTTCGTCAGCCAATGAACCCAGCACTAATACCAGCTCTTCCCCTTCATGCGCCTGCAGCCAGGCATCCAGCCGGCGTTCGCCCACGTGCCAGCTGCCGTCTTCAGCTTTCTCCAGCACGCCGGTGGCGACCTCCAGGTCCATTTCATAGGCGGCCGTCGCCAGCCTGAGAATCACTGCGCGTCTGATCGCCGTCATTGCCACACCTTCTTCACATTGGGCGCGTTTTCACCCGGCCGGGCCTGCTGCCCACATGTCGAGCAGGTAGTTTAGCACCGGCATCCCCTGATTCCCAATCAGCAGTGAAACTTTTAGATGCTCTTCAACTGGGCTGGTACAATTGGACTTACATCCACGTGGTAGGTTCGAGCAGGCCGGTAGCCGGCGCCAGAGAACACGAACCAAGGAGCAGGAAATCAAGATGGAAGACCCCGATAAATTGAAGCAAGACCTGGCTATCGTTGAAATGATGGCGGCAGAGATGGAAGAATATCTGCGCAGCGATGTCCTCTTCTGGCCGATGCAGCGCGGCGACTTTCCCCGGCTTACCCTGGGCGGCTTCCTCATGCGCCGCCACCGGCTGCTGGCGCTGGAGAATCTGCTGGACGTTGGCGAACGCCGGCGACTGGCACAGGCCATGGACACATATCGAATCGCTCTGGCCGGCGGCGTGGTGAGGTTCGAGGATCGCGCCAATGAAGAGCTGGATGTGCGGCTGCGCCAGTGGGAGCGCTTTCTCAGCAGCCGGCAAGATGGCGAGGGCGGCAGCGTCGCCTACTATGCCGCCTCTGTTGAAACACGCGTGATGCTCACTGCGCTTGTTGACGAACTGGAGACGGGACCTTACCAGCTTCCGGCGCGAGCGATTGACAAACTGGCCCTGCTGGACCGGCAATTGCGCGCTAACTGGCGGGAAGGCGCATTTATCTGGCCGGCGGCCTGGCGACCGGCATATCCGCCGGACGACTATTGGTGGCTATATGGGTTGCCGGCTTAGTGCTTTTCTCGCTAAATCTTTATAGAAACCCCGCAGGTCTTGCTGAGTATGCTCGCTCGGCGATAAACCCGTGAAAGACCTGCGGGGTTTTCAGCTAGCCGGCGAACGAACCGCCTAGTTGGCTTCCATTGAGA
>CAYVQP010000013.1:0-69532 GCA_964452775.1 uncultured Ardenticatenaceae bacterium | reverse complement strand
CATTCCCACAACTCGGCCAAAAACGCCCGCAGCCAGGGGCAATACTTGCCGTCCGGCCCCCTTTCCAGGCAGTCGCGCTGTGATATGTTCGGGCCGATCCATTCGATATTCGGCCACAACTGCATCGCCCAAAAGAAGAGGCTGGCCGCCGCCTTCGGGGTCATGCCGGCGCTCTCCGCAAAGCCCTGCTCGTTCTCCTCCGCCGGCAGGTCAGGTTCGTTCAAAAAGTAGGCCCGACCCGTGTAATCCCACGGAATAGTCGCTATCCACGCCTGGAGCACCTTGCGCGTATCTCCCCACAGCGTTGGATACCACTCGCACGGCACCGACGCGCCGGCCCATCTGCGCGGGTCAAACGGCGACCAGTTCATAAACGCAAAGCCGTCCGCCAGCCCCAGCATTTGTTGATGTCCTTTCGTGGCCAGGGCGGGAAAATCATGCGTGCCGGCCAACCCTTTCTTCGTGCTCATTGGCCCTTCACTGTGAAGTAGTGTTCCAGCACATTTCCGCCGACAGTGAACTTAATCTCCACGCGGTAAATGTGGGGGGCGACAAGCGCCCTGAGGGGCGACAGGGTGATGACGTTCGCGACGACCGCCGGGCTGTTCACCGGCATAGCCGTGGCGGTGACATCCAGCTCTTCCTGGCTCGTATCAAAGACGGCCACGCTAACAGCCGTCGGCGAGCTACCAACGTTAGTCACATCCACGGTGTAGACGACTATCTCGTCCTCGCCCTGATACTGCCTGCCTTCCGCTACTTCGCGGATATCGGCTGACGTCATGTGGTTATCCTCCGGCGCTGACAGCGACGTTGCATGTCATTCGCAGCAACCTGCATCTGAAAAAGGAACAGGTGCATCTTGGCTTGGCCTTCCAAGCCAAGATGCACGGCCCTTAGCCTCCGGCTGATACGGTCAGGTCGTAGGTGAATTGAATGGAGTCACCGTTAACCACGTTAATCGCCGCAAACTCAGAGCGATCCAGCAGCGTCGCTCCGGTGGCGGCATTAAAAAGACCGTGCTCGGTAATGGCCTTCGTGCTGGTGTACGAGATAGTTCCTACCGATCGGTAGATATTCGCCGATGCACCCTCAGTCTGGCTGCCCGTTGCCCGGCTCTCGCCGTCCGTGGTTTCAATGTCCGTATCGCCTACAGCGGGATCCGTCGTGCCTACTCCAGAATCATGATATTTGAAGTCGCCCCAGGTGCTGCTCTCAGACTGCAGCTGGTCCACCATGTAGTTGACAAACGCGGTAGTGACCACCCGGCGGCATAACACGCCGTAATTGATCACTGACCCGTCCGCCTGTACATACAGCGCCGACAGCTTGCCCGTAAGCGTTGGGATGCCGGAAACCTTTGTCAACAGCATCGCCGCGCTCGTTGACAGCCAGCCCCAGATGTACACCCAACGCAGCGTGTTTCGCAGCCGCCATGACAGCGGGGCGCGCGGCACGCGGACGACTTTCGTCCCTAGCCGCCCACTTATTTGAACGTTGCCTTGCATCTCACTCTCTCTCCTTGAGCGTCAGGCCAAAGGCCCGTGCTCGCACTGTCAGGGCCTGCGCCCTGGTCAATAAAGTCAGGGCAAATGCCCTGTTTCGCAGCGTCAACTGAATAAGCGCCGCTGTTGCCTCTGCGATCAGCACAGCGGCCGGCGAAAGAACGCCGGCCAGGGCTATGCGCGCCTCTCGCGCCAGGGTCCCGCCGGCGGCCAACGCGCTACCGGATATTCGCTTACCCGTCAGCCGGAGCACTGCCCCCGCCTGGCCCAGCGTGCCGCTCAGCCCTTTGCCGGCTTGCCTGGCCACTGTCCCCACCGGGGTCAGACTTCCGGCGAGAACGACAAATGCCGTCTTGACCGCTGACGCGATCCCGGCCGTGGCCAGCGTCCCGGCCAGGCTCCTTGCCGTCTGCTTGACAATCGTGCCGGCCGTAGTCAGCGCGCCGCCCAGTGATTGTTTACCCGCCTGCTTAACCAGCACGCCCGCCCCAGCGAGCGCGCCGCCTACACTCTTGCGGCCCTGAATTGCCAACGCCCCGGCCGTGGTCAGCGTCCCCCCCAGTGTTATCAGCGCCGTTTTAACCGTCGCCAGGGCGCTTGAACTGGTCAGCGTCCCGGCCAGGCTTCTTGCCGTTTGCTTGACAACTGTGCCGGCCGTAGTCAGCGCGCCGCCCACTCTCTTTGTCGTTCTGTTAGCGAGATTCCCGGTAGTGGTCAGTGTTCCGGCCAGGCTCCTTACCGTTTGCTTGACAACCGTGCCGGCCGTAGTCAGCGCGCCGCTCAACGATTGTTTACGCGCCTGCTTAACGAGAACTCCTGCCCCGGAAAGCACGCCGCCTACACTCTTGCGGCCCTGATTTGCCAACGCCCCGGCCGCCGTCAGCGTTCCTCCCAGTGTTATCAGCGCCGTTTTAACCGTCGCCAGGGCGCTTGAACTGGTCAGCGTCCCGGCCACTGTCTTTGCCGTTCTATTAGCGAGATTTCCGGTCGTGGTCAGCGTCCCGGCCAGGTTTCTTGCCGTCTGCTTGACAACCGTGCCGGCTGTAGTCAACGCGCCGGTCAGGCTTTTTGCGGCTTGTCTGGCGATCTCGCCGGCCAGGGCCGACGCGCCCGCCACCGGCTTCCCGACGTTCTTGACCGCTGTCCCGGCGGTCGTCACAGATCCGGAAGCGCTCTGAGTGTACGTCGTGCCGCCGGTTGTATAGGTGACGGAGATACTCGGCCCATCCGATGTGCCATTGTCCTGCGCCCGCATCTGCAGGCGTGCATCCGTATCCGACTTGGCCCAGAACATGACCACGATATCGTTGCCACTGGCCCAGCCGGCCCGATCTATTACCTCTTGCAACGCGGAAGTGAAATCCGGCGTCGTCTTTGAGCCCGAGCCGATTCCCGTTGCTACCCAGGACGTGCTGGCAGACGTTTTGGCCCGGCCGATCACGTCGGCCGTGGTGGAGAAGTCGGCGGCGTCGTCCACATCCTCGCAGTGGATGTCGAGGTTCGGGTCGTCCTGCGCTGTGGTTGTTACGTAGACTGTGGCCGTGCACGTATTTATCGTGCTCCCTGCCGGGATGGTGACATTGGGGATGCGGAAGGCGACGTGTACTCGCGTGTTGGCCGCTGTATTCGAGCGGCATTGCAGGGCGCTGGCCGTGCTGCTAAATGTGCCGCCGTCGCTGGATTCGTGCGCGTCATCCGCTGACGCTCCGACCTGCCCGCTAAACGTTGCCACTTAGGGCGCCACCCCCGGCATGTACACCCCCGGCTCGGTGATGTCAATCACCCCGGCCGGCGTGGAGAACGTGTCGTTCTTCACCGGCAGATTAAAGAACACGTCCCCAGGCGGCACAGTTTCAGAGATGTAGAAGGGAATGCAATCGAAGCCTGGCTCTTCGCACGCCACCGAGTTTCCGTTTCGGTCCGTGTACCCAATGAAGGGCCGCGGATAGACCGCGCTCCTGATCTTTACCGTCCAGATGACGTACTGATTGATATACCCTGCGTCCGTCGAAGCCGCCCACACCCTATCGTGGGCCGGGTCGGCGCACTCGCCGGCGACTGCGCTCGTCACCTCAAATGCATTTTCGGACCAGGCCACCTGGATGAGATTATTTACCGGCCCGGTATACGGTTCAATCGTCTTGCTCCGTAAACTCGACCAGAAAATACGCGCCGGGCGCGAGAGGAAGTTCCGATCCGCGTGATTCGCCGCATACGGCGGCTGGCTCGTGTGATAAGGCTCCGGATACTGGATACCGTCCGGAATGCCGGGACAATCCGTGCGCTTATATTGCGCATGGACCTCCCCATAATGTTCAACCTCTCCGCCGGCAATGACGCCGCAGCTCATAAAATCGGCGGCGCAAACCTCGGCCACGAAGGTCAGACTGTGCTCGCCATGGTGCGCCATCAGCTCCTCGGCCACCCCCATGCTATGCACCTGTAACCAGACGGCCTTCAGGCACAGCGACCCCTCTCCCGGCCTGGGCGCAAACTGATGGCAGGTATCAAATTCCTGCCACAGATGCTTGTAACCCTCATGTTTTCCGGCGGGGAACGGGTACAAGTTCTCCGTGGGGCCTGACACCCACGGCTGGCCCACGCCGGCAAATAGCGGATTCGCTTCCAGGTAATCGCGAATCGCCCCGGCCGGCAAATCGTCCACACAGAAGCCGTGCGTATGCCCATCTCCCGTCTCCGCGCCATGACAGGCGCTTGTGTCGTGCGACTGCGGCCCCCCGCCCAACAGAACCGTCAAAGCGAGCAGCATCAGGGTCAGGGTCAGCCATGCCTTTCTCATATCGTCCCTCATGCAGGTAGCAACATCTCCTGCGATATTCCCGGCAGAAACGGAGCCATGATTGTGGCTATCGTCTCGATCGGGATGCCCAGTTCCTTCAGCTGTATGGCCGCGCCGGCGATTGCTTCGATGTCTTGCGGCGTCGTGTTAGACTTGGGCGCCCACGTGATTTCGTACTCCAGCTGATCCGGCAAGATGCCGGCCAGCAGCCATTGCAGTTCCAGCAAAGGCTGGAGCAGCTGCGCCGTTATCCACTGCCGTACCTGGGGCAAAGCTTCGTCGTATTGTTCCTTCTGGTGTCCGACGACGGAGAAATCAATATCCTCTCCGTAGCCCACGATGCTCATCGGCACCGGGCTGGCCACCCACAGGGTCTTCAAGTGGTGGCGAACGTCCGCAATGTCGCCCAACTGGGCGTCGCCCTGCATGGCGGAGATCTCTCCGTCCGACACAAAGAAATCGGCTATAGCCGCGTTCGGATTGCCGATAGCCTCCTTGTTCAGCTCCATATAGGCGCGCAGGGCGGCCTCGTCTGCGCCGTGCAGGTTGTGCACATACTTCATGCCGGCGCGCGTTTTGCGGCGCACGGAGATATCCGTCTCGCCCTCCGTCAGGCGCTTCCAGGGCACGATGCCGGAAGAGAACAGCGGTCTGCCATACCGCTCGCCCTCATCGTGGTCCCAGCGCGCATGAATCACCTGCCACTGGGCCAACCAGACCGCATCCCGGCCGGGTTCCATCAGCCACTCATAATCGGCAATCCAGAATGCCTTTTCCGGCTCCTTAAAGGTGTCAATTGCGCTGGAATTACGGCGCATTTGCAGCGTCGGCTTGCGACTAACCGTGGCGATCTCTCTCTCGGCGGTGACCCCAACCTCCAGGAACGAGTCGCCGTCCCGCAGGGTAAGCCGGGTCCAATCGTCCAGCCGGCTATCGAGCTTTAGCCGTTTTCGCAGGGCGTCGCCGATCTCCTGCGCGCGGGGATCGTTTTGCACAACCAGCCGGTATCCGCCTTTGGTGGCGTCTCGGGCCAGGGTCTGAATAACCTGCTTGACGCGCGTATCGCCGGAGTACATCTTGCGACACACACGCACCATGCTGGCCCGGTCCGATTCTTCCTGGAACATCCCGCTAATCTGAGCGGGAAGCCCGGTTTTTCTGGCCCCTACCGCGGCGACGGTCTCCTCCGCCGTGGTGTCCACTTGCCGGCCGCCGAATCGCCGGAGGTATGCGCTGATTCGGTCTATCAGAGACGGCATATCGCTCCTAGGAGGACAAGTTTGACCGCAGAGCGTCCATCAACTCCGGCGGCTTAATTTGCATCGCGCGGGTCACAATCGCGTAGCGCCCGGCATGGCGGGTCTCCAGCCAGATTTGATACTTCGCCCGGCCGCCGATATAGGCCACCACATCCTTCCCGTCCGGCGCGGCCTCGCCATACAGCTTGCGGCGGGCGTTGCCGGTTTGATCCGTCCAGGGCGCTTCCGCCCTCATCCAGGCCGCCGTATTCCCGGCCCACTCCTGCGCCGTCTGCAGGATCATCTCCTTCACGTCCTCGCCATAATCACCGGCGCTGTCCGCCAGATTGCCCAGCGGGACAATCCACTTAAAGCCGTTCGCCATCACTCAACCCTCTCGGCCTCAGCCTGGATGCCGGCCGCGCCATTCGGGCGCACGGCCGCCACCCGGTAGAGCACGCCATCCACCGTGATCCGGTCATCCTTCTGCACATCCAGCGTTGTGCTGCCCAGGATCACAATGTCTATGCGCGTCTCCTCGCCGTCAGCACTGTTCTGCTTTCGCCCAAGCCGGCCGGTTCTTTCCACGCGGACGGTCTGCGCCGGCAGGGTGGTTGCCCCACGCCTGACAATCACAGACACAGACCGGTCCGCCACAATCTCCGCCAGATCGGCTTGCATCTGCGCCAAATCCGCCGCCGTCAGCACGCTACCCGATCCGGATAACGGCAAACGTAATGCTGGTCGTCACGCTCCAGTCTACATAGATCGATCCGGAGCTCTGGTCGTACACATCCTTGCGGAACGGCCCGATGAGCCTGGACGCGCTGGCCGGCACCGTCACTGTGCGGTCGGTCACTACCAGGCCATCCTTACCGGAATCCGGCGCCTGAATGGTCACGGTCAGTGAGCTGCCGCCGCCGTTGGTCACATAGATGGCCGTCTTGCCATCGTTCTCGAAACTATTCCCGTCCGTGTGCGCGGCGTTCATCGTCAGGGCCGCCCCGGCCACAACTGCCTGTTGTACGGATACTGCTGTGCGGGCCATGTCAGGTTCCTCTTATTAGTTGGTGCGCGTGTACTCGATCCACGCGGCGTACAGGTAAAGCGCGTCAGTTCCGTGCGCGGCCGGCACCAGGGCGATATTCAGGAAGCCGGTGGGGTGGCCGGCGGTATTGGCCGCCGTCAGCGCCGCCGAATACTCGGCAATCGTCGTGCCGGTGACAGCCGCGGTCGCGCTGCCCATCTCGGTATCGCCAATGCCGTCAAACACCTGCACATCAATAGTCGGCGCATTCGTCGCGCCGGCCATCGCGCAAAGCAGATGGACACTCGCCCCCGCATCGCCGTCAAAGTCCGGCGGCATTGGCACGGGCGGGAACTGCACTTCGTCCACCGCGCTGGCCGCCCAGGTAATGCGCAGCGCCTTATCCGTTGCGCCGTTCACGCGCTGAAGAATGGGCGCGCTGTCGCTGGCCATCTGGCCGCCATGGGCCGCCAGGTTCTGAATAGCGTTCGACGCAATCTTGCGCAGGGCGGTAATATCCAACGGGATGAAGCCGGTTTGCAGGTTGCCGTTTAGCCGGCCGTCAGAGCTGCCATGAGCTATGTGTACGTTTGATTTGGTTCCCATTTCGTCTATCCTCTCGTCTTTAGCCGGCTACCTCATCCGGGTCATAGCTTGCCCGAACGCCGACCGGCCCAATGAATGCCTTCACCATGCTGTCAAACTCGCGATCCAACTCTCCGGCTGCGAGATGCAGCCCTCTGGACAGATTACTCTTGTCCACCATCACATCGCCCAGGCTATACTTCCAGCCGCCGGCCGCGTTGCTGGTAGCCAGCACGCGCAGCCCATTCGCCTGCGCCTTCACCTTGATTATTTCGGCCATCTCCGCCGTCATGTCCTCATAGACACCGCTCGTAGCGATGTACCCGGCTCGATACCAGACGTAGCGGGTAGTCGTATATTGCGGGGTCGGCGCAAAGACAATGCTCTTGCCGGCCACCGTTGCTTTCTCGGCCAGGCTGTTGGCCGACGGGATCAGCGTTCCGTTCCCCTGCACCCACACATCGCCCAGGGCGGTCATCCGCTCCAGCTTGATCAGCGATATAAAGTCATCGGGCAAATCATAGGCAGCGGTCCCGGCCACAACGCTGATCGCGGTCCGCTTGACCATGCCCGCCTTGTTGCCAAAAGCGCTCACCGCGCTCTTGACCGCGCTGGTTACCTGCGCGTCGGTGAGATCAGATAAGGCCGTGTCCAGCCAATCGGTCAGGTCCGACAGCGCAACAGCCATCACGCCTCCCGGAACGTACTATCACCGGGCAAACGCACCTGAAACGTACCGGCCGGGTATTGGCTTACGGCCTGCCGGAACTGGTGGAAAGGGGTCTGGCGCGCTTCATTCTGATAGATGACGCGCCCGGCCAGCACCGCCGCCGATCTGCCCACAAGGCGCACAATGACCGGGCGCGATCCCTCAATCGGGGCCGGCTGCGCTTCTTCGGCAGCTTCGGTATGCGTCTCGGCCAATTCCGGGGTAATTCCCTCTAATTCGTCGGGTTCCGGTTCCGGCGCAGGAGTAAGCTCCATCTGCCGGCCCGGCTCCGGCGGCTCCGGTGGCTCCGGCTCCGGGGCCATTTGCGCGGCAACCTCCAGGATCAGGCGCGCGCTTTTAGCCCCAATGCCGTCCAGGGCCACCAGCCCATCCTCGCCGGCGGCCAGCGCGTCTTGCGGCTCGGTTATCCCGGCATCTATCAAGGTACGACGATAGCGATCTGGAAGTTGGTCTAGCATCTCTGTTTCTGCGGGCCGGCCGGAGCAGCAATTGCTCCGGCCGGCTCATCATCGTGGCTTGTCTGTGGTTAGCTGACCTTCACGTAGGACGCTTTGCCGGGGATCGGGCTCACAAAGCCGTTGTACTCCTGAATGAAGTACTGGTCGGCGGCAATGAGTTCGTTGCTCGAGTAGCTGGGGTACGGCCCCTTCAGCTCCGCGTTCCCGAAGGTACGGAACTGAATGATCTCCGGGTGACCCACCACCACGTACCCGTCCGTGAACACCGGCGTGTGGAAGGCCGGTAATCCCTTCACGCGGCCGACGAAGCCGTTCGCGCCTAGCAGTGCATCCTCGCGGCTGCCGGCGGCGGTAAACAGATCGCTGTTCGCCAGCCGGTCGGAGTTGGTCGCCGACAGGAGCACGAAGGTCGGTTCGTAGTAGCGATTGGCGACCTTCACCTTCGCCACCCCGATCTTCTCGACAAACTCGCTCACCGGGTCGGTGGCCGCTACCCAAGTTCCGCCGCTGTTAGAAGCAACGGTAAGAGCCTGGGAGAGCGCGTTGTGCAGCAGGTTTGCGTCCAACTGCTTCGCGATCTCCTTGGCCAACAGGCGCAGGGTGCGGGCCACCGCGTTGAAGCCCAGTTGCGACTGCGAGAACTTGATCGTCTCGTCCGTAATTTCCGCCGCCAGCCGGCTGGCGGTCAGGTTCAGCGTGGTGTAATCCAGCGTGGTGCGCGCCTTCTCAATGCCGACGTTCTCGCCCTTGCGCGCGGCATTGTAGGTGTAGTCCACGTCGTAGATCGTCGCGTTACTGGAGCCGCCGGTAGACAGGAACATGATCCGGCCTTCCAGGTAGTCCACCACGTAGTCCGTTCCCTCGACCAGTGCCGTGCCGCCGCCGTTCGGCGTGACCACAACGCTGCCGAAATCCACATGCTTGCCGGCCATGGACACCCAATCATCGTGATCAGAGGTGACATCTTCATTCGAGACGGTCACATCGTAACCAGTCTCGCCGACGAAGTTGGCCTCGTAGTAGATGCGCTCCGGGTTGCCCTGCGCCACACCGACATCAAAGATGCTCAGCGCAACCAACTGCGGGTACGCCTCGTCCATGATGGCGGCCATCACGCTGTAGGGCAGGTCAAGCTGTGAAGTCAGCATCGCTTCCTGCCACATCCGGGCTTCCGCAATCAGCTTGTGCTGGTTGGTCGCATAGAAGCGGGCCATGTACTCGTCGCGGAAGGCAGCGGTGCGGGGATGCATCTTCTTTTGGCGCTCCTGCCGGTTCTGCCAGTCGCCGCGCTTCACCATGCTTTCGGTGATCTCAAACGCGGCGCGAGCATAGGCCGGGATGTCCATCTCGGTCTCAATGACCGGCCCCAACACCTGAATCTGCGTGCCCGCAAACCCCTGCCGGCTCAGGCGCAACTCGGCGGCCTGGCGGTCCATAATGGCCGTCGCCCGCTTCATAGATTCCTGCGCCTCTTCCATCGTCGCCGGCTTCCCGACCAGCTCCAGCCAGGATTCCCGGTGTCCCTGCACGTAAGGCAGGTCCGCGGCTTTCTTGTTAACGGCCTCAGCGATCTGGCGCGCCTTTTCCTGGGCTTCCAGGATATTCAGCTGCGCCAGCGTGTTCTGCAGGGCAGACGCGGCGTCAACGGCGTCGTCTACGCCCAGCGTCTCGACCAGTTCAGCGAGTTGCTGCTGAGCGGCGGCGGCATCCTTCTTCTTCTGATCGTCGGTCACAGCCTGCCGGCCCTCAGTCACCAGGGCGGCAACCAGATCGGGATACTCCTTCTTCAGCAGGTCCAGCGTCAGGCCAACCTCGACCTCGACGACTTCGCCGGCCTCATTCTTCTGCTTGATCTTCATCTCTTGTCTCTCCGTGTTTGCATTTTCCAGCACAGAGACGGCAGCATCCTGGAAGGCCGGATCCATCACCAGGTCAAAGCCGGTGAAACGCACCCAGATCACTTCCTCGATCTCCATCCCATCCTCTTCAACGATTCGCGATTCGCCATATCCCCGGAGGCTAACCCCCGGCAGCACCTGCGCTTCCATGGTCGCGATGGCGTCCCGGCCCAGGGTGTTTTCCACCATCTGACCACGCCCGGTCACCCACTTGCTGTCCTCGTCGAACTCAATCTCCTTCCAGACAACGATGGTTTCCAGGAACCGTGCGCCCAGGTGCCACTTATCAGAGGGATGCTCGGCCTCGCCCACCAGGATGGCCCGCCCTTGCGAAAGGGATTCGTGAAGATGGCGTTGCGCGTCGGCCACCGCTTCACGTACCACATGCGCCGGATACCGCCTGCCATTGGCGTTCACCACATCCGCCTGCATCAGCGTGGCGGTGATAAAGCGCGGCCGGCCCTGTTCGGCTTCTACCAGGGACGCCGCGCGTGGTAAGCTCTCCTTAATCTTCTGGCCCTTGCCCCTGGTCGGAGCGTGGGCGTCTGTGCTCGCTGTACCTGCGTGGTAAGTAGGGTATGCGTTTTCCATTTCCTCTTCTCTCGCGTAATGTGCTTTTAGCGACACATTAGCAGAGGGCCGGAAAGGCGCCCTTTTCGTCAGGAGGCGCTGTTTAATGCGCCGTAATTCCCCCGATTTCTCACATCCCCCGGCTGCCCAACGACAGAAAGGCCGGCCAATTCGTGTCTTTGACCATCTCCTTCACCCGATCCCGGCCGGTATACAGAGCGCCATCGAAGATGGCTCGTCCGTCGGTGATAGGGATGGTATAGATGGTATGCGCCGTGTCGGTGTAATAGACTACCGCCATACCCTGCTGCCAGTTCTGGTTTCTGGACCGGGCCGGCACTTCGCCCGTCACCCGGCATAATGCGCCGGGGCACACAGCTTCAACGGGCCACTGCTTGCGCCGGCCGTGAATTGTGCGGCCGGCGCTCTCACGCCGGTGCACGTGGCCGAAGATCACGTTCACATCCGTGTTCTCCACAACCTTGCGGGCGGTCATGCCCGAGCCGGTGGCCACCCTGGCTCCATGCTCGCAAACCAACCCGCTGTTCAGCCACACTTTCCCATCCGGGTAATCGCCCACGTACTCAACGTTCAGCTGATCCAGCGCCAACAGCCCCGGCACCGATAGGGTGGGGGGGCGGTCCAGATTGTCCGCCGAGCGCAGATCGTAGGCAACGGCCAGCCGATCCAGGACCGCCTTCTCGATGCGCTTATCGTGGTTCCCTTCGATCAGATAGTGCCCGGCGTGCGGCGCGGCCTGCTTAAACTTCGCCAACCACCAATGCGCGTCAATGATCGCGCTCTGCACCGTCCAATAAAAGCCCGGCCTTCTGAGGAACTTCTCCGTAAAATCCGGCAGGTCCAGCATATCGCCCAACCAGATCACCACATCCGGCTCGATTGCGCCGGCGATCTGCAGGGCCACATCCAGAGCTATCCGGTCATGAAACGGGTTCAGGCGGTTATCGCGCATATCGCGCTCAAAGCCGAAATGGGCATCCGGCAGGATCAGCGCGGTGCGCACCTCACGCAGCGCCCGGCCGGCCGTCGGGCGCAGAGGGCCACGCCCCACCTTAATCGGCTGAATAGTGGGCAGGATGGCGATAGGCTCCCGCCGGACCATCCACGCCTTCACCTGAAAGTTCATGGCGTCCACCGGATCGCCATCCGGCCCGCGCATGGTCACTCCCCAGGCATTGACGATATGGTGATCTACCCGCCAGATGTCCAGGTCCACCTGACACGCATTCAGCAGCTCCTCAAGGGTGCGAATCTGGCTGGATGTGGCCAGCAATTCAAGCGTGTTGGTACGCTCGTTGCGCTCAATCTTGCCGGCTTCCCCCTCGATCATCGTCCGGAGCCGGCAACATCCAACTCCTGCGCGACTCCCAGTTCGCGCTTTACGCGCGAGTTCTCGCGGTTAAACACGCGCTCAAAGCGCCTCTTGCTATCCTGGTATGCTTCTTGCGCCTCTGCGCTATCTATAGCGCGCAGCCGGCTCTTTTGCAGCCGCAGGCGCTCCTTGACCAGACGGGGCGTCTCGAAATAGCCGTGCGTCCAGCCTGCGCAATGCGGGCAACTTATCCCGATTTCCTTAACCGCCGGGTGCTTCGTTTCTCTCGCCCGCAGCGCATCACGCAACGGGGCCAGACGCTCGCAATGATCGCATTTGACGTATTCCGGCAATTTGGCGGCGTTGTCGTCCATTCATCTCTCCTTGTTGCCTGCTGCGGCCCCTAATCATTCCACCCACGCTCCCGGTCCTTCAGCCAATTGGCGGTATTCAGCGCCCACAAGCCCGGTCCCGGCTGCCACACGGGCACGCCGGCCAGGGTCAGGTTATCCATCAAATAGCGGACTCCGGCCGCCGTTCCCAGGCCGGTGGCTTCGGCGATCTCCCGGCTGGTCAGCTGGTGCGTCCCGCCGAGCGTGCGCATGACCAGCAGGTATGTAGCCCGCGCGGCGCGGGCCTGCGGGCCTAGCTCCTCATCCATAAGTCGGCGCACCAAACAACTCGCCGGCCGTCAGCACCCTCGGCCGCACTCCCACAGACTCACGCTGCTTTCCCTTAAATATGTGATCCGGCGCAACGGCCAGCACAAAGCCGTCGCCGTCATCCGGCGAGCGCCCCTTTCTGCGCCGGAACTCCTCCTTTTCCTCCAACTTACGCACAGACTTGCCCGCCCGGTGCACGAACTGGTACTTGCGCTCGGTCAGATCCGCTTCCAACTGCGCCGGCGGCGAGTGCAGGCGCAACCCCTTCAGCGCTTCCGCGGCCTCCGCATACATCTCGGTAACGATATCCGCATAACTGGCCGGGTCGTGCGCCGCGCCGCCGAAATGGATCTCCAGCACCGCCAACTCGCTGACCATAGCCCGCAGGTCCAAATCACGTCTGAGCAGGTCAATCACGCCGCCGCCAAAGCCGCCCGTCCCGTCAATGCGCACATGCACATTCCGCGCGCCCTTGCCGGCCAACTGCTGGATCAGCGTCTTGATGGCGTCGTAATAAGCAAAGGAATCGGCCTGAAATAGCTGCCGGTCGCGCCAAACCCGGCCGGCGTGCCGGGCGTAGATCGTGCCGTAGTCATCTCCCCAGCGAGAGACATCCACGCCAATCCGGGCATAGGCAATCGGGTCCGGCAGGGGATCGCGCCGCTGCGCCGCTTCATACCGGCCGCCGGGAATGATAGTGTTCTCCACCGCATCCGGCGGGGTCACGCCCATCACCCGGAACAGGTACTCGCCGTCCGGCTGCCAGATTTCACCCGGCCGCCAGGGAAGCTCAAAGGTATACCGGTCCTCATTGTGCTCTGTGACCGCCTCACAATGCTTCTCCAACATCGTCTCCACATACTCGCGCTTCACCGCGCCGGGCACAAGCTCCTTCCCGGCGACCACATTGATGTGGTCGTGACACGATATTAAGAAGTCGGCCACATCGGAGCGGCTTTTCTCCTGGTGAAAGCGACTGATGGAGGTGCGCGGATTGCCCAGCTCCAGCACAACAGAGATGCCGCCGGTAGTCATCGCCTCTACCGCGTCCCACACATAGTCCTCAATGCCCTCCGCCTCATCCAGCACAAAGAGCATATACCGCTCGTGCTGGCCCTGGATTCGCTCCGTGCCCTTGCCGCCGGCGTCCGTCGTCGCCCGGCCAATGGCGAAATGGTTCGGCTTGTGCTTCAACTCCGGCGTCTCCAGCACCTTGCCCAGGAATCCCGGCCGGCTCCTGTCCACGCGGATATATTTCCACAGCAGCATGTTGATCTGCGGGAAGGTGGGGGCGAAGGTATAGACGATGGCCGGGTAGAAGGAGTCGAAGAAATGAGAGACCAGGCCGGCACACAATCTGGTCTTGCCGGTCCCATGCCCGGACTGCACCCGGATGCGCTTCTGGATAGTCTGTCCCGGCTGCCAATAGAGCAGGGCGCCGGCCGCCACGCGTCCCTGCTCGTAAGCCAACTTCTCGTGTTGCTGGCGCAGGGCGTGTACATACACCTGAACGATCTCGACCTGGCCGGGCTGCCCGTTCCGGCCCGCCCACGGCTCCCAGTCCAGCCTGTCCCGGATGTATTCAATTGGCCGGAACCGATAATCCGGCTTTGAGGCGGCTGTTCCCTGCTGCTTGCGCTTACGTAGTAGCGCCGTTGCTTGCAGCTGCAGGTTTTGGTCGCGAGAGCTTGTCCGCAATGACATCGATCACCGATTCGCCGGCCGCAATCCGTTCCAATTCGTCGTCGTCCAGGTGGTCCAATAGCGCCCCAATATCCAGGCTGATCTGGGGTTTGTCGTAGCCTTTGCGCTCCAGCGCCCAGGCCGCCGCTCTCCAATCCGGGGGAATTTCCTCAACAATCTCTTTCGAGGACTCGGCCACGACCTGCCCATCCTTGACGTGCTGCACGGTGATCGTCTTCTTGAACGTCCCCGCGCCCGTGGCCGAACGCTTCACCGCATTCGCCAACAGCACCTTGCCCTCCGCCTCCGCCTTGCGCAGATGCTTGACAAAATCCACGTACATCTGCTCGTCGGGCGGTATTCTGGCGTCCGGGTTCGTCTCCCGCGCCAGCTCCAGCGCGTCCAGGGCGTCCTGGCCCCGCTTGCGCCAGCGGCTGAAAGACTTGTAGGTGATGTCAGCCAGCGCGCAGGCGTCCCCGTAGTTTAGCCCCTGCCGTATGCCGGTCAGTAAATCCGGCATTGCCGCTACCAACTTCGTGGGTGCTCCCAATGTGTCCTCCATGAAACGGGGAAAAGGGGTGCTGTTGTTTCCGGCAAGCGGTTTGGTATTGGTAGTCGCGTCAGGCCACTGCCACGTCTCTGACACGCTCGCGATCTTAATCGCACAGTTGTTCCACCGTCAAGGGCAAATACCCCTATTTCCGAACGTGCGTTCAACCAGGGCGTGACCGTAACGGTCACACCTTCGGCAAAGAGCATCTGTATACCGCCGGATTATCATAATTGGCATGGTTGATAACAATGTTCGCAACAGAGTAGTGGAAATGAGGTTGGTGCGCGGGCGCGACTTGCTCGGCAATGACGGCAATTGGCGGCTGCATCCGGCATTCCAGCAAGAGGCGCTGCAAGGCGTGTTGGGCGACGTTGGCGTGGCCGACGCGCTAAAGGCGTACTATTCCGCCCGCAACGGCGGCCGGCTCACGCTCGTTGACGGGCATCTGCGGAAAGACACGCAGCCGGACCTGGAATGGCCCGTAATCATCCTGGACATTGACGACGCCGAGGCCGACAAGCTTCTGGTCACCTTTGACGCCATCGGCGCGTGGGCCGCCACAGACGCCCGGCAACTCGACAAGCTGTTGCAAAGCGTGAACACGGATGATAGCCGGATGGAAGGGGCGCTGGACCGGATGCGCAAGGAAATCGCGGACCAGGTCAACATCCTGGATGCGCTGGACGAAGAAGAGGAAGCGCCCAGCGAGACGCTACGTAAACGTCTCTCCGAATCCCGCGATCACAGCGTAAAGGTGGTCATCGCCGTTGACGATCTCGGAATCGTCGAGCAAGCCATCAAGAAGGTAGGCGTCCGTAATCGCGGCGAAGCACTGGTCGCCATCTGCCGCTTCTTCCTCGACAACGTGGCCGGCACATGACCGACTTCGCCCGGCACGACAATCTATCGTTCAAGCAGAAGGCGATGCTGCGCCAATCCGCCGTCCAACACCTGCGCGCCCTCGGCATCGAGCCGGTCGTGCTGGAAGGGTATGGCGGCTGGGGGATGCTCTATGACGCCTGCTATGCGGACGTAGCCGCCGGCTGCGTGTTCGAGAAGGAGCCGGCCAAAACCATCGCCCTGGCCGCCCAACGGCCCACGTGGGCCGTATATGAGGCCGATTCGCCGGCGGCGCTGTCATTGGGCGCGGGCAGTCACCTGTGCTACACCCTGGCGGACTTTGACCCCTACGGAGACCCATACCCGGCGATCCAGGCGTTCTTTAGCAGTCCGCGCCCATTCGCAAACACGATGATGCTGGTTGTGATGGATGGACTGCGATGGAAAACGAGGTCCGCCAGCGGCTGGCAATCCGCCACGCTGGCCCCGTTGCTGGAAGAGGGTTTGTTCGGCAATCACGAGCTGTGGGACAAATACGAGCAGGTAGCCGAGGCTCTCTGTATCCGCTCCGTCGGCCCGGCCGGATATAGAGTTGTTACGTTCAGCGCCTATTCCGCCGGCACCGGTCAGAAGCTGTGCCACTGGATCGCGAAACTGGTCCGTCAGGCAGTATAGTCTTGGGGCTTCGCCGGCGTTGCCGCCGGCGGCGGTTGTGGCAGCTCCTCAGTGTGTGGTAGCTTTTCGGCCGGTTTTTCAACTCCACCCGTACCGAACAACAAGATACAGGCGGATTCATTTAGACGCAATTGCGCCGCTTTTCCGTCAACCAGACCAACAACATCGTGGTATCGCGAAAGCGGCAGCCGGTTGTAGTACACGATGTCTGTCACGTGCAGGTCGCCGCAAACGAGTTCTGTCGGCATACCCCGGCTATCCGGCTTCGTTAGCAGATTGAAGCCTACCAACAACATCAGGAAAGGCAGCAAGAGTAACGTGGCGATCTTGAAGGCCCGGTAGCTGTTAGCCAGGCCGTCTACGAGCGTCTGCACCAGTTTGTTCTCCTCTCCGTCCCCCAATTGATGCACCGTCCTGCAGCACAGATACATGAATACGCTTGTGGCACGAGCGGCATAGCGGCACTACGTCAAGCGGCCGGGAGTAGTCGGGATGGTGATACTCGGTAGCCTCCTGACCGCAATGGACGCAGGACTGGGTACTTATGTGGGGCAATTTCCCCGTTTTGACCGCGTAGTTCACAAGCCTGGTTGCCCGCCCGCGCGAGGGATGCCGTTTGTGATAGCGCCTCTGACGCTCCTGCCGCGCCTTTTTGGTTAGTTGATTGCGGGCCCGGCATTTGGCATTCTGGCTTTCCCAATTCGCTGCATGGTAGGCGCGGTGGTATATGGCGGAGCACTGCCGGCAATACCCATGTCGCCCGTCAGCGCTCGAGTTCATTCTATTGAATTCGATCAGGGGTTTCTCCTCGCCGCAACGACCGCAAGCTTTCATGCTACGCAGCGACAGGTCCTCTCGCCGGTGTTTTTCAAAGTATGCCAATGCTTCAACGTTGTTCGGGTCTTTACTCAACAGGTAGTGATGCCGACGATACTCGCGCCGGCATGTCTTGCAATAAGAATCAAGGCCGCTGGCATTCGTCTTAACCTTGCGGAAATGAGTCGTCGGCTTATGCGTGCCGCATCTAGTACATTGGTAGAGCGTCGTTTGCTGGCTCATTTTTCTCGATTTTCTTGTTATGAGTATTCAGGTTTTCAATACTAGAACTTGTCGGCCGGTACTAGTAACTCGTGCAAATTCAGTGAACGAACCAAAACGCATCCGGCTATTCGTTGACTTTGGAACACTTGTTCTGTAAACTGGCTTGGTGGGTTGAGGACAGTCAGAAAAGGGGTATGTTTTGGTAGCTGACCATCGGCGTCTTCCGCCGGCGCAACTTCTTCTGGTAACCGCCTGGGACGCCAGCCGGCGGGCCATCGAGTTCATCTCCCCAAGTCCGAGACTGGCGACCGCGCTGGCCGCCGAATACGGTGCGGTGGAATCCCGCCGGCTTGGCCCCGACGAAGTGTTCACGCTACACATTTCACTGCTGTACGACTTTGAGGACGTGTTGTCGTTCCTCACCGCGCTGGCCGGCTTAGCCGGCACACGCGCCATCGTCCACGACTGGTGAATCCTCGCCGACCGTGTAGCCGCAAATCCGGCACCACTCGATAAACCCTCGTCCCTTACACGCCGTACAAACCATCACGTCGGCGGGCGCGTACCAGAGCGGATCGACCTCTACGAAGCCGAGGTCAATCACTCCGTCATTGCAGTGCAGTTCGAGGCACTCCTGCCAACGCATCTCGCCGCCGCACCTGGGGCATTGCTCTTCGCTGTCTTCAATGTAGGGCGGGCCATCCAATGGTTCCACGCTATCCCGCCTCTCTGATCAGATGACCGGCGGACAGCTCACAGCTAACCGCCAGCGCAAAGCGGTGGCTGCCGGCCTGGCGCAGGATGTGCCGGCGAATTTGCTCCGGCGTCCGTCCGGCCTTTACCTCCGCCGCAAGCGCCTCCGCAATTTGCGGCTCCTCGTCCTGCAACCACTCCCACGCTCGGGCGGCCAGAGCCTTGTCAAGATCGGGCATTGCAACATTAGCCATCAGATTGTCACCTCGGGCGCGCCGGGGGCGCCACGCTGGACCACCCCACAAGCCGTGTTATTCGCAAGATTCACTTCGCTCAGAAATAGCACGTCATCATCTCCTATATATTCCGGGGTAATTACCCCACTTTTCTTCCAGGGCGATTATCGGCGGCTCCCGCTCCCTTTGTGTTTCTGCGCCACACCCCGTACTCCAGCGCCGTGTGTCCGTTCGCCCCGGCCCGCCGGCGATAGCGCTCGTACTCCCGGCGCAGTTGCCGCGCCTGCAAGCGCAGCCAAGCTGCGTGCGCCAGTTCCGCCGGCACGCTAAAGAGCCTCATCGCGGCTGATCCTCAAACGCGCCGGCGCTCCCATATAGCTGCCATGTCGCGCAATCTGGCTCCGGCCGGCGCGCGGGCTGCGCCACCACCAGGGAGACCAGGACAACAATCAACAGCGCCAAAGCCAGAACGCTGGTGATCTGCCTTACCGTTAGTCGGTTTTCAGACATCCCACTTCTCCTGCGATTCAAATTGCCGCCACACAAACAGAACCACGCCTATCAACAGCGAGATCGCGCCCGCCACGCCGGCTCCGACAATTAGCCATTCGTCGCGTAAGAGGATTGCCGCTCCCGCCCAGGTGAGCGCAAATGTGCCGGCGGATGCCAGCGGCACATAGCGCAGCCTCAGCTCCGGCAGCGGGCTTTCGATGCGCTCGATGCCGGGAAGCGTCGCCGCCAGCCACACGATCAGCCGCAGCCAGACCAGAAAGGACACGATCCATACCAGCGCCAGCATCCAGGCCAAACTAAATCCACTCTCCGACGATCAGGTGATCCTTCTGAATCGCCCCTTGCTGAATCACGACGCCTTTCCAGACATCCAGATCGCCTCGCTCGCCGGCCGGCACCATCACCACCGACGGCCGGCGACCGTACTTGCGCTCGTAATAAGCGGCGGCGCTCTCCAATTTCTCCTCCAACTTACGGCCGGTATCGTCTCTCCAGAGCATTCCGCTAACCCTCTCGTTTAGTTGAATCGTCATCGTTCACCGCCTTGCTGATAGAATCCCACAGCCGTTCCCAGCCCTCTTTCGTGGTCGGGTGCTGGTATCCCCGGCCGGTTAGCCGGACCAGCAGCCGAACCGTCTTGTTGTCCAGGCCGTGCTCTTCGGCGAACGCCTGTAACCCGCTTACGCGCGCCATCCAGTCGTCGAAGTCCACCGCCCGGCCCTCTGTGGCCTGATCGTATTTCAAGGCTTCACCAGTTCGTCGCAACGCCGGCAGAAATACCAATCTCCCTGCCGGTCTCTGCGCACAAAAAGCGCGTGGCCCATGTGGTCACAACAACCGGCCGGCTCGTTCTTCTTCGTCCGGCCAGCCGGCTGCTTTCCCCGTGTCGCCAGTCGTTTCAATATCTTGGCCAGCATCCTGTTTCTCCTTCCAGCGCCTAGCGCCGGCAATCCCAACACACGTTGCCGATCAGCGTCGCGGCGCGCCCACAACGGGCGCATGTGCGCGGGTGGCGCTTAACGTCCGCCGGCTGCGCCGGCGCAACCGGCCGGCCGGCCCTCGTCTCATGCCGCCTGCCGACGGCAATCCCGTCCATAGCTTGCGCCCTGCGCCGTTTCCGGCTTTTCGCCCGTATCCCGGCCAGGATCTCTTTCTGCGAATCAAGGAACTCAGCAAGCGCGGTCCGGCTGATCGCCCACAGGCCGGCCCCCCGCAAGCCCACCCGCTCAGCCGGCAGCCGTCCTTCTCTAATCCAGCGATTCACCGTGTCCTGGTGCACGCCGGTGATCTGCGCCGCCTGCGCCGTTGTAAGAAAGTTCATGTCGCTCATCGTCTTTCTCCATAGTTTTGCTCAGCGGGGTCCAGCGCCCCTTCTGCCCAACCCCAGGCGAGCACGATCAGGCCCACTATCAGGCCCAGGCCGCCCACCAGCATCAGGCCGGTCGCGGCCACGTTCACCATTGGCCAGATACCGTCAATCGTCATCGTCGCCGTCCTCATCATCCATCTCGCCGGCGATGCGCCGGGCGAGGCCCGTCAACCGGCTCTCGTAGTCGTACCGCAGGTCGCCACTCTCCACATCGTCCCACTCGAACACCCCCAACGGGCACCAATCCGGCCGGTCGGGCCGAGACCCTATCTGCTTGCCCGGTATGCCGGTAATTCGCCCCTTCTCTCCCCGCGCCAGCATCTGTGGATGCCGGCAGTAGTACCAATAGACATCGGCGCCTTTGCCCGGCGTCCGGCTGATGAGCTGCCGGTGAAGGAACACGCAGTTTTTGCACGACCTCATCTATCCCTGACCACTTTCAACCCTCCAAGAACCACTACCCACGGCCACATACCCGCACTCAAGCCGAGGGCGACGGCCTTCTCGCTCCCCGGCAAAACAAAGTAGCCCACACAAAGCAGCACCCCGTTTATCAGGGCGGCCGGAAATACCGCATTGCGCCCAAATCCGACCAGAGGAGGCACGATCAGGAACAGACCGGCGGCCAAATACCGGCCAAACGCCGGCTGGCTGATTGCGGTAATTCCGTCACTATTCGGCAGGGCCAGCAACGCGCAGAACACCGCCGCCGCCGACAGCACCAATACCGCCGTAGGCCAGCTTGAGTGTTGCGCCCCGCTGGTCATCGTCCAGTTGCGGGCGCGCCGGTCTCCCACAATGGCGGTGACGATGATCATCACAAAGCCAATCAGCGCGATACGTTCAATCGTCACCGTCGCCTCCCAGGATTCGGCGCAGCCAGCCCACCGCCTGGCCGCTTAACACCTGCTCCGGCGTCGCCCGGATCAAGCGCCAACCGTAAATCGCCGCCTCTGAATATTTCTCGCAGTCCCCGGTAAATCGCTCCGGGTGCGCGTGTCCTTTCCCCCGGCCGGTGTCCGTCTGCATCCAGATACCGCCCTCCACCTCACAGGCGACCTTCTTGTCCGGCCAGGCCATGTCAAAGCGCCAGCGGCGGGTCGGGTGAAAAGCGTACTCCGTCTCCGGCCGCGGCAAGCCGGTCAAATGAATGTGATCGAGCAGCGTACTCACCATGTCGTTGCCGCGTCCTCGCGCGTTGCCCGTCCCTCTGCGCCGTCCGCGCTTCAATCCGAGGTATTTCCGGCGAAATTCGTCCAGCGTCATCTCGTCCACAGCGCCCCCCGGTTTAGAGTTCACGCCGAAACCCGGCCGGCGGGTATGGCCGGCAGCGAGTACCGCGTGCTTGGAAAGCGCTTGCCGATCAGGTTCAGCAGCTCCAGCTGCGTCTCGTCGAACGCGAGCTCGTACCCGCCGGCCCGCAACGCCTCGTACATAAGCGCCACTCCGTTCCCAAACACGTCTAGCAGCCTGGCCAACTTCACCACCGTCTCCAGCACCTCGTTCGCCCCGATCTTTCCGGTTGCCACCGACACCAGCGCGTAACAATGCACCAGTAACTCCGCATTGGGCTGGTCGGCGTCCTCGTACTCGATCTCCAATCTGATGGGCATGGCAACACCGCTGTGGAAGACGGACTTATGGAGACGGCCACGCGCCGTCTCCATAAGCCCTCAATGCCGGCTGGTTAGTTATCTACTGCCTGCGGCCACAGTTGAACCTCGTCGCCGGCGCAGTAGATCATCACCCGCTGGTCGCTGATCGGGTCCGCGAACCAAAACGTTTCACACCCGATCTCAATGCTTTCGCCGGGAGCCAACTCCATGACGTTGCCGCCGGCTCTTACCAGGGCCGGAGACAACAGCAGCGCAACGATGATTACTACCGCCAACGTGCCCGCCACGACGATCATGTTTGTTCGGTTTTGCCTGGTCATCTGTTCTTCCTTTGGCCGTCCCTGCCGGCCCTGCTATGCGGCCTGCTCAACGGGTGCATCTCCCTGCCGCAACGGGCTTGATAGCACCCACACGTCTCTGACCACCGTCCCGATCTCGCCAAACACGCGGGCGAATCGCTGCCCATATGGTCCCAGGTACACAAACGCCTGGTCGTACATCGGATCGCGCTGCGGGGAGCCGGTCCGGCTATCAATGAAGTGAATCCGGTGGCGCACGAAACAGATCGGGAAGCGGAAGAGCGGCCGGAACCAGCTCGTGCCGGTATTGGCGTTGCAGAGCAGGATCGCCTGCTCGACATTGCCGGCGTCAAACTCCTCAACCAGCTTGGCGACCCATAACGGCATGTTGTAAGGGCCGCTCTTGCCGTTTCTCCGGCCATAAGGCGGGTTCAGGAACAGGGTCAGGCAGCGCCAGTTCTGCGCCAGACCGTCTTGCAGCGGCGTAAAGAACCGGCGCGCCTGCACCACCCGATTGGCGGCCGGGCTGCTGGCCGGGTCCAGGTCAATGCCCCGGTCAAACACCTTCCGCACCATCTCCAGGTAGCGCGGAGGCGTGAACCATTCCGCGTGCGCCGGCTCCCGCTTGTGTCCCAACTTATCAGTCCCCTTCTATCAGTCCGGCGTGTTGTCCGTTCCGCCCGAAGTGGAACTTCCGGCAGACGGGGCACTTGTAGATAGAATACTTTCCTCTGTCCCATCCATACGTACGACAGGCTTCGGCCAATCCATATCGGGCGCTACGCCGATTCGGATAGGCCCGTTTTCTGACCTGCGCTCCGTATCTGAGTGTTGTGCAAGCAGCCATGCTTCCTCCTGTTCTGATGCCACTATTTCCAATGCCCTTCTCAAGGCCGCCGGCGGCACGTACATCGCGCACCAATCGGCCAGGAATAGCTCAAGATCCGGCTGGTCCTCCCTGATAAGCGCGTATTCCGTCCACATATCGGCCGGCGGCGACTTCCTGGCCACCAGGAGCCGGCCAAGCTCTTTCTCCAGCCGGTCGCGCTTTTGCAGGATCAGCGCCGGGCGCACCGCGTCTTCAGGCGCCGGTGCGCACTTCTGTACTCGCTCCATGTGATCCGAGAACGCGCTCATAGATTCCGCTCCGCCATGCCGCAGCCGTGCAGCACGCGATACAGCAAGTCCCAGGCGGTCAACCTCTGCCGGGGGAATCCCGTCACCGTTCCCTGCCGCCAGACGCCCCCACGTTGTTCTCTATCCGAGATGCTGAAGACGTAGTTTCCGGCGTCGAGCGTGCCGGTCCCATCGTTGGCGATCTCGGCCACGCTCAGCAGCCGTTTGCACGACTCGTCTCCCATCGGCAGCAGTTCCACCGTAATTCGCAGCATGGCTCCGGCCCTACTCTGCCCGCCGGGCGCGGGTTTCAAAAAAGCCCGCCAGCGCCGGCTCACGTTCCATGAGCAGCCGGGCATAGAGGGCCGTGTAATCGTTATTGAGCTTGAAGCCGCTGTTGTCAGGGTCTACGGTGAGCTGGTGTAACCAGCGCAACGTCTCCATCAGCGCCTTTATCGAGCCGCGCCTGGCCCCGCGCAGGCGGAGCTGCAGCGCCATCTGGCGCAGGGCGCTAAACACTGTGGGGTTGGCGTCGTGGAAAATCTCGAAGCGTTCGCGGATGGTCAGTCCCGGCGGGTAGGCCGGCTGGGTCAATTCATCCAGAAATGGTAAGACAGGTTGGTAGGGAGTATCAATCACGCTGTTGTCTCCTTCTCTCCCAACCGCAGGCTGCCACCTGTTTGCCGGTTGGGGTGCGGCGGTCTGTAGGCCGCCTCAGGTCGGGTTGTCTGCCAACTTCCCGGCCTGCCCTATCTCAATTTGCTACACTTCCGGCTCTCTCCCCCGTTGCCGCAGGAACTCGTCCAACTCTGCCCGGTTAAACAACAGGTTGTTGGCGATTTTCGTCGCCGGAATTTGCTTGCGCGTGTGCACGTGTTGCTTCAGCGCCCCTTCGCTAATGCCCAGGTACGCGGCGGCGTCAATGGACCCCATCCAGACGGCCGGATTGATCGTGATCGTCGTCCGGCCATTCGCCTTGTAATCGTCCAGTTGCTCCTTGGAGAACACCGCTGAGCGACCGATCACATAGCGCGGAATCCTTCCCTGGACGTACACGTGATTACGTAACGTGCCTTCCGGCACGCCGGTATACGTTACAGCCTCCGCAAAGCTAAAAAACCGCTGGGCCAACTCGGTAACACCCTTGAACTCGTACGTTCCTATCATCTACCCCATTATATCACGCCGTTATTCGGCAATCAATCAACCCGGCAGCCACAATTCGGGCAAATTACCCCATATTCGGCGCGGGGCGGCGGGATCACATACACGCGGCCGGCGGCCCACTGCTCCACCGTTATCGCCGGCGGAATGCGTAGCTTCCGGTAGTCCACCGCCACCTCAATACCGGCTGCCATCCGGACAAAGTGTTCCGGCGACACAAACACGTCGCGTTCCCTGGTATTGGCGTTCTCCCACAACTCCAGCCCCAGTTCGGCCACGATGGGGAGCGCCCTGGTGCTGTCAATGCTGTCAAATCCCGCTGTTTTCATTCACTGCCTCCGTTCAATTTGCCGCACTTCCCCCACATTGTATCATATGGTTATATACATGTCAATCGGGTGCGGGCAGTGTTTCCTGGGAAGTTTCTTGATCTGCCACTGCTTGCCCGGCCTGTTCTTGTCTCGGGACACCCATCCGTTGCGTTTCTATCGGGCGGTAATCAGCGACCCACTATTCCCGATCGGCAAACAGGCGTGGCTGCCCCGGCTTCTCCTCTTTCACCCGTTGCGCCTGCTTGAAGGTCATGCCGGTGGGCGGCATTTCATGCCGTATACATTTCAACAATCGCCCCTTGCCGGGACAATTTCTGTAGCAGGTTGGCCAGCCGGCGCTTATTCAGTTCCGTACCGACGAACGGCTTACCGGCCGCCCACCATCTGCCGATAGCTCAGGTGCACAATCTCGCAGCTCGTCCCGGCGGCCAGCGCTTCAGCCGCCGGCCGCCGATGGCACTTGTCCACATCCGCGCAGACGCACAACAAAATCACCGACTCCCACTCCAGGATAGGGAGCAGGCGGCTGATAGCGCCCTCCGCGTCCGCCAGTTGAATCTGGCCGCGCATCTTGAAATTGACGTTGCCCAGCCCCGGCTCGTGTTCATAGCGCACACCCCGCTTCTTCAACGACCACTCCAGATTCTCTCCGGCCCACTGCGGTCGCCGGCTACGCGGGGAATAGCGGATATCCACCACCACCGCGTCCAGGGCCAGGGCCAGCCTCGCCAATTCGGCCGGCTCCGTGTGGGCATAGCCGGCCGTATAGATAACCGATCCCGGCCGGGCCGGCGCGGGCATCAAGAGTTGTGTTAAGGACAATCCGCGACCTACATCATCCACCATACTCACCTGTCTAAAAATAAAGATAGCTGCCCGGCCTGCACCGGGAAATCATGCTGGTGCAGCCAGACGCGCACTTGTGTCAAATCCAGGGGAAATGCCTCAGATTGCCGGCCGGCCCGGCACTGATTGTGCCAGCGCAGCGCGGCCAGCGCCGCCGGGACCAGGTCTGCCAGCGTTTGCGGATCGCCGTTTACTGTCTTGGCGAATTTCTTAGCGCGCTTGGCATCCGTTTCCCGCATCAGCTTCATTACCTGCTCGCGCAGCCGGTACAGTCGTTCTGCCGGCACATTCGCGGCGGTTCGCCCTTGCCAAGCCTGCGTCAGCCAGAAGCCTCGCTCCCAGTGCACAGCTTTCGCCTCCGCCAACAACACATCGGGGTCCACCCGCTTGTTGGGGTGCTGCCGGCACAACGCCTTGTACGCAGTCGCCAGGGTAACGTAGGGGTCAATCCTCTCGTCTCTCATCGCGCCTCCTACTGCCCGGCCGGAACCGGCGCGTCGAACACCCATTCCGTTCTCAAATCAACCTGCCTTGTTTGACCACCGCCGGCTTAAGGCAATTGGGCGAAAACCAGAGGCACTCCTTGTGCCGGTTGTCGTTCCCGCTCTGGTTTGAATAGCCGCCGTTCGCCGACCAATACACCCGCTCCCACTCATCCGGCATAAGCGCATCATGCTCATCCACATAGCCGGCCAGACAGATTCGCAGCTTGGGATGCAAATACCGGGGTCCGGCGAAGCGTTCGTCCGGGTCCTCAATCTCTTCCAGACACCACTGCCGTACCTCATGCGCTACAGAAGCGTCGTCATGCGCGTACAGGCCGGCCGCCCGGCCGGCTTCGGCCGAATAAGGAGGATCCATGAAGAGACCGGTCAACCCGATCTTGTATGTCGGGCTGGGTCCGCACACCCGCGTCCAATCTCCACACACCACGCGCACGTGGCGCAGCCGCTCGGAAAGCGCCGTAAATACCTCATATAAGGCCGATTCGCCGGCCCTGCCCGTCTCTTCCACGCCCTGCCAGGGGCGCAGGTTCGGCCGCTGCCGGTAAGGGCGGGATATACCTATTACGCCCTTTCCACCTCTTTCCAAACTGGGGCGCTTGTGGTTCACGCCGCCGTCCGCCGTCCGGCCGCTATGCCGGTCAATCCGCAGCGAGCACCAGCCGCTCCCGATCCACGTTGACGCGCCCCATATCCACCATGCCGCCGCCTTCACATCGTAATAGTCCGGGTCAGTCATCAGCCGCTCGCGTAGCCCGTGCGGGTCGTTCGGCCGGTAGCTGGCCCGCCAGCCGGCCAGATATGCATCAAGCAAGGCCGGGTCAGCGGTGATATGCGGGGGAATTAGCCCGGATTCCGGCTCCGGCGCATAACCGACCAGCCAGGCGTGCCGGCTATGTACATCCAATTCCGACACCGGCCAATCGCACTGGGCCGCCACTTCGGCCGGCGCCAATCGAATCGCGCGCCAAGCGTTCACCAGCAAGCCGTCCACGTCATTCACCGTCTCCACCCGCGTCGGCTTGCCCCTAAACACGCCACGTCCGGCATCCCAATGCGGGCGGCCCAGCAACACGGCCAGACTGCCCGCAAAGGGTTCGACGAGGTTGGGCGTGTCGCCCAGCCGTTCCCACACGGCGCTCGCCACTTGCCCTTTCCCGCCAAAATAGGGCCAGGGAGCTTTCAGCATCAGCAGCTAGTAGGGCAGTTCCGCCGGCAGACCGTTGCAACCGTTGCAATCGTTGCAACCGTTGCAGCGGAGGGCAACATCCTACCCTCGCTGCGATGTCGCCAGCTTTTAATCGTCCCGACCAGAATCTCGTATTCCTGGGCCACCCAGGACGGAGATTGCCCGGCCAGCAAGTGCGAGTGCGCCGCAGCCTTTACCTCGTCGCTGTACCTAGTTGCCATCGCCATTCATCCAGTCACCGGCACTGCAACATGCCGGCCTTCATACCAAATCCACCGGCCGACAGTTTCAACGTGAAAGCCGGTAATCGCCGCTGCCTGTTTCCTGGTTAGATAGTCCATCATTTCACCTCACAACGCCCGAGGGGCGGGCGCATGGCCGCCGGAGCTATCGCAGACGGCTGCTGTTTGAGTGCCTGTCTGCGAGTGGGCAACCAGCGGCCATATGCCGCGAAAGGTTTAGCCGTAGCCGGAGCCGTAGCAGTAGCCGGAGCCGTCGCCGTCGCCGTCGCCGTCGCCGTAGCCGTAGCCATAGCCGTAGCCGTCGCCGGAGCCGGAGCCGGAGCCGGAGCCGGAGCCGGAGCCGTAGCCGTAGCCGGAGCCATTGTCATCTACCATCACGCGCGCTCCACTCCGGCACGGCCTCAATTGAGGCGCGAGCCTCAGGCGTCGTAGCCAGAATTTCAATCACCTCCAGCAGCAAGACCTCGGACACGGCAGCCGGGAATTTGCAGCCGCTCGGGTCTATCGTTCCCCGCAGAGCTAATTCGCTCAGAGACGCCGCGCCGCGCCAGTACCAGATACGGCGAGCATCAGTCAACGTCACTTCGCGGCCATCTCTCGCCGCGAGTGTGCCGGCAAACACACCGGCTGAGTAGGTACGCACGATCACATAGTCACCAACTTTCATCGTTTTCCTCCAATTTATTAGTCAATCACGCGGCCACACGCCGCGCGGTGTCAGTCATTCACGCCCGCCTTAATCGCCTCGACATCCCACCCCAGAAGCCGGGCGCAGGTCTCCCAGTCCAGCGGGCCGGGTTGCGTCGCGATTGGCGGCAAGGTATAGGAACTGCATATCGGCGCTGAGGAAGTGATAGACGAGCCTTGCCGCGCGTCTCAGCAGCGTAGAACTCAAACCACTCGCCATCGCTGATCACCCAGGCTTTCAGCATCAGCAGCTAGTAGGGCAGTTCCGCCGGCAGCGCGCTCACCGCCCCCGCGTCGTCGCCGGCCTCGCCCAGCAGGTCCATAAACGCCGGGACCAGCCGCTCCCCCTGGGCCAGCCACTCGGCCACCCAATCGGTCTGGCCCTTCAGCCAGCGCGACGAGCGCTTAAATCGTCTCACGCCGGCCACAAACCAGCCGTCAAACTCGTTGACCAGCTCGCGGCTTTCGGCCGGCAAATTATCCGCCCACTCGTCGAACCCGGCGGAGTTCTGTTTCACCTCCACCAGGACGTACCTGGCCAACGTGCTCATCAGCGACCAGAACCGGCGCATGAGATCGTAATGATCTTCCCAATCCGAGACCGGCGGCTTCCCGTCTGGAGCCGGCCGGCCCAACGCAGCGCTGGCGATCATGCGCGCGCGCTGAATGTCGTCCGTCTCGGCAATGTTTTCCAACGCCTCTTCCAGCCGGCTGGCGTGAGAGAGGTAGAAGTCCTTCAGATAGCTATAGTTGTTTGGCATTGGTTGTCTCCTTCAGTCTCGTTACGCCTGCCCCGGTCTCCTGTCGCCAGGGCAGCCACATCACCCACCCAGTCTCGTGCACCGTCATCGAATCCAATCCGTTGTCCATCACCACAACTTCCTTTGCACGATGCCTTGCCCACTAGCCGGCCAGCTTTCGCCCGCGTCCGCCGCAAGCATCCGGTTCAGCGGCCAACCGTGCGTCTCCGCCATCTCCTGTCGCCGGCGCACCGCCTGATCCCATCCCTTCACCACCGGAAAATCTTCCCGGCGCGGCTGCCACTCCAAATTGCCCTTGAAGAACACGGGCGTGCCGGCGCGGTCGAGCACCCTCAACACATCTGACACATACGTGGCCACCGGCTGGTACTTGCGCGGCCCGTTCGTCGCCGCCCCGATCACCGCCCAATCCAGGCCGTGATCTTCCATGTGCGGCGCGATATTCCAGGACAGCGGCTCAATGGACATCCAGACCACCCGCGCCTCGCTCTTCGCCTTCACCTGCCGGAGCACCTCAATCGTCGAGTGCAGAAAACGCAGCTTCTGTTCTTCCGTCAGCCGCTTGCCCATAAACCAATCCGGCGCGCTGGACACGCCCACCCACAAATTAGCGGGAATTGCGTCAAGAAACTTCAGGATGCGCTTGGGGGCCTTAGTCAGCGCCTGAAACGTGTGTTGGGGATAATTTCGCGCCATGTCCAGCACCCGGCGCGTGTGCTCGTCCGGCACAGCCACCCCAAACAAATCTGACATGCTGTCCATGAAGATCAGGTTGGGCTCCTTCAGCTTTCGCGGCTCGTCCAGCAAGTGCGGCCGGTAGTAGTGATACTCAAAGCCATGCGGGTAATTGCTGCGCGCCGGCCCCTTTGTGGCCACCGTTTCCGCATAACAGACGGCTACCGTACCGTCCGGCATCTCCCACCGGCAAGCGTGTTTGCAGCCCCCAACGGGGTTGATTGTCAGGTCCGTCCATTCAATTGATCTACCACCTGTCTTAGGATTAAACTGCGGGGTCATTGGCAACTCCTTGTCCAACCGGCTCAATCAACTCAGCCTCAACACCATCAGCGCGGCCAGCAACGCTGTCGTTGTGCAGGCCAGGATCAGCCACGTAACCAGGATGATCGTGCCCAGCACGCGCGGCCACCGCTCTCGCCGGCCGGCTACCGGTTCCAGACGACCGGCTGAAGCCAGACCGCCGGCTGAAGCCAGCATCGCCTCCACCTCAGCCGGCAGACCGGCCGGAACAGGCGCCTGCTCGAAATGCTCAGCACGCACAAACACCTCGGCCTGGCCGGTGCGCGCGTTCACCCACACCTCAAACGGCTCGTAGACCCCCACGCGGGCGGCCTGGTGGTTGTCAAAACAGCACTCTCTCCAGTCCCTATCGGGCGTCGCGTTCGTTTTCATCACAGGAGGTCCCCATCTTGCAGCAGGACCACATCATTGGCATACGTGCCCCGGTCTCCTGTCGCCACCTCATAGGCAACTCGTGCGCCTTCCAGCAACTCCCGGCGTCCGTGCCCGCGCACGTACCGGTAATGCACGAAAATCTCCGCACCGCCGTCATCCGGCACAATAAAGCCCCACCCTTCCGGCACAAAGAACTTCACCCGGCCGGTATGCCTATCGGGAAGCTCCCGAATCCCGTTTAGCTCCTCAATCAGGTCCGCGTTGATGGCCACGACCATATCGCGCCCCTTCCTGACCGCCTCGAGCTCCTCCTCTAACTGCCGGATAAGGAGATCCTTCTTCTTCAATTCCGCTTTCAACTCCGCCAATCCTGCATTCCTCATGTTGCCCATCGGTCAAATCCTCTCTAATCGCCTTGCACAGTCACAGCCGGGAACAGGCTCAGCTGGGTCACGTGCTGGTGCACCCATCCGGCGGCCTCTTTCCCGTCACGGTGTTGGGGTATTTCCCCCCCATTGACAACGACCTGCAGCGCCCCGGCCAATCTGTACTCAGCGTCATACACGATCTGCGCCGCATGAAAGCCGTTCAGCCCATACAGCATGATGTTGGCGCGGGCCATCTGCACGCAGATTTGGCTGACATCCTGTCCGTAGAACCGGACCAGCCCCAACTGCACCATCCACCCCGGCAGTTTGCCGGCCGCCGCCAGAAACATCACCCCGCTGCCGCAGCACGGGTCATGAACGGTCACCGGATCGTAATACTCCAGCGCCTGCGGGATGACGCGGGCCATCATCCAGTTCAGTTGCTGCTCTTCCGGCACGATCATGCCGGCCAACAGCATCGCCGCGGCCGCCGGCGACTTGTGGATCGCCTCAAGCAAACGGTCGTGCACCAGCTCCTCCGCCCCGTCAATGGCCAACTCGGCCATCAGCCCGGCAATCTCCATCGGCGTGAAGAACTGGCCGGCCACTCGCCCGCCCATAACGTTCATGTACAGCTCGCCGAGGGTGTCGTGATAGCCGTCCTCAACCGAATCCAGCAACAAACTGAACGCCTGCACAAACATATCCAGGTAGAAACGCGGATTGTCTCCATAGTCCGCCCGGTAGCGCTCGCGCAGCCGGCCAAACAGCGCTTCGTTCTCCTCGGAAGCCGTCCACGCCCGGCCCTCCAGCGACGCCATAAACTGGCCGGGGAGCACCTCCAGGGTGGCTACGATCATGCCCAGCCAGTCTTCAAAAACCTGCTCCGGCCCATAGCCGGCCCTCTGCACCCGCTCCAAAATGCGCAGGATTTCCCTCGTTTTCGGGCTTCCCGCGCCGGCCGGCGGAGCCTTCTGGCCTTTCGGGTTTGCAACGGACGTACTCTGAGTGTCTAACATTGGCTGTTGTCTCCTTTTCGTCTAATCCGGGGCCGCCGGCTGCCACCAGCGGCCCCAGTCCCTACAAAAACGGTCACACCTTGCTATGCCCCGCCATGCCCAGCCATGCCCCGCCATGCCGCGCCCGGCCCAGCCATGCCCTGCCCAGCCTCGTACTAATACTCCCAGCGCGTCAGTTGGAAACGACCAAAGAAGGGCCGGAACGTGCCCAGCCCCAGCGTGCCGCCCATCGTGAACGCCTGGCGCAAGTTCTCCAACGTGCAATACTGGTTCTCCTGGTACTGCACCTCAAACTCCAGCCGCCAGGGCAACGCCAAAACCGGACGGCGCAGGGGGTTCGGGATTCCATTCTTCAACCTGGCGACATCATGCCGCTCGGTTATCTGCTCGTTCCAACCCCGAAACACAATCGGGCCGCTGTCGTCCAGGAGGGGGATTTCAAACGGCTCAATGTTCGTGTACGCCGAAATCCCCAGGCCGATCGTCTTTCCTTGCCGGCCAAAAAACTGACGGCAGACTGACTTGGTGTTCTCCCCAACCAGCATTGAGTACACGTTGATGGCGGGGATTATCAACTGCCTTGACGCGGTTAGATACATCTTCTCCGCTGCCGGCAGTTGGGTGTTGATGTCGCCCGGAAACCGGCTGAACATCATGGGGCGAGCCCCCGACAACTGAACTTGAATGACAACAAACTTGTTCGTGTTCATTGGTTATCTCCTGTATTTGCTCTTGGGTCAGCTTGAACCACTCGTTAGCGGCCGCCGTCTTGCAATGCATGAAGCGCCGGTGAAGCTCAGCTTCCGTTGTCTCGTCGCCATCCAGGACGGCGACTATTCGCAACGGCAATGGATTCCCGGTCTGCAACTGCGCCAGACGTTCTTGCGCTGTCTTGGTCGTGTGACCAATCTTGAAATAAGGTGTGCCAACCATCTCGATAAGGTAAATCACTTACAACCTAGCCTTGCTATGCCCCGCCATGCCTTGCCCGGCCCCGCCATGCCTGGCCCGGCCCGGCCCTGCCCGGCCATGCCGTGCCAGGCCATGCCCTGCCCTGCCCTAATACCCCATTCACACCGTCCTCTGCCGGCTGTTCCAGCGCCTGCCAGCGTTGCAGCTCCCCGCCTCGGTCGCACAACCGGCAGCACCGCCAACCCGTATATACCCCCATCTTTCAGAACCCGGCTTCCTCAGCCGTACCCCGCAGCTCATAGCAGGCCGTAGTCCACAACTCCCACATCTCGCCGGCGGTCCCCGGCTGCGCCTCGGCCTTGACGCGCTCATATGCGGCCCGGGCGCTGTCCACATCGCCGAAAAACCCTTCTTCGACGGCCCAGGCAATCGCCTGATCCGGGCCGGCAAAGCGGCTGGATTTAGGGGTAATTGCCCCATTTTGGGCATACATGGCCTCTTCCAGCTTCTCCGGCATCCCGGCCCACATGCCGCTGTCATCCCACAGCGTCATCCCCTCCTGCCCGCGCCGGCACCACTCCACCTTCACCCCGCGCCGCTCTCCGTCCAACACGATCCGCAGCCGGGCATTTAGCGACCGCCCGAGCCGGCTTAGCTCCGTCGCCGGGATCGTGGACGTAACCACCGGCTTGCCGTTGTTGTTTCGCCCATCTTGCAGGTGGTACAGCCAGAGCACGTCCGTGCCAAACATGGTCACGGTGTCCTGCAGCAAGCGCATAGCCACCGCCTTGTCCACAAAGGCGGCGCTCTTGTTCTTGTTCACCCCGGCCGCATTGTCCAGGATCGCCCGGCCAATCAGCGGGGCGATGATGGCGGTCAGGCTGTCCACCACAATGGTCTTGATCGCCGCATCGGGCATGTTCTGGCGCAATTGGGCGGCAATGCGACTGACAATCACGTTGTCAGCCGGGTTGTCCAGTTCGTACACCTTGCCGCTCACCAGTCGGATCACCTCATCAAAGCGATGATCCGCGTCAATGGCCAGGATGCCCGGCCGCATCTGCGCCGCGAACGTGGACTTGCCGCTGGCCGGATAGCCGACCAACGACCACAGCCGGCGCGGATAACGAGGTGGCTCCTTCACCTTGAATCCCATCGGTCTCCCTCCCCTTTGTCCTGCTGCCCGTGCTCCGCTTCCCACAGCATCCACACAGCCAACACAACCGCAACGACACCAACGAACACGTAGAACAACATGATGAACCTCCCTGCCATGAGGCAACAGCAAATTGTCGTTTATACTACGTGGCTTGCTGCTGTTTCCATTCCCCGTAGTATGCGCCCGATTCCGGGCCGGTGAGGCCGGCCGCCTGCCAGCAGCCAACCATCACAAAGGATTATATCATAGGGTTATCTCAAGGTCAACCCATTTTGCTCGCCATTTTCCGGCGAAAGGTGCAGGAAATACCGCACATTGGCGCCGGTCGTCGCTAGAACGGCAGCTCTTCCGCGCGCGGGTCCTGGCGCAACGCCGGCACGCTCGTCCTCACCGCGGCCGGCATCTTCCCGTTCCCGGCCGACCTGGGCGAGGCGGCAGCCACCGCCCGCACGCGCATTCCCAGCGCTCCCCCAACAAACGGCAAGTGCGCCTCAATCACGGGCGCGAGCATGTTGTTGATCCGCTCGGCCTGTTGCTCTGTGGGCACGTGCAGGATCAAGTATCCCGGCCGCTCTTGCGCCGGCATCCCGGCCGGCGCGATCAGGTCATTGTACGTAGCGCGTACCATGACACCGCGCAGCGAGTTCTTCAATTCCCGAAAAGCCGCTTCCGTCAGCGTTGCCGGTTGCGCGTCTGCGCGCGCGTCATTTTCAAGAACCGGAATGGGAGAAAATGAAACACCGCCCCCACCTATTGTATCTAATGATGTATCGGGGGATCGTTTGATCAGGGTAGTTGGGATCATATGATCAGGGTTGGTAGTTCCAACCCTGATCATATCATCAGGGTTGTTTTCCCCCTCCAAGTTGTTTCCCCTGATCATCTGATCAGGGTTGTCGGCCGGCAATTGTGCGGGATTTACCTCAAATCTGTCGTAGCGGGGTTCGTGTAGGTAGCCGGCCGCATCGGCAGAACGGCCATTGTCGTCGCCCGGAGCGTTTTGCTCTCTGCGCGGGCTGAACATGACGTCCGCCGGCACGGAGCCGGCCGGGATAGCGCGATAGAGTTCACGCGCGTACGCCTCGCTGTAGTTAAGCGGATCATGCCGGCACGCGCGTACAAAGCGTTCCTCGTCCATGCCGGCCATGATGATGTAGGCGTTCGACTTCCGGCGCACCTTGCTGTTCCAGCCGGAGCGGGGAATGACGTACAGCTCCCCTTCCTGCTTCAGGTCGCGCAACACCATACGGGTATAGCGCTCGGCCTGCCGCAATTTGCCGGCCAGATACTCCACGCTGGGCCAGCACAGCCCCTCATCATCGGCAATATCGGCCATCGCCGCTAATGCCAGCAGCCGCACTCCCTGGCTGCGCGAATACGTCCAGACCATGGTTGAGGTTGTAACACTCATAACAGTACCCCTACTTTGCTGTTGTTGCTGTTGTTTCGACGCCCAAACAGAAATCAGGCCGGCGCCACCCGGCCAGGGCCTTGCCAGCGGTTAAACGGGAAGTGGCGCAGCGCCGTTGCTGCCCTGCCGGCAGAACAGGCGCTGGTAATCCACCATCGTAGCTTGTGCGTGTGGCTGAAAGTGAGGGTGGGCGCGCAGCGAAACGCTGACGTCCGCTTCCGTCGGCAATACGACGTACCAATAGCCGGCGGTGGACAGTCTCGCCGGCAGGCGGAACAGGTCCGCGCTGGCCACGAGCTCGTCCAACAGCCGGGCCAGCTGCTCTTCCGGCATCTGCAGCTTCTCTCCATACCGCGCCAACGGCACATAGACCAGGCCGTAATCATCGGCGTTGTCGGCCAGGCTAAGCATAACCAGATAATGCAGCGGGCCGGCGAAATGTTGTTTCCAGACGTGAGACAGTTTCAGTGCGCTCAAGTCGATGCTCCATTCACTTCTTCAAGGCGGTTAATCAGTAGCCGGATTGATCCCAACGGATCGGCGTCAATCCCTTCCACGCCGTGATTACGGATGATCTCCGTAGCGGACAGCGTGGTCCGGTCTATCTCATCAATAGAGCCGGTAATCTCGGCCAGGGACCTGTCCAGCCCATCTTGCAGCACGCGGAAGGCGTACCAGAACGCCAACCACTCTTCGTCCGTACGCGGGCGCTTAGGTCCCCACTGGTTGTAAAAGGCCGTCATACGCTGTTTGTAGTCCGAGATCTGCTCCCGGACAGCGCGTAGCCGGCTATTTTCCAGCCGAACCATGTCCCACAACAACCGCATCTTGGTCCCCGTCAACATCGGAAACTTGGGATTAGATGGCAAAAGCGCCTCCACAACACACGAACTAACCACATAATATCATACGATCCCCAATTTTGGAAGAAATCCGGTAGAAAACAAGTAGGGATCTCAATCCATGCTATCATGTCCTTGCTGTTGTTTCCGGCAAGTGGTATCGGGCCTGCCAGCCCGCACTTGTGGAGCAGGAGAATGCCCCCATCCCCTGGGGGCATTTTCGATCCTGCCTACCGGATCCGCGTCGCAAAGCGCTCCAGATACTGCGTCACCCGGCCGGGAGTGCCATCCCTGGGAATGTACGCCGTCCTCTCCCGCATCGAGCAGCCGGCCACCACACTCGGCCATAGCTGCGCGATGAGGATTCCCCACCGGCTGCATGGTTCCGGCTCCAGCTCCACACAAAAGATGCGCACGCTGGGATCGTCGTTCTGCTGCCATGTCTGCACCGGCCCATTGCGCTCCAGGCACTCACGCACCTGCCGCGCCTCCGCCCCGTGCCGGTCAGTCGCATGAGCAGTCAGCAACAACTTGCCGGCCGCCGTCACCAATATCGCCGCCAGAAGAATCACCAACACCACCCTGATAGGCGATGCCCCTTGCCGTGCTGTCGTTTCCGCTACCATCTGCCCACCTACCTGGCCTCGTACACCCCTTTCCAGTACTCAAAATCCGTATCTGATGCTCGCCGGATGCGCCCCACGCCCGGCACAGCATAGGTGCGCCGGCGCTGCCACCACAAATAGCCGATGCCGCCCAACAGCAGCATAGCCACCACTACACGCGTCTTCATCGCCCTTCTCCGAAACTCGCTAGACATAATCCCCAACACAAGCGATGATACCACATAGTTATCACCATTTCCAGCCCGGCCCGCTCGCCATATTGCGGTATTTCCCCCGATATATGGCGGCGCACAATCATTGCCGGCGGATCAGGCAGTCGGGAATCTCAATCACGTCCATCGCCGCTGCATGGCGCGCGAACGGCCCTTGCAGGTCGTCGTACTCATCCCGGCCCACCAGCCGGGCCAGGTCGTCTCTGACCCGTTGAATAGCCCGCATCCGATCCGGCTCGGCCAGCTCCGTGCCTTTGACAGCCTGCACCGTATTCCAGTGGCACGCCGGGTTGATCAGGGCTGCCAGTAGTTCATTAAGGCGCCGGATCTCCGCCATTACCTGTCCATAGTCCGGGTCACTCACCTTCGCCTTAAACATACGTCTCCTCATCAGGGGTAGAGGGCGGCAAGGGCAATCAAGCCCATGATCGCGCCCAGGATAAGCGCCGCCTGCCACGCTTTCAGCCGGCCGGGAGGGGCCGGCTTCTGCATCAGCCAGAACAGCATTGCCAGGTATTCCGCCGGGAGAATGGAATCATATATCACTACCAGCCTCACCTTCATGTGCGCCCTACTTCTATCGTCCGTATGCCTGCTTGAACTGATCCAGGTCCGCCTTCTTGAACAGCAAGCGCGCCCTCCCTCTCTGCCCTACGTGGCCGCGCTCAAAGGGAACCTTTCCCCGACGGGCAAGCGTCTTGAGACGACTCGCGCTATAGCCAACGTAGCCGGCCGCCTCTTCCAGGAGTAGCCAGGGAACGCTGTTCTTCCGGCGTGCCCGCTCCACCACCTCTCGAAAATCAGGCCGGACCAGCTTGTCAACGTCCAGGTGCTGCCAGTTGGCCGGCTCGCCCAGCCAGCGCTTGAAGCCGTCCACCAGCACGACCCTCGTCGCCTGATTTCCGTGGTACATCGTGGCGGAATACTGCTCCATATCCGCCAGCCGCCTTGCCGCTCCCCACCCCACCCCAACCGCCTCCGCGAACTTCAGCGGGCTGAGCACGTCGTCGCGCTGCTGCAGAGCGACAATCCCAATCTCTTTCCGGCGCACCTGCACCGCGGTGACTGTGCGGCCTAACTCTTCGGCTATGTGGTCTACCGGCACAAAGCAGTACATCCGGCGCAGGTAATGATCTTCCGCGTCCGTCCACGCCCGCCGGCCAACGAGCTGCATGTGCGCCGGGTTGACGCACAGCCGGTTGCCGCAGACGTGGTCTATCACCACTCCGTCCTCAATCGCCTCCCCGCCGGCCAGCATATAGGAGATGCGCGCCGCCTGCTCTATCCGGCCGGCGACCCTCATCTGCGCGCAGCCGTTCTTCCGGCCAACGCTGCCTATCCACGTCCAGCACCCGGCCGGGTCGAGCCGCTCTACCTTCTCCCAGAAGCGATCCCGGATCGCCTCCAGTTTGCCGCTATTCATCGCGCCGGCCCTCGCGCTGCTGTCATTTCCGCTTCTCCTGATCCGACGAGTATGGCGAGTATCATACTCAGGCTACGCTTTGGGCGTCTTTTCCCTCCAACAATTGCGCCGGCATCGCGCACCTCGTCGCACACCCAGTCCGTAGTCTCCCCATCAAAGAACGTCTCCAACCGTTGCACGACTACCGACCCGGCGCTGTAAATGTCACGGGAGACCGCGTATCGGGCTGCGTCCAGCTCGCTCTCGAATGGCCCGGCAATCTGGTACTCGTGTCCGCCGGCCGTACACCACATCGCCATAATGCGGCGGGAGCTGGTGTCCCCCGCCGGCCTCAGCGCCTCCGGAATCCGGCCGTCCGGCTCGTAGCCGTAATCGTGCAACCAGCCGTCACGGTAGCGCCGAGCCTCGTCAAGGCTGCCGGCAATCGTCTGGAACACCACGCCGTCCTCGGTCACGAACCGGTACGAGACGGCCGGCCCTCCGTTCAGCATCGTCTGGTAGACGGTAAACTCTTCCTTCATCACTCTTCCTCCTCCCGCCTCGCGCTCTCCGGTAGCCGGAAAGACAGGCAGAAGCCCACGTCCACGATCTTCGTGGTCTCGTCCACAAACTCCTCGTCTAACGTAATCTTTGCCATTGCTGTTGTCTCCTTATGAGTTCTGGTTCATCGCCCACGCCGCAATCGTGCCGGCCGGCACAACCGCGCTGGCGTCAAAGAGGTCCGGCACATCCGGCTCTGCCAGTTCAATCGCTGTCGCGTCCCCACCCTTGCGCAAGTACACCGTCGCCGCCTGCAGCCGGTTATTCAGTCGCACCTCTCGCGGTACGCTGGTCCGATTGCAGAAGATAGCGTCCAGGAACAGCAACGCCGTCTCCCGGTCCATCTTCCGAATCGTATCCAGCGCCGGCGATACGCTCAGCAGCCCGACAGCCTGCCGGTCGCGGTCGCTGTGCACCTCCACATCCGCCGGCGGCATCATGCCGCTATCGGAGATCTCGGCCGGCTCCCAGTGCAGGCCATTGGCGAAGCGCGTGCGCTGCCACAACTCCAGCACATCCCCGCCGGCATCTCGGAAGCTGACTGGCTCTCCCTTACGCTTGTGGATGAGGAAGCCGGCGCAATGCGGGCACTGGATGGGGCTGTGGTGTTCGACCGGGCTGACCTTGCAGCACTCTTTGCAGCTCACCACCCATGCCGCCGGCTCCGGCTTGCGGCCGCGCTTGCCGAGCACTTCCTGGATGCGGTTAATCACCTGGCTATCCTGCGCTGTGCGGGTGATGTTGTCGGTCAGGTTGGCCCGGCCAATGCTCACGCACGGATCCCGGCCTTCGAGTTCGCCATTGCGCTCCAGCTCGTCGAAAGCGTCAATCGCCAGCCACGCCATCTGCCGGGCCAGGGAGTAGCTGTTGCACAGCACCGCCCCTTCCTGGAAGATGACCGAGGTCCCGTTCTCGCGCCGGGCCAGTGGACCCAACTCCCGATCACCGCGCACCTTCATTGCCAACGACTCCCGCCGGCGGTAGTACGTGCTCGGCATCCGCGCTCCATCGGCCTCGATGAGCACGATGTACATTTCACGTTCTTGCAATGCTGTCATTTCCGATCTCCTCACCAACGCCGGCCGGGCAATCCTGCCAGACCGCCCGGCCGGGTAGATTTAACTCAAATCCAGGCGCCCAACTTCTTCGCCAGGTCCGTGCCGGCGCCCTCGTCCAACTCGCGCGTCTCTACCACACGGTCGGCCAGGCGCTCGATGTCCAGATAACCGCCGCGGCCAACCGGCACATAGAACATGCGCGCGCCGGTCTGGTCCTGGAACTTCCGCCACTCGCCGGCAGTCTCCTGTTTCACGCCGGCCTCGCCATCGCTGATGAACAGGCAGTCGGCCCGGTCTATGTCGCCGAGCAGTTCGATGGCTTTGGCGATTGCCATATTGAAGTCCGTACCGCCGCGGACCGTGTGTTCGGCCCACACAATGTGCTGCTGCCAGCTATCAGTGTGGCGTACGACTAGCATCTGCGTCGGGTCGCTGGCAAAGGAGAACAGGATGTACGGCCGGCCGTCCAGCCGGGCTGTCTGCGCCACACCCAGCGCCACCGCCTTGGCGACAATCTCCCGCGGTCCGCGCATACTGGGCGACACGTCCACCGCAGCCACGAACGGCCCGCGCTTGTCAGCATCGGCGCTCTTCTGCCAGCCCAGCAGGCCGGAATCTACCAGCCGGCCCACGGCCTCCGCTCGCAACAGCGTGGGCGCGTCCGGCCGGAGCAGAGCAAGCTCGCTGGTGAACAGGTGGGTCACGTCCCGTGTCAGGCCGACACGGGATGGCAGCAGGCCCACCGGCAGCCGGGTCTGTTTGGCCTGCATCGCCACTCCCCGCAGCCGGCCGGCAAGCTGCGCAATGTGGGCAATTTTCCCCGCATTACGCTTGAGGAATTCTCGCGCCGCCGCCGGGTCGGTCTGCACCGGGCTGCCCGGCCCCTGTCCCCAACCGGCCGCGGCCTGGGCGACTTCCTTCGCCTGCTTCGCGCCGTCCTGCGCCGCCTTCATCATCCGGGCCTGGGTCAGCATCGAGCCGGTCGCCTTCTCGCCGGCCTCATCCGCCTTCTGCGCGGCTTCATCGGCCTTCTTCTGCAGGCGCTGGGCCTTCTTCTGTAGCCGGCCGGCTTCTTGCGCCAGTTCGTCGGCGCGCTGCCGGTCGCTGTCCTTCGGCGCGCTGTCCTTCGGCGCGCTGTCCCACAATGCCTGTGCAGCGTCCCGAAGCGCCTCAGATTGCGCGCCGGCCTCGTCTGCCGCCTGTTGCGCCTGATCCGCCTTTTCCTGCTCCTGCAGGGCCTTTTTCATGTTGTCGTCCGACGTCATCGCGGACCACATGAAACCGGCTGTGTGCATGGCGGCCGGGAGATTGCCGGCTGTATGTGCGCGAGATTGATCCCAGCCGTGCGTGCCCTGCATGTGGGCGATCATGCGCTGGTTGACTGACCGGGCGGCCGGCACGTCGGCGCGGAATTGCGGGTCTGCCTGGTACAGCGCGTTGAAGGCGTCGCCGGCCAGGTCCGCCATCGCCTGTCCTTCCGGCTCGCCGGCCAGCTCCACGCGCGCCACCCGGCTCATCACCCGGTCAGCGATTCCCATCTGTAGCACCGGCTCTTCAGCCAGCGCTGGAACAACGTGTAGTTCGTCATAGCTATTTGCGACGGCCATCTTGTCCCCCTACTCAATTGGCTGCCCGTTAAGCGCCCGGCCGAACCAGACCTTCATCTGCTTGATGGCTTCGGCCACGCGCGGATCGTCGCCGGCGATGGTCTTCAAGGTCTGCTCGGCCTTCTGCGTGATCTGGCCCAGCTCCCCGACTACCGCCATGCTGGAGGTATTGCCGGAGGCCACAACCCGGTTCAAGGCTTCCATCACCTTCGCCATTTCCAACTCAATCGCCGCTCCGGTCACATCTACGACGGAGGCCGCGAACGTCGCCCAGGTCGCCTGATCTTCGGCCGTCATCGCCGGCCAGCAATACTTGAGCAGTGCCGTGGCCTTCGACGGCATTGCGCTGAAGTCCGGGTCCATGCCGCTATAGAACATGCCGGCGCGGAATAGAACGGCGCTCCACTGGGCCAGCCGGCGCGGGTGCACCGTGAAGCCCTGCACCTGCGCTTCCCGGCTCATGGCGGAGATCAGGTCGCTGACCACCTTCACCGCCTGCGGACCCGGCTTGGCTGCCCACACCGTCTGCACGTCATCCCAGGTCGGCAGGCCGGCCGGGTCAACGTCCGGCTTGCCTGCGCTGGCGAGCTGCGCGCCCACGATGCCGGCCACGTCGCACGCTCCCGGCACAACCCACAGCCAGATCGCGAATCGGTCCAACATCGCTTGCTGCCGGTCTGAGGAGGGCATGAAGTTAGAGGTCGCGATCACCGGCACGCTGGCGCCGTCTTGCCGGTCCAGCACGTCCAGGCACTTGTCGAACAGGGCGTCCGAGCCGCGGCCAATCTCGTCAATGATCGCCAGCCGGCACTGAGGGTCAAAAGGCGTGCCGGCGGTCACTCGCTGAAGCACTCCATTGAGCATAGCGGCCGGGTCATACGGGCCGCTGATCACATCCGGCGGCGTGGACGGATCGACGCGGATGAAGCTGATCGCGGCGTCGCCGGCTACGTGCTGGGCCACCCGCTTCGAGATGGCCGTCTTGCCCCATCCGGGCGCGGACAACAAGATCACGTTCTGACCGGAGAGGATACCGGCTGTCATCGCGCCCTTGATGTCCTGAACATAGGAACCGACAAATGTATTCGTGGTCATGGTGCTGTTGCCTCCTTATGGCTTGAACCCGGCCGGGCGCTGCCACGCTGCCGGCCGGGAAGATCAATACCGGCTAAAGCCAGATAAATGCCGGCTAAAGCCAGATAAATGCCGGCTAAAGCCAGATAAACGTCACGCGGTTACTCGCGATTGATACCCGCGAATGATGCGAGCTCGGCCAGCAGCTCCCGGAGCAGTTCGGCCTCGTCCGGCTCGACGTACGGCCGGATGAACTCGACCAGATTGTCGTAATTAACGAACGATTCCCAGTCGCCGGCGTCAGCGGCCCGGTCTCGGGCGGCTTGCAGCCCGGCGAACCATCCGGCCACCTTCTCCGGGTCCGAGCTGCGCCGGCGCACCTCGAAGAAGCTGACGAAGGCGTTCTTCACGCCTCGTCGCCGATGGTACGGGGCGACCCAGCGATCCACTGCCGCGGCCAACTTCTTCAGCGGCCCCCGGAGCGTGACATGCCGGCTGTTGCGGGCGTACAAAGTCGCCGCTCGCCGTTGCAGGGCGCACACCTGATCATAGCGGAAGTCCGGCAGTCTCCGCCGGGCCGCCAGGATGCCCTGCACCTGCATGAGCGTGTCTTGCATCGGCGTTGGGCGTCGGGTCTGTGGGCGGTTCGGGGCGGTCTGGCATGCCTGCCGGTTAGTCTGGCATGCCTGCCGGTTAGTCTGGAATGCCTGCCGGTCGGTCTGGTTCATGGTCTGGTCCTCGCGTGCGGTTCAGAATGTGAAGTATTTTACCCATATATTATATCATAGAGTTACTCGCGTGTCAACCAATTCGCACGGCCGGCCGCCGGCAAGTGGTCTGGTTTTGGGCTGGCCGGCCGGTGCTGTGATTGTCTTGTGGGGTTACGCGGAGTGCTATAACCCGCCGGCTGGAATGTGGGGGAATTCCACTGAGATTGGGCCGGCGGCGATGGCTCTCCCCGGCCTTATCCCGGCTCCGTCGAACATGACGCCGCCTGCACCTCAGATAAATTCGCCACCTTAACACCTCCAGATGATGATGGTAGCCGGCCGGGCTGCCACCCGGCCGGCTGCTGCTGTTGCCCCTACCGGAGCATGTCAATTCCCCGAGGCGTGGTCGTCTGCGCGCCGGCGGCTGCCGTCTCCAGGGTCAGGGCGATCTGGTGCTTACACTGCCCGCCGGTCCGGCTGATCCGATAGCGCCAGTCCGGGCATGTGCAGGAAGTCGCGGTGGTCTGGTAACCGCGCGCCTGGTGCCCGCCGTGCGACTGCGCGATCCCCAAGGCCCGGTTGAGCCGGCCGGCGTCCTCGTGTCCGCGCAGGTGGTTATAGGTCGTGAAAAGCGCCGATTTCGTGGTCATGTTCGTATCCTCCAGGGGGTCTATCCGGCCAATCAACATGATCATATTGTACCATACAGTTACATGCCTGTCAAGCGTCTACTCTAGCAATCCGGCAAACTCGTTGTCTGTTCCCAGGCTGCCGGCCGGCATAGAGCGGAGCTAGGGCAGCTTCGGCCGGACTGGGGCGGCCTGACTGGGCAAAAGAAAACCGGCTCGGCTCCCCCCCTCGGAGAGCCGGCCGGCTCATGCTCGCCTCCTTCACCAGCGTTCCGGCAGGGGCTCCCCCCCCTTGCCGGATTAGGCTTCATCACCTCCTTCATCGAGTTCGGCCATGAGATTCAGGAGCTCGAGTTCGGCTTCCTGTTCCTCGACGGCTTCGACCTTGTTCAGCACCCCGGCGGCTTTCGCCTTGATTCCGGCGTCTTCGCTCAGTCCGATGAACCGGCTCACCTTCGCCTTGAAGGCCCGACGTTGGTCGGAATTCTTCTCTGCGAAAGTGGCTGCCTCTTCGGCGAGCGATTCCACCGTCATCTTCCGGCTCTCTCTGGCTTCCGGCTCTCCGATCATCTCGGATACCTTCTCCAGAGCCTTCAGTAGTTCGGCGTCGCCGGTCTGGCTTTTCAGCCTAGTCACCTGCGCCCGGAGCGCCGCCTGTTGCGGCTTCTCCAGTTTGTCGAACCCCTTGGCTGCCCGGAGCAACCCGGTCAGCCGGCGAACAAGGGACAAACGATCAGTGGTCATGATAACCTCCGCTAGTATTGGGGACCGGGGTTAAGGTGCAATGGTTGTCGGTTCCGCCGGTCCGTTTCAGAACCTCAACCATACAGATATTATACCATACAGTTATGCCAATGTCAAGCGTTCTATCTAGCAATATCTAAAACTCGCGGATTGTTTTAAGGTTAGGTTACTCCTGTGGCGCCGGCCGGCAAGCTCCAGCCGGGACAGTGATGAGCGCGCCGGCCGGCGTGTATCACGCAGCAATGCGCCCGCGTTGCGGCGGGCGCTTCAACCGGCCGGGAGTGTCGCTCGTATGTTCTAGTCGCGCTGCGGTAGCCGGCGGTTGTGCGACCGGCAGGCATGTCGGGGCGTCCCGATTGCCGGGAGTGGCCAGCCTGGCCGGCAGGGTGCGCCGGCATCTCTCCTCGCCGGTTGGGAGCGCCTGGCCCGGCAGTCCGGCAATCAGGGGCGATGCGGGAGGCTATTCGCCCGCTCCTGCGTGCACTTGCTTCGCCGTCGCCTTAGCCGGCGCACACATTAGCAGCGCAGCCTTGCCCTTTGCGGGGGAAATACCCTGCATTGGCTTTGGCGTTACTGGCGCGCCGGCTCTGCCCGTGCTTCAATCGCTCTGCGGGCTGGCCGGTCCTCCGCGCAATCGGTGGTCATGATGCCGGCCGGCCCGCGTGTGACAACGTAACTGTGTATATCGGAATCGCGTAACCACATCGGATCGGCGGAAGGTGGCTCCACCTCTGGCAGCCGGCCGGCTATCAATCCCCCACCTGACGTAACTGCATAATACCCTCGGTCGGCTTGCACTCGCACTCGCAGCCGGCCTCCCACTCCTGCGGCAGGCATGATCGCCGGCAATCGCAGCCAAACAGCCGGAGAACCAACAAGGGGCGCATATCACAGCAACAGTTCCATCAAGCGGGCTACCTCTGGAGATGCCGGCCGCTGGCCACGATTTCCCCAATCACAGAGTTACGCCTAGCCGGCTTGCGCCCAGGCTCTTGCTCGCACTACCGGCGGGCGTACTCTCAGACTGCCGGCGGAGTGGCGAACCGGCAGATAACCTACAGTGAACAGACAGCAGGAGCCGGACTTGCAGGGGGTAGCCGGCAGAACAGATAGAGGAACCCGGCAAGCCTACTTGTAGAGGGCAGGAGCCGGGAAGAGATTGCATCGCATCGAGGAAGCCGGACTTGTGGAGGGGGAAGCCGGTATACCTGTAGGGGAGTGGGTGAACTTGTGGAGGGGTAGTTAGCCGGCGACTGTCCCATAGCCGGTCGCGCCCGCGCGTAATCGTAGACTATATGACGGCCTTCACCCCCGTATGGTGTTGTTTCTACACTATGGGGCACACACTAGCTATGCGAAGCGCTAGACGCTCCAGAGGTACAGATATACGCCGGCTACCTCTGGACAGGGTTCCCCATCTGTCACACCCGGTCACGCTCAAAAGCGATCACCGTCGCCTCCCAATCCCGGCGTTCGGGCTTGTTTTCCGCGGCCAGGGCGAGAATGTTTTCCAGTTCCCTGGCTTTTACCGGCGACTGCGGGGAGGTGAGGGTGATGGGTGTGCCGGCCTTTGTCCGCACGATAACGGGGATGCTGTGTTGCCTTAACAGCGCCGCTGCCATGTCGCGGCCGGCTGCGTCGTCCAGATCGACGTAGGCAGATGCGCTGACCCGAGCCAGCCTCATGCTGAGCAGCAGCACGTTGCCGGTCGGGTATCTGCCGGCTGCATAGTAGTGTTTGGGGCGCAGCAGGTCCGGTCTTTCGACGCGCAGGCCGGGCGCGTAGGCCGTTATCAGGCCCTCCATATTGGTTAGCTCAAGCGAAAGCATGGCATCCTCATGAAACACGATAAAACGCTTCTGTGCACTGTCGCCGTCGCCGTCGTCCAGTGGTACGCCCAACCCGGCGGGTATAGTGGGGGAAGTGGGGCGGGCATTCATTCTTCCAGCAGGAAGGCTTGCCCGGCGGCTGTCCATTCTTTCTGTTCGTTGATCAGCCCCCTACCCTGAAGGGCGTACAGCGCCTGGCTATAGCGGCCGCTAATGATGGGATCGGGCAGCTCGTTGAAGCCGGGACCGGCGGGACTGGATTCGCGGCGCACTTGCGTATGGCCGGCCTTGTACCATTGCGCCAGTCTGTCCAGGTTCCGGCCGGAGAAGGTGAGCCGACTAGTGCCGAACTCAATGGTTTTTGATGGGCGGCGGCGCACGATGGGTTGATTATTTACCAGCAAGGGGGGCGGTTCGGGGGCGGCCCTTTCTATGGGCGCAGGCTCTTCGTGCTGTATTTCGTCCGGGGCCAGGAACTCATTGAATACGGGCGGGAAGACGAAGCCGGCGAAGTACACGGCGGCCAGCAGGCAGGGCAGGCCGATGGCGAGCCAGAAGTCTACCGACTGGGCGGGCCAGATGAGCCGCTGGACGGCAATTGAGGGCGGGATGAGCAGCAGCATCAACCAGAAAGACGGTCCGACTGCCAGAGTCAATACGGAGAGCTGCCGGGCGCGCCGGCGGCGACGAAAGGTAGACGTTTGGCCGGCGGCCGGGAGTAGGGACGGGGATGCAGCCGTGGTGGTCAGTTCATGACGGTATTGGGTCACTTGTCGCGCCTCCAGGGGCGATGTCAATCCTCCAGCAAGAACGTTTCCAACCCAAGCGCTTCGATAGTGGCCAGAACCAGGTAACTCTCGAATCCGCGCAGGGTATCGCGCATCCGGCTGCCTTCCAGATCGCGATCCAGTACTTCACACAGATTGTGCGAGAAGCGGCACATTCTGGCGAAGTCTCTCGATGGGTTAGTCGTCCTCCTCTGAGGAACACTGTTTTGCAACGCCAAATGATCTGTCATGGTGGCCTCCGTACATCGTTACAATTACTCCTACTCCTGGCTGGACCAGTGTCCTTTCTTGGCCCGCGAGCGGGTGATGGTGCTCACGATCTCGGTCTCCGGCCGGGAGCCGGCTTCGTATGCCTGAAGGCCCAGGTCAATGAGCCAGCGGTACGCTTCCAGCGCCGAAACGTCAAGCTCCTTGGCGACCACATCGCGGATGTACCGCTTCTGCGCCTCGGTTAGGGTGATGTTCTCCCGCACGTATTGGCCGGCGCGCATACCGGGGCTTTCCGGCCGGACGGCCTCGTGAACGGCCTGGCGTGGGACGGTCGGGCGCGTTTTCCGCGCGGACGGAGAGATGGCCGGGAACAGCTCACGGTCCGGCAGGCTGGGGGTGCGCTTCTTCTTGCCGGCCGCTTCCCGCCTGACATCTTCCAGCGCCTTCAGCGGGTCGTCTGGCCCCTGCCGGTCTCCTGTGCTCATTTGCTAAGCCTGCTCTGCAACTGTGCCATGCTGGTCAGCACGCTCATGTAGGCCAGCGCCGGTGGGCTGTCCGGCATGTACTCGAAGATAGTCTGGCCGTGCGACGTTGATTCGGCCAGGCGCACACTACGTGGGATGGGATGGGCGACCAGCTCTTTGCCGTAATACGAGTGAATGGAGTCGAGCACCCAGCGATCCAAATTACGCCGGCTGTCCAAGAATGTGGGCACAACCAAACCTATGCTGATGTCTACCCCTTCGTCTTGCGCTTGCAGGATGTTCTCTATGTGCCGGGCCGCGCCCTGAGCGCTGAGGAAGTCGGTGCGGATAGGCACGATGGCCACGTCCGCAAAATGGTAGACTCCCTTCGTCAACACATCCATGCTCGGGGGACAATCGATGATGATCACGTCGAACGCCTGCCGCGCCGCACTCATGCGCTCAGTCAGGATCAGGTCCGGGCGGTTGGCCGATGCCGGCGTGGGCTTGCCCTGAAACCAGCCGGTTACGGCCTCGGTAACGGAGCGGCTGATCATCTGCGTCTTGGCTTCGGCGAGCCGGTCGTCCGCCGGCAACAGGTAAAGCCTCTCCCGGCCGGTGGGGATGATGCAGTCGCGCAAAGTCGCCTCGTCGTTAAGCAGCTCCGCCAACGTGTTTTCCTGCTCTTGCATGATGCCCAGGCAAGTCGCTACGTTGCCCTGCGGGTCCAGATCAACCAGCAACACGTTGCCGGCTCCGGCTTCCGCAAAGCGCATGGCCATGCCGTGCGCCAGCGTTACCGCGGTCGTGGTCTTGCCCACTCCGCCTTTGCGGTTTGCTACTGCGTATACCGCCATAGTTCCCTCACACAATCGCCCGCCGGCGCGTATCGCCGGCCGTCAATGGACACTATAGCATATTTTGAACTAAACGCAATACTAAAGTCTTAGGTTATAATGTGCATAAAATACTTCACTAAAACAGGGTGGTGCACAACGGCAAGATTAGGGTCGGGCGGGGGCGAACCCCGGCAGAATCTTCGCTTAGAACGGCTTACAGCGCCGGTTCTTGACAGCGCCGGCGCTCCTATCTATCATCTTTGTCGTTTCAGCCCGCATTGGAAGGAGCTCGGCATGTCCAAATATTTCGTAGTGTTCTTTGCCCTATTCGCTTTGCTCGCCCTTGTCGCCTGTCAGGGTAGCGCATCACAGCCGATGACGGCTGAGGAGGTCCTGAACGCCCTGGCCCAGGCGAATCTACCTATCGGCGATACGATCACGTTCACGGCCGAAACCGATCCGAACGATTTGCTGGGCCGGCCCGGCCAGTACATAAGCAAGGTGAACTTCCGCGATACCCGCCTGTCCGTCGAGGATGATGAATCCGTGAGCACTCAGGACGGCGGATCGATTGAGGTGTTTGCCGACGCCCAGGCAGCCGAAGCGCGCGCTCAGTATATCCATGCGCTGGGGCAGGGGGTGTCCGTGCTGGCGGAATATGATTTCGTGGAAGGGTATGTGTTGCTGCGCCTGTCGCGTCGCATCACTCCCGCGCAGGCGCAAGAGTACGCCGACGCGCTGGCCGCCCTGTTCAATTAGAACGGCCGGCAGAAAGCGCCGGAGACGTAGAGAACGGCGGCAAATTGGGGTTTTTTTTCGAGGGATGGGGTTGGGAATGGGGTTGGCGGTCCCGCTCAAATTTGGGGCTGTTTTGAAGCTAAAAAAGAGGCCCTGGTTGGGCGTAGCCGGGGCCTTCAAAGGTGGGGGAATTACACTGAATTAAGTTACCGGGGGCGAATCAGCGAGAGCGTCAGGCCACACACGAGGCGTCTCCTGTCCGGCCTCAATCGTGTATAGGGCCAGCGAAAGCGGTAAGGAGCAAGGGACCAGGATTTCCATTCCCGGCGCAAGCCGCGCCAGTGCATCCCGTCCGGCAAATCGCTTCTCGGCCTGGATTGCAGCCGCCGCCATCCGGAAGCGGGCCACCGCTTCCTCTGCGCCAGGCTCGCCCATGTCACCATCTTTAATCGCCGTCTCCAGATCGTGGCGTCGGCTGGTAGACGCGACTTGGAGGTAAGCCATTAATTCTGTATCGCCGGTGTCCATACCGAGAATAGCCGCCTGTTTGTGGAGTTCCTCTTCGGTAATGGGCGCAAGCGGCCCAAGCTCCTCGTCGAGATCGCCGATGATCTCGTCAAGTGCATCCTCGTAATCCTGAAGCAAATCAGGCCCTACGAGCGCGCCGTAGTCGCGGATTAGCTGCTCGGCATCAAAGGCGAACCCGTAGCAGACTTCCGGCGGCCGCAAGCTTCGATAGCGTGGACCAACAGATAGGAAGATGTAGCCAGTGTCTCCCGCCAGATGGTCGAGAGCGAAGCTAGAGCCGGTATCTTGCACGGTACGGGACTGCGAGCGGGGCTGCAAAAACCCGGCCCGGAGGATGGCCTGATAACGAACCCGTACAGCGGCAGCGTGCTCCGCCGGCCGGGATAATTCCAGGGGCAGGAGTCCAATGATGTGCTCAGCCTTTTGCATCATCGTTGACTACCTGAATGTCCCCCGGCGCAATATCACCGATATAAATCCACTCGGCTAGGAACTTGCCGGTGTATTCATCATAATTCACCGCCTCCACCTGGGGCAACACTTCCATCCATAGGCGGTATTCGTCCTTATCCAGTTCCTCTTGGCCATAGCTGGCGCCCAGTACCCACAACTCGAAAGCGAGAGCGGCAGCCTGCGCCGGGAATGCAAAGAGCTTGGTTTTATCAAGATCGACCACCCTTACTGAGACCAGCATCGGGTCCCACATCCAGTTGCTGCTAGGTTGTTGGCCCTGGGACCAGAACCAAATGCCTTCAGCCGGCCGGCCGGCTAAAAGCCGACTCATCCAGGGACGACACGTTTTGGGCTTCAGCCCCGCTCGCTTTACCTGGTCATGCTCACTGGGATCGGATGTGTGACCGTTTCCGATCCAGTGATTCAGCATAAGCGGCTTCTCAGACACATCAAGACCATATGTCTGGTTGTTGATGGCCTGAAGAGCCTCTGTTACCGTGTTTATACTCGGGAACACTTCCGCTTCCATTATCGGGCCTCACCTCTGACCCTTCCGGGCCAGATAGTATTCGTGTTGCTGCTCGCGGTAACATTGCGCGCAGACGGGCCGGCGCCCGCCACTCATGCTCGCGTTGGCCGGAAAAGCCGTCACCGGCTTTACCTGTTCGCAGCGAGCGCATTTCTTCGTTCCGGCCATCACCGGGCCGCGTGTAGACGACTGTTGCCGATTTCTCTCGCGCTGCGCAGCCTGCCTTTCTGCGGCACATTGCAAGCAGCGGCTACCGCGGCCGCCCTTGCGGGCCAGCACAACCGGGAAGCCGGTGATCGGCTTCGTCTGCTTGCAGTCGGTGCAAAGCCGCGTCCCCTCTGTCAGCGGGCCGTGCGCGAGATTGTGCTCCCGCGTCTTGGCCTGATATTCCGCCTGTGCGTCGCTCAGGCATATCCGGCACATATGATGCCGGCCGTATTTGCCGGCCTTCGAGCGCGAGAAGGCATTCAAAGCCTTTTCCTTCTTGCAATGGCTGCACACAATGGTTTCGGTCATGCTAACCTCCGTTGTTGAATTGATTCGTAATCATTATACCATATGGTTATGCCATCGTCAAGCGTTTAGCCTAGCATTTGGGGTTAGAGGTGGGGGAAATGCGTCACATTGGCTCCGGGGAATAAAAATAGCCCCCGCCGGCTGGAGGCAGCGCCGGCGGGGGCTGGGGAGGGGGGACTGAAGGAAGGGGTTAGTTTTCCTGGAATTGCTTCGGCTGTGAAGGTGGTGTGTTGCTTAGCACCCATTCATCGAACAGGCGATCCCAGCGTTCCGAGTGCGCCGTGTATTGCTCGTCAAATTCGCTAAACACGGTCTGCACGATCTCCTGGAAGCGCTCTTTGGTGACAAGGCTCTTAACGATGCCCACCGGCACGGCTTTGCCCTGCACGACGATCACATCCGGGATCAGGTTATAGATAGTGTCGGCGAGATTCTTCTTATCAGCGCCCTGGATGCGGGTAGCGAATTCATCCATCGCCCGCTCGCTGGTGCGATAGGCGGCCAGGATACCCTGGAAAACCACCGGCAACAGGGCGGCCTCCACCTCAGCTTCAAAGGGATAGCCCTGCTTCTCGCGCGCCAGCCTGGGGAACAGCCAGACGCCCAGGCCCACCCCGGCCGCGGTCAGAAGCAGGGGGAGCATGACTAGTGCAATTGCGTTCCAGTTGATTTCCATTAGTTTAGTTACCTCAACGCGAAACTAGATATAACATTGACGATCGTCGTCAGCAGCGCGAACACGCCGCCGACGATAGCAACGAGTACCAGCGAACGATTCTTTTGGGACTCCTTTTCCAACTCCAGGGTCTGATCGTCTTCGGCATCGGCTCTCTCCTCGAGCGCGGACACACGCTCATCGATCTTTATCACTACGTCCATCTTGGCATTGAGCGAAGCCAGTTGTGCATCATTCGCCACGCTGGTCTTGATCAGTGTGGCCATGCGCTCCTCTAGCCTGGTTAGCCGTTCGGCCGCGCTTGCCAACTGGGCAGACTGGGCAGATTGATTCGCCATTATTTGCCCCATCAGTAACCGAAAACCGTTTTGACCCTGATCGTCCTGGTACTGCATCATGGCTCTATCCTAAAACAGGCTCGAAAAGGCGTTCTTTTCCAGCCGTTAGCGATTCCTCACAACTTCCGCAATTCCGTTGCTGCTGCCCTTGTTCACCCACACTTCTTCCTGGAAATCCCGGTGTGTGGCGGAGGCTACGAAGTAAGTCACTCCGCGGACCGCCGGCCGGAGACCCAGATCCCACCAGAACGTGATGTACTCAGCGCCCTTCTGCGCCGGCGTGACGCCGCCCTTGTTGTTGCTGGCTTCGGTGACGAAGATCGGCAGAGTATGGAACCGGCTGATCGCGTCGTCTATCACATCCATGGCCAGGCGCATCGGGTAGTTCGTCGCCCAATAGGTATGGACGGCCAACCCGTCGCAGCGCGTTACAGCGCCCCGCGCCTGCTCAATGAACGCCTTGCTGTCCAGTCGCACGCCGCCCACCGTTCCGCCCGGCGACAGGCCGGGGAACAGCATCGTCACTCCCGGCAATTCCTGCCGATATGTGGTCAGCACTTCTGTGAGCCAATTGCCGAAACCTATCCCGTCCGGCCAGGACCGCCCCATACCCTCGCTGTACAGGTTCGGCTCGTTGTGCAACTCCACCCATACCCGCCGGCCAGCCAACCGCTCCAGCGCCCGCTTTACATCCGGCAGCGTCCAATCACAGAACTGCGCCGGGCTAACATGCCGGTCCCCGAACGACAGGAAGGCGCGAATGATGAATTGCGCCGAAGGCAATGCGCCGGCCAGGGCGGACACGTCGTCCGCTCCCATGCTGGATAGCACTTTCACCAGCTCGATTCGCGCCGTCTGGAACGCCTGCAGCTCGCCGGCGGCCAGATTTCCGTCTGCCGATGCGTGCAGGCCGAACAACGCGCCCGGCTTCTTGGCCCCTTGAATCGGCTGTAGGTATGGCCAAGGGTCAATCAAGCCCGCCGGCCAGCCCGGAAGCTGCGCCCCCTTCTTTCTCAAGGCCACATGCAGGTGATAGCCGCTGCTGTTGCCGGTGTTGCCGGAGGTTCCTACCACGTCGCCGGCGACCACCACTGAGCCTGCGGAGACCTTTCCTTGCTGGTTCAGGTGGGCCAGGGACGTGCGGTAGCCGTTGCCGTGATCTATGACCACGTACTGGCCGAAGCCGGCCGGGCTGTTTGCCGATTCGGTGACTGTGCCGCCGGCCGGGGCGAAAATAGGCGTATCTGCCGGCGCTTCCAAGTCCACCCCGTCATGGCCGGGCAAGCCGAAGCGGGCATAATTCGCCGGATTTTCCCCGAAATACTGGTTGACCCTCATGTCGGTGGTAGGCCAGATGCTATACTCAAAATCCAGAGCCGGCAGGGGAGGGGCGACGGATTCGCCGGGGTAATACCAGTTGAGGTCAAGCGCCTGGCTCTGCGCTCCGTACTCAATACCCGGCGCGCCTCCCGGCGGCCCGCCGCACCACTGCCACATGCTGTACCGGCCCCAGCCGGTCGGGATGGCCGGCCCGATGCCGGCGGCCGGCGGCGTACCGTTGTTCGGACTTGGGTACATGGCCACCCATAACGGATGTCTGCCGGCCCACTCGACGAAGCCGACACGCGGATCCCACCACGTCTTGCGTGTGTATATCCAGGGGATTTGCCCGGCCGTTTCCTCAATATCAAGCAGGAATTGCCGGATTTTCACGCCCAGGGCGGCCGGCCCTGGCCCGGCTTGTGGGTCCTCGAAATCGCCGGCCGGCGGCAACTCCCACTGCGCCTGCCGCCACAGGCTCATAAAATGGTTCGCCTGCGAGTTCGGATCGCCCTGGTTGCGGAAAAAATAGTAAGCACCCCGCTTCATTCCCACCCGGCCGGCGCCGGCCCAGTTGTCGCGCCAGCGAGTGTCTTCGTAGTGCGCCCCGCTCAGCTTTACGTAGCCGTCTCCCAGGCGGACAAAGGCCACGCGAATACCTTGGGCCCACATCCGGTCCCAGTCAACAACTCCCTGATGCTCTGACACGTCCACCGCCAGCACCGGCTCCGCCGGCTCGGGGATGGGGTCAGGGACCGGAACCGGCCGCGGTCCCGGCTCCGGAATGGCGACCGCAGGCCGGACGATGGACGGCAATGCGCTCACCGTTCCCCGCAGCTCGTACCTGCCGCCCGACGCATCAAGCGCGCCCAGGAATTTCGTGTCCTGGGGCAATGCCCCGACTATCTCGCCGGCCTCATTACGGATATAAGCGCCGGCCTCGGAGACGACAATGTACTGTTGCGCCCCGCCGGCCGGGTCAGGGGAGGGTGTTGGGGTTGGCTCCGGCTTCGGAACTGGCTTCGGCTCCGGAGTTGGCTTCGGCGCTGGTGTTGGGGTCGGGCCGGTAAATGTCCGGCTAAGGGTGAGTTCCGTAACCGGCTGTATCAACGGCTGAATCCGGCGCGCAATGCCGCCAAAGCCTGGACCGAGATACCAGATGCCGGCTCCTAATACTTCCGGGTATTGGGCATACAAAGCGGCTATCTCGGTAATGTCCCGGACCGCGTTATCCACATCCGGCGCATCGGTCGCGCCCCAGCCCCACTCGCCTATCAATACCTGCGGCCGGCGAATGTGATGCCGGTCGCACACGGTAAATAGTTGGGTGAAGCGCCCGACTAGATGACCGCCGGCGTTCTTGATGTTGTTTGCGTCCAGGCTGTATTCGTGCAGGCAAACCGCTGCCTGATCAGGGTGCTGCGCGCAATAACGCAGGTAATCCAACATGCCCGGCGTTTCCCAATGCTCCGGCTCCGGCTCGCCGGTAGACCAGCCGAACAGCGCCACCTTGTAGCCCTCGCCGTTGGCGATCTTCGCCAATTCCACCCCGAACCTGCCCAGCCAATCGGCGCGGTTCTTGTCAACCTCGTTGATAGGGAGTAACCAAATCTTGTCGCGGTGCTGCACAAAGCGAGATGGGAAGAACGCCTTGATCTTGTCCCAGTGTGTCCGGGCCGCTATCGCCGGCTCCCGCCCGTAATCCGGTACAGCATAGGTCTCGGCCGCGTTCTTTACCACACGATAGGCCATGACGTGTGGTACTCGCGAACCGGCCTCAATCAGAGCCAGTGCGTCCCCGATGCCTACCAGCCCATCATTGCACATCACGATGGCCGGGATACCGGCCGCATCCAGCCGGCGCACGTAATCGCCAATGCCGGTGGGGTTGCCGCCCGAGCCGGCAGCCAGAAAACCGATCTTGTTGTATGCCACCGGCTAATCCTCGAACATGATGCAGCGGATGTAGAACCAGACCGCATTCCCGTATTCCAGTTCTACGATCGTTATCAGATTACATCCCTGCCCGTACGGGTCGGCTATCCGCCACACTCCATCCGGCTGCGGGCCGGTCTCCAGCGTCGCCGTCGCGGTGGGCTTAGGATCGTAGATGATCACCCGTGGCGCTGTGGCGGTGGGTGACGGCGTAGCCGAGGCCGTCGCTGTGGCAGTGGAAGTGGAAGTGGGCGTGACCGTGCGCGTCGGACTGGCGGTTGCCGGCGGTGTGCCGGTGTCAGCAGGGGCCGGCGCTGTCGCGCTGGCCGTAGGCGTGTAAGTGGCCGGCTGCCGGGTCACAGTCGCCGTAACCGTCACAGTCGCCGAGGGTGGGGGCAGGGTAGGGGTTGGTTCCGGCTCCGGCCGGCATCTGGCAAGTAGAAAGAGCATTACGGCAACCGCGATTAGCAGCGCCAGAACAACCAGGAGGGTCTTGAGGGTTCTCAATTGAGTTCCTGTGCAAACGCATAACAACTCTCCGATCTCACAAAGGTCATGGTAGCCCCCGACCGGAAAGGCGCTCTTTCTTTTAATTCGGGGTAATTGCCCCGAATTTCTTGCGCCCGGTGATTAGTTGAGCGATGATCGCGATATGCGCGATCTGGTGAGCGTTGAACAGCGCGAAGTGGAGTTTTACGACGACAACTTACTGGCGGTTAAGGCCGATGATGGGCAGGTATACGTCGCCGTCTCGCAGATGTGTGACGCGCTTGGCATTGACACACAGGCGCAGACCAGACGAATCCGCCGGCACGAGATACTGGGGGAGGGGCTGCAAGGGGTAGCCAATTTGACTACCCCCGGCGGCCAACAGCGCGGCTTTGTGCTCCGCGTAGACCTGATCCCGCTCTGGCTGGCCGGCGTTCGCGCCAGTGCAGTCCGATCAGAAGTCCGGCAGAAGTTGGAACGCTTTCAGCGTGAGGCGGCCAAAGTTCTCTGGAACGCCTTCCAGACCGGCCGGCTGACCACTGACATCAACTTCGACGAACTGCTGGCCTCTAACAGCCCGGCAGCGCAGGCGTATCGTCTGGTAGCCGCCATGATGCGGCTGGCCGAGCAGCAACTTGTCATGGAAGCGCGGCTGGATAGCTATGAGGCGCGCTTAGAAAATGTGGAAGCTGCGTTGGCCGATCCGGGCCGGTTTGTCACCCCCGAACAGGCAATGCAGATCAGTCAGGCCGTGAAAGCAATCGCCCTGAAGCTGGGCGACCGGAGCGGTCGCAATGAGTATGGCGGGGTCTATGGGGAACTATACCGGCGGTTTGCGGTCGTCTCTTACCGTGAATTGCCGGCGGGGAAATTTGATGATGCCATGTCCTTCCTGCGCGACTGGCACCAGCGAATGACCGGCGAATCTCCGTTCTAGCGAGTTATGGCGGCAATCGCCGCCAACATTTTCGGATCCGCTAACAGCGTCCCGTTATACTTCGAGATGATAATCTCGCTGCCGACGCCGGTCCGCAGCATGGCCAGGCCAACCGTCTTCACTCGCTCCGGCGTCATATCCGTTCCATTGGGAGTTCCGCCCCCCTCCATTTTTATAATCCAGGAGGCTCTCCCTATTTGCCCATCAGTCACTAACGCCGCATTGTCTTCAACAAATCCATACACGCTGCCAAAGGTGCTGTCCTTGTGGTTGGCGTACATGAACGTCAGCTCATCTAAATCTGTGAACACATAGCTGCCCACATATGGCGCCAGCGTGCCCACGATCGTTCGCGCGCCCGGCCAATAACTCTTGTGCAACGCCGCGGCCGCATCCACATCCTCAATGTCCGGCTGCACGCCTCCCCACGCGCCTCCGCTCGTATCGTGTGGCTCATCCACACACATGAGCGCCACCACCGTCCCCCCGGTGATATAGCTATCTATGTTCCCTATAAACGGCGTAATCTCAGCGTCCAGCTTGGTCAGATCCAATCCGCCGGCCGCAGCCGTAATGGCGGCCGTATTGGTATACAATTTCAGGATCACTTTCGCGCCGCATCCCTGTGCGACGTCTAAAACTGCTGAGGTAAACGCGCCGCCGCTATACACGCTCGGCCTGTCCAGAAACACATAGTCGTAGTCGCACAACCGGCCGACTGTCGGCAAAGCGATGCCCAATGGCAAGCCGGGACTGGTCATGGCGGCGGCCTGAGTGAGGCGCGTTTTCAGCATCTGTCTTCGCTCCCGCCGGCTACGGAGATAGCATGTCTATCCCGGCGGCAAATCCATACCAGATTGTGCCCCCGTCCAGCGTTAAGAACGTCAGTATATCAATGCCGGCCGTCGTCAGCGCCGGCGCTATACCGCCCGCCCAATCCACCGCCGCCGGCCAGTTCACCGTCTGGCTGCCGCCGTTCGTCAGAACCAGAGTAAAACTGCACGCCACTCCGCTCGCAGACGGGTTAGAGAATGTGAACGTAGTCGCGGAGGTGTCCACCGTTCCCGTGACGACATTGCCCAGGGTCAGGTCAATATCCTGCGTTCCTCCGCCAATGGAGCCGATCGCATTAATGGTCTCTCCCACATCCTTCAGCTTCGGCCGGGTCAGCAGATTGTCGGCCAGATTCAACTCGCCGCTCATCGTGCCCCCGGCCAGGGCCACCGCCCCTAACGTCACCAGCATCGCCGCTGCATTTGCGTCATCCAGCAACGCGCGCGCCGCTGCGGTGAAGTCCGCCAGGCTCGCCGTGCCGGGGCCGGTGAAATACGGCAGCTTGTCCGCTGCGCTGGTCAGGCCGGCGATGGCCGTCAGGTCGGCGTCAAACGCCTGCGCGCTCAGCGTGGTCCTGGCCGCGGTCGCACTGCTGTCGTCCAGCAGCGTGCGGATAAAGGAGGATAATGTGGTTAAGGCTGCCGTGCCCGAGCCGGTGAAATACGGCAGCCTGTCCGCCGCCGACGTCAGCCCTGCCAGCGCTGTTAATTCCTCGTCTGCCAGCTGGAACGAAGCCGACGAATAGCCGCTATCGGCCAGTTCGTCGCTGGCATTCCACGACACAAAATTGTTCGTCGTGGCGTTCACCGCCTCGGCCGCCTCCAGCCACTCCGCCATCGCTACCGTCACCCCGCCGGCAGAGACAAACGACCCGCCCACCGCCTCGTCGTCGCGGATCTCCATCTCCAGCGGCAACGTGACGAAGGTCGGGCTGCTGGCCTTGGTCAGCGTGAACCACAGCAGATACGTGCCGTCCTCGGCGACATCGTTCGCGTGCGTCGTCCAGGAGAACTCGCCCGATGCGGCGCTCCCTGTTACTACCGTTGCGCCCGTTATCGAACCGACTACCGCCGTATTTCGGTTCTTGAGTTTCCCGGTCACTGTATAGCCGGAGATGTCAATCGCCGTGTTGGTCAGGTCGCGCAGCGTGAAGAGCATCACCACGCCGGCTTGCGCCTGCATCAGCGGCCCGACCTGGCCCTCGCGCAGGCTGCCGTACTCGCCGTCGTTGGAGTACACAATGTTGTTCGCCATCACTACGCCCCTGTGAATCGCAGCATGTGATAGTACATCCTGTCCAGGTGATCCTGGTGAACAATTGAGGAGACCACCACGCAGATTGCCACATCGCCATTAAATGACGACGTGGGCACTGTATCCGCCGCCCCAATCGCAAACTCTGCCGTCGAATTCTGCGCGATTGTCGGAACCGCCGTCGTCAACTCCGCCACATTAGCATTGCAGTACGCCAGCAACTGCGTATTGCCGGTGAGCCGTAGCGCCGCCAGATGCCATGCGTTGGCGGTATAGGCGCTGGCCAGCGTCGCCGTCTTGATCGTCGAGCCGTCCGATGTCGCGCGTGCGTGCAGATTGCCGCTCGAATCAATCTCCAGCAGGAAACTCTTCTGTGTGGTTGTCGGCCAGATGCCGCACAGAAACGCATTTTGCAGGCTGTTGGGCCGGAAGCCGATAAGCATCGTAAGCGGGTTCAGAGGCGCAGACCAACTGCCGTCGGCTATGTACAGGAAATCACCGCCATTCAGACTGATGTACGGCGCGCCGCCGGAAGCGGTGTAACTGACAATTGTGCCGCCAATCGTCATCGTCAACGGCGAATCGCCGGACGTGAAAACGCTCACCTCGTTGCTGCGCTGCATGAGCGCGACCAACCGTTGCGAGGGCAAATCCAAAAACGGGCCGCCGAATAGCCCCCGATTTGCTGCTGCTTGATATATCTCCGATCCTGGCATTTCTCTCCTCCGCTACGCGATTGTCAACGCCGGCTTGACGGTCACATTGCCCCACACGTCTCGGGTCATTGCCGCCTGCGTTACCGTTTTCCCGCTACTCGTATGTGTGATGGTGTATGCATCCACCGCCTCGTGCGTCAGGTTCGTGCTGGTCGCGGTGTATGTTCCGCCGCTGGCGTCCGGCCATTTCACCGTCGCGCCGGCCACCACACCCTTTAACGTAGGATGGTAGGTGATGTTGGTCATCTCGTATGCGCCGGCCACCGCCCATTCCAGGACGCGGGCCGACTTCGTTGTCACAGCCAGGATCGTCTGTAACTCGTTTACCGCCGTCACCAAATCGGTTGCCGTCCCGCCGCCCACGCTCAGGGACGCAATCGCGCCCACCTCGTCTAGCAGCTCCTCCACCGCCTCCACCAGCGATGCCGGCGTTCCTGGAACCGTCAGGCTGCCCACGTCGCCTATGGCCGCGTCTAGCGAGCCAAAGGCGGCGTTAAATGTCGCCGCATTTGCATTAGCACCATCCACCAATGGCGTGTAATTATCCTGAGACATATCCTCTACTCCGTCGCGTCGACCACGATCTGCAGGTGATTCGCCAGCGCCTCCGTGATACTTATTTCCCAGGCGCTCGCCTTGCCGCCGGTGATCACCGGCTTCACGTTTGTTCTAACCGGCGGCGCCACATTGTCCTTCGGAAAAGGCTGGCGTACTGTCTGTAGCTTCAATGCTTGCTCCAGCCGGTGAATTACAGTTTTTCCGGAATACATCACCCGCCGGAGCACGTTATTCGTCAGCACCAGCTTGGTTGATCGCACCCCATTGCCGTCGAACGACTGTGTGACTTCCGTCACCGTCCAGTCGCCGCGCGCGTCAAACGTGCGGAAGCCGCCGGCGTCGAAGTCCACAAAGTTCAACCGCACATAATCGCCCGGCGCGAAGATCGTATTACCGTCCACCACCGTCACCCGGTAAGATGTTACCGGCGCGGCGTGCGCCAATAACCAGAAATAAGCTGCCCAGAACAGCTGATTCGCTGCGCTGGTCCGCCCCAGGTCATCTTCCCGAATGACCTGAACCTCATTGAACGTCATCTCCCGCTCAATCAATCCATACTCATTGAATCCGGATATGGCGCGCAGATAATTCTCTTCCTTATTAAACGACACAAGCGGCGCAGGCAATGGCGGAATGACAATATCGGACTCCTCCATGGTCAGTCGCGCCGGCCCATTCCCCGCTCCATACGGGTATATCTGCGTCACGACATCCCAACTGTCCTCAATCTGCTCTATGTCGCTGATAAATACCACCTTGGCGATATTGGTCTGCACCGAGCCGCGCCCCCTGGTCAGCATCACGCCAATATCGCGTGCACTATTGCCCAGCCACACCACCTGCCGATCCTTTGTCAAGCGGAAGAACTCGCCGGCCTCCTCCGCTACCTTATTCAGCGCGCCCAGCACCGTCTCTCCCGAGAATTGTAGAAACGTGCCGTTTTGAGTGCGCGAATCTGGCTCCGACACCGTCCACACCGGATCTGAATACTCTAATACCGCTGCGACATCCTGTGTCTTCGCCCCCTTCGACCAGACTCTGATTTCCCGTAATTTGAAATCGTCCATATCCGCAGACGGCCAGCAGCGAATCCAGTACAGACTCTGCTCGTTGTGCAATGTCTTCGCCCAGGCGTGCCCCTCATCCCAGGTAAACGAGCCGCGCTGATGGAATGTGCGCCCCTCGTTTATAGTCGTGTCCTCGATCGTAATCTCTACCCAGCCGCCCCCATTGAAAATCTGCGCCCGCCAGTAGATACCCTCCGTTTGGTTATAGTCTGACGGGTCGAACATGAACTCTATCTCATAAAACAACTCCTCGTGTCCGAAATAGAGATACCCCGCCTCACCAGCCGGGCTGCCGAGCATATTGTTTATATAGGTAGAGTTGTTCGGGTCGTCATCCAGCGCTTCATCCAGGCGGACATCCACCCATACCAACCCCGTTCCCCACCATATCTGGAAATGATGCAACGCCGTCTCCGGATGCAACAGAATCGGGTCGGTTAGCTCCAGATCGTGCACCAGTGTATAGTTCAACTCCTCGCCCATTGTCGGGCCGGAGAACTCAACAATCGACTCGTCTCCGCGGGCGTGCTTATTGCGCTCCATGACGATGCCCTTCGCCACGACCTGCGCGTGGCCGGCCACAATCGCCCAACACTCCACCGTTCCCCGCATGAGAATATCATCGCGCGCCCGCAGATTGGCCGCCGGCACACTCGCTCGCCAGCTGCCCACTGCGTTCAGGCGCTCCGTATCCTCCCAAGACAGGATCGAAATCGGCCCGCGTCCCTGCACCTCTTCCGTTACCGGCGCGCGGGCGGTCAGCCACATCCCGCGATTGTGTCCGCTATTGCCAGGCAAAGTGATAACCTCCCACGGCGACCTCTTGCTCGGAAGAGCTGGTGGTGCTCACCTCGAACTTCACTTCAATACCACCCGGCGGAATAGCCAGCCAATCCACAATGCTATGGCCGCTATTGAACTCAAAGCCGCTCCAGGCCGGGTCGCCATCAATTGTCACGCTTCGCCGGCCGCAGTGCACCAACAACTCGCTACCGGCGGGGATGGTGGCCGCCACCCGCCAATCCGTCAGGCGCACACCGTCAAGGTCCGTATACACCCGAACACTGGTCACTGAAGCGCCCACCGCCTTCACTTGCACCGACGCATCCAGTACCGCCACAGTGCCGTCGTTAGTTGCCTTCAGGGTGGATGCATTATTGCTCGTCGCGCCGGTAATCATCCTTTCGCCCAACAGCCGGCCCGACCCCAACGCCCAGGACTCGTTATAATTGCCCACCTCAAGGCCGACAAAATAGCCGTCCCAGTGATCGCTGTCCAGCACGAACGTGATGATCACTTCATGCTTGTGCCGGCTGACATGCTTTGACTTCACGCCTGTCATCCGAGCGTTTATCTTCTGTTCGCCAATGCTGCCCGCCCACCGCCGGCGGAGCACGCCGTAATGACCTACATAGCCCAACAGAGAGCGTACATACTCCATCAGGCCGCCGTCGTCGCTGATCACAGTTCCTCTTGCAGACAGAGGAATTTGATCCATGCGCATCCGCTGAGTGCGATACAGGTCCAGCCAACCGCCGGGCAACTTTAGTATCACCGGCTTTACCGACGCGTTGTTGTCGTACTCCGCGTTGTAGTTGATCAGGTTCAGCGTGTCGTCGAACGTGGTCAGCTCGAATCCCATCAGACCAGTCCCCGCTCGCGCATCGCACGCATCAAGCCCCGGTTCGCTGCATTGGCCATTTCTTCCGGGTCTCCACCGTTGGTCACATTCACCGTTACCTCAATCCTATCTACGACCACAGAACTCGTAGACGCGCCGGCGGCCGGCGTGCGAGCCGGCCGGCCAATGTATGGGTTGCGGTCCTTTGTCCAATAAGCGCTCTCATCCGCACTGGCCATGTACTCCATGCCGTCCCCGCCGGAATAGGCTGTATTGGCAAGCACTTCGACCTCGCCGCCCCCACGCAGCAGGTCCAGAATGTCAGCCACCACGGTTTCCACGCCGGCTTTCCCCAACTCCAGCCCCTTCAGCAGTCCGTCCGTGATCGCAGTGCCGACGAGCTCAAACTCCTTGGAGGGTGATTCGATGCCCAGCGCCTCCTTCACTCCAGCCAGCACGTCGCCCGCCAGGCCCGTGACAAAGTTGACGATCTCGAACGCCTTCTCGCTCAATCCACTCAATACGCCGGCGATGATGTTGCGCCCGATCTCCGCAAACCGGCTGCTCTCGAACTGCGTCTTCAGGGCATCCAGGCGCGTGGATAACGCCGTTGTGATAGTGGTCCACGCCGACGTAATGCCGGTCTTGATCTGCTCGATCAAACCCCGGCCGCTTTCCGCCAATCCCGAATTGGTCAGAGCCGTCTTAATACGCCCTATCAATCCAGACACGACCGTGACGACGTTATCTATGGCAGTCTCTACCGCCGCCTTCAGCGCATCCCACTTTTCTGTCGCAGTGGTCTTAATCGTCTCCCAATGAGCGGAAAGCGTGGTGCCGAGTGTGGAAATAGCCGTTGAAATGCTGGTCTTCAATTCTTCAATGCGAGACGTGACCGCCTCCTTGATCCGCTCCCAGATCGTTGTGGCGATCAGCTTCACGTCCTCCCAAATCGCCCGCCATTTCGCAGTAAATGCGTCAAAATCCCCGCCCATTGACTCGAACCAGCCGCGCACCGCGTTCAGGATCGAACCCTTAATCTGCTCCAGTTTCGCGGCTATGCCGGCCCCGATTCCGCCCCAAAACTCGTCCCAACTCGCCTTGATAGAGGCCACCCTCTCCAGAATCCCGTCTCGTAATGCCGTCACGCGCTCGGTAACGGTGGTCACGATGCCCTCCCAAACAGAGGACAACTTGTCCTTGAGGCCGGCCATAAAATCAGCTACCTTAGTAACCGCCTGCTCAAACGTCATCCCAAACCAGCCGGTCAGCCAGTCCAATAACGCCTGCCCGCCTTCCGCGGCCAACGGCAGCAAGTCGTCGAACAACTGGCCAAACGTCTCCATCGCCGCCGACCAGTCGCCGGTGATGATCTCCATGAACGCTTCGGCGAGCGCCAAGATTGTGGTGATGATCATGTCCAGAATCGGCTCAGCGACGCTCCACAAGCCGGCGATCTTTTGCGCGATTGTCGCAAACCCGACGGCCGCAATCGCTACCAACACGGCCACTACCGCACCCAACTCTCGCATCACGCCCATGAAGTTGGCGATCAGCTCCTCGTTCTCTTCCAGCCAATCGCCGATAGCAGCGCCCTTTCCACTCGTCCACTCGCTGATCTGGCCAAACGTATCCTTGATGGTGACCAGGGCCTCCCCAAACACCTGGGCGACCTCCTTTACTCCCGGCGGCAACTTGTCCAGCCAGCCGTTTAACGAGTCGCCATCCTGGACGACGGCCAGGAAGTAGTTACCCAGCGTCTCCAGGATCGACCCCAACTCTTCGACACCGGGCTTGATTGCTCCCCATGCCGCGAGAAACTTATCCTGAATCCCGCCCCAGTTCTCCTCCCAGGCGAAGGCCAGCCCTCCGACTACGGCCAACAGCAGCGTGATCGGGTTAATCAGGTTGGTGATCAACCCCACCAGCCCGGCGATTGCCGCCAGAATCCCCGCTCCGGCCAACACGACCCCGATTGCCTTCAGAGCCGCCTTGAACCCTTCCGCGTGCTCGGTGACAAACTGCATCGCCGTTCCAATGCCGTCAATAATGTCAGCTATCCAGCTTGGAAAATACGCCTCCCAGTCGGTGTCCAGCCCGATCTTGCCGGCTCTCCAATCCTCCACCGCCTGGACAACGCCCTCGAATATCCCGGATATGTCATACATCCGGTCTGCCAGCCAATCGGGAAAGATGTCTTCCCAGGGGAAGTCGCCGGGCGCGCCGCTAACGAAGGCCCCGATAACATCGGCGATGGTTTCAAAGAAGGCGATAAACTCGTCGCCATGCTCGTTGACAAACTCCGTAACCGCTTCGGCCACTTGCCGGACCAGCGGCAGGAACGCATCCCCGATCCGAATCTTTACCGTATCAATGACGCCTTGCAGAACCTCCATCGCGCCGCTCAGGGTATCCATCCTGGTGGCTGCCATCTCGGCCGCGTCTGTTTGCTCCATCGCGCCGGCCAGCTCTTCAAACCCCTCCGCGCCAAGTTCCGCAATGGCCGTGGCCGCCCGGACAGCGTCTGATCCGAAGATAGTCGCCATCATCGCACCCCGCTGCTCCTCACTCAGATCAGCGACGGCATCGGACAGCAGGCCGGCGACCTCTGCCATCGGGCGCATGTTGCCTTCCGCGTCATAGAACGCGTTGCCGGACTCCTCCGTCCATAAGCCAAGCTCCTGCATCGCCTCTTGCGCCTGATCCGTCGGGTTGACCAGCCGTTGCAACATCGTCTTAAGCGAAGTTCCTGCGTCTGACCCGCTGGCAAAGTAGGGCGCGATGGCGCTTATCGTGGCGGCCAGGTCATCTAGCGACACCCCGGCAGCGGACGCCACACCGCCGCCCTGGGCCAGCGCCAGAGCGAAATCTTCGATTGTGAACTTCGAGCTGGTCGTGACGGACACTAGCGTGTCAACGACGCCGAGCATGTCCTCGGCCGAGATATTCCAGAGAGCCATGGCGTCGGTGGCCAGGTTTGCCGCCGTTCCGAACTCCGCGCCGGTGGCATTGGCGAGCAGCACGGTCGCTTCCGCAGCGCCGCCCAGGATATCCTCTACCTCCAGCCCGTTCCGGCCCAGGGCCTCAATGGCCTCTGCGGCTTCTTCCGCCGACACTTTCAGGTTGGGATCCAGGCCAAGATCGAGGATCAACTCCTTAAGCTGCTCGGTCTCTTCGCCGGTGGCCCCCATCACAGCAGTAATATCTGCCAGCTGTTGCTCCAAATCCGCGGCCATCTGAACGCCGGCGGCGGCGACCGAGGCCAGCGCGCCGGCGGCAATGGCTGCGCCGGCGACAAACGCTGTGCCCAACAGCGCAGCGGTTGAGGTCACCAGTCCACCCAACGACGTAAGCTGCGACATCGCGCTACCGATGCCGCTATCGTCGTAGGTTATCCTGACTTCGCCGTGCGCTGAGCCTAAGTCTGTGCCGCTACCCATTAGATTAGTACGTCCAGGCCAAGAAAATACACTCTAATTACGGGGGAATTACCCCGAATTCACCACACGCCGGATTCAGGAATATTCATCCGCTTGCTCGGACGACCCCAGGAGCGATACGCCTTAGGATCGTCCGAGAACTTCGTCCCGCTGCCGGCGCTCTCCTTGTATCCCTGCGAGCCGCGCTCCTTCTTTTTCGCTGTTTCGTGTTTCAGGCCGCTGCTCAGCACCGCCAGATCGATCTGATAAGCCAGATAGGGGTCGTCTTCCACGCCCAGGATCGTGCTGGGGCGCTGCCCATAGCGTTTGGCAATCGCATCAACCAGGATCAGGTTCTCCGGCTTCCTCACGAAACCCGGCAAGCGAATTCACTCCCGCGTTTGCGCGCTGAAACAGCATTACCTTGTCCGTGAAGGCCAATTCGTCCAACCCAATGTGCTCATCATCGCCGGCCCCGCGCACTACCGGCGGCGAAACGATCGTCGCCAGCGCATACGCGTTGAGCACCTCTTTAAGTTCCGGCACTTTGCTCAAGTCCCAGGTCTTTCCCGGCTGGCTATTCTCCTGCGCCTGCGACAGCAGGGTAGCCGGGATACTCCCTTCCATGACCAGGGCCATCATATCGACCTGTTTTACCAGCACGGTCAGACCGCTGGTCAGGGTGATCTCCTCCTGCTGTGCCTTACGCCATTCTTGAAGATTCATTTTCTCTCCGTGATGGGCCGGCCGGAATCAATCCGGCCGGCCCACTTAGTTAGCCCTGTAAGGGGCGGTGGTTAGCTGGTCGGGAGCGCCGTCGCGGTCTCGTGCCCGATCACCTGATAGATGCCGGTTACGTCGTCATCCACAGCCAGGCCGGTGCACTTTGTGACGAAGAACTCGCCATCACCAAACTCGCCCTCAATGCCGGAATTTAGCTTGGCTTTCAGGATCAGCACATGAACATCATCCGACTCATCGCCCAACGCCTTCCCGTAAATCTTAAAATACGGGTAGTTGGTGCCGGCCGTAGCCGTATAAGTGATGATCTCGTTCGGGGTAGTGCCGGACGACACTGCCGTCCGGCCGGTCATCAGCGCCCAGGCATCCAGGGCAATGCCGCCAGACTCCAGTTCCCACTCCAGCGCGTCTTCATACGTCTGCAGGGCCTTCAGTGCGTCGTCGCCGTGCATCTCGCCGCTCACGACTCGCGTCTTAAATGCCATTTTGGTAGCCGCCGGCAAATCCACCTGAGTTGAGCCGGCCATATTCGTTAGTTTGATGTCGCGCAGCCCAAAGGGCTTATCACCATGGTCCATCAGATCACCTCGTCCGTTTCCTCATTCGTCTCTACTTTTTCCGCCGGCTGCGCCGTTCGCGCCCATTCGGCAACCGGCGCTAAGGCCGGTCGCTTCGCCAACTCTCGTAACCGGCTTTTGCTCAGGCCGGCCAGCGCATCCATCGTGCACACGCCCTCTGTCAAGAGTTCTCTTGCCGTCTCCAGGCCGAACAACATCACCAGCGGATCGCTTTCGTCAATCTTGAATCCGCGTGACGTCAGCGCATCCAGGGCCGTTGTCGCATCCGTCACATCGCGCACAAACCCGTTGGACACATCCCAGGTGTAATCACCCAGGACCCTTATCCGGTGTGTGACCGTCCATCTAATCAACATCGCTCACTCTTCTCCTGGGCCGGAGATAAAGCGGATGGCGCTGTGCGCCGCCGCAGCCTTCCATATAGCTGTCATCGCAGCCCCTTGGCCCAGTCCTCAATAGGCACTGTGCCGGGGAGCGATGGTTCGCCGCCGGTATCAATCACAACACTCTCTTGCCGCTGAGAAATGTGCAGCATTTCCCGCGTAAATTCCCCTTCGCCGTAGTCGGAGACTATCCAGACCGTGAACTGTTCCGGCGCCATACTCAGCAGCTCCAGCAGCTCCTCGACGGTCATGCCCGGCCTCGTACAACCTCATACCGGCTGAGGATCATCGAGGCGTCCAGCGCCTCATCTTCCAAATCGCTCAGCGTCGTGTTGTGAAAGACCTCAAAAATCCGGTCGCTGTCACTGCCAATCTTCTGCCGGTGCAGCAGTTCATAGGTTCTATCGGCCGCCGGCTGAATAGCTGCATATCCGGCGCGTTCATAGAAGTAAATCGCCACAAACATTCTGTGGCTGTGGTCATGCGGCCCAACGGGGATCTCCGTCTCCTCTTTAATGTTGCAGCAGGGTTCAATCTCCCCATTCGCATCAAAGGGTGGGGAGCCGGTCTGCGTGCGCTTGATCTCCCGTTCGGTAAACACGCCGCCGGTGAGCAAGCCGGCCGCCGTTCCGTCCCCCTCCAGGAGGGCCTTAATCACTGCCTTTACGGTCATGAGACCATCGTAATCAATGGCCGGAAAGGCGCCCTTTCCCTAGAACTCCGCAAATACCTTGCCGTTCTCAGCCAACACCCCATCCTCAGCGATGAACGCATAGTGCGGTTTGTGGGGGTCCGTGCCGATAAAGCCCAGCCATTTTTCAACGTTTGGGTGCGCCTCGTATTCCGCGCACCACTTTCGCC
>CAYVQP010000012.1:56938-69978 GCA_964452775.1 uncultured Ardenticatenaceae bacterium | reverse complement strand
AGCGGCTCAAGAGCGCTTGGCCCGTGCCGGGGCCCCGGGTAGTGCCCAATACCAATGTTAATTTACCCATAAAGTGGCCGCTGTGGACACTTTATGCTTCCAAGGGGCAAGGCAAGAACGGCCGACCTATTGCACAGGTGGTGACCGTCTTGGCTCTCGTTCAAAGAGCAAGGGAGCTGGCAAGGCCTTGCTTGCCAGTTTACCAATATGGAACTACCTGGCTGGCTTCCTATTCCTCTTTGGCAATGGCCTCGTCGAGTAAATCCCAGACCATCGAGTGAATCTCCAGGCCAAACCACTCATCAAACATGGCTGGCGTCCGGTTCGACGGCCAGGCAGTGGGGTCCCGATGCCAGGATTCCAGTTCCATCTCTAGCAGCTGCAACTTGAGAGTAGCCAGGTAGTCCTGAGATTCGTCCGGGCCATCCAGCTCGGGCACGAGCAGGACCGTGCAATCTTGCTGTGCTTCTTCCCATGAAATGGGGGGCGTTAGCCCCGGCAAGCCGGGGTGGTGGTTGACCCAATCCAGGAAAGGCTGTTTCGGCTTGATGACGACAACATTGCGGTTAATCAACTGCATCGAAGTTCCCTCTTTCCCATATCCGGCTGCTTATTCCCAGGCGATCCGTTCAACCGCCTGCTGCAAATCCTGTTGCGTGCCTCGGATGTATATCATGGTCGTGTCTAACGAATCGTGGCCCATAATCTGGGCCAGTCGATGCAGGGGGACATGCTCGGCCATCCGGTAACCAAAACGATGGCGCAAGTCATGCGGCCGTAATGCCTGGATACCCGCCTTCTCGGCGTACCGGGCGATGAGAAAACCAATGCCGCGTGGCGAGAGTTGGCTTTTGGTACGTTGCGAGGTGAAGACATAGCTGTCTTCATGGCCAGGCACGATTTTGACATAGGTCACGAGCGCCTGGCGTGCAGTCGCGTTCAGGGGCACTTCCCGGTATTTGTTACCCTTCCCCCATATTCGTAGATGACCACTCCGTTGCTTCACGGTTACATCCCGCCACTTTAGCTGGCAAATCTCGCTAACACGCAGCCCGGTGTGCAGGAAGACCAAAACCAGCGTGTAGTCACGCCGGTTTTTCCCCTCGCTGACCGCCGCTACCAGGTCAGATTCCTCCTGGTCGCTGAGATGGCGTGGTGGTCGCCACGTTTGCTCAACCAGCCGGACGACCCGCGATGGGTCACGCGGTATCCAGCCCGTATCCGTCGCCCAGGCAAAGTAGCGCTTCAGGCTCACCAGGTAGCGATTGACTGCGGCCGGCTTCCGCCTCAAATCGTGCTGTAGATAGTCGCGATAGCGTGTAATCGTCGGCGTCGTCACTCGTTCTGGCGCAAAGGGTTGGTTCTGTGACTCACCGGCGGCCCAGGTCGCCTCGCACCAGGCGATGAATAACCGTACGTCACTACGGTAGTTGCGGATAGTGGCCGGTCGCAGGTCTGCTTCTGTTTCCAGATAAGCGATATATGGGTCAAGCGCCTGTTGGCCCGCCGGTGATAAAGGTGGTGTTGCCATCCGTTTCATAGGCAGATTCTAACCCTAGATTGATTAGCAGATGTAATTTTCTACCCTTAGACGCCACCTTAGCAGATGTATTTGGCCGATTTGCCGGTCGCTTACTACTGCTAATACAGGTTCTCAGACAAAGCGTCGTGTAGCTTACGCCATATCATAACCCAACGTCAGCATTGTTTCCCGATAAGCGTCACGAGCAAAGGTGGGTATCATCATTACCGGGGAAGGCAACCTCAGCGCTACTTTATATCGGCTGGGGAAATCACCCTGAGTATGGATTTCCCGGACGGCCCGGTGCACCTGTGCTTGTATCTTGTTCACCCGCTCTTCGCATTTCTCTGTGCGGTAGGCAGCGTAACGGGCGGCGAGCGCATGACACTGTTCGCCACAATGTTCATAGACGAATCGCGTCGAATAGGGCAAACGCGCTAACACGTCTTTCACCATTGGCGGCGGCCATTCGTCGCAGGCCAACTCCTCAGTCAACGCCTGCCGTAGCTCCTGTATTTTCTGCTCTTGTTGGACTGCTTTATAAGCCTGGTACTGCCGGGAGGCGGCACGGGCTTGTTCGGGAAAATGTCGGGATAGCCAGGGGCCACTATGCCCTAAGCTGGCTGCGACCTGGGTTATGCTTTGCGGATGCGACGCGCCCATCTCCACGGCCAGCGCTTGTTCGATTGCCCGCTGCTTTTCTTGAGCCTGTTCTTCTCGGTAAAGCTGCCTTCGTTGCATAATTGTCCGGTACTGCTCGGGGAAGTTCCGCAAAATTGTCGTTGTGGCGCAGCCCAGGCGAGGGGCAACATCCTCTATTCGAGGCGGAGGGTACTCGTTGTTAGCTACCACAGCGTCTAAATTGCGCCTTAACTTTTCCTGGTCATGGCGTCTCCAATTGTGAGGTCGCCTCTTCAGGGCGGCAGTCTCCGAAACGGAGGATAAGGAAACGGTTTCCTTTGATGGCGCTGCTGCCGGGAATGACAGGACGATCTGTTCCTGCGTAAACACCGCCAAAGGCGTGCTGTCGCTGGCATAGCACGCAGCCAAATAGGTGTGTAAAGCCACCTTTTGGTTGCTCCGCCAACGCTTAATTGCATTGGAGGAAACATTTAACAGCCGCGCCGTGGCATTGATGTTCCCTTGTCCCAAGTGCGTTATCCATTGCTCGGTCAACCAGGCCATCGTGGTTTCATCGGGCAGCGCGGGCAGCGTGGGCGCGGCAGCCAATAATGAACCGACTGCCTCTGTGTTCCAGCGTTGTTGTTCCGCGACCACCCCCTCTCTTTCGGCTGTTTCCGCGCGGTCGGCCGCGCAATCTGGCATTAGTTCCCGGCGACAATGCAGACAGTAACCAAGCCACAATAAGCCGACCATAACCGGTTGTTTGTGTCGGCAGTGGGGACAATGATTTTGTAACGGCCATTTATGACGTAAACAAACGGTCGCCGCCTTCACAGACCACAGAAGCGGCAGGTAAAGGGAAGTTCCGGCTTCGCGCCACTCATGCCAACAAGCCGGACACCAATGCAGGTAGCGATGCATGAGGCCCATAGCGCCAAACACGCGACTCCAGGGCAGCATGGTCAAAAAGCGAAGATCCGACCGCAACGTCAGATTGGACAGGGCGTTTACCCAACGTTGCGCCAGCCCGGTGTGGCTATTTAGCGCCTGGCTGTGGGCGATCGTCAACGAGGAGAAATTGCGTTTTTCGGCAACCGTGTCGCCCACGTAATGCATCAGTCTTAAGGGTACAACGTGGTGAGCCTCGGCCAAACGGAGGAGGTAACTGCTCAAACCTTCCACCAAAGGCGTTCCCACCCCTAGCGGCGCCAGGTGATAAAGCTGGCTGCGTGGCGGTAACGACGGCAGCTTTACATCCCACATCTCCCAGGTTGGCAGCGCAGAATGAGTCATGATTCCCCTCCAACCGGGTCGCGCCCAGGCAGTCGTATGCCGACACGTTCCGGATATTGTCTGGCGCTGTTCGGGTCTTTATTGGCCTTTGGGGGATGCGAACTTGAGGGTGCGATACACAAAGTCGCCCGTATTTCTGCCATCCTTTCTTCACGCTCGGTTAATAGCCCTTCTCCCGCTTTCATTTCACGTACATTTTGCAGCAGCTTGAAATCGGAATGGGCGTTTCTGTCTAAGCAGGCGCGGTCAATGGTAGCGGCATCGCGGCTCAAGGCATCGGCCAGGCTGCGTACCAACCATTCTTTCAGAATGCCGATGCAGCCTAAACTCCGTTCGTAGAAGTATTGGTCGTCAGCCACAAAGTCTGGTCTCACAGGCAGCGGCAAATGTCGGGCGAATGTTTGCAGAACCCCTTTGAAGTTGTGACGATCTTCCGGGTCGTCAAAGCGATAGCGACGAAATTCGATATCGACACTGCGTCGGCTTAGCTGGCCGTTGAGATTCGTCAGATGAAGCAAGTCGTAGGTGCCGACCAAGATGAGCAATGTTTGGGTCAGGTTAGCCAGTGACTTTAGCTTGTCCATTTGATCCAGCTGCCGTCGCCCGCTGTGAACCTTGCCCAGGTGAGTGGCTTCGTCAATGATGAACGCTTCTGGCCGGCGTTCTTTTAAGCAAGATTCAAACGCCCGGCACAATTCATCACTGCTGGCCTGCGCCCGCACTAAACTTTGATGTCGCCGCGGGTTGCGAGCCACCGGGTTCAATTTTTGTCCAATGAGCGGTTCGTGGCAGGCCGCCAGACCGCGATGATAAAAATCTTTCCAGTTAAAACTGCCGGATTCTGGCGCGGGGGCTTCCATCCGCATGATGGGCATCATCCCTGGGTTTTGTTCCAGTTCAGGCAGCTTTTGTTCGCTGACCTTTTGTTCCAGTCGCCGGCACAAGGTACTTTTGCCCACGCCGGTCGGCCCAAACACAAATACCAGTGAAACGCCTCCTGGTTCGTCAATTACGGTCCTTATCTGTTGGTAAACCTCAATCAAAACAGGATGGGCAATGACTTTGTCCTTGAAATAGGTCATTTTGGCGGCGGCGGATTGGGTCAGAAGTTCTGGGGGAAAGCAATTAGATGGGGTCATCTTAAAAGTCCTCGAATAAGGGAGGCGCTGCGGCGTCATTTGCAGTTTCTGGCGATGACGATGACAAAGCTGTTTGCTCAGGGGTAGGTGTTGACTCAGGCGCTTGTGGGGACGACCCGCCCTTATCAATGGAGTTATGGCTGATAAGGGACTGCGTTTCCCGGTCGTGCAGTTGTTGCTTGAGTATGATTTCTTCCAACTCTGTTCGGCTGAGGAATTCAATCAATCTTCTGGAGCTGATAGATTTCCTATCTCGCTGTTGTTGGCGGCGCAATTCGCTGGTAGCTAACTTAATTTCCCGTTCCGAACGCCCCCGAAAAAAGGCGTAATGCTCGGAAACGCATGCTTGCCAACGGCCGTGAACGAAGGCATAGGCTATGCCGGCATTGAAAGGATCATAACGCACCGGCACTTTTTGATTCTCAAGTTGGCGATCGCGAAAGGCCTCTGTCCAATAATACAAGTAGTTGAGTTTAACCCCTTTATTGGGCCGGACTTGGGCCATCTCCCTGGTTGTGGTGGGTAACGTCGTCATGATAAACGCCTGGTCATAGGCAATCCGTTTATGCAAACGGCGCCCGCTTTGGGCCAATCCCTGGACGAAGGCATCGCGCGGAGGCTGGCCCAACGTAGTGTGATCTTCCTGCTCGTAGATTTCATAGCCCCACTCGCAAAGTCGTGTATAGAGGCTTTTCAATGTCCAGATCGCATGTTTCTTGGGCAGGAGGCTGGGGGTCAATTCCCGGCTTCGCTGCGTGTTTTGCGTATTCCCGGTCAGGTTGTGGATGAACGTCTGATTGGCTGTGCCAAATAAGCGTTCTATCACGCCGCCAAAGCGACTTTTGCTCTTGGGGCGCGTCTTTTTCGCGACCCCATACATGGCCAGGAATGTTTCAAAGTAAGCGCTTTTGAATTCTGGACCGTTATCCACGACAATTGTCTGCGGCAGCCGGCCATAAAGACGAACGCTTTCACGCAGGAGCAGCAGACAGGTGCGATAGCTGGGTGGGTCAAAGATGAGCACCAGCGCCAGGATGCGTCGAGAATAAGCGTCAATAAGCATGCTGAACCAGGGGCGACCGAGCGGCTTGCCTATCTCTGAGTCCACCAGTTCAATATCCAACTGGGTGTGATCCAGATGACCGATTTCAAACGGCCGGTCACCATGTCGCGGCGTGGTTAGTTCCAAAACAATGTAAAATGGCTCGTGGTCATAAGCTGCTTTTGCTCCCCGCCGTTTTTTGGTTTGTTCGTAGCTGGGGCGGGCTTGAACGGCCTGGCTAAATGTCTTGTAGCTGGGTGAAACGATCCCGCGCTCCCGGCAGGCAGCCCGCAGTTGGTCATAGACGACTTTGACGGACTTGCACTTAATCGTCTCGTATTCTTTTTGCACGTATTCATCCATCAGGGTAATTGTTTCCACCGGCAACTTGCGCTGCCGGTTACCGCGCCGGGACGTGTGGGGAATGAGACCGATGTAACCGTAGCCATAACGACTTTCCGCCTCATTCCACCGCTCGCGCCAACGGCGATTGGTTCTGGATGGAGTGAATTGCTCTGGCCCCGCCGGGTACAGAAGCTGATAACGACGATTGCCTTCTCGCAGGTCAGCCGGGCTTGCTTGATAAAGGGTCTCTTTGACCTCGACGTCCAGGCTCTCTTCCCGTTCCCTCCCGACGCCGTGAATACACCCTTGCTTTAGCAGCCTTTCTAACTGCTGCTGAGGGAGGGATATCAGCTCCTTTTCTTCGCCCAGCAAGGCCACTTCGCTTTTCCCCACATTCAAGATTTGCCATAGTCTCTCATCCCATACAATGGTTTCTCCAGGAAGCATATTGATGACGGAAGGTGTATCGGGTCTCTTCTCATGGGATGTAGACAAACCAAGGGCATAGAACTGGGCGGTTTCTTCGTTGGCGAATACGCGAACAGCCATTGGCTCGGCCAGTGGCGCGGCTTCTAAATCCACGTAGACCTGCCGCTGGGCGACGAGGATATGCAAATCATCAAGCGTGGCCACAGCCACGGCGTGTTGTAGGTCGTGGAGGGTTATGCCAGGCGCGGTGGCCACCTGCGACAGGACGGGCTGGATGACTGATCTGCTTACCGGCGGACAATTTGCTTGTAAGTAATCGCTCAGGAAATTGATATTGCGTTGGAATATCCAGTTGATTTCGGCCGTTGAATGAACGCGGTAAAACAGACCAAATTGGCCGGCATACGCTTCTCCCGGCGGGCAGCGCCATTGCCCGTCCGCCGTTTGTACATAACGATTGGGCATCTTCCCAGCGCGTTGCGCCAGGCCTTTTTCTGACCGCCACTCTGTCCAGCCGGCGCTGTCTTGACCCATAACGAAAAAATCTGGCCGCGCCAGTGGCGTTGTTTCATGACCGGCTTTGGTCAAATATCGGATAGGGAAAGGAGGGGGTTGGTCATAGAATTCCAGCACGGCATTGTCGTATTCCATCTGGATGACAGCCGGCAAGGTCACGCGGTGGCCTCTGGCCTGGATAACGCATCCCATTTTTCGACTCGGGTATTGCACGAACACACTTTTGACAGTGCTGTCCAGTCGGCGCGAGGGGGGCGCAGACCGGACTTCTTCGATGAGTTTTCGCGCCTCCGGGGATAATTGACATTGGTCAAACCACAGTTGTAGCTCTCTCTCGTTAAACATGGAAACCTCCAGTTCAGGAATAGGTGGATTCTCACACTTTCTGGGCAGTGTGAGTTGGCCCACCTGACCTTAACAAATCCTGCTCAAACGGGAAGCAGTTGCTAAACGGTGGGATGGGAGGTTTCAGATGGAAGAGAAATCCAGGCCATTTTATGGTTCCATTTGGAACTCACGGCCAAGTTATGGTTCTAAAAGGAATGGGAAATCTATGCCAGGGTCTCATCTGGAGCGTTTTTCGGCCAGATTATGCTTCCCCATGCGGCCAGGTTATGGGTAAAGTGACAACCAACGCGAGCAGCTCGGAGGCTCCCAGCGCGCCGGCGCCTACCTGGTGGAGGCGGTAGAGCGGCCGGTCTTCCGCCGGCAGGTCACAGACACGGCGCTCGTCTACGGGCGGCCGGAAGTAGGGCAGGGGTAGTTGCATGTTCACAGTTCTACCTCCTTCTCTACCGGCGCGAGCACTGCCCACTCCTGTTCGCCGTCCGGCCGGATCTGTCCGTTGGGGATGTGGGCCAGCAGGCGCTCGGCTCGTTTCCGGGGATATATGCGGCGGGCGATGACCCGGTGTAGTGCTCCATCCGGGTCACTGACCAGGTCTCCCGGCCGGGCATCCTCCCATGGGACAGGCATATCGCCAGCAGGATATCCAATTGCGGTCAGCACCTGTCGGACCACTGCCAGCGCCTGCCGGGCGGCTGACAGCATCCGGCTCGTGTCCGCCTGCCCGACCGCCTCCGCCAGCGCGCGTTGCGCTTCCGCCAGGCGCTGCTGCGGTGAACCGGCGTCCGGCTGGTAGGGCCGGAAGCCGGCCGATTCGACGACGTGCAGCTCGCCGGCCGGGTCCGCGATGAGGTCGCCCACGGAGGTGCTGCGCAGGTAGGCGGTCACCTCGGGATTGTTGTACCAGCTCTTATCCGCGTGTTGGGTCCGCATGTAGGCGAATTCGAGCATCTCCGCCGGCGAGAGCGCGTCCGGCGCTTCCACGACGGCTACCGGCTGGGCCGGCAGGGAGATTTGGCTGTGCTCTCCCCGATACTCCAGGAAATCCGGGTTGTGGTACACCTTGATACGCGCCATTGTTCACCTCCGAAATCTTTCCCAGTAGGCCGGGTCCAGGGCTGAATCCTGAAAGCGCAAGCCGGGACGGACAAAGCGCTCGATGAATTGCGCTTCGATGACCGGCGGCGGGAACCCCCGGCTCTCCCGCGCCCGCAGATAGCGGGGGCAATCGCAGTCCTCTTCCAGGAAGGCGTGCTCACCCTGAATGAAGGAGTAGGGGGATATCCGGCCAGTGAGCTCCAGCGTGACAATCTCGACCAGCGGCACCCGCAGCCAGCCGTGGCCGGGGTCGGAGAGGAAGGTGAGATGGGTGCTCAGCTCCGGCATGGGGTTGCCTCCTCTTTGGCTTTTCGAATTGCGGTATGGCCGTCCAGGGGCCACGCCGGAAACCTCAGGGCATGAGCGGCATCAGGCCGCTGCCGGACCGGTTACGCTTCTCCCGTGCGAGCCGGGTCGGATAGCCAGGCTCCGTGAAGCGGCCGCACCCCGCCCAGGTCGATGACGCCGGCGGTGCGGACGGTGAAGCCCTGCTCCGCGGCCGCTGTCTGCAGATATGCCACGACGCGTTCTTTGAGCGCTTTCGCCCGCTGCCAGGCATCGTCATATTGCTGCCAGGTTGGGTCGCCCTCCCGCCGGCCGTTGTACAGCTGGGTTTCGGCCACGGGCAGGTAGCAGGCCAGGATGTGGCCGGCGGAGTTGACGGCGCGGACGTGCACGCCGACGCTGGTCAGTCGCAGGCCGGGGACCTGCCGGGAGACGCTCTCGGTGGCGTCCAGCGCCACCACGCGCACGACGTCGCCGGCGCGCAGCTCCCCCTGCAGCAGCTCTTCCAGATGGGCCAGTTGGATGACGTGTGCGCTCATGGCATCTCCGCTCAGGTCAGGTAGTCGAGGTCGTCAAAGGGGAAGTCCGCGCCGGCCAGAACCTCCTCAGCCGCTGTCTGGGCCGGCTCGCCGGCCTCATACAGGGAACGGAAGTCGATGTCCGGCAGGTCGCGGACGCTGAGGCCGAAGGCGATGTCGCCCACCACCATGTCCACCGCCTGCATCCATTCTTCGAACGTCATGGGGTCCTCCAAAACGAAATGGCCGGCATCTCTGCCGGCCCTGGTGATATTCCGATTGGGTAAGCGGCCGTCGTCAGGCGGCGACCTTCACCTGATTTGGCCCGTTAGGGCCGGGGTGCAGTGAGGTCGGGTTGGCGGTGATGTGGTCTGCTTGCAGCATCCGAAATCCAACCCGCTGCCGGCCGGCGCACTGCGACAGAGACTATCTCCTTCCTGGCCAAATCCAGGGGGATAGATGCACGCTTCGCTCAGGACCAATACGGACGGGAAACTCTCAGCGGCCGGTAGAACTGGGGGATGCCGGGACGGTGCAAGTGATGGAAGGATACAGCCGGCGGATGCAGATACGTGTCTATCATCCGGACGCCGGGCCGGGCGGCGAGACGCAGCTAAAGCACGTCATGCTGTTGCAGGCGCGCCGGCTGGCGCGGGTGTTGACCGGTAAGGAGGCGGCCTATGAGCCTTTCAAGAGCAAATAGTGAGCCGCAGCGGTGGGTGGAGATCGGCCGGCAGGGATTGGTGTGCGTGGAGCGGATAGTCTCGGTCGGACCGGCCGAGTCGGCGGCGATGAGACGGCTACTGGGCGCGACGCCGCTGACCCACCTGGTGGTGCTGACCGGCGGGCGAAAGCGGCGGACACTGCTGCTGCTGGACAGCGGTCATGTGGTGGTCACAGCGCTGGAGATTGGCGAGGTTGTTGCGCTCCTGGACGGTAGCCATAATGCGCGGGAAAGGTGAGGCGGCCGCGCGGTCGGCGTCTGCCGGGATACGTCAGGGGGCGAGAAGGAGACGAAGCGGTGAAGCAGTGTGTGCAGATTCATGTTGACGGCTCTATCGGAGAGGCCGGACCTTCTGACGGCTACACCGGCATCGCAGCGGTGGCGCGTTCCGCGGAGGGGCATTTCCTGGGCTGGATGAGCCGGCAGTTGCCGCCGATGACGAATAATGAGGCGGAGTATCTGGCGGCGTTGCTTGGCCTGGAATTGGCGCAGCAGGTCAGCGCAAAGCATGTGGAGATTGTCTCTGATTCGCAGGTATTGGTCTGGCAGATGAACGGACAGAGCCTGGTGCACAGCCAGCGTTTGAAGCCGCTGCACGCGCAGATGTGCCAGGCGGCAGGTTACTTCAGCAGCGTGCGCTTTCGGCATGTGCCCAGAGAGGAAAACCAGCTGGCGGACGCGCTGGCGACGGAGGCGCTAATGGGCCGGCTGGCGCGGATGCCGGCGGCGAAGGGGCGCAATGGAGGCAGTGTCACATCCGGCGTGGGAAAGCGGCTGCGCCGGCGTCTGACTTCCGGGGGATGATACGATGCGCATTCTGATCAGTTATGACATTACCGATGATAAGCGCCGGCGAAAGGTGGCGAAGATAATGGAAGGGCATGGATATCGCGTGCAATATAGCGTCTTCGAGTGCGACCTGGACGCGCAGAAGTTAAGCAAGCTGCGGCAACGGCTGACGCCGCTGGTGAAGGAGGAAAAGTGGGAGAGTGTCCGCTTCTACCCGCTGAGCGCGGATTGCGCCGACAGAGTGACGGTGCTGGGCAAGGACCTGGCCCGGCAACTGGGAGCGGCGGTCATTGTGTAGCGGGGGCGACGGTGACTTCATGGAAGCGATCCAGGCGATAGACCAGCTCCGCTTCTGCCTGATAGCAGTAGGCGTGGAGATAGTAAAGCTCACCGCGCTGTTCCAGGCGGATGGGTAGGAGGCGCCTGAAACGGGGTTGATGGTCGCCCAGCGATTGGTAGACGCCATGCAGCAGGGTTTCGTGTTCGATGGCCCGGCGCACAAGGGCCAGCACCTCAGGGGTGGGAGGGGCCAGAGGTGGGAAGAAGGCATCTCTTCCCTGAACGGCCTGGCGGAGGCTTTCCAGGATATCCTGCGCCTGGCGGTCCAGGTCAGCGCGCTGAAGGGGAGTCAGTTGATCGGCGGAGGCGGCGTCATCCAGCAGGGCGGCGGCGGGGCGGGCGGCGAGTGGGGTGACATCAGCCAGGCCTTGCAGCACGCGCAGGCTCAGGTAGGTGAAGGGAGCGTCGCCGATTCCCTTGCCGGCGGCTCCCGGCTCGGGTGGAGAGTGCAGGGTATGACCCTGCTTGCGCAGCCAGGAGTGGAAGCGAGGCAGCAGGTGCGGGTTGAGCAGGGCGTGCCGGGGAGAAAGCTGTTGGCGGATGAGGGGTCTGAGGGAAGCCTGGTTCAGTATCTCTTGCAGGTAGGCGGGACGGCTGGTGGTGAGCAGCAGTCCGGGCTGGACGAGGTAGGCCCGGGTCTGGCGGCGCAGGTGGGCAAGCCGGGCAGCCCGCTCCGGTTCCAACGGTTGCCCGGTGGCTGTTTGAAGCAGCCAGTTGATAAAGCGTTCAGAGTAGCCATTGTGCATCGCCTGGACTATGGTCAGTGAGGTGCAGTGCAGTGTGTCGGGCGCGGTCCAATTGCCCAACTGATGCAGGTCAAAACGCATCCAGAGGGGCAGTGAAGGCGGGAGATGCAGGCGCCATGCCCCATCTGAAGCGGCCGGCAACCAGCGGGCGTTTGCCGGCGCGGCATTGATGTCCTGGGCGCTCAGTTGCTGGCGGGCAAAGGCCTGTCGGTCAGGGCCAACCATCGTTTGCCAGCCCAGCCGGGTCAATACGCTTTCCCAGTGAGCAGTATCGGAGGCCGCGGTGAGGAGTTGCCGCTTTTGTTGGGCGGGCGAAGCATGTAACCATGTGTGCGCTTCGGGGGTGGGCGTCAGTCGGCTGCCTTCGGCGGGCAAGAGCCGGGCGGCGTGAAGCAATGAGAGGTGGGTCGCCAGAGCCGGATGGTTGCGAATGGTGCGCAGGGTGGGTTCCGGCCGGCCGAGCCAGGCGGCCAGTACGCGCAGGTGGCGAGGGGCCAGATAACGCCCGCGAGGCAGCCAGTTTGGGGTATAATGATGAAGATAAGCCAGGGTATTCGCACAGGCGCAGAGAGAGAAGAGCGTTGAGGGCGCAGTCGAGGGAGTGACGGAGAGCGGTTGAGTGATTTGTGGCAGCATAGCAAGGCCATCGTCACGGGTTCAGGCGGCGATTCCAATGGCGCTGAAGCAAATGATAGGCATGGGTCGGGATCGATCAAACAGGTAAAAGGCAGTCGAAAACGCGGCTGAACCCCGGAAAACGCGATTGAGGGCGAAAGAAGCTGAATGAGGGCGAAAATGCGGGGTGAAGAGAGTGGACAGCACATTAATGAGAGATTAAAATAGGGCCAAAATGACGTTATTACGGCGCGACCCCCGCAAGGCGAGTGGCGGTGGGACGAGACAGCAGGAATCAGGGCGCGCACTATACCGAAAGTGGCGCAGAATTGGAGCAAAATTGCCGCCGGAAGGGGCAAAAACAGGCTCCGTTCCCACTGTGGATAACTGCTGTCAGAAGGGCCGGCTCACCCTTTGAGGGATTGAAACCGAATATCCCAGTGGCCGTAGATACGGTCGTACTTGTCCGTCAGAAGGGCCGGCTCACCCTTTGAGGGATTGAAACTTGGGTCAATCCCCACTGGGGCCGGGGGGCCATAGTCAGAAGGGCCGGCTCACCCTTTGAGGGATTGAAACCAGGGTCAGTAAGGCCAACCCTACTAAAACAAGAAGGAGGGTCAGAAGGGCCGGCTCACCCTTTGAGGGATTGAAACTGTGCCCCTGTACCTCGG
>CAYVQP010000012.1:2615-56838 GCA_964452775.1 uncultured Ardenticatenaceae bacterium | reverse complement strand
GTCAGAAGGGCCGGCTCACCCTTTGAGGGATTGAAACTGTGCCCCTGTACCTCGGCGGACGGTTGCCCGATCCGTCAGAAGGGCCGGCTCACCCTTTGAGGGATTGAAACATTGAGATCCCATAGGGGGTCTCGTTCTCTCTCCCTCCGTCAGAAGGGCCGGCTCACCCTTTGAGGGATTGAAACCACGATTTTTGTGTGTAGCACCTACCCTATTTTATGTCAGAAGGGCCGGCTCACCCTTTGAGGGATTGAAACTGTCACCTGGCAACAAGCGCCAGCCTCCGTCATCGCGTCAGAAGGGCCGGCTCACCCTTTGAGGGATTGAAACAAGCATCGTTCGATCACAACGCGAAGCTTGTCATTAGTCAGAAGGGCCGGCTCACCCTTTGAGGGATTGAAACTAAATCCAGCCGCGCGAAGCCACGCTTCAAGCCCTGTCAGAAGGGCCGGCTCACCCTTTGAGGGATTGAAACCTCTATTCTCCTGACCTATTACGATGAAGGTATCGGTCAGAAGGGCCGGCTCACCCTTTGAGGGATTGAAACCCGCCACCACTCTCCACCGGAATCGTGTAGTCAACGGTGTCAGAAGGGCCGGCTCACCCTTTGAGGGATTGAAACAAACTGTCGCAACGGCTGCCGGCCTGTACCACCTGTCAGAAGGGCCGGCTCACCCTTTGAGGGATTGAAACGGGTACACGTCTGTCGTAAAGACAGGGGTGAACGTGATCGGTCAGAAGGGCCGGCTCACCCTTTGAGGGATTGAAACTCATGACTACTCATGAACACCCCAAATACAGGAATGTCAGAAGGGCCGGCTCACCCTTTGAGGGATTGAAACTTACGGTCAAAGCCCATGTTACGACCGCTATGCGGTCAGAAGGGCCGGCTCACCCTTTGAGGGATTGAAACCATTTCTCCTCCAACAGTAATGCCTGTGTATTGCTGGTCAGAAGGGCCGGCTCACCCTTTGAGGGATTGAAACGAATGTGCGACCGACGAGGATGCCCACAAAGAGCAGTCAGAAGGGCCGGCTCACCCTTTGAGGGATTGAAACCGTATTCGCGGCGCTGCCGCGAATACGGTGCTGGTGTCAGAAGGGCCGGCTCACCCTTTGAGGGATTGAAACACGATTCGGCCAGCGGAACCTGCATCCGGCGGACGTCAGAAGGGCCGGCTCACCCTTTGAGGGATTGAAACGACAGATGCACTACCACCGGTCGGAGAGGTGATAGGTCAGAAGGGCCGGCTCACCCTTTGAGGGATTGAAACGATCACGCGAAGGAAGAAGACCTTCTCAGCACTGATGGTCAGAAGGGCCGGCTCACCCTTTGAGGGATTGAAACTCGTTGCCGATTTGGCAAAGAAGGACTATATCCTCGTCAGAAGGGCCGGCTCACCCTTTGAGGGATTGAAACTAGTTCCTCGTTCATGAGATTTCTCCTTAAATGTAGTCAGAAGGGCCGGCTCACCCTTTGAGGGATTGAAACAAGGAAAGCCCTCAAGCGTTGTTCGAAAACGCTTGGGTCGTCAGAAGGGCCGGCTCACCCTTTGAGGGATTGAAACCGGTGATGTCGAATTTTGAATCGAGGTCTTCATCAAGTCAGAAGGGCCGGCTCACCCTTTGAGGGATTGAAACGAATTGATCTTTTTCGCAAGCGAAAAAGTAATTCAATGTCAGAAGGGCCGGCTCACCCTTTGAGGGATTGAAACCCGATGCCACTGAGGCGGTAGGTGCCAGGCATGATGTCAGAAGGGCCGGCTCACCCTTTGAGGGATTGAAACATCATTCCCCGGTCTGGGACGGCGGTCTGCCACTGGGGTCAGAAGGGCCGGCTCACCCTTTGAGGGATTGAAACGCTTTTCGGGGTGAAGCCAGGCAAGGTGATAAGCCGTCAGAAGGGCCGGCTCACCCTTTGAGGGATTGAAACACGGTCTGGGACGGCGGTCTGCCACTGGGGCGGGGGGGTCAGAAGGGCCGGCTCACCCTTTGAGGGATTGAAACATGTTCCAAGCCTTCCAGCAGCCCCCCCCCGGCCTAGTCAGAAGGGCCGGCTCACCCTTTGAGGGATTGAAACCGTAGGTAATGGTCATCCCATAACCCGTTGATTGAGTCAGAAGGGCCGGCTCACCCTTTGAGGGATTGAAACACAACTTCGCCGACGACGGCCGTTGTCTGGGAATAGTCAGAAGGGCCGGCTCACCCTTTGAGGGATTGAAACCTGTAGGTGTATACCGGCGTGATAGTAATGCTGGTGGTCAGAAGGGCCGGCTCACCCTTTGAGGGATTGAAACCAATTTTCGTCGGTCCGACTTGCGACGATTATTTCTGTCAGAAGGGCCGGCTCACCCTTTGAGGGATTGAAACGAATACCCGAACGGAACCACCTTGTCCAGGTAGTTCAGTCAGAAGGGCCGGCTCACCCTTTGAGGGATTGAAACGCGCGAGCCTCTTCGATAGTGGGCTGACACGCAACCAGGTCAGAAGGGCCGGCTCACCCTTTGAGGGATTGAAACACTAGCATACCAATCACAATAAGCGTGAATGATAGGGTCAGAAGGGCCGGCTCACCCTTTGAGGGATTGAAACATTAATCCGACTAGCAAAAGTGCTAGCCCTACTAGAGTCAGAAGGGCCGGCTCACCCTTTGAGGGATTGAAACAGAAGTATATGCTCGCAATCATAAAGACAGTCGTCCCGTCAGAAGGGCCGGCTCACCCTTTGAGGGATTGAAACGAAGAAACGCGACCGGGTCGTTGTAAATGTCGCCGGGGGTGTCAGAAGGGCCGGCTCACCCTTTGAGGGATTGAAACGAGGTTATATGTTGTATTGTCTACCTCAACTACAAAGGTCAGAAGGGCCGGCTCACCCTTTGAGGGATTGAAACATGTCTTCTGCGGCTATCTGAGCCCTTACGGCTTCGTCAGAAGGGCCGGCTCACCCTTTGAGGGATTGAAACATGGCGGCGCGGGCGGCCGGGCCGAGCGTGTACACGTCAGAAGGGCCGGCTCACCCTTTGAGGGATTGAAACAATATTGCCGCTACCGTTACATTTGCGACAGCGTTGTCAGAAGGGCCGGCTCACCCTTTGAGGGATTGAAACTAGTTGTGCGGGAACTAGCTACAGAACCTAATGCCTGGTCAGAAGGGCCGGCTCACCCTTTGAGGGATTGAAACAGCGCGTTTCACCGTTGCCGGTGCTTTGCGCGTCGTGTCAGAAGGGCCGGCTCACCCTTTGAGGGATTGAAACAGTTTGAAGAGCAGTTCAAATTCTGTGGCGTCTTCCGGCAGGTCAGAAGGGCCGGCTCACCCTTTGAGGGATTGAAACCATTGCTGTCCAACCGTCACAATGTCCGCTGTTGGTGGTCAGAAGGGCCGGCTCACCCTTTGAGGGATTGAAACATGGCGGCGCGGGCGGCCGGGCCGAGCGTGTACACGTCAGAAGGGCCGGCTCACCCTTTGAGGGATTGAAACTGACATCTCCAAACCTCTCCACCTCCGGCCAATGTTTGTCAGAAGGGCCGGCTCACCCTTTGAGGGATTGAAACAACGCCTGCCCGTTTGGGTACTTCGCCAGAAATTCGTCAGAAGGGCCGGCTCACCCTTTGAGGGATTGAAACTTTTTTAGTTACTTCTGACGCCGCTCAAGCTCATCAAGTCAGAAGGGCCGGCTCACCCTTTGAGGGATTGAAACAAGTTTCTCACCGATTTCGCGGTCGCAGCGGATCGTCAGAAGGGCCGGCTCACCCTTTGAGGGATTGAAACGATGCATTGGTGACCGTGGGCACCTCCAGGGTGACGAGTCAGAAGGGCCGGCTCACCCTTTGAGGGATTGAAACTATCGTCCGGCTTCTTGCTCACCCCCAGGTTCGGGTCAGAAGGGCCGGCTCACCCTTTGAGGGATTGAAACCCACCACTGGTCGTGGGGCTTGGCGTTGGCGTAGCAACAGTCAGAAGGGCCGGCTCACCCTTTGAGGGATTGAAACTTGTGCGGCTGTCCAGCCTTGTGCACAAACCAACGGGTCAGAAGGGCCGGCTCACCCTTTGAGGGATTGAAACCAGAACCAGCGCTGTAGACCGGTGCATCAGCCGAGGGTCAGAAGGGCCGGCTCACCCTTTGAGGGATTGAAACAACACCCTCGATGATGTTGTCGGGCCTCGCACCCAGTCAGAAGGGCCGGCTCACCCTTTGAGGGATTGAAACCAAACCCAGGAGTTAGTGCAGGCGGTCATGCTGAGCGGTCAGAAGGGCCGGCTCACCCTTTGAGGGATTGAAACAATGATATTTGGCCCATGAGGGCCATAATAATAGTAGGTCAGAAGGGCCGGCTCACCCTTTGAGGGATTGAAACGTCAGCCATCCGCGGTTTCATCCAGTACTCCACTGGTCAGAAGGGCCGGCTCACCCTTTGAGGGATTGAAACTGTTAGACAATTTCTCCTTTCTCAAGGGAGGGGCATAGTCAGAAGGGCCGGCTCACCCTTTGAGGGATTGAAACCTCATCCACCACCTCGGTGGGGCAATCATCAAAAACGTCAGAAGGGCCGGCTCACCCTTTGAGGGATTGAAACTAGACATCTCACACCTCCATGTGATGGTCTATATGGGTCAGAAGGGCCGGCTCACCCTTTGAGGGATTGAAACACTGCAAGTCCGCGATCACCGCATCCACGTCGCATCGTCAGAAGGGCCGGCTCACCCTTTGAGGGATTGAAACAAGTACTCTTATGTCTTCTGCAGCAATTTGAGCCTGTCAGAAGGGCCGGCTCACCCTTTGAGGGATTGAAACGGTGAAAGCCATGCTCGCCCGATCCCAGGCATAATCGGTCAGAAGGGCCGGCTCACCCTTTGAGGGATTGAAACATGTTCAGCTCGTCCACGAGGGCGGCTTCCGCGAGAGTCAGAAGGGCCGGCTCACCCTTTGAGGGATTGAAACCCAAGCATGCCCGGACGAAGCCACTGTCCACTCCACTGTCAGAAGGGCCGGCTCACCCTTTGAGGGATTGAAACCCGAAGCTGATCTCCCCGTTCTCATCCAGGTTGAGCGTCAGAAGGGCCGGCTCACCCTTTGAGGGATTGAAACGTGGCGCTACGCGCGCACCCCACGGTGGCAAGAGCCGTCAGAAGGGCCGGCTCACCCTTTGAGGGATTGAAACCGACGTCGTATGCACCCCCCTCACGGAGGAGCCAAAATGTCAGAAGGGCCGGCTCACCCTTTGAGGGATTGAAACTAAAAAGGCATGTTATCGACGCAAGCCCCGCTAGTACGAGGTCAGAAGGGCCGGCTCACCCTTTGAGGGATTGAAACCTCACGAACAAGATCGTTCGTTTCATTTTTCTTTGTCAGAAGGGCCGGCTCACCCTTTGAGGGATTGAAACGTTTGTCGCGCCAACATCCAAATCGGAAGCGGCCGGTCAGAAGGGCCGGCTCACCCTTTGAGGGATTGAAACGTTTGCGGGGCCGCCGGCCGAAGAGAGCCGAGCTCGTCAGAAGGGCCGGCTCACCCTTTGAGGGATTGAAACTTCTCTCCTCCTCGTCCATCAAATTGCGGGCGTGCTTGTCAGAAGGGCCGGCTCACCCTTTGAGGGATTGAAACCAACTTTTCCGTACCAGTACAGCTGGATTCCTTCCGTCAGAAGGGCCGGCTCACCCTTTGAGGGATTGAAACTTCGGGGGGGGGCCGGAATTGGGCAAGTCGCCCTGCGTCAGAAGGGCCGGCTCACCCTTTGAGGGATTGAAACCGGTCTCGCCAGTGCCGTTGCTCCCATAGCAGGTGAGTCAGAAGGGCCGGCTCACCCTTTGAGGGATTGAAACTTAGTTCCGCCAAACCAAAACAAAATACCCATAATCGTCAGAAGGGCCGGCTCACCCTTTGAGGAATTGAAACTCATGTGCTCGTGTGGTCTGAGCTCCCACATGTAATGTCAGAAGGGCCGGCTCACCCTTTGAGGGATTGAAACTCGTATTCCCAGACTGAACACTCCTCGCACAACATCGTCAGAAGGGCCGGCTCACCCTTTGAGGGATTGAAACGAGAGCCCAGTGTCCAATTTCGTCATCGTCTACCCCATGTCAGAAGGGCCGGCTCACCCTTTGAGGGATTGAAACAAGGGGTGCAGGTCGTTGTAGATGCCAGGACCAACGAGTCAGAAGGGCCGGCTCACCCTTTGAGGGATTGAAACACGGCCCTCCCAGATTCCGCCAAAGACCCAAATAGGGGTTAATGGGCGCTGTCAGCTCGCATCAAAGTCTGGCGCTGCGGATTTTTGCTGTGGTGGGCGGTGTTAATATATACTATTGTGGTTGCTAGCGGTGAAGTCCGGCAGCTAGCGTGCAAATGGCGCGTGTTGGTTGGGACTTGCGATGGCGCGTCTCGTTGTTGGTGGGTCTTGCCGGGGGACGGGAGTTCCCCAGGAGCTAGTTTATGAGTAGCCGTTTTACCGTCCAATACGAGACGCTGACTGGCATCTACACCGGCAATGTGGGCGGCAAGAATGGCCGTGTGCGCGAAACGGGCCTGATGGGCGGCCTGCGCTGGTGGTTCGAGGCGTTGGTGAGAGGCGCGGGCGGTCTGGCCTATAAGCCGGAGCGCAGCATGCTGGACCCCAACCGGTATAAGCCTCTGCTGGAACGGCGTGATACCTTAACCGAAGTCCAATGGCGGAGTGAGCTGCGCGGCGCCGGCCTTGACGACGCCGCGCAGGTCTTCGGGGCCACCGGCTGGAGGCGCCGCTTTCGCCTAATGGTGAATGATGTCCGCATGCAACCTGACAAATCGCGCAAGACTACGGTCTTCGTCAGCTCCCGCCAGCACATCAAGTATAACCCGCGTACCAAGAAGGTTGAGCCGACGGACCCTGAGTGGGTTCTCCCCGACCACCCGCGGGTCGGACAACTTGATGTGGCCGTAGCGTCACTTGACCCAACCTTCGACGCGGACATCATCGGCGGGCTGCTGCATTTCATCGAACGCCGGGCGGGCCTGGGCGCGAAGAATCAGCACGGTTTCGGCGTGGTGAAGCGGATTGGCGGCGATGCTACCTCCGGCGTGGCGTTGCTCAATTGGCTGGCCGGCGTCCGCCCGATCACTTCCATGCAGCAGCGGCAGACGGCGATGCTGCCCTCAATCACAAACTGCTTCTTCGCCGAATTCCACGCCCCGAACATGGACACCATCGAGAAGTTCTACGAGCTACGCATCGATTTACGCCAGCGGTTGGGCGGAAACAACAACGATGCGGTGCGCCATTTCGTGTTCGGCGAGGTCAGCGGAAATCAGCGTGTGGCCTCCAAGATCGAGCTATCCGAGCCATTCGGACCGCAGGACACTGTCAGGCTATGGGGCTGGCTGCCGTTCACCCCGGCTCAATACAACGCGACCTGGAGCCGCGACAACATCTTGGATGCGGTGAAGGCGCAGTTGCTCACCGTCGATTCCAATCTGAGCTGGCGCGAATTCAACTCATCTCGGGACAACGTGAGTCCAGAAGCCGATTTCACTCAGTTTCTGACCAACTTGCTGACCTAAGGAGGGTGCTATATGCAATATGAGTTCATTGCCGCCGAAGGCCCCTGGTATCAGGACGCTCTTAAGGCGAGGGATAAACTGCAGAAATGGGGTGAATGGCAGCAGAAGCATGGCGTAACATCCGCCGGCGCAGCGCTGCTGGACCAGGTGCTGCCGGACATTCCCATCGCCGAGATAAGCGGCCTGCCGTGGAATAGCGTCTTGCTGCGCATTTTCTTCGCGCTGGAAAAACCCTATATGAGTCGAGACGACGCCGGCCTGCACGTGCTGGACAACCCGCTGAAGCGTGAGCGCATCTTCAAGCGTCCCATGATCGCCTCCAGCGGTTGGAAAGGCGCCTTGCGCGCCGCCTTCCGCCTGGGGCACCCACAGGACCAACTAACAGAGGAGCGCCTTTTCGGCGTGGCGCGGGCGGGCATAGGCGGGGAGAGGGGTCGCCTGGAGTTCTTCGCTACCTTCTTCGACTTCGCCGAAACGGACATTGAGATCATCAATCCGCACGAGCGCGACACAGGCGGGGGCAAGCAGCCGATTGACTTTGAGGTGGTGCGCATCGGCGCGAAGGGCAGACTGCAATTGCTATATGTGCCGCTCGGCCCGGCGGATTACGCCTTTATCGGCCCCGACCTCGTCATTATGGTGCAGGCGGTGCGCGACCTACTGACGCTCTATGGCTTTGGGGCCAAGACCAGCCTGGGATACGGCGTTGCCCGCCCGGTCGTTCGGGGCGAGCTATTCATGCAGGCCAAGCTGCCGCCGTTTGAGTTCCAGCCGGTCGCGTCGCCCGCGTCGGAACCGGAGCCGCCGAGCGACACGCCAAGCACGGAGTTGAGCGACCACGAGCGGCGCTTCCTGCCCCACATGTTTGACGCCGCGGGCCACATTGTTACCGCGGACACCTTCACAACTCGCTTTGAGGCGAACTTTCCGCCGGGAGGCAAGCGACCCAAGAAGATGGCCCAAGCGGCCGACAGGATGTATCGCACGCTATTGCCGACAGCCAACAAACTGCAGCCGACGATGGAAGAAGAGCGACCGCCGGCGTCGGAGCAAGCGGCGCACACCGCGCCTTTTACGCACGAATTCTTCGGCTTTGACGAGCTCGTGAGCCTGGCGAAACACATCGCCGAACACCTGCAGGAGGAAAGCGAGCCGCAGCCAGGTGGTAAACCATGAGCAGCTCGCTCCTCAATTTGACTGACGACCAGAAGGGCACGATTCACCTGCTCGGGGCGCTAGGGCTGTTGCATGACATCGGCAAACTCACCAGCGGCTTTGTGCAAAGCCAGTCTCGGGATTCCGTGTACAAATTCAGTTACGAGCATGTGGTCAATCCGTTCACCGTTTATTACTACCAGGACCTGGAATCGAGATTGGACGGTCCCGAGAACAAGGCGTTTCACCAACTGTTCAGCCGCGCGAATGACCCGCAGTGGAGCGTCCCTTTTAGGCTGTCGGAGGGGCCGGATGTAGCCGGTAAGCTGAGCGCGGTTAAACTGCCGGCAATCTGGTCCGGGGACGACGGCGGCTACAATCTGGCTGAACTGATCTTGCTGACCATGCCCCGGTTTGCTTATCGCGACCTGGAACCCATATTCCGGAAGAAGATGCAGCCGGCGCAGCTGGTGGGTGCGCTGCACGGGATCGCCCATTATGAAAAGGAAAAAGCCAATGAGGGCGGGGTGGCCGATGAGAAATACAGGCAACGTCACAATCAAGAGTTTGCGGCGACGCCGTTCGGCTATGAAACGCCAGTGGTTGACCTGGACCGACAATATAGGCTGCTGCCGCTGGAACTGCTCTTAAATGATATGTCCTATCCTGACTGGCTGAGATGGTCGGACGCGATGGCTGACTGTATGAAGCCCGGCCTTGCGGACACACGGCGCTCGACCAACGAGGTCTCCCTGTGGGATTGGGGTTATGTCGTTGCCTGCCTTTCGCGTATTGCGGCGGCGCAGGTCTTTATCGGCGGCTGGCCAGCCAGCATCAAGGATCTCCAGGTGCAACCGCTGCATGTTCGCGTGAACGAGCTGGCTCTCCTAGCGCGGGGTGACAGGATCGGTGATGTACTAGGGGTCCGCGACGAACTCGATGTTGCTTACCGGGCAGTGCGCGAGCTGCTCGAGTTCGAGTATGCTTTTGGGGCGCGGTTTAGCCATGATGAATATGGCGAGTATTACCTGTGCCCTCCGCTCGGACAGGACAAAGCGGTTGTAACCGACAGGATTGCCCTCTGCTTCCCGGCCGATTTGCGCCCAGAAGTCGTGTCTGTGGGTGACCCAATCCCGTTTAGAATGCTGGATTCATTCCGTTTCAAGGCGCCGGATGAGTCTGACGCGGACTACGAGCAAGTCTCAAATCGGCACGAGAAGGACCGCCGCTCCGCCATCAGCCGCCTGGTAGCCGACCCCCGGAAGCAGGCGCAGGATACACAGCCGATGCTGCACCCTGACGACATCGCGAAGCTGGATATAGCCTGGTCGCGGCAGGAGCGCGGGAACGCCGAGGTCTGTGTGGTCTGCCGGCTGCGGCCGGTCGGTTCAGTCGGCGAGCTCACTGAAGACAAGCTGACGGGGGCGCCGATTGAGGTGGCCCTTGAACAGAACATCTGCCGCGTTTGCCTGGACCGCCGGCAGCGGCGCTCCGCAGACTGGTTGCTCGACCAGCAAAGGACCATCTGGACCGATGAGGTGGCCGACAACAGCGGCCGGCTGGCGCTGCTTGTGGGCCGGTTGCCGCTGGACGATTGGCTGAACGGGCAATTGCTCGATACCCTCCTGGTGAAGGAGAATCCCAGGGTGACCAAGAACCCGTCTCCTGCGCGCCTCTATCGCATATCGGAAGAGGCGCGTGGATTCTGGAAGACGAACGTTGAGCAGACTATACCCGGGATCGTTCCTGACGCCCCATACCGGTTGCTCATCACCCTGGATCGGCGGCCCGCCGGCGTCCGGCATGGGCACGCCTACGAGCTGGACTTCGAGCAGTTCACGCTGCAGGTCGTGTGGGACAATCAAAACAAATACTTCATCACTGCCGAGAACCTGGCCGGGGCGCTGCGCCGGCTGAAGCGGCGCGGCATCCTGGATACTGATGCTGGAGACGACTGGTTTGCAGACAATCTTGAGAATCAGCACGTTGATGTGGCCAATCCATCGGGCTTCCTGCAGCCTGCCGTTACAATGGCGACTGATCTGAAGATCATTACCGTCAGACGCACCGAGGCAGGCTACAACCCGACACTGTCTTTACTAACTGAACCCGGCTTGGCGATGGTGCTCATTCCCGCCACACACGCCCTTAATGTAGCTCAGGCAATTAATGCGCGCTACCGCAAGCACTTCGCCAGGGTCGCTGACCGGCTGCCGATACACCTGGGGCTGGTCTTCTTCGACCGGCGCACCCCGCTGGCGGCCGTGCTCGATGCCGGGCGGCGCTTCCTGGAGATGCCCGCCGGGTGGGAGAGCTGGTCGGTGAAGTCGAACGAGGCGGATACCCTATATGAGAAACCCAAGAACGGCAGTGAGCGCGAGGTTGTCTACCACCGGCTGGAGCTCGAACACGGTTCCCGGGCCATCGTGCTGCACTATCCACAGCACATGGGCGACAACGAGACGAAAGACATCTGGTATCCGTACCTGAAGAAGGTAGACAACCCAAATAATAACGGCGCGGAGGTCGAAGCCATAGTGCATGTGGAAGAGCTATCCTCGGGCGCAACTGTCCGTATTCGCCCGAGCTATCTCGACTATTCTTACCTGGATGCTGTGAGCCGGCGCTTTGAAATCCGCTATGACCAGGAAGGCCGGCGACCTGACCGGCCGACGCGCCCCTTCTTGCTGTCCGACCTGGAGGAGCTATTGCTCCTGTGGCGCTTGTTGTCCGAAGGTCTGGAAACCAGCCAGATAACCCAGATCATCTTCCGGATCGAGGCTACCCGCGACGCTTGGCGGCGTGAGTTCCGAGATGGCGTGACCGAGGTTTTCAGGCAGTTTGTGACGGACACGCTAAAGGGAGCGACGTGGCGCTCAAAGGGAGGTTGGCCGGGCCTGAAAGTAATAAGCGGCAGAAAGGACATCCACGACGTGATGATCGCCGCCGGGGCTGACGGTGTGCTGGCCGATCTGGCGGAGCTGCATCTGGAGATACTGGGCAAGGCTCGGGAGAGCAGGAAACAGCCGGTCGCGGTATAGCCGACCTTTCGAATAAGGAGAGAGATATGGCAAGCTTTACACGACGTTCCTATTTGCTGGTCACGCGTGACCCCGTGCATGTGGGCGCGGGCGGTTACCGGTTGGGCCGGGTGGACAACAGCATCGTGCGTGAGGCCGGCACCTATGTGCCCAAAATCCCCGGCACAAGCTTGCATGGGGCCATACGCGCCTATGCGGCCCGCATATACGAAAACCCGGAGGCCGCCGGCCAGAGCCATGAGAAGGTAAGGGATCCGGCCACCAACCCAATCTGCTACACTTTCGGCTATATTGCCAAGAGAAGGGGCGATGAAGACGACGAAGAGCGCAGCGAAGCCAAATCCGGCGTGGCGAACATCTTCGATGCGCGCGTGCTCTTGTTTCCCGTGCACACTGCGCGCGGACCGATGTGGGTGACCACGGCGGAGCGGCTGGCCGAGGCGGGCTGCGGATGTGATCCGGCCCCAGGTAATGACAACACGCGCGTTACCTCGGCCAACGCCGGCAACCAACTTAACCTGGGCTGGCTCAACCTATCGGTCGCCGGTGAGTGCACGATCGAGTGGCCGGCCAATGCTTGGCAGGGATCAGACCTGGACGCCGTCAAGGCGCGCATCGCCGTCGTAGGGCAAGAGCTATTCAGCCAGGTGGTCAACAGCAACCTGGAAGTGCGGACTTCGGTCTCCATTAATTCTGATACTGGCGCGGCACAGGATGGGGCGTTGTTCACCTATGAAGCGCTACCCCGCGCCACATTCCTGACCATGGACGTGGTAATTGACGACTATCGCGAGAGCTTCCCGAAGGACAAATGCCTGAAGACCTACAAGGAACACGAGATGCCCACTGGTGTTAACTGGACGGAGGCGCTGGACGTGATGGAATCCGGCCTGAAATTGGTGCGCTGGCTCGGCGTGGGCGGCATGGGCACTCGCGGCTTCGGCCGGCTGGCCACCGTTGGCGATCCACAGGAAGACGGCTTCGGCGCGTAGGAGGTCGGGGCAAAGTTGACTCTTATTTACTGACAGGAAAAGGACGGCGACAATGACAAACGGCGTCATCAACCTCGACTATCAGGCCGCGAAAACGGCCCAGAGAATCGTTCAAGCGGCAGCGAACAAGCAGGCCAAGTCGAGCGACCTGGACAATACGGCTACCAATGCGCTCGGCGTGCTGCAAGAAATGGGTACGTACGCCGCCATGCTTTATCTCTGCTCCACCAAGAACAACAGGGAGTTGGCGGAGATTGTGCGTGATGAGACGCTCAGCTTTCTGCAAAACATCGGGCTGCCTGAATACACAGGGTCTCCGGGCATTCAGTCGGAAATCCTGAGTTACATCTCCAACAACGTAACCCAATGCCTGGACCGGACGCTTCTGGTCAAGCAGGTGCTGGAACAGATGCTCACGTATCTCCGTTACGGGGCAAAGGCGATGTGAGGCCGGCATGAACTGGACGGCATATCGCATTGTGTTCCGCCTGGTCGCCCCCATGCACATCGGCTGGAACAAGGTGGGCAACGTGCAACGAACGCACCCCTATGTCGTGGGGCGGACAATGTGGGGGGCGCTGACCGCGCGCATCGCGCGCGACTCGCGGCCGAGCGGGGAGCCGGCGACGGATCCGACACTTTATCAGGATGTCGCAGGAAAGGTGCATAACCAGTTGGCGTACACCTATTTCTATCCCGCGCTGCAGGTAAACGGCGACTATCGCATTGTCTTTCCGTGGCAGGATGTCTCTGGCTTTGCATTTGAGCATCTGGGCAGCTATGCGAGCACCGCGCTCAACTACCCAGAGCAATCTGCCGCCGAGACGACGTTACACGAGGTAGAGTACCTGCTCCCGCGCACACGCATCGCCGCTCAGCCAGTCTTTCTTCTAGGCTACTTCTTTGTGCGTGACGACCTGGACCCCTTGAAACTGGACTGGCAGGCGGCGCTCAAGCGCATTCAGCTGGGTGGTGAGCGTAGCTACGGCTGGGGGCGCGTTCGCTGTGCGGAGACGCAATGCGAGCACAAGACGGGTACCTCTGGCGCCGAGATCTCCATCTTCGACGCTAGCGGGGCCTATCGTGTCACGCTTGACGCTCCCAAGCCCATAGTCACCGTCGCGCCGGACCAACATTTGCTCGCGCACACCCGAGCTGACCCCGGCCAAGAATTGGACGGCCCTGTAGAGCCGTTGGCCGGCCGGATCTGGCAGGAGCATGACGGCGCAGGCGTTGACTACTCTGGCATGTGCTACGTGCCGGGCAGCAAGGTGGGAGCGAAAGGTGGAAAATTCAAGATCGGCATTTACGGCGTGTGGGAGAACGCTGACAGTGCCTAGCCGACGCGATAACGTCTACAGCACCAACGAGCAGGCGGTTGAGCGACGCAAGGCGATCCTGGAGCTCGTCCTGGCGATTATCGGGCTGGGGGTGCTGATTGAGTGGGTCAGTGCGGCGATCTTCGTCACATTCGACAGTCTTAGCGTTCCGTTGGTGTGGAGCTGGGTTGCTTTCGGCATCGTGATCGTCGGAAGCCTGGTCGTAATTACCTATTTCTGGCAGCGCAACAACCACATGGAAAGCAGTGTGGCCCTGATAGATGTGATGATCACGTACGACATTAGCGTTGACGACGGCATTGTCGTGGCGGCTCCAGAAGCGCCCGCCTACACTGTGCTGGAATTTGCGGCGGAGCTTTTTCGCAATGCCTATACCAAGAATGAGCGCCAGGCTCTGGCGGGTGAGTACCGGCGATGGCGCGTGGACCATCGCTCGGGGCAATTCCACCAGTTCTATTACAAATGCCATCATGAGTTGTTGGATGCTCTATTGCTAAAGACGCTGGACTTCTATTGCGAACGGTCGCTGGGGCCGGGATCCTATGGCAAATGGAGCCGGGCCAATCTGAGGACGAAGAGAATCGGCGTGAAGGATTTGCCCGATCGCCTGAAGACAAATCCATACATTGCCCCGCAACAGAGGCTGGCCATTCCACTGCCTGCATCGGTCTCGATTTCTTGGAGCCAGACCGACGCCGGATGGCGCTGGATCATTGGAGACGGGCGCCACGGGACAGTGACGGTTGACTTCTTTAAGGAGCTCTCGATCTATCGCTGGAAGGCCGAGAAGCGCACGCGGCGCATTATGGTCTTGCATGAAGGGTTGCCGGAGCCGGGCGAACAAAATGAGTTCATGGCGTTGGGAGCCCGGATGACGGTCCGGGCCGAGCTGAATGGCTTGCTGCAGCTTCTGTCTGCTCGCCGCCAAGAGGTGGACGCCTACCACGAGTGGCTCACCCGGCTGGTTTTCCATTTTGAAGAGGCGCTGGACTGGACCTATTTCATGGAGGAGCGTAGACCGGCGCAACAATTGGTCGATATGCAGTTGGATATTCAGGAGATCCGGCGACAACTCTCAGCGCGGAGGTGAGGTCGATCCGGCCAGCCGCCGATTCCGCTGGTTTCGAGACCGTTTGCTCGGTACGCAACGCAAGGTACAGCACAACGACACCCTGCCATGTATCGAATTACCGCCAGCTTAGCCCCAACCGGCGACACCAACGCTCTGCCGGTAGGTACTATCACCGGCATGGGATTGCAGGGCCTCCTTTTCACGTTGCTGCGTGATAGTAATCCGGACGAGGCGACCCGCCTGCACGACTATAACAGCGTCCGAGACCCCGAGACCGGCAAACCAGTCCCGGCTCCATACACAATCTTACCACTGGTCGAGCGTGGGATGCTGATAGGCATCGAGACGCGGGTATTCACCAGCGACGCTAGCCGCGCGGTGCTGACCGCCTGGGAAACGGCGCACAACAGGCGCACTGCGCTGAAGCTGGGCAAGTTGAGCGTGGCGGTGGCAGGCGTCTACTATCGCACCGCGCCGGGCTTCATTCCGTTGGGCGGGCTACCACCGGCAAGTGAGCTGCGCTTTCGCTTCCTTACACCCGTCACATTCAGCCGCGGGGCGCATCCGTTTCTCTTTCCCTTGCCGGAAAGTCTATTCACGATCGACAGCGGGCCGGTGCGCGCCTGGAACCATTTTGCGCCGGTAGAGGTCCGGGTGTCGGAAGAATGGCTGCGTTGGCTGGCAGAGGACGTCCACGTGATCGAGTACAACCTTTGCACGGAGCAGTATGCACTGGACCATCGGCGGCGGCTGGTCGGCTTTGTAGGGCAGGCCACACTGCGCGCGTCTGCTGGGTCGCCGGAAGAGCATCTGCGCTGCTGGCACGCGCTGGCACGGGTGGCCGAGTTCAGCGGCTTCGGCCGGAAAACTGCCATAGGCATGGGCGCTGTCCAATTGCTGAGCGCGCCCTGACGGTCGAGCCGCAGTAGGATGATAGTTTTACCCTCGTTGAGCGACACGAAATTCCGAAAAAATCCCACACACACCTATCCCCACTTGATCCGCACATACTCCATCGCCGCCGGCAAAGTCAAATTCCGCGTCTGATTGCCCGTTCGAATGAAGAACTCATTGTCACAGTATGCCGGCTTCGGCGCAGGGGCCACATCCACCCGGCAAACTATCTTGCCCTCCACGTCATCAAAGCGCACTTTGATAAAGCCGCCGAATTCCACGCCGATACGGTCATTGATCAGGTTTCGCAGGGTTAGCTCAAACTGGTCGCGTGAGTTCTTGAGCAACTTCAGATCGTGCTCCAGCCCGTAGACCTCACCATTGTCCTGCACGCCAATGAGCAATGTGCCGCCGTCTGAGTTAAGGAAAGCGGCAACTGTCTTGAGCACCTCGCGACGCAGGTCGTCATTGCGTTTCTGTTGATGTACGTCCCACTGCAGGGTACTCTTTAATTCCAACCTCTCGTTTTCGCCGCCCCGTATCAAACGTTGGAGAGACGTGGCCTTGACCACGTCGCCGGCAATGGCAGACTGCAGACCGGCTGCAGCCAGCGCTTCACGAATGTCGTTGACGTAGATCAATTCCACCTTTTCCCGCATGTAGTCCGGCAGATAATGCACGTCCTGTTCGTTTTCGGCCGGCAAGACAACGGTACTGACGCCGGCATCAATTGCCGCCAGCAGCTTGGGCTGGATACCGCCAACCGCTAATACTTTGCCCATGATGGTAATTTCGCCGGTCATGGCAATGTCATGGCGGACGGGCAAACCCTTCAAGGCCGAGACGATGCCCGTCACAATAGTGACGCCGGCTGAGGGCCCTTCTTTAGGCATAGCCATCATGGCGGCGAGGACAGCCACATCAACGTTTTCATTCCAGTCTGAGGGTATACCCAACTCCTTATAATGCGCGCGAATATACTGGGTAGCGGCCTCGATGGACTCGCGCATCACGCGTTGGATAGAGCCTAACGGCACAATGCGGCCGTGCCCTTTGGTCACTTGCATCTCGAAGCGCAGTATGACCCCCTGTTCGCCGGCTACGGCCAGGCCGGTTACCTCGCCGACGAGGGGCTTTGTGGGCAGAACTACCTTCACTTTGCGATCCCCCTCCGGCAGAGTTGGGCGGACCTCTTGTCCGGACTCAACCATCTGGGCCGCGATCTTGACCGGGTAGTACTCGCCCGGAGCCATCAGGTGGAGCTGGTTGCGCACCCGCTGCCGGCCCTCGATGGCCAACAGCAGCAGCTCCTCCAGTTGGCTGTCGGTTATCTCAGAGTGGGGGTACATCAGCTTGAGCATGCCGGAGAGCGACTTGTGGATCGCCCGCACGTCCCGCGAGGTAAGCCCCTGAGTGGAGCCGGCGGCATCGAAAAGCCGGAAGCGATTCTTGACCTGGCCCAGTAGGTCGACCCGGCGCAGTTCGTGCATGATTTCGCAGAAATAATCGGTGATGAAACCGTAGTCGGCGCTGGCTGACTCGGGCCCTATTTTGGGCACCTCCCAGCCGGGTAGATAGAAATGGACGCGATCTATGAGCGCCTCTACCTGCAGAAAGCTGGGCAGCGGCTCAAAGAGATGATAGTACTTCTCATGGGGTTGTCTGCCCTGCACGTCTAGATTGCCGACCAGCACGATCGAGCAAAAGGCCAGTATCTCCTTTTTGCCCCGGCTGAATTTGGCGTCCTGCATGTAGCCTTGCATGATGCTGACCATCGCCTTGGGGTCGGTGAAATCCGTGTTGGCGATTTCGTCGAACACCACCGCATCGCGGCTGCCGACCAAGCCTACCTGGCCGCTGCCGAGGTTGATGAACAGGCCGGCCGGCGTGGCCTTGCCGCCGGATAACACGTGGGCGTAGTAGGAGATATTGCGGAATAGATATGTCTTTCCGGTTTCCCGCGGGCCCAGTTCGATCATATTGTGGTTGGACTCGACCAGTGGAATGGCCCGGCTGATGTAGATCAGCTTCTCGCGCCGGCTCATGCGCTCCGGGTTCAGGCCAAAGGAGTTCACCAGGATATCCAGCCACTGCTCGTCGCTGAAATGCGCGCGCTTGGCAACAAACTCGCCCACGTCAATGACCGAGATCTGGAAGGGGGTGAAATCCAGCACGGTGAAAGGTCGGATCTTCTTGTCGTGGACCTGGCTGGGATCGTAAGCCAGGGTGATGGTGCCCCACATACCTCCGGCCAACAGCATGGGGTATTGCTTGACCAGCGACTCATCAATATTGACAAAGCGCTCGTTGATGGCCCCGATCGAGCCCCAATATTTGTCCTGCGTTTCCACCAGGCGCACTTCCAGGCTGGCGATCAGGGTATGCTCCTGATTTTCGCGGATGTAGTGGCGGATGCGCTCCGCTTCGGCGCCGTGCACAAAGTTGTCACGCAGCCGGCGTTGCACCTGGGCGAAGTCTTCTTCGAATGTCTCTTCCGCGCAGTAGTTGTCAATCAGGTACTCCAACACGTAGCGTGGAAACTCATCCATGCCGGTGTTGAAGGTCAATGCCTTGTTGACGACTTTGCCGGAAAATGTCTCTTTGAATGTCAGGTTCATGATGGGGTCTCGTTGGTTTGTTGGTTTGGTGGTTTGTTGGTTGGTTTGGTGGTTTGTTTGTTGGTTGGTTCGGTGGTGGTGATTGTGTTGGGCGGCTTGGTTTGTTTGAGGGTTCTGGTTTTTTGGAATGTGATGTAGGCGTTTAGTTCTTTGGCCGTTTGCTGGAGCTCTGATTTCAGAAAGGAAAATGTGTCGTCGGGCAATAGGCCCCTCTTTCTGGCTCTCTTGATCCAGAAACGGGTCTCGTATAAGGAGCCGCGAGCATAGTATAGGAAACGAATGACATCGGCTGGGTAGTATCGGCCACTGCTCTCGGCGATGTTTGCGCCAATCGAGTCTGTCGCCCGAGTCAGCTGCTTGCCGATGGTGTCCTTAGCAAATGCATCCGACCATCCCGTCACTATCTCCCATACTCTATCGGCCAGCCCTTCCGCCCTCTGATAGACTCGACTCTCCTCAATATCCTGAAAACCCATTTCATCACCCACTAACCAACTAACTAACCAACTAACTAACCAACCAACTAACTAACCAACCACCCCCTAACTCCTCCGCACACAAATCTGATAATCCTCCTCAACCTCAATAAACGCTTCATCGCTCAATTGGTCGAATGAGAAGCCGCCCTTCTCATAGAGCGCCCGGCCAAGCTCATACAGCCCGGCCCGGCGACATTGGCGGATCCAATCGGCGGCGGTGGCCAGGTTCTCCGGCCGGTCGCGGGAGGCGGGAGGCGCGCCTTCCAGCAGGGCGTTGCCGAAGCGCTTGATGCGCCGCAGGACGCCGCCGGCGCGCAGAGATGCCTTCTGTTGTCGCTCTTCTTCATTGGCCGGCGGCCGCCAGATGCCCGCTTCGGTACGGAAGAAGTATTCCGGCAGCCATTCCTTCAGGTCGCGGCGGGGCTTGTCCTGCACGAAGAGGTTCTGCTCAAAGAGGTCGGAGAAGTGGATGCCGGATTCGGTTGGCTGGTTGGTCAGTTGGCTGGTCATGAAGGTTTCCAGGCGGGCGGCGGCGGCTTCTTCTTTGGCGCTTTCGGCGGCGTCGAGCAGCCCGGCTGTGGCCAGCAGGTACCAGCGCCCATCCACCTCCTCAGCCACGCTGCGCAGCAGCTCGTCAAAGTTGTGCCGCTCGAAGGCGCGTTGGCGCACCATGCGGGAGACGAGCTCGTCGTATAGCCGGTCGGCGGGGCTGCCGGGGTGGGCTTCAAGCGCCTGCGCGAGAATGGCGCGGGCCTTCTCGGCAAAAGTGGCTGCGTCTTCGTCGCCAAAGAGCATCAACTGCTGCGGCAGCTCATCGGGACGGGGCTTGCGAAAATTGATGACCAGGTCCCGCCGGGTCACCTTCTCCGCCATGAGTTGGTTGAAGGTCTTTTGGGTGGTGTCGATAAAGAGAGCTCGATCTGTTATCTCAGGAATGAAGCCAACTTCCGCCATCAGATCCTGTACAAGTTGCCAAGTGCCTTCACTGGTGTCATGATAACAGAGCGAAAGCCACCGGCCCGGCTTTAGTACCCGAAAACATTCATCGAATGCTTGGCTCATCATTTTGGACCAATCCATGTCGTCCTTTCCGCGGGTCTCATTGATGATTATTTCCTGGTTGTGCCAGTGGGTGTCAAAGCCAAGCCACGCCTCCCAGATGAAATTCAGCTCACCATATTGCACTTTGTTTGCGTAGGGGGGATCTGTGAATATATGGTCTACCGAGTTCGACACCACCTCAGGCATGTTGGTGGCGGATTGTGTGGAAATCGTAATTTGACCACTATCAACTTGATTCCCAATAATGAGATAACTACGCACCTTGTCTTCGACCTGGGACCACACCGCAAGTTCCCGACTGACCTGAGGCAAGTAATATGTACCTGTTGGCCCTCCTCCTCCGCCTTCTCGATGTCTATATAGCTTACTGCTATTCAGAAGTATCGAACTAAAAGCCATTCTCAGGTGAGGCTGTTTGGCGAATTCATTGATGGCTGATAATGCCCAGAGATTCCGCTTCGTAAAAAGCTCAGCAACTGCTCGAAAGTCCCGCCCTGGCCGCCACTCGTCACCCCAAGGCTTTGTATCCGACTCGACGTTCATCATGCGGTGCGGTGGAATCCAGTGTGGAATATCTCGGCGTTCGATAGCCTGGAGTTTTCCTAAGTCATGCATCTGAAAGTAGGCTTGTTTCTTCTGATTCGAATCGTTGTGCCGGCGTTGGTCGCGCTTTGGCCTGCACCCCTCATCACAATCATAGACTACAAGGACGGGGATAGGATCAAATCGCTGGCTCCGTGAACTGATCTCTTCGACTTGCCCACGCGAGTAGCAGTAGAGGCAAGCGTTAATCTTCTTGGGCTTTCCGTTTGCGGTTTGATCTCTCACTTCGACGCAGTCGTACAGGGGGACTGTTCGCAGGCAGCGAGGACACTGGAATACATAGGAATAGACCGTGTAAACAGTCGTAGCTCTTCCATCGCAGCGATCACAGCGGGTTTCATACAGCCAGTCCATCTCCGGCTTAACCCGCGCCGCAAGCTCATCAAAGGCCGCCTGTAATTCGACCACATCTACCGGCGTGCAGTAATTCTTGGTGATGAACGTCGCCGCCGGGGACAGGTCAATGGCGATTGCCTTGCGCCCTTCCATCAATGCGGCCAGCGCCGTGCCGCCGGAGCCGCAGAAAGGGTCCAGCACCAGGTCGCCGGGCTGCGTGTAGTGGCGAATGTACTGCCGAATGGCGTCGTGGGGCTTCTTGCTCCAATAGGTGTGCATGTTGTAAATAGCCGTCGCCTTCGTGGAGGTGATCGGCTTGTCAAATGGGGGAACGCTGTAATCATCAGTGGATGGATCGTAAGGCGTGGCGTGTTCCTCCACGAAGCGGCGCAGGTCGGGGTTGGGGCCCGGCGTGTAGGAGATGGCCGGCTTGTCGGATTTGGGCCGGCGGAAGAGGGAAGGTTGGGTGTGGTTTGGCATGGTTGGTTAGTTAGTTAGTTAGTTAGTTAGTTGGTTAGTTGGTTGAAGTGTGTTGGCATCGTTGTGCGCTGATTAGGTCTTGAGGCCGTCGGGCACTTTGCCCATCAGGAAGTTGAGCTTGGAGTCCAGCCGGCGGCGGACGCGGCTGGTGTCCAACTTGATGCGGATGTCGGCCGTCCGGCTGACCCGCACATCCCGGCCGTCCTGGCGATAACTCAGGATGACGGTCACCGGGAACACCTTTTCCGCCCGTTCCCTATCCTCCGGCGTGATGTCGCCCAATTTCGGCATCCAGGTCACCATGTACGTCTCTTTATCGCCGCGGAAGATCTCCCGCCGGGTGGGAATACTCGCCCCACTGAAAGCCAGCGTGATGGCCATATCCCGCTTACCCTTGCGCCGGGCGGCGACCACGATTTCCAACGCCACCTCTTCACCCTCGGTAACCGCGCCGCCGGGCAGCAGTCCTTCGATTTGCAGCAGGGGCTGGAACGTTTCACGCGGGCCCATCACGATCATCGGCACCAGGCATTCGGCCAGGCTCAGGCCGCCGTGGCTGTAGCGGTCCGGCTTGCGATGCCCCTTCTGCCGGCGCAGGGTGTAGCCCGGGCGCGGGAAGAGCACGTAGTGGATCGGCGTGCCGGTCAGCGTGGGGCTGGTTTCGGGGATGCCCATGACGCGCACGTCGAAGTCAATGACCTTCCCTTCATCGGAGCCGCTCAGCTTGCTCCTGGTCCGCGCATTGCGGTACTTCACGTCCAGGCTATCGGCCACAGCCGCCGGAGGAACGGTCACCAACTGCTCCGGCACCGGCTTGAAGCCATGATCGCTGGTGATGAAGACCAGCGCGTCATCCGGCAACTCCCGCAACACGCTGCGCACGTCTTCATTGATAATCGCCCGGACAGTGTGGTCGTAAATGAGGGCCAGGTCGGAAGTGTTGTTGTGCAGGTGTGAGTCAGTGAAGTTGAAAACGATGTACTCCAGGCGATCGGAGCTGTAACGCACGGTCATGCCCGAGGCAATGGTGTCGTCGTCCTTCACCACCTCGAAGCGCAATTTCAGGTTCATATTCGCCCGCAGCCAGTGGTCCAGCAGATCAAGCTCACGTTGGGACACGAACTCATTGGGCAGGCAGCCGGCGCTGATCGCCTTGCGGCTCAGATGCGTCTCGGTAGGCAGGATGGCGCTGCCGGTACGCTGGGCGATCAGGTCGTACTTTTCGAGCAGCACCGGCCGCAACAGCTCCTCCCAGGCGTCAGCGCGCAGGCCGTCAAACACCAGGATGATTGCCTTCTGGCCGGATTGGGGGTCCCAATATGCCTTGAGCATCCGCGGCAGGAACTGATGGGTGAAGATGACCGGCGCATCGCTCTGCCGGATCCAGTCCGTGTAGTGCAGGCGATAGAAATCCTGAAAGCGCCTGTCCAGCAGGTTCTGTATCGCGTCCACGATCTTTGTGGCCTCTTTGAACATTTCGCGGGCGCTATCCCAGCGTTGGCGCAATGCCGGCCAGAACTCGCCCAACCTGATGGGCAGGATGTCGCCCAGCCGCAGGCTGCGCTCCAGATCGGAGAGGTAATAGTCAAGCCGGTTGAGGCGATCTTTGTTCCAGTAATCGTCAAAGGTAGCGAAATCCAGGTCGCTCGCCGGCGTGACTTTTATCGTCGAGGCGTAGTCGGCCAGGAGGTTGGTCAGCTCAAAGACCAGGAGCGCCCGGCGATAGGTCGTTTCCAGCGCCTGCCACTGGTCGGTCAGGCGGCGCGAGACCGGCAACTCGGCCGCGCCGGCCTGCTGATCCAGCAGCTCGACTACCTGCCGGTGAAATGCCAGCCGGCGACTATCTATCAGGTCGGCCAGTAAGGATACCAGCGCCAGGCTGCGAATCAGGACAGAAAGATGTTCCCGCCTCAGGACGTCCAGCGCCTTTTCCGGATCATCGATGCCCAGGCGATCATGCAAGAGAAAAGCCAGGCGCGATGCCGGCTCATCCACAAGGAACTTCTCGGCTATCTGCACATCGGCCAGAACGCGATCGGGGTCGGCGGTCAACTGGTCTTTCATCGCCTGGTCCAGATCGGCGGCGGGGATGTCCTTGTAAACGTGCAGCGCCGGGTCCAGATTGCTGAGCAGCAACTGATACTCCAGGCCATGCTGGTGCATCAAGGCGGCCAGCGTGAAGGCCAGGATGACCATGTCGGGATCGCGCTCCAGCAACCAGCAAAAGGGGCGGGGGGCCTGGTTGATGGCCTGTTGCAGGCTATTCATCACGCTCTCCGGCAACAGCCTCGTCAACTCATCCAGGACGTGATGCTGCTCCAAACACAGCCGGCGCACTTCATTAACATGGGGCCGGCGGAAGGGGTTGATCTTCAGCGTGGCGCCCAGGACGATCCGGTGCAGGTCGTTGTCGGTGAAGCGCGTTTGGTGGGCGTCGCGTAGTTGTTGATAAGCCTGTAACGCGCCGGGCAGATTGGCCAACAAGAGGCGGGAGATCTTGCGATCGTCAACCAAGAGGGGCCAGTGTGAATCGCCGGTTCGCTCAATGAGATAGTCTCGCAGGGATAGGCTGATCTGGCGCCGGCTGCCGGCCATAGCTTCCAGGTCAGGATAAAAGAGCGGCATGCGGGCGTCCAGCCGGCTGCGATCCACCAGCAGGACGCGGATGTTCGGCTCGTCGCGGATCTCCTCAAACAGCTCGCGCAGGTAGAGGTTGCCGGTGCAGTCGAGGACGGTGTAGCCATACTCCTCCGCCCAGCCGTCCACGGCTCGCGCGCCGGATTGGATCATGCGTTGCGGGTCGCGCAGGATGATCAGCGGGTCGCCGGCGAGGGGTTCGATTTTGTTCAGGATCCAGGGTTCAATCATGGTTGGTTAGTTGGTTAGTTGGTTGGTTGGCTGGTTGGTTGGTTTGTTGGTCTGATGGTAACGTCGTTGAGAGCTTCTAGAGCCGCTTGGCGCAAGTGTGCCAGGCGCACGAGCTCAGGTGGCCGGTTCCACATGGAGTTGGCCCCGTCCTTCCTGGGTGGCAGCTGACCGTCAACTCGGAACTGGAATCTCATGATGAGGTTGATTGCGGATAGGGCCACACTTTCAGGGCCGTCTCGAACAGCCGCTCGCCGCGCTCTATGATCTGCGCCTCACCCCAGAGATCTGGATTATCCAGGCTCTGGAAGTAAGTGTTCAAACGGAGAGCGCTTTCTTTAGTTATTGCCGGGCGTTTCTTGGTGAATGCGCCGTTGCTGACAGACGGGTTGAGAATACTGGTAAGTAGTGTTAGATTGCCCATCGTGTGTAGCAAGTTGTTCCGCTCTGCCGTAGCCTGTTCGCCGCCAATGCCCTCCATTTGCGTCAAAGGCCAGGCTCCAGGAACGTCCTTCCAACTCTGAGGAAGCACATGCTCCACGGTAAGCGTTTCTGAGAGATGAACCCTTTCCTGTTTGTTCGTCGTCAATTGGAGGTCGAGGGCTTCGAGGATCATACGGGTACGTCTCGATCCTGCCGTGAGATACAGAGGTCGTGACAACCAGGCAGCTTTGAACTCAGCATTATTAGGCCACCGCGCGGTGTCACCCGTCGACTCCAGGAGCAGTTCTCGCAGACGGGAAGGTGGAATCCCCTCAGTCTTAAGCAAGTTGCGAAGCAGAGAAAGAAAAACGTTGTTGTAGTTTTTCGTTGTCAAACCACATACCAGCCGTCGCACAAGAAATGACTCCAGGTCGGCAGCCATCTGCTCAAGATCGCGTGTGCCTATCGGGTCAGACTTCTCGCCCATTAGCAGGAGCAAGAGCGGATAAACTGTCGTGATCTCGAGCCTTTGCAGCCGGCGCTTGAACATGCTGAATCGGGACTCATCTTCTGGTTCATATAAGGTTTTGAACAAGCCGCTGTATTTCTGCAGCAAGCGAAGCTCTTCTTCAACCGAGCGATCGTCTTCACCACTCCACCAGTCGCGAAACTCCTGATAGAGTCGGGAAATTTGAATCTCATTTTCAGTCTTTAGCACCAAGTAATGGAAGACAAAGAGGTCGATGCGCTGGCGTAGCCGACGCCCCTGATTCTCCTGGACTTTCCAAAAGTTCGGCTGACTGTTAGTTCCGGCAGCGTCATATGCCAGCCAATACCGGTCATACAGGCTCTGCACATCGGCCTTTCTGCTGGTCGCTTCAAGAAAGACGTAGTTCCGGATCAGGTCAGATGGGAGCAGCGGCTCACCTCGGTAGTTGAGCGTCTCGAAGATGACTTGCGGATTGTCCTGTTCCTCGAGATCAATGGTAACTATCTCCAGATAACGCTTGAACGCTTCAACCACAACTCGAATTCGATCGGCCAGGGCTTCGTTTGCATCGGACTCATCGGAATCGTCTTCATCTGTCGAAAGCACGTACTTTGATAACGCGTCATAAAAATACAGGTAAGCGTCCATGAGGCGTGGGTTTGGTTCGTGCTTCCGCTTCCACTTCTTCTTAACCGGTGGGTATTTCTTCCTCAAAGCCTCGGGGGAACCACATTCAAAGACTGATTCAAACACTTTTCGGTCTGCATTAGTCGGCCACACTTTGTATCGCTCAAATGGCTGCTCCATTTTCACCTGATTCTCGGTGTGCACCTCTATGTCTTTCAGGAGATCGGTCTGGCCGTGACTTCTCATCAAGTCTCGCAGGGCAACCAGTATGATTTGAAGCGTTGTCAATCGTTGCTGGCCATCAATAATAGATTTGGCGGTAACCTGTAACCCTGACGTCTTTATTTGATTCAGCACGATCGCGCCGAGGAAGTGTTTGTTCGGCTCGCGGTGGTTGTGCTGCTGACTGTTCAGCACCTCATCTGCTTTGGCCTTGATATCTTCCCACAAGGCCTCCCACTGCCGCTCGCGACTCCAGACGTACGGTCGCTGAAAGAGGGGAACTACATAGCGTTGCTGTCTTTCAAATAGCTCAAATACTGTCAGGCTGTTCGGCTTCATGATTTCCTCAGGCCGCTCTATGCGCTCCGGCGCACACAGATCTGGTAATCCTCTTCGACTTCAAGGAAAGCCTCGTCACTCAGTTCGTCAAAGGAGAAGCCGCCCTTTTCGTAAAGCGCCCGGCCCAGTTCATACAGCCCGGCCCGGCGACATTGGCGGATCCAATCAGCGGCGGTAGCCACGTTCTCCGGCCTATCGCGCTCGGCCGGCGGCGCGCCTTCCAACAGGGCGTTGCCGAAGCGGCGGATGCGGCGTAGCGCGCCGCTGGTGCGCAGGGTCGCCTTTTGCGCTCGTTCTTCTTCGTTGGCCGGCGGTCGCCAGGTGCCGGCTTCGGTCTTGAAGAAGAACTCCGGCAGCCAGTCGGCCAGCAGCCGGCGGGGTTTGTCGGCGATGGGCAGGTATTGCTCGAAGAGGTCGGAGTAGTGGATGCCGGATTCGGTTGGCTGGTTGATTAGTTGGCTGGCCATGAAGGTTTCCAGCCGGGTTGCGGCTGCTTCTTCTTTGGCGCTCTCGGCGGCGTCTGGCCGGTCAGCCGTTTCCAGCAGGTACCAGCGACCGTCCACCTCTTCCGCAACACTGCGCAGCAACTCATCAAAGTTGTGGCGCTCGAACGCCCCTTTGCGCACCATAAAGGAAACCAGGGTGTCGTAAAGAATATCGCGGCTGCTACCAGAGTGTGCATCGAGGGTATTCACCAAGATAGACCGAGCCTTTTCGGCGAACGTTTCATTATCTTCATCCCCAAAGAGAGTAAGCTGCCCCATTATTTCGCCCGCATATGGTTTTCGGAAGTTGATCACGAGATCGCGCTTCTGAACACGGGAGGTAGTCGCTTGTTTCCAAGACTTCCGAGTTCTTTCTATCGAAAGAACCTGCTCAGCCTGCTCGCTGATAAATCCCAATTCAGCAAATATATCTTGGATATGCATCCACGACCCCTCAGAAGAATCATGATAACAAACGGATGCCCATCTCCCCGGCTTTAGAACGCGGTACATCTCTTTGACCGCGTCGCCTAGCATCTGTTTCCACTCCCCAAGCCCCTTGCCAAGTTTTGGGTTGACCAGGATCTCATCCTTCTCCCAAGAAAGCCCAGAGCGGAGCCAAACCTCCCACAAAAAGTTGAACTCACTAAACGGAACCTTGTCTGAATAGGGGGGATCGGTGAAAACATAGTCTATTGAGTTGTCAGGAATTCCACTCAAATCCCTTGACGACTGAGTGGAGATAAGGACTGATGTGGTTGTGATTCTCTGGTTAAGCGCCTCCACGCCCCTCAGCATTTTCAGGAATATGCTCCGATAAGTATTGAACACATTCCGCTCCTTAATCTGAGGGGGAAAGACGTAGTTGCCTGGGATATAGCCACCTCCACCCTCAAGATGCTGTGCCTTCTTCGAGATGCTCATCACCGAGGCGGTGAAGCTCAACATTAACCATGAGATTGCTTCAAAGTCACTATGATGATCAATCCAATCGACAATTGATGCGCCCGCCCAAAGATTCCTCTTGGTGAAAAACCCCGACACGTCCCTAACTTCACCGAGGTTAGGACGCCACGAAACCCACTCAGTTGGAAAGGGATCGGTAGGGTACCAGTACGGAATAACCGCCTCCTCTATCTCCTTTATCTTTTGTAGATCCAACTCCTTGAAAGCTGCCACATCGCTCTGCTTCTTGCTGTCGACGGCTCTGTCTACTCTTGCAGGTCTGCACCCCTCTAGGCACTTGATGTTAGCTAAGACTGGAACATACCCAAGTCTTTTCTGACTCGTGGATATCTCCTCTCCGCAGTGGGGGCACTTCTTATCCCTACAAAGGTAGTAGGGCACAACATTCACGCACTTCAGACATCGATAGGTTTGACTCCAGATCACGTACTGGAGCTCAGCGCGCCCGTCGCACCTGTGACAATGAGTCCTATAGAGAAAATCGTGAACAGATTGCAGGTCATCGATCAGCTTTGCATAGACTTCCCTGATTTCCAGGACGTTGTGTGGGGAACACATGTGCTTCGCAATAAACGTTGCAGCAGGTGAGATATCTATACCTATGCTTGGACGTCCAAGTTGGGCCGCAACAGAATTAGCCCCTCCAGAACCCGTAAACGGATCTAGTATCAGATCACCGGCCTTTGTGTAGTGCCTTATGTATTGGGCAATCGCACCGTGCGGCTTCTTGGACCAGTATGGGTGCATGTTGAAAATCGTGGTATCAGACTCGTCTACAATAATAGCCTCTTCAAAAGGTCCGACCGCGTAATCATCCGTATCCGGATAGTATTCCTGCCTATGCCTAGTCACGAACGCCCGTAAGTTGGGATTGGGTTCAGAGGAGTAATACCCATCAGGCATGTGAGATATTCTCTGTTTGAACAGGGCAGGTTGGTGTTCCGACGTCTTCCTATTTGGCATGAAATCCTCTACTCCAACTCAATCACCGGCAGCTCATCATCACCACCCCTGAGCGCCGCCTGCAAATAGCCTCGAAATTCGCCCACGACCGTTTCCACATCGCCCGCTTCCAGGGTACGCTTGCTGGGGGCAAAGTCGGTTAGCCGCACTTTCCGCACCTGAATCTTCTTCAAGAAACGCTTCAGCGTATCCACTGCCTCATCGGCCGCCTTTGACTCCTTGCCCAGGCTCTGGGCCAGGTAATCGGCCACAGTCGCGGCGGTCGTCGCGGCCAGCAGCCCGGCGATGAAGCGGTCGTCCGCCCCCTGGGCCAGCCGTTCGCGCAACGCGTCGCTGTGCAGCAACGCCGCCTTTTCCAGCAGGGCGTTGCGAATCGCCTGCCGGCAGCGGGTCAGGGCGTCATCGGCCGTCTGCAGCCATTCGCCGGCGTTCTCCAGGGTCAATAGGCTGCCCGGCGGCTGGGGCCATTCGCGCAAAGTGCGCTCCAGGTCGGCGCGGGTCAGGTTGGCCGGGAAGAGCGCTTCTTCGGCCTCGGCCAGAGGCTGCTTCAGCCCGGGGCGGGGATCCGCACCCAGTTGGGAGACGCGAGCCAACTGCCCCAACGCGCCATACTCAGCCCGGGCCGGCAGCGCCCGTATCTGCTGGCGAACGCTTTCCGTGCGGGCGGTGACCTGGTCAAAGAAGCTGAGATAGCGATGGGTATAGCTCTCAATCCCCTTTTCCACCGGCTCCAACAACTCGCCGATGAGCCGGGTCTCGCTGCGGGCCAACGCATCCAGCTCTTCCAGCGCCTTCCTGCCCGCAGCAAAGGCCGTTCGCACCTCGCTGAATTGGGGCTCGTCCGGCAGCGGAAAGCCGGCGTAGCGGGCCGCGGCGCGAATCTGCTGCTGGTGTTTGTAGAAGGCGCGCGCCTGTTCAATCTCTGCCAGCCGGCCGGCAAAGTCATCCACTTCGGCCTGGCTCACCTGGCTGGTTTCGTAGACCCGGTAACCAAACGCTTTGTCCAGGGTATTGCGCAGGAAGGGCAACGGATCGCTGCTATCACCAATCGGGCCGGCCAAGAAGCTCTCCCAGGCGGCTACCCCTACGGCAAAGGGATTGGGCTGCCTGATCTCGGCAAACAGATCCTCCAGGCCGGCGCGCAGCGCCTGAACCTCCGGCAATTGCTCCTTCTTGGCCTCCAGGAGCCGCCTGACCGCGCTCTGGATATCCGCATCCTGTTGCACCTCCTTCAGCGACTCATCATCCAGCCATTTCGCCGCGAAGGGAGCCAGACTCTCCCAACCCTCCGGCGGCCTCAGCAGCTGCACCTGGTCAATCGCGTCCAACACGGCCACCTTGAAATCGATAGAGGCGATATTGCTGTAATCAATCGCTTCCACGGGCACACTCCGCCCGGATAATGTGACGCGCACCTTGCCTTGCTGCACCAGAGACAGCAAATATAGCTGCACCATGCGCTTGCTCAGCCCATAGTTGCGGCCGTCCGGTCCCCCTATGCCCATGAAGTTCTTGTATAGCGTGACCACCGGCATGGATGTGCTGCTGTCGCCCAGCTTGTCGTAAACAAAGCGCAGCATGTTGTCCGTGTAAGGGCAATCGCTGAGATTCAGCCGCTTGTCGTTTGGCCGGCGCATAATACGCAGGTCAAAGCCATAGTTCTGCGCCGCCGAAATGTCCTTGTTCGGCTTGGCTCCGCGTGGGATCTCACCCACTTTCACGATGCCGTTGATCACATTGATGGCGTTGGTGTCGTTGAAGGGCGCCGGGGCCGCGAATTCCAACTCCTTGCTTTCGTAAACGGCATCCAGCGCCTGCTGCACCAGGGGGGTGAGTATGGCGGGCAGTTCTCCCTGAACCTCGTAACTTAGCTGTGAGTGCTGCAGAGCGGAGATACGGCCGCGACCAAAACTATCCGGCACTATCCGATAAATAGTGCCCATCTGATCGCGCAGCCGCTCTTGCACCCAGCCCAGGACGACGCGCGCCTCCTCGGTATCCCGATTACGAAAGTCAGTCACCAGCGTGCGGTAGGCGGTGAAATCGGCCAACAAGGATTGTTCAGTAGCCGTCAGAGCGTCGGGAGACCAGAAGAGAATCCGGCCGTCCTTTTTACTCGCTACCAGTTGATCCAGTTCGTCGCCGGCCGGGGTGCTGCTGACATATACATGGTAATCAAGGCCGGTTTCGGCGCTGTTAATCGACGGCAATTGCCCGCCCCGTATGGCAATACCCAACAAATCGCGCATGAAGACCCTGCCGGTAATCTCCCGGCCGTGCCACTTCAGGGTCACATCCTTCTGGCCTCCGGGGGCAATATCCCGGAATATCGATCGCAGTCCCTGGGCCAGATCCAGGGTCACCAGGTTTGTCTTTACTTGCCAGCCGTCCAGCCCCATTAACGCCTCCCACGCCTGGCGACGAAGCACCTCATCCTGTTCTGCCTCGGCGCGGGCGCGCTGGAAGTGTTCGCGCGGGTCTGCGCCGCCGCCGGTGGGGTTAAATCGGAAATTGCCGCCAATCTTGGACACCTGGGCCAGCTCCAGCGCGATCTTGTCGGCCAGGGTCTCGTAGTGAGCCAGGTTGTCCTGCAGATCGGCCTCCTGTTCCTTGTCATGATCGCGCCATTCCATGACACTGTTCATCAGGTCCTCGTGGCTGAGTCCGTTTGGCGCAGTGTCCGCGATATGGTAAAGGAACAGGGTCTTGATGATCTTCTCGCAACGGCTGCGATATATCTTCAGATGGCCCTTGGTGATCGTGTTTATCTGGTTGCGGGCATTTTCGTAGGCCTTCCATTCGTGCGGCCACTTGGTCTTGACAGCGGCAATGCCGCGCGTGGCGCCGGAGGGGTCTTCCTCATATTCCACGACATCGTCAAAGAGCGCCCAAGAAGTGACCAGCTCGCGCGACCGCTTCTTGCGCTGAGTCTTCAGTGTCTGCAGCATGAAGTAAAGTGCGGAGCGCACAGTAGTCAGGTTATATGAAACCGTGCGTACCAGATCGATGCTGGGCGGATAGAAAGGGAAGAAACGGGCAAACTCGTCGCGTCCCACGGCTTCCGGCCAGCTGAAGCTGCGCTTGTAGTCCTCGTAATACTGGTCGACGGCGGCCGGATCGGTTACCTCGCGCACCCGAGCCAGGGCGATGTCGTAGTAGTAGTCCTGCTTGTTCAACAGGGGCACCAGGTCCAGGCGCTCGCGGGCGATGATGTTCTTCACGCCCATCATCTTGCTCTCGATGGCCTGCTGGGCGGTGCAGACGGTCCAAACAGGCAGGTTCTCCACTCTGGCCAGCCGGTTCGAGAGAACAACCAGCGTCTTTTCGTCATCAGCCCGTTGCGTGTCGGAGCGTTCTTTCATGAACAGCGACATCTCATCCAGAATAAGTAGCAGACCGGCATAACCATGCTCCAGCAATCGCTGCACCATGTGCTTGAGGACCTCCTCGGTTTCCATCGGGATGTACGGCCGGGTCTGCAAGTACGTTTCATAGAAATCCCACAGTCGTTGGCCTCTGTCGCGCTGGACATTGGGGTCTGTGCTGTGCTGCAAGTCCTCCAGAAAGTCGCTGATATCCTCCTGCTCCTCTTCGTCAAAATAGTTCGGATCGCGCAGGAATTTGGCCAGGTCACGCCGGTATAGCTCAAAGTCCTTTGTGTTCAGGAACCGCTGCGCCAGGATCTGCGTCGGATATAAGGGTAGAGATTTGCCCGTTTCCCTGGCGAACTGGTCGGCCACTGCGTCCAGCACGTAATCAGTCAAGGACTTATAGCTGTCGCGGACACCGATCGCTCCACCACCCTGGCCTACCAGCGTCTTCACGGCGACGAAGATGCCCTTGCTTTCTTGGGTCTTCTTGGCCAGGCCGTTTTCGTAGAAGTTGTAAAGGCTGTCCCGCCGGCCCTGTCCGGCCTCTTTTTCCTTTTCGCGAACGGCTTCCCATTCTTTCTCGCCGCCCAATGCCAGGGCGCCAATGAACGAAACCAGATGGGATTTGCCGGAGCCGAACTCCGCCTGTATCCAATAGCCCTGTCCGATAGGGTTGTCCTTCCGCTCCGGGACATAAGGCGCTGCCATCTGGCGGAAGATGTCATTCAGGAAGGGCCGAACCGGATCAATCAAGAATTCATCAACGGTGCGCGACTCGGCCTGCCGGTTCTGTCGTGCAGCATCAGAGCCGCCATCGGCCCAGATATGGTTCTCTACGACGTAGACGCTGATGATCCTGTCGGGCACCTCGGTGATCTGGTCTAGGGTTTTGCGCTGGAAGAGGTCTTTTCGGGTCATTGTTTAGTCTGATAACTCCCACAGATGGTTGTCGGCGATCAGGTTCGGCGGAATCGAACGGTGGAATCGCGGCGCGGCTTCATGAAAGATGATGATGTGCTCCCCACGCCTCTCAGCCGGCAACAACAAGAGAATATGGCTCTGATTGGAGGCCTGCGTACGCAGCACACTCAGGTCCAGGTTATATGCAAACAACATCTCCACGTGCTTCAGAATCGCCAGATCAGAATGCTGCAAATAATCCTTTAGCAGCGCAGCAAATTCCTGTCCCAGGCGGTTGCCAATGGCATGGTATAACTTGCCCTCCTTGGCCACGAGTTGCCGCAGATCTCCGTCTCCAATACGGCGCAACAGTTCCCGGTTGACGTTTATAGGAGTCGGGAACTGCTGGTTTCGGTGATCCTGCGCCTGAGCCAGGTTCTCCTGTTCGAAGCGGCGTAACTGCCCATAGGTACCCAGGACACCATAGAGATGCCGGCCAATGTCAAATTGCAGCTTTTCGCGCAGTTGGCTGATTGCCTGAGGTCCCCCAACTTTCATGACTCAACCTCACCAGTCACAGGGGCTTCGCGCAGAGCTAACTCATCCCGCCGTGGGTGTTCAAAGTAATGCTCAATTGTCGCCATCTGTTGAGTCGAAAGCGTGAATTGTCGCATAGCGTCGATTTCGCTGATCTTGGCAATCACGCCCATATCGCGCAGATTATATAATTGGCGGCGCACCCACTCGCGATCCCAAAGTAGCCATCGTCGCATGGGACCCTTTTCAAGCGCCTCAAAGGTGTAGATACCGGGCTGGGAGAACTCGGCAGCCAGAACATAGACGAAGGCCGGTAGTGTGCCGGGGCGCGTCTGGAGCTGCAATTGACTCCCCTGCAGCAAGGCAACGTCCAGAAGCGTGTACAGGTTGACCAGCGAGTAGATCATGCGCTTAATTGTGCCTTCACTGGCCGCATAAAAGCGCTTCTGCAGGCTTTCCTTCAAGACGTCACGTTCGATATGCCCCACTGGTAGGATCGGCCAGAGCACCTCTTCCGCCGTGAACTGAATGGCAGGTTCGGCTCTGGCTGTTTCATAAAAGAGTACCGCTTTCCAAGTCGAGGCGTCGGGCGCAAACGACAAGAACCTGGTCAACGGCGTGTCAATTCGGCCGGCGGGATAGTAACGGTTTGTCAGGTAGCGGGCATAACGATTGCGCGTGTAGGCAGAGTTGTAAGGTAGGTGATGCTCCAGGTGCGCCAAGAACGCCAAGAATCCATCGCACTCCACGACATCCGGCAGGTGAATCAGCACCACTTTTATCAAGTCGTTCGTGAAGGCGCGAATATCAGCCTTTGTAGGCGGGGGCGGGGGCGGCTTGGGAAAGGGCAACTGTGCTGCTCCGCCGGCCTCGTCATCAGAAGCAAAGAGCTCTGGCTGATAGTTCTCCGTTCGCTTTTCTCCGGATGTCATATTTTGCCTCAGCCCTTTTCTGTCTTGAATCTGGTCGACGACTCGCAATAGCGTCAGCGCCGCGTCGCCGACGCCTGTGATGGATAGCCATTGCGCATCGGAAGCAGCGAACACCTTGTTAAGGTCCCCAAAACGCACCATTAGCTGCTCTGCTATTGGGGCGACATCCCGCCGTGGAATAGCGAACGAAAGCAGTAGCTCCAGAAGCTGGATGTCAGAAAGCGTATTGGGAGCTTCGCGAAACCGACGCCGCAACCTTTCCCGGTGGCCGGAAGTTGAATTAGAGCTCGACACGTTCACCGGCCTCGTGGAGCAGCTCTTCAGGCTGCTCTGAAATCCACAGGTCGATGGCCTCTTTACGAAAGCGCCAGGCACGCCCCACCTTGCCACAGGGAATCTTGCCATTCTGGGCCAAGCGATAGACTGTTGCCGGGGCCACGCGCAGATACGCAGCTACTTCATTAACGTTCATGACTGCTGGGGTTGTGACTTCCGACATCATTTTCTCCCTGACCACGGAGGAAGCCAGTTGGATCCTCCTCCTGCCCGAACCACCGATTTCTGCATTATAGGACATCCAAGAACTTTGCGCACTGTTACGCAATAGTAGACACTGTTAAATTGTCAGGCGGATAACGGTGGTTGCTTAGGATAGCTTTGCGGCAACTATGCGACGTCATTTGCCGGTCGCATTGCTGCAAGGATTAACAAAAGATGTTCTCTTGCTCACCCCGGTAGCAGGTGTTAGATTATTGAGAGAAAGACGCTGGCCAAAGAGGTTATTCCTGCTCGGGGTTCGTTCTGGGCCGTGCGCCGAATGATGTCTGGCAAATCACGCACAAGTCATGAAATTGTCGCCGGAGTGGGATCACGAGCTTGTTGCACTGCTAGCGCTATGGCTGCAAGGAACTTCAGCAACTGCCCAGCAAACATCGCGGTTTGTGAAGGTCCGTGGCTTTTGGCGCGGGGAAGACCCTTACATCGAAGTTACACTGAATTCGCTTGCCGGAGAAGGACGCCTAATGCAACAAGCAGACACCTATACATTCACACTTTCCGCTGAAGGTTATCTATACGGTTTGGCACGATCTCCTGAGGGCGGGAAACTCACTACTGCAGCTCGCATAGAATCACGCAGTCTCGTCAATCCAATGAACAGGATTCCTCCAGAGGTAGCAGCTAGCCGCACGGGAAGCAAACACCATAACGTATATGTCGTCCTTCTAAGCGAGGATGTCCGTTACCGGTACCCACAAGGTATCAACTCAAATCGCCTCTTAACTTTGCCATATGTGTACGTGGGGGTGACCGGACTCACGCCGGAAGAACGCTTCCGCAATCATAAGCGATGTCACAAGGGAAGCTGGTATGTACGGGAATATGGTATTCGGCTCTTGCCAGAGCTCTACGAAGCACATAATCCCATGAGCTATGATAAGGCTGCAATCGTCGAAGGTGACCTCGCATGGAGTCTGCGCGAGAAAGGGTTTGGTGTGCTGGCCGGTCATCATGACCGACAGACATAGGGGCTTCGTTTGCTGAAGTCAGGTCAAAGTGGAGGCAAGAATCAACGGCTTAAGTACGGTGTGCGGTGCATTGCACCAACAAACATGTTTCCGGGTGACCGTGTCGCGCGCCTGAAGTGTTCCAGGCTGCACTTCTAAAGCTGTAGCTCATTCGCCATCGCCTGCCAATGTCGGTGCTCCTCTCCCTTCAACTGAGACAGGTAAATCTGCGTCGTATTCAAATGGCTGTGGTCCAGGAAGCTCTGCGTCTGCTGGATGTCCCCGCTGGCCTGCTGGTAGAGCTCCGCGCCCAGGTGGCGCAAGGAATGAAGCGAAATCCCCGCCGGGTCCAGGCCGGCCTGGCGCGCGTAGCGCTTCAGCGCCTGGCTGACCGCCGCGCCCGAGATGGCTTCCGTCTGCGCCGGCGCCTCCTTGCCATAGTAGCGGCGCAAATAGTCGCCGTTATCCACCTCGGCCACAAAAAGCGGCGCGTCGTCCTCCAGCGCCCGCCCGCTGACCGCCAGGTAGTCCTGAATAGCATGCCAGACCGGCGGCGGCAGCTCCTTCCAGCGCGTCCGCCCGCCCTTCAGCCGCACCCGATAGGTAATCTTCTCCCGCTCCACCCGGATGTCGCGCCCGCGCAACTCCAGCACCTCCCGCCGGCGCCGGCCGCATAGCACGTAAAAGAGGAAGAGCGCCCGGTCCCGCGCCCCGTGGGCGGCGCCGGTAGGTATCTGCTCCAACACCCTCCGAAAGGCCCCAACAGATATCTTCCTGGCCCGCTCGTAGGGGCTCACTTCCAGATCGTCCCGCTCCACGCCCTGCACCGGGTTGTGCGGGTGCAACGGCTCGCCGTCCGGCCCGGGCCGTTGCAGATATATATAATAGGAAGAGAGCGCGCTCAACCGCTGTGCCACTGTGGAGTCGGCCCGCCCCTCCGCCTTCAGCGCCTCCTTCCAGGCGGCCACGTGCAGCGGGCGCACATCTGCCGGGTGCTGCTCGCAGAAAGCCAGGAATGCGCGCACGGCGTGCAGGTAGCTGCGGCGGGTGTTGGCCGGCTTGCCCTGCAGCCAGGCGGCCAGCGCTTCGTAGTAGGGGTCGCCGGCAAACAGGCCGGCCGGCGTCCGGGATCCCGCCGGCAAGGGCGCAAAAGTCTGGTCGCGGCCGGTCATTTTTTCTGCCATGGCCCCCATTATATCACTTTCAATAAGTAACATTATCGAAAGTACACGCGGCCTCGGCCGGCTGCGGTTTTGTGTAAGCTTCAGCGATAAACGGGCTCTATGTTTCGGACACAATTGGCCGCATGACCAACCGAAAACTGAACCATCCCCATGTGCATTGAGTGGCGGGAAAGTCGCCCCATAAGGTCCCGATGTGCAGACTCAACTCCAGAAATGGCGATTTAGACGTTCTTTCCGGTATCTGTGCTGTCATTTGTGTTTCGAACAGTACTTTTGGAGCGTTGCTCGATCGGCCACATAGCGCCGAAGAAAACCGTCCATCTATTGTCGAAGATTACAGACGGTCTGAAATGAGTTCGCCAACAATGTCTATTCCGACAGTTGGCCTACTGTAAAGGCTCATCGCCTCACATCCGGCGCCCGAATGAAACCAGTCTACTGTCTGACTGTTGCCGGTGCGCCCACCGCGCGACGGTTGAGAATGGTCCGAAAGCAGATCAAGCAGACAGGTTAGCATACAAAATCGTACTTTTGTCAACCAATCTACAAATTGTCCCAATAGACCGGATTAAAATGCAAAGGGTAGTCGTCTCTCAATAGGTGCATTACAGCCGGAAATCCGGCGCCACTCCTCACCACATCCTACACCGTTGCCTGAGCAAGGATTAGCCAGCAGCTTACTGCTGCCAGCCATTCCGCATCGTACCACGGCGCGTTTTCCAGTTCGGCGTACATAGTCATGACTGAAGTATGGCAGAGCTCGAACTTGCCCCTGGTGATAGCATCGCTATTTTTCGGCGTTCTAGGGGGAGGTGGACATGTCAACCGCAACGAGAGAACGCTCCTTGGTCACAACATACATGACACCGTTCGCCACGCCGGGAGCCTTCGTTCCCAACCGCTGTCCCAGGTCGTAAACGGCCAGTTGAGCGCCGCTATCCTTATCCAGCGTGAAAAGCCGACCATCGGTGCCGGCTATGTACACATGCTGGCCGGCGAGTACCGGCGCACCCAATAGCGCGCCAGACTCCGGCACATGCCGCCACAAGAGCGACCCATCTCCGGCGCTAAAGGCGGCCACCTCGCGGCTGGTCGCATAGACCATGCCGGCGGCGACTTCTGGAGTGGATGCGACGCCCCCTTCCATGCGCACACTCCACACCACACTGCCATCTGAAATATCCAGAGCGGCCAGCATGCCATCCTGACTCCCGATATAGACGATGCCGCCGGCGGCCCGCGGCGATCCGAAAACCTGACTACCGACCTCGTATTCCCACTGCAATGTGCCGTCAGAAATGCGAATGGCGCGAAGAACCTGGTCACTTCCGGCGATGAAGACGACTCCTTCGGCAGCTGCTGGTGACGACGGGGAGGACCCCCGGCTGGCGTTGTCGCTTAGTGGCTCTGCAAATTGAAACTGCCAACGCAACTCCCCGTCTGTAGCATCCAGGGCATATAGAAAGCCATCCTGGCTATTTGCGAAGACTATTCCTTCTGCCAAAGCAGGTGTTGACCGCATGTGCCCGCCAGTGGTGTAGGACCAGCGCAAAGTCCCGTCGTTAGCGTCAACCGCATATAGATTGTGATCTTCACTGCCAAAATACACCACTCCATTTCCGATCGTGGGAGTTGACGGGGTGTGTCCATTGTGGTTGAAGCTCCATAGCAGTGAACCGTCGCCGGCATTGAGCGCGTGCAGGCTGCCCATCTTTCCCCCCGGAAGGTCAGATGCACCGACGTAGACGATCCCATTTGAGACCGTGGCCGACGTCAATGGAGATACCCAGTAAGGCATCTCGTTCACCGGACCCGGCTTAAATGTCCACAGCAGTTTGCCAACGTCGGGGGTTGAGGAAGCGGATGTCGTTGCCTCAGTAATCTGAGGCATAGGCGGCTCAGCAGCCCGATTGTTGTCTACACCGCAACTGGTCGTGCAGCAGACAAGCAAGGTTACAAATACGGTGACAAGGAACCGCATCTCTACTTCATTTGATGCCGCCGGTCCTGGTCCACGTCAAAGCTCAAGCCAATAACTGGAAATCCCCCGGGGTGCGGGACGCGTCTCCAGGGACGGAGAACGGATATGGTTAATACCCATTAAGCGGCTTTCAAACATTGTAGAGCAGATGGCCCCGCCTGTAAATAATGAGTTCGCCAACAAAATCAAAGTCTGGATAACCCGTTATTTACTTGTCGAAAACAACTGCAAACACGCAATACCTGCAACTCAATCCGGCGGCGCTGCAGAGAAGCATCGAGGCCAATCTGCGCCAACTATGGACCTTGCCTTGATAACACCACTTATGAGGCAACGATGACCGCTTTGCTAACATTTCCTATTGATGCAATACGTACCCAACTTCCGAAGCTCACAAGTATGCTCTATCCTCGGGAATTCCTTCGAGGGCTTGCCTGTCTTTTGTGCACTGTTCAGATTTTCACAATGTATACGGAGGGGAGGGCTTTTTACTATAATAGTGCCTGTGAGTTGTTTCTTGGGAAATCACGAAAAACCATGGCTTACTGGTACGAAAGGCTAGGATTGAGCGTGGTAGCCCGATAATTGGCCGGAACGGTGTAGTATCTCAGCAGAGAAAACTTGATCGTGCCTGTCCCCGATTTTTGGGTGATCTCTGCAGCCGACTCTTCTTCCAGCAGCTATTTCTTCCGGGCGCTTACCTGATTCGGACTCCCGTTGTTCTCGCTGGTAATTCCGCTGATGGTTCACGGCCCACGAGTTGCACCCTGAACTTGAATCGGGCATCACGCTGACGACGTTTTCTGAGCAATTCGGTTCCTCCACAAGCTTTCGGATCATAGCCCGATCCACCTTGGCTTATGGTCAAGCTTTTTGGGGTCAATCATAAGGAAAGGAGACGCTATGCCAGGACCCGCTTTGCACCATATGATTGTGGACCGTCTGAAGGCTGAGATTCAGGCGAATAGCGGCCTGGGGGAGTCGATAGGAGCCACGGAATACGCCGCGCTGCAGGCGTTGCTCTCTGATGCCAAGAATCTGCCTTATTTGTTTGTCGGTTGTCACGGGCCGGATCCTTTCTTCTTTAATACGAAGGATTTGAATCCGACGCTGGGCAAGTTTGTCGAGATTTACAATGATGTGGCGGACTTCTTACGCGATTTCGAGGAGATGTTGCTATCGGCCGTGCCGCAGCCCGTGCTTGATGCACTGGCTGCATTCGATGAAGCGGCGAATCAGGTGATCCAGGATTCGGCGCTGCTGAGCGAGATTCAGCAAACTCTCAACGATCTCAACAATGTCCTGACAGCCTTTGCAGCGGTGCTGACGGAGGCGTTGAAGAAGTTTGTATCGGAGTTCAATCTCTTTGACCTTGTCTCGCATCCTTATCGGGATGGGGTCTCGGAGGGCGACTGGTGGTGGTTTGACGCCATGCATTATCGCAAGACGGGCAAGTTTACGGAGGCAATGCTCGAGGCCACGCGCGACATGTCCAGCCCCCTGCATCTGTATGCCTTGGGCTACCTGACGCACGTGGCAGCCGACACGGTGGGCCACGCGTATGTCAACTTGTATTGTGGCGGGCCGTACCGCAGCCAGGCCCAGCGACATAAGGCGGGTGAGAATTTTCAGGATGTTTTTAATCTGTTGGGTGTGACGAACGTCGACTGGAATTACTCGAAGTTGCACGCCTTCTATAACTTCAATTTCAATGGGGTGATCTCAGATACGGAACCGGCGGAGAATCCGACGATGCCGGCGGAGCTTGCCGGCTTCATTGCCGACACGCTGAATCGTATTTACCAGGAGGACGCCGACGCCGACCCGGATTATGCCTCGCGCATTAGCGCAAGCGACGTCGATGACACGTATCGCTTATGGTACCGCTTCATGAAGGGCTTCACGGAATCGGGGACGTTGCCGCCGCCGGTCTCCTACTCGCTGACGGCCGAGCTGCGCGAGGTGTGGGAGAAGACAGTGGATAACCTGGGCGACGCGGGCGACTTTCTAGAAGATGCTGTAGACACGGCGTCAGACTTTGGCATCCTTTCTATCTTCATCATTCTGGCGGCGCTTGTGATTGCGGCAGTAATGGCGGCGGCCGCGATCGCCGATGGGATAGCCGGCGCGGTGGCGACGTTGGGCACGTCGACAATCCGCTACGCTGCCTGCCTTATCTACGAACAGCTTTACAATGCGTTCCAAAACTTCCGGCTGGCGATTGCGCTAAATGGTTTGGCCTTCCCGATGCGCGAGCATCTGGGCGAGCCGCGCCTTCTCCAGTTCATTACGCCGGCAATGCCGGACCCGACCGGAGTGAATGCGGCGGCGGTAGCGCCATTCGAGCCGTTGTTGCGCTTCACGCCGGCGTTCTTGAGCGATCCGGCGGCGGCGATCTTTAACCAGGAGCGGCACCTGATCTATCCGCTGACGGACGGCGAGCGGCGGGCCGTTCGTCCAGCGCCGCAGAGTTATTTCTCGGCGCTGCCCACCCATTATGCTTTTGGTCGCATTGCGTTGGACGAAGACCTTATCGAGCAGTTGACGGAGCTGGCAGCCGGACCGAACCGCACGGAAGGGGACCTGACGGCGCTGCTGGGGAGCCGCACGTTGGGCAATGCGCTGACGCTGAGCGGCGCGCTGTACGAACGCTGGTTCCAGGGCCAGCGGCTGCCCGACTTCAACCTGGACTCCGACCGCGGCTACGGCTACCTGTGCTGGACGCAGGTGGGGGATCCGCCGAACGAGCCAACGGAGCTTGTTACGAATACGCCGGCGGACCCAACAAGGGAAGTGAGGCTTGAGGTGCTGCCTTAGAGGAGGCGCGAGAGATGACTGATAGTCAATCGGAGGCGTATCTTCGGGAATTGCAGAAGTTACGTGAGACGTACTTGCAGGAGGTCGCGGGAGAGATCCGGACACACTTTGCGCGCCGCGATCGCAAGCCGCCGGAAGAGTTCCACGATAGCTCGTTTCTCTACATGCGCACCTATCACGCCGACATTGGCGTGCGCCCGATACTGCTGCGCATTGCGCACTGGCGTTCGCCGGACATTACCCTGAGCCCGGTAACGAGCATGGGGACGTATACCACCCAGCTACAGGCCGGGGAAACGTACGTTGTGCGCTGCCTGCTGCGCAATCGCGGCGATCTGGCTGTGCCCAGCGCGAAGGTGGAGCTCTTTCTGACGGATCCCTCGCTGGGGTTTGATACGCGTTTCGCGACGAACCTGACGCTGGGAAATGTGCCGACGGCCTGGGTGGGCGCCAACGCCAACGCAGCGGCGGAGTTTCTCTACACGGTGCCGCCTACGGAGAGCGGTCACAAGTGTCTGTTTGCGCGGGCGTTCTCCTTCTCGCCGCTGGAGCTGCCGGTCGACGATTTTCAGTTGGACCCAAGGATCGACCGGCACGTGGCACAACAGAACCTGAACATTGTGGGCCAGGCGCAGGCCTATTCGTTCGCGATGGTGCACGCGCCCAATGCGCGCATGCGCGTTAATCTCAGGGTGTTGCAGCCGGAGGAGGTGCTGGCACTGCGCCATCCGCTTCTGGCTGAGGTAGCGCCTGCGCCTGAGTTTCCGCAGCGTGGCTGGGCGCGCCTGACGCGACTGAAGCTGGAAGAGGCGGGTAGTAAGGGGGTTGACCTGAGGGAGGACGGTGAAGGATTGACGCTGGCGTTCAGCGACCGCGATGGTTTGAGTCTTGATGCTCAGAAGGAGCTAAATGTTGCGGTGTGGGATGTGATCCGCGCCGTGAATGAGGGGAGGACGCGCATGGCGGCGCACCGTGAGCTTCTGGCACAGTTCCGCGAGATGAACAGCCAGGCGCGACGGAGCAAGTTCGGCATTGTTCTGCCGAAATTGGGGCTGAAGGCCGATCAGGTCGTCGGATTGGACATTACTGCGATAGATGAGAACCGGCAGCCACCCGAAGTGATCGGCGGCATTACACTATTAATCGTGGGCGAATGATCGGGCGATGCAAGGTGCCGCGGAGACTTTTTTTGGGGTATGGTGCGCAAGCGTCGGAAAGTTTGCACTCTCATTAACATAAGATACACGACAAGAGAAAGGCCACTTTGTCAGAGAATGCGTTTTCTCTGGTAAGGTAGACCACAAGATTCAGTGATACTTCTGGATTGATTTTCCAAGACCTCGGGTGAAAGTCTGGATCTCTCTGGAAATGCTGGAGAAATACCAAGACGTTTACTAGAGGACGAGCAAGTTCCTGTGTTTGATATTGATTACGCCGTAAGTATCGGAGACCAATTTTTTTCGGGTGCTGGGTGTGAGTCGATCGTGACGGTAACGATACCGACCGTTATCAGTAACGTTCCGATTCAGCCTCCAGCCCATTTCCCGCCAAGCAATAGCGATAAACTGCCGACAACGAGCTGGTTCCTGCGATTCTGACGATATCGATAACGGCCACTTAAGCACCCGACCGGCGAGCCACCCAAAAGCACAAACCGCTTTCGATCGGTCTCCATCACCGAAAACGCTTGACATAACATTGCATTTCTGCTATTTTCTAGTTATCAGAATAATCTTCTGAGAACTGGAAATCGAGGCAAGAGATGACACACCTTCCGGCAATTCAGCAAACGCAACAATTGGTAATCGCCGCCGGCGCGGCCGACCAGAACCCGGCCGTGGTCTACCTGGCGTCATTGGCGCCCGGCAGCCGGCCGGCCATGCAGCGGGCGCTGACTGTCATCGCGGAGTTGCTGACCGGCCAGGAAGGGGTCAGTTACGTTGGAATGCCATGGGGCCGGCTGCGTTTCCAGCACACAGCCGCGCTAAGAGCCGCGCTGGCGGAAAAATATAGCTATTCGACGGCAAATAAGACGCTATCGGCGCTGAGAGGCGTTTTGAGAGCGGCCTGGAAGCTGGGCCTGATGCCGGCGGAAGATTATCAGCAGGCGGCGAGCGTGGAGAATCTGAAGGGCGAGACCATGCCGGCCGGCCGTGCGATTGGCGCCGGCGAGTTGGCGGCGCTGCTCAACAGCTGCGGCAATGACGCGCTCGGCATCCGCGACGCGGCAATAATCTCTTTGCTATATGCGACGGGTATGCGCCGGGCGGAGCTGGTGGAACTGAACATGGCCGACTACGACCCGGCTGTGGGCGGGCTGATCCTGCGCGGTAAACGCAACAAGGAGCGCACGGCCTACGTGGACAACGGCGCGGCCGCGGCGCTCGACGACTGGCTGGCAGCGCGCGGGGATGCGCCCGGCCCGTTATTCCGGGGCGTGGGCAATCGCAACCAGGGCGGCCGGCTGACCACTCAGGCGATCTACAAGATGCTGCAGACCCGGGCGGCAGCGGCCGGGGTTGCCGAGTTGTCGCCGCATGACTTTCGACGCACCTTTGTGGGCGAGTTGTTGGACCGGGGGGCGGATATTGTCACGGTGCAGAAGGTGGCCGGACACGCGAATGTCAACACGACTGCCCGGTATGACCGGCGCGGTGAGCAGGCAAAACAGCGGGCCGCCAGGCTGTTGCATGTGCCGCATAAGCGGCGGTGCTAGCCGGCGGATGATGTGTTGAAACCCGCCACTGTATGAGTAATCCGGATAGTGATTTGTCGACGAAGTTTTGGAAAGGTATCCTCTCGAGAGAGACACTTACGCGAGAAAGAGTAGCACCAGCGACCATTTAAGCAGGGATTTCCTGACTCCCTGATTATGGTTCGCACCACTTGACACCCTGAGTTCAGTATACTACGCTGATATTGCAGCGAACTTGGTGCTAGTCACACTTTCCCATTTCGTTTGTCATTCGCATTCATGGCGGCAAGAGGAGGAGCCAGTGAGCAATCAAGAGCACAATCGCGGAAGGGTGCGGGGCCGGAATGTGGCGCTCTTGTGGCTTGTGGCAGCGATCTGCAGCGCAGGTTTCGCCATCGCGACCGTGTGGCTGCTTCTAGCCAGCAATCTTCAGTTGGAAGCAAAGATGGCTATGGGGCACATGTCATTTGGCGGTGCAGAATAATTCCTGTTGGCAGGCTGTCCTAGCGCAGCAATAGGCGGTGTTACCGCGGTCATCCTTTTGCTGGCAACGATTGACCGCGAACGCCGCAAAGCGGGAGCTGACCCCGGAGAATCTGGATGGTCCCGGCGCCGGTTTGTCATACCTTTGCTGGTCGCAAGCCTCATTGGCGTCGCCCTCGGCGCGATTCAAATCCTTAGCCCAGGATTCTACGTCCGGATGCCTTATCAGAGCGCTATTCAACTGGGTCCGCCGCTAGGCGAATTCTCGGCGCCATATTACGGTCTGGCGATGAGCCATGACGGAGAAAAGCTGATCTCAAACAGCCAGCAGCATGAAATCATCTTGTGGCGTGTCCAAGACGATGCCCTTGTTAGTGAGACCCTCACCGGCGAACAATGCTTTGGCACGCTGCTGGCGTCAGACCTGGAACATGACAAATTCGCCTTCGCGGATCTTGCGGGCGTGGGTCTGTGCAAGTTGGGCGAAGATGGTTGGACTCCGGAACCCCTCGCCATCACCGGAGCAGAGCGCGCCTGGAGCATGGCCTTTGGCCCTGAAGGCGAACTCCTAATACTGTCGGGATCTCACTTACACATGTTGGACACGTCGGACAACGCTTCGTCCCCGACAGACGTGGCCGTGCCATATAGTACAATCCTGGCGCTTGCTACCAAGGATGATGCAATCTCCTGGCTCGTGGTTGGCAACTACGATGGTGTCCAGCTATTGCACTATGACTCGACGATGTATGAGCCAGATTATTCGTTTGACCTGCACGCGGTCCAGGATGTCGTCTACGTTGATGGCCTGCGGGCGTTCGCAATTGCTGCCGGCGAGCAACTCTACTTGTTGCACACGAATGGCACCGGGCCGAGACGCTTCTATTCCGGCGACGAACTCATGAAGTCGCTGAGCTACGATCAACAAAGCAACACCCTGATGGCGGCCGGCTGGACTCAATTGTATGCTTGGAACGCTGAGGATCTGGCAAGCGAACCAACCATTTACTTTCCGGGAATCAGCTTGATTGAAGAGATAGCACTCTTCAATGGCGCCCGGCATGTCGCCGTGACGAATCAGAATAGTCGGGTGCGCATTTTTGAGTTGCCGCGATAGTTGCGGTCGGGTCGCAAGGTCAATAGCAGGTAAGACGGAGGCAACTCTCTACCTCACCTCCCCCAACGCCACTAGCACCGCCTCATCCAAACTCAGCCGGCGACCTTCCGCCAACAGCCGCTCCCGCTCTGCCTCGCCCAGCGCGCCGGCGAGTTGGGCCAGCGCTTGCTCCAATTCGGCGACTTCGTTGGGCGCTTCGATAGGCCGGTGTAGCGCCTCCCGTGCCTGCCCGGCTGCGCCCAACAGGCGGGCAGCGTGCGCGGGCCGGTCGCGGGCGATGGCGATATAGGCGAAGCACTCTAGCTGGTGGGCCACGGCCGCCTGGTGGCCCAATTCCTGCTAGTTCAGGATGGTCTGCCGGTAGTAGCCTTCCGCCTCGTCGAGTTCGCCGGCATAGCGCGCATTGTGGGCCAGGAAACTGCGCCCGGTGGCGATACTGCGCGGCGCGTTCAGCGCTTCATAATTTGCCAGCATAACCAGGCCATGCTCCCGCGCCGCCGCCCAATCGCCCCGCATCTGGGCCAGAAAGCCCTGGCCGTAATGGATCATCGCGCTGGAAATGGGGTTGTCAATCCGGCGCACCAGCTCCATCGCTTCCTGAATAAGCGTTGCGGCCTCTTCAATCCGGCCCTGCGCCAGGTGCGACGCCGCATAGGTGCTCAACAGCAGGAACAGCTCGTTCTGAAAATTATTCCGGCGCGCGATGGTGATCGCCTCCTGCACCTCTTGCTTGCTTTCGCCGGTGAGTATCCGTCCCAGGCCGCCGTGTTTGTTCATGATCGCCGCCGCCAACAGCCGCTCTTCGCCATGTTGCCGGGCCAGGGCAATCGCTTCGTCAATCAACGGCAGTACAGCCGGCCGCCGGCCAATCCAGGAGAGCGTCGACACCAGCCCGACCAGCGCGCTGATGTAGTCGTGCATGTTGACCACCGGCGGCTCGGCTCCCAGTTGGCCCCGCGCTCGTTCGATGGCCGGCCGCAACCAGGCTACGGCCTCGCTAGGATGCAACCAGTGCACCTCGGAGTAGATCAGGCTGCTGGCGATGCGCAACGCCACATCGGGGCGCTCCTCCAGGGTCCAGGCCAGCACCGCCCGCAAATTGTCCAACTCGGCCGTGATCCGTTGCACCCAGAGCAACATGTCCGCTTGAAGCAGATGCGGCCCGGCGTCTACGGCAAAGCCGGCGTAGTAGTCCGCGTGCCGGTCGCGCCAGCGCTCGCCATCGCCGGCGGCAAACAGCCGGTCACGGTTATATTCATGGATGCTCTCCAACATGCCATAGCGCGCCTCGCCGGAAGCCGGGTGACTGTCGGTCACCGGGTAACTGACCACGACCAGGGACTTGTTCACCAACTGTTCCAGCAGGTCGAAGACGGCGTACTCGTCCAGCAGCACGTCGCCGCAGATGGCTTGCGCGCCGGCCAGCGTCCAGCCGCCGGCAAAGACCGAGAGGCGCATCATCAGTTGCCGCTCGTTGTCGTCCAGCAGGTTCCAGCTCCAGTCGATCAGCGCTTGCAAGGTCTGTTGGCGGGGCAAGACGGTGCGCCGGCCGCCGGTCAGCAGCCGGAAGCGGTCGCTGAGCCGCTGGGCGATCTGGTCGACGGTCAGCATGCGCAGCCGGGCAGTAGCCAGTTCCAGCGCCAGCGGGATACCGTCCAGCCGGCGCACAATCTCGGCTACCAGCGGCGCATTTTCGGCCCCCAACTCGAAATCGGGCCGGATCTCCTGGGCGCGGGCCAGGAACAGTTGCACGCTCTCGCAGGCCGCTATCGCTGCCAGCCCGCCGCCGCTGCCTGGCAGCGACAGGGAAGGCACTTGCAGGGTCACTTCGCCGGCGATGAACAGCGCTTCCCGGCCAGTGACCATCATTTTCAAGTCTGGGCAGCGGGAGAGCAGATAGGCAGCCAGCTCTGCGCACTCGCGCACCAGGTGCTCGACGTTGTCCAGCAACAGCAGCAACTGTTTGCGGCGCAGGTAGTCGACCAGCGCATCGCGCATGGGCCGGCCGGCTTGCTCTTGCGCGTTCAGGGCCGCCGCCACCCGTTCGGCTACCCGCTCCGGGTCGGTGAGCGGAGCCAGTTCGACCAGCCAGACACCGTGCTCGTAGTCGCCCAGCACGCTCTCGGCGCTCTCCAGCATCAGGCGCGTCTTGCCGGTGCCGCCCGGCCCCAACAAGGTGAGCAGCCGGGTCTCGCCCAGCAGTCGCCGGATGTCGGCCAACTCCTGCTCCCGGCCTACGAAGCTCGACAACTGGCTGGGCAGGTTGTGCCGGTAGGCGGAAAGCGCGCGCAGCGGCGGGAATTCGGCCGGCAGTCCTGGATAGCAGAGTTGCCAGATGCGCTCCGGCAGCCCCAGGCCCCGTAGCCGGTGGTCGCCCAAATCCAGCAGCGTGAGTTCCGCCGGCAGCGCCGGCCTGATCAGCGCCGCCGTCGCCGCGGAAAGCAGCACCTGGCCGCCATGCCCGCAGTCCATGATACGGGCGGCCCGGTTCACCGCCAGGCCAAAATAGTCGCCGTCTCGTTCGCGGCTCTCGCCGGTGTGCAGCCCCATACGCACGAGCAACGGGCCGGTTTCGGCCGGCCAGCTTTCGGCCAGCAGCGCCAGTTGCCCGGCCAGCGCGCCCATGACGCCGTCAGCCGGGGAGGCAAAGACGGCGTGGAAGCCGTCGCCGGTGCTCTTAATCACCCGCCCATTGTGCGCCACGATGGCCGCGCGCAGCAACGCATCATGCCGGGCGGACGCCTGTTGCATCGCCGCCGGGAAGCTCTCCCAGAGCGGGGTACTGTTTTCCAGATCGGTAAACAGAAAAGTGAGCATCAAATCTCGCCTCTCAACGTTGCCCGCACCTCGAGTTCCAAAATTGCAGAGTCCCCCGGTCGAGACAGGCCGACTGTGCAAATCCAGCAGCATCTCGAGGGTTCTGTTGCGAAAAATCCAGCGCGAGAGCAGGCAGGCGCAGAGGGTCGCGGATGTAGTTGCAGCTTAGATCGCTAGTCCAAACAGTCCTGCGATGAACTGATTCTGTGCGCTGATGTTTCCCTTGTCTGCTCCCTCAACCTGTCCCTTCCTGATCATGTTGATCGTTTCATATCCTCGAATTGTTCGCCAGGCTGTCGGGTAAGAGAAGAACCCCAGGCCTGGCTTGCCCCTTCGCTTAATGAAGCGGTGTTCCTGCTCTACCATGTTATTCATGTACTGGCTGGGCCGGCGTTTACATTTTTCCGGTAGCAGCTTCTCTCGCTTCAAATCATCAATGGCGCCAATGTAGCTGGGATTCTTGTCGACATTGATTACTCGTGGGGCAGTGATATGTGGTCTGCCCAAGACTTCGCGGAAGAAGCGCTTGGCTGCTCGAGTGCTGCGAGTCTGGTTCAGGAGGAAATCGAGCGTCTGACCGGTCGAATCGACGGCGCGATACAGATACATCCACTTGCCCCTGACTTTGATATAGGTCTCGTCGACGCGTCAGGAGTCATTGGTTTGCTTCAAATGAGGCCGGCAACGTTTGTCTATTTCTGGGGCATACGCCTGAACCCAGCGGTAAATGGTTGTGTGGACAACCGACAGGCCGCGCTCGGTCATCATCTCCTCTAAATCTCAGTAGCTGAGCGCGTAACGCAGGTACCAACGAACACAAAGCAAGATGATCTCAGACTGATAATGCCGCCATTTGAATGGGTTCTCCATGCAGTTGCCCTTCAAGTATCAAGATGAAGCAGCCCAGGTTACCCGACCCCAAAATTCTTTGCAACAGAACCGCGTCGGCATCGATCAGCGAGCTACCACTGGCCGTCTAGCCCCCGTTTTGCCCTGGTCTCGCTGCGGTGCGATCTTGCAGCCAGCGATCGAATGATGCTCTGCTCTCCATTGACTTCTTGCCCATCAATAGGCCTTCAACGCCGAGATCCTCATCAAGTTCCGGCCAATGTATGCCGTAGCCCGCATTGCTAATCTCATAATTGGTGCGTTCCGCAACCGTTGCCTGAGCAAGTCGCGGGTACCAGCCAATCGGAACTGAAATTGAGCGACCATCGGCAAGGTCAACGGTCAACGTATCGTCAGTAATATGAACATCCAGAACGCTAGCCAGCACTGGCGCCGCAAAAACTGTCCCATTCATGTCTAAGTGTCTCCAAATTCGTGCGCAGAACGCGCTCAATGTCGCGCAACTCGTTGCGACGAAACCCATGATTGTCTTCGAGCAGGATGTCTGGATCTAGCCAGAATTTTGCGCTCTTCAATTCTCGGTCAATGTGCATGTGCCTCGGTTCTGCGCAATCGTACGAGTAGAAGTAGATTCTATATGGACCAGTCCGCAACGCTGTGGGCAATGTTTGCCTTATCAACAAACTTTGACTTCAGAAATGTTGAGAGCAGTATAGCAGAAAATGAATCTCCTCTCTAGCATCGACGGCTAACACCAGATCTACTTCAACTTTGAACGAGTGGATAAGTTAGGTAGCCAGGACAGGCGATAATCTCCTTGCTCTATGCCACGGGCATGCGCCGGGCGGAGCTGGTGGAACTGAACATGGCCGACTACGACCCGGCTGTGGGCGGGCTGATCTTGCGCGGCAAGCGCAACAAGGAGCGCACAGCCTACGTAGACGACGGCGCGGCTGAGGCGCTCGACGACTGGCTGGCAGCGCGCGGGGATGCGCCCGGCCCGCTATTCCGGGGTGTGGGCAATCGCAATCAGGGCGGCCGGCTGACCACCCAGGCAATATACAAGATGCTGCAGACCCGGGCGTCAGCGGCCGGGGTTGCCGCGTTGTCGCCGCATGACTTCCGGCGCACCTTTGTGGGCGAGTTGTTGGACCGGGGGGCGGACATTGTGACGGTGCAGAAGATGGCCGGACACGCGAATGTCAACACGACCGCTCGCTACGACCGCCGTGGGGAGGCGGCAAAGCAACGGGCTGCCAGGCTGTTGCATGTGCCGCATAAGCGGCGAGTGCTTGCCGGCGAGTGATGCGGATTATCATCACTAATGCAGTAGACCCGGATTTTCTAGCCCCCGTTTGTTGGCGGTCTCCCAGTCAATGGTTTGCAGAATCCCGCTGGTTTCATAGCCTTATTCCAGAACGTCCGGCACCTGCCGGCCGCGCGCGCTAATTCCCGCTTGCTGAGCTTGCGCCGGGCGATACACGACAAACGTCTATGCGATTGCCCTGCCTGTCTATGGGATTGACGGCCAAACTTCCGTAGACTGTGTGTAGATGTCTTACCTGTGACCCGACGACACAGCGCACGACCATTCTCCGCCGGTCAACGCACTTCCCGCTCAGCGATTCGTTAGGAGGAGGCAAGAAATGACCGCAGGCCGCAAGATCCTATTGTTCGCACTGTTACTGCTGCTTCTGACGATAGCGGTCGCCTGCGCCCAGGACGCCGCCGGCCTGACTGCGGAGAGCGCCACCGCCATGGCAAAGGGCGACGGCGAAGGCGCTATCGCCTCGCTGACCGAGGCCATTGCGCTCGACCCCACATTCGCGGACGCCTATCACCAGCGGGCGCGGGCCTATTTCGCCGCCGGCGACAGAGAGGCGGCGGCGGCGGACCTGGACCAGCTGCTCGAGATTGACGGCGCGTATGCCGTCGATCCCGCATTGGCGGCGATCTACCTGACGCGTGGCCGGGCGCATTTCGCCGGGAGCCGGCTGGATGCAGCCGAGGCCGACGCGGCGCGGGCCGTGGCGATCGACGGCGGGCTGGCGGACGCGCTCTATCTGTTGGCGGAGGTCAAGGCCGCACAGGGGGAGCCGGACGCGGCAGCGGCGGCGCTGGACGAACTGTCCGTGATTGACGCGGAATACGCGGTGGACGCGGCCCACGCCGGAAGTTATCTGCACCGGGGACGGGAGCGCATGGCGGGGGCGGAGTGGCCGGGCGCTCAAGGGGACTTCCAACGCGCGCTGGCGCTGGACCCGGCATTGGTCGAGGCGCACCACCTGCTGGGATTGGCCTTCGCGCAGCAGGGAGAGCCGGGGCAGGCGCTGGCGCACTTCCAGGAAGGGCTGGCCCTTGATGACGACCCGGCGAGCGTGCCGGCTGAGGCGCGGGAGGCTGCTGCCGCCGCCTTTGCCGCCGCCGGCGAGGGTAAATTGGCGTCGGGGGACGCCGCCGGTGCGCTCGCCGATCTCACCCTCGCCGCCGATCTGAACCCCGCTGCGGCGACCCCCTTCTACCGACGAGCGCAGGCCCACCTGGCGCTAGGCGACCCGGACGCCGCCGGCGCCGACCTGTCCACGGCGCTCACCCTCGACCCGGCCCACGCGGATGCCCTCGCGCTGCGGGCGGACCAGTACGCGCAAGCCGAGGCGTGGGAGCTGGCGGAGGCGGACTACAGCGCGCTTCTCGACCTGCAGCCGGACAACGTAGCGGCGCTGTTCGGCCGCGCAGTTGCCCACGAGATGCTGGGGCAACCGGAGGAGGCGCTGGCGGACCTGACAAGCGCGCTCGACATCGAGCCGGGCAACGAGGAGGCCCTGCGCCGGCGGGCCGCGCTCTACTATCAGCAGGGTCGTTACGTCGACGCGATCGGCGATCTCGATCTGCTCGTGGAAGCGCACCCGGATGACGCCGAGCTATACGCGCAACGGGGCAAGGTAAAAACGGACGCCGGTTATCCGGAATCGGCCATCAGCGACCTGAGCCTGGCCCTTGCACAGAGGCCGGAGGACGGCGAGCTGCTATTGGCGCGCGGCAACCTCTATCTAAGTGTCGGATCGTACACGCCGGCGGCGGCGGATCTCAGCCGGGCGATCGCCTTGGGGCAGGAGGATGTGGCGACCTATCTGGCGCTGGGTCGGGCACAAGTCGGCTACGGCGCCAGGGCGGGCGCGATAGAAAGCTTCACCGAGGCCATCGCGCTGGACGAGTCGCTGGCGGAGGCGTACCTTGAGCGGGCGGACCTTTACGCGCTGTCCGGCGATGCGGAGGCGGCGCTGGCCGATTACAACAGCGTCATCGCGCTGGGCGAGGCCGGACCCGACATCTACATCCGCAGCGCCGAGCAAGCTTACGCCCTAGGCGACCTGGACGTCGCGGTCGAGTCCTACAGCGGGGCCATCGCCGCGGACGATTCATTCACCGGCGCCTATTACGAGCGGGCGCTGGTCTACATGGAGCAGGACAACAACGAGGCTGCCCTGGCCGACCTGGATACCGTGATCGGGCGGGAGCCGGAAAACGCGCAGGCGCTACTGGCACGGGGCAAATTGCGTATGGCGATGGGCGACCGCAACGCCGGCAGAGAGGACTTGAACGCCGCCATCGAGCTGGGGCTGGAGGATGAGGCGCTCGCCGAAGCGGAGGCGCTGTTGTACGCGAGCAACCTGCCCAACTACGATCAGTGGAAGGGCATCCCCCTCTATCCCGGCTACCAGACGGTGAGCCAGAACGAGGGTACCGGCGAGATGATCGCCACCGTTAACGCGAGCATGGACGACGTGTGGTCGTGGTATGAGAGCCAAATGCCGGTGTTCGGCTGGTCGCTGGCCTCCACCGCCACCGGCCTCACCATTGACACCTCCGGCGGCGGTTTCAGCTTCAAGCTCACTCTGGTGGGGCTGGTCTTCGTGCGCGGAGGCGAGACTGCCTGGGTTACCCTGCAGGACACCGGCGCCGGCACCCGGATCGAGCTGGACTACGACTAGGGCAGTGCAGAGAGCGCTGCCGGCATCTCATTGCCTCGTCAATCAATTAGCGCCCGATCA